>NZ_JAVDWR010000012.1:0-102075 GCF_031457405.1 Rheinheimera soli | reverse complement strand
ACTTTTACCTATCAGCCTGTTGCTAACTCTTATGGTGCTTTTTACTTCACATACCGGCTGACTCAGGGGGCGCTTACTTCAGATGCACAGGTGGAGTTAAATGTGACCTCTGTGATTGACGCTCCTGTTTTACAGGATGCGACAGTCACTATTACGGATAATTATGCGGACTTACAGCAAGTACTGACGCTGAACCTGTTTGACCCGGATCCTGGCAGTTACAGCTATGAGATTTTATCTGGCAATACAGGCGGTGCTTTTAGTGTGACTGCTGGTGGTGTGATTACAGTGGCGAATTCGGCAGCACTGAATGCAGGCACCCTATCTACCTACAGTCTGGTGGTGAAAGTAGTAAAAGATAATGAGGCCAGCCTGAGTGATACCGCGACCATAGTGGTGAACGTGACTCATGCTCTACTGGCTTCAGCTGACGCTTACACCCTGGATGAAGATACGCTACTGACAGTCACAGCAGGTAGTTCATTGCTGCAGAATGATATTTATGACCCAGACCTGGCCTTCAGTGTCAGTCTGGTACAAGCGCCGCCTTATGGCACCCTGAGTTTAAATACAGATGGTACTTTTACCTATCAGCCTGCAACTGGCTCCTACGGTGCCTATTATTTTACCTATCGACTGACTCAGGGGAATTTAACTTCTGACGCACAGGTGGAACTAAATATTCTTCCCGTTAATGCACCTCCGACGCTGCAAGATGCAACTGTTACTATTTATGATGACTATGTCAATTCACAACATGTGCTGACCATGACAGTGTCTGACCCAGATCCGGGCAGTTACAGTTTTGAAATTTTGTCAGGGAACACAGCTGGGGTTTTTAGCATTACATCAGCGGGTGTTATTCAGGTTGCGAATTCATCACTGTTGAATGCCGGAACTACCCCTTCTTATAGCTTGGTTGTCAAAGTGACAGAAAATGGCGATGCCAATCTGGTGGATACAGCCACAGTGGTCATTACAGTCATTGCAGCCCAGACCTATGAAACGCTGGTCAGTCCTGACACGACCTTTGCCGGCGGTGGCAACCTGTCCTTAGAAATGATGTTAAGCGGAGAATACAACGACCCGGTACAGATAATTCCATTAAGTGATGGCAGTAGTCTGGTGATTGGTAACGTCAGCAATTCTTCTGTGCAGGAACTTTTTGTCGCACGCTTGAATCCAGATGGATCTGTTGACTCCAGCTATGGAGAACGAGGCTTGTTCAGAACTAAGATGTTTTCGATCTATACCACAGAGCAAGCTGTAGCCGGGGTTTTAACCAGTAACAATAAACTGGTGATACTGGCAAACTACATTGAAAGTGGAGCTTCAGGTTTTTACCTGATTAAACTCAGTGACGATGGGTCTCTGGATTATAACTTTGGCAATATGCAGGGTTATGTGCTGTGTGAATACACTCCATGTGATAGTGGTGATGTGCAGGCAACAGATCTGATCCTGAATCATCTTGGACATTATGTGGTGTCTGGCAGCAAGGATGATCGTGCTTTCCTGTTTGAGTTTGCAGATTCCGGCTATCAGTCTGGCTGGGTTAGTACAATCAATACTATTGCACAGTTCGATCTGGTTCGTCAGGACAGCGACCATAATTACTATGGCATAGGCCAATCGTCCGGTGATCATATAGTGATTGCCCGATTCTTATCTTCTTTTGTACCAGACAGCAGCACCTTTGGTTGTACTCCAGGCTGTGTTGGCTACCGGCAGTATGATTTCTCTCTAGCTTCTTCCAAAGCTTATGATGCTGTGATGTACAACGATGAGTTGTATGTGGTGGGCAGCGTGACTGAGTCCTCTGCTCCTGCAAGTCCGGATGGGTTGTTTTTTAAACTGACTTACGACGGCAGTCTGACCTCTGGCTTTGGCAATGCTGCCGGATTTATTCAGGTCAGTGGTCATTCAGGTTATCCGTTGCATTACCAATCTCTGGCGGTCGATCAGAGTGGATTCTATGTGCTGACCAGTACAGAAGAGAGCGGCGGTGATAGGGTCTCGCTTAGTCAATACAATCTGATTGGGGACTTTATGTCCGATCAGCCTCTTGCCGTGGATGGACAATTAAAAGCCGTTGATCTGCAAAGCAATGGTGCAGGCTTATGGTTGCTCAATCATTTCAGTAATCCAAATTATGGAGCTGCTGGCAATGTCAGCTTTAACTGGGTCGGTAAATATCAGCACAATACTTTGGCTGCGGACACAGCATTTTCCGGCGATGGACAACGCTGGTTTAATGCTGGTTTTGGTGAAGATACCCTGATGGGCAGTCGACGATTGCTGCTGGGAAGTCAGGTCAATAAAACTCTGTTTTATGGCTATAGCTATTCATTCCTCAATGGCAGCTATCAGCAGGCTTTTGTTGGACGACTTACCGCCAGCGGTGCCTTAGATCAAAGTTTTGGTAATCATGGGCTGATATTACTCGCTACTGACCAGCTAGCTCATATGACTATTGCAACCATAGCTGAGGCGGCTGCAAACCAACTTTATGTGGCTGGTGATGGCATAGATGGCAATAGTGATCAGACAGGTTTCGTTTTGAGGTTAAATCAGAATGGTACTCTGGATACTGGTTTTGCCAATGGACTTTTTGCTTTAACTCCGGCTGCTGTAGGTGGTTACGACAGATCTGAGGCTCGAAAGCTGCAGGTCAGGGCCAACGGTGATCTGCTGATTGGTGCCGAGTACAGCTATATGTATGACAATACAGATGTGGTCTTGTTGCAACTCAATGCAGATGGCAGTCTGGATTCTGGGTATTTTGGTGACTCAGCTGCGGGCTTTGTGGTCTTTAGCGCCATAGATACCAGCTCAGCGACTAGAGAGACGCTCAGTCAAATGAAGCTGGATCCTGTGGATGGCAGTTTGGTGATTGCGGGGCAGCATTATTTGGCAACCGACCCTCAACTCTATGTTGCGCGCTTTAATGAATCTGGCTGGCTAATGAATTCGGCTAACAGCCCTTCCGACCCTTTTGGCGTTGCTGGTGTAGGTTATCGCCTGATCAATGTGGTGAATGAGCAAAGCTATTATTCTGAATACATCAATGGCTTGGAGTTTGATGCCGGACGCAATCTGGTTCTGGCATTGTCGAGCAATTACGAAGGTGATAAAGCACATTACCTGTACCGGCTGTTGCAAAACGGTTTGACGGATCTTGCTTTTAACTCAGGCATGCCAAGACTTTATGGCAGTTTCAGTGATATGGTGCCAGCTGATTTGGAAATCACGAAACTCCATATTGATGCCTCAGGGCGTTTACTGATGGCTGGTACTGTTGATTCTGATGTGTGGGTGGGACGAGTATTGCTGGATGGCAGTGGCTCTGATGTTGGCCGTTGGGATCCCGCATTTGAACCTGATTCTACGATTTATGGTGCTTATGTGTTTACCGGTTTTAGCTTCTCCTATGACTTATTTATCGAGCTGACCAGCAGTAAAGTCACGTTAGGCTGGAGTAACTATGGCTCGGGTGGCTACACTGCGACATTGCGGCAATTCCAACTTTATGAATATCAAAATAATCCGATTTAGTGAGTCATTATGCAGATTAAATTCTATGGTGTGCGTGGCTCAATTCCAACACCGGGTGCGGAGACACAAAGGTATGGAGGTAATACGCCTTGTGTATTGCTGACCAGTCAGAGTGGTCAGCAATTAATTCTCGATTCAGGTACTGGTATCCGGCAACTTGGCCATGAATTGTTAGCTGACAATACAGAACTGGTGTTGCTGCTGAGCCATAACCATTGGGATCATATTCAGGGCTTTCCATTTTTTGCACCAGCCTATCAGACCGGGCGGCAGATCCGCATTATTCCGGGTCATACGTTGCATGGTGAGCACGACGCTATTTTAAAGCAAATGTGTGGTGAGTTTTTTCCTGTACCACCCAATCAGTTACCCTCTGCTATACGCATTACCCCTATGGCAGAAGATCAGTGGCAACTTGGCGATTTTCATATCCGGCGTTGCCGGCTGAACCATCCGGGATCTGGCAGTGCTTATCGTATTACTGCAGACGGACAAAGCCTGGCCTATGTCACAGACAATGAACTATTCCCACCACAACAAGAGCTCACTCCAAGAGCGCAATGGCTGGAGTTTGTCGCTGGAGTTGATCTGCTGATCCATGATGGTCAGTATCTGGAAACAGATATGCCACATAAATTAGGCTGGGGTCACTCGCTGGTGACTGAGGCTGTGGTTTTAGCTGTGGAAGCTAAAGTGAAAAAGCTGGTGATCTTCAGCCATGATCCGGCCCGCAGCGATCAGCAATTGGATCTGTTGGCGCAGCAATGGAGTGGCCAGCAGCCTGAAGTAGTGATGGCGATGGAAGGAATGGAGTTGTGGTGCTGAATTATTGGCGTCGTCATCACTGGATACTGCTGTGCAGCCTGTTGTTTAGTGGGGTGCTGGTGCTGGTTCAGCTCAGCGCCGTCTATTCAGAGCAGTCAGTGTTAAAGCGGCTGGATGGGTTGTTGTATGACATCAGATTAAAATTGACTCTGCCTTATCGATCCTCGACCGATCTGCCTGTTGTCATTGTGGATATAGACGAAAAAAGTTTGCAGCAGGTAGGCCGTTGGCCCTGGAGTCGGCAGATGGTAGCGCAAATGCTTGAGCAGTTAACTGCTGCAGGTGCTTCAGTGGTCGCTTTTGATGTGATTTTCTCCGAGCCCGAGCGTAATCCGGTACAGCAAGTATTGCAGGGCGGAAAGCAGCAGTTATCGGCAGAAATGACTGAAGAGTTGCAGCTATTAGCCCCGGCTCTGGACGCCGATCAGCAGTTTGCCAGGAGTCTGGAAAATAAAGATGTGGTGCTGGGTTTTTTGTTCCAGCAAGAGCAACTGGCGGTAGGTCAGTTGCCTGAAAGTTATGTCGCCATGGACAGCCTGGCCAGCCAAAGTTCAGCCAGCAATTTTGCAGGCTATGTCGCCAATACCGCAGTGCTGCAACAACAAAGTTCTGGTACAGGTTTTATTAACTCTTCCCCTGATCCCGATGGTTTTATCCGTCAGGCGGCTTTACTGATCCGTTATCAGGATAAAGTTTATCCTTCGCTGGCGCTGGAAGCCGCCCGTTTGTATGCGCTGGCAAATGAGCTGATAGTGGAAACAGCGCCTTTGGAACAGATTAATACTATAATCGGTGTCACTGTGGGCAATACCCGCATCAATACAGATTTATACGGCAGGGTGCTGATCCCTTATCGCGGGCCGGCCCGCAGTTTCCCTTATATTTCCGCTTCCGATGTGTTGCATGGCATAGTGGATAAAACCTTGCTCAAAGATGCTGTGGTTTTTGTGGGCACTTCTGCGGTAGGCCATGCGGATTTACGGTCCACTCCCGTTGGGGTGCAATACCCCGGTGTCGAAGTGCATGCCAATGTATTTGAAGGTTTAATTTACCCGGAACTGATTCACTCCCATCCGGATTGGGCTGAAGCTTTGGTGTTTTTGTTTTTAGTTGTGCTGGGTTTAATTATGAGTTTGTTATTCCCTGTACTTGGCCCTGTCAGCCTGGCGTTAACGGGCGGCAGCCTGCTGCTATTAACTCTGGGCGGTAACTTATACTGCTGGCAGGAGTTAAAGCTGGATTTACCACTGACCTCCAGTTTGTTACTGATTCTGGGTCTGACCTTGCTGAATTTAATTTATGGTTTTTTTGGTGCTTCAAGGCAAAAAGCGCGAATTAAATCTATTTTTGACCAGTATGTGCCTCCTGCTCACATTGATGAAATGCTGAATCACCCTGAAAGCGTTAGCCTGGATGGCAAACGTAAGGAAATGTCGGTGTTGTTTTCTGATATCCGTGGTTTTACTACTTTGTCTGAAAAGCTGACAGCCACAGAACTAAAATCTTTATTAAATCGCTACTTTTCACCTATCACTAAAACTATATTTGAACATCAGGGCACCATAGATAAATATGTGGGTGATATGGTAATGGCTTTCTGGAATGCGCCTCTGGATGTAAAAGCTCACGCTGAGCTCGCAGTAAAAGCTGGTTTTTCCATGCTAAAGATCACCGATGAATTGAGTAAGAACTTTGTCTCTGATGGTTTGCCAGCTATTGATATTGGTGTTGGCGTCAATACAGGTGAAATGAATGTAGGCGACATGGGATCTGAATACCGCCGGGCTTACACAGTGCTGGGCGATGCAGTGAATTTAGGCTCAAGGCTGGAAAGTCTGACCAAATATTATGGGGTCCGGTTTTTAGTCAGCCAGGTGACAGTGCAGCAATGCCCGACTTTAACCTTCCGTACTGTGGATAAAGTCAAAGTAAAAGGCAAAACTGAAGCTGTCACTATTTATGAACCTATAGATCCAGAGCAACTGGAGAGTCCACATTATATTGCCGCTTTTCAGCAGCATGAGCAGGCGCTGATTCTGTATTTACAGCAACACTGGTCTGAAGCTGAAACCTTATGGACCTTGTTACAGCAGCAATCCAACCACAAGTTGTATAGTTTGTATCTCGAACGTATAAATGTTTACCGTCAGCAACCACCAGGTGCTGATTGGGATGGTGTATATACCCATGCGGAAAAATAGGGCAGGGAAGACAAATGACTGAACCTTCTGTATTAAAGCATCTGATTGAAATTGGTATTTCATTATCGGTGGAGCGGAATACTACCCGCTTACTGGAACGTATTCTCACCAGTGCTCAAACCTTAACCCAGGCCGATGGCGGCACCATTTATTCCATCACAGCAGACAAAAGTCTGAAATTTGAAACCCTGATCAACAATTCGTTGAATATGTATATGGGCGGCAGTTCAGGCCAGCCTATTCCTTTCCCTTCTATTCCTATCTACAAAGATGGCGAGGTGAATCAACACGCTATAGTGGCTATAGCCGCAGCTGAAGGTGAAATGATCCATATTCCGGATGCCTATGCCTGTCAGAAGTATGATTTAAGTGCCGCCCGCAGTATGGATCAGCGCACCGGCTATCACACTCAGTCGGTGTTGACTGTGCCAATGAAAAATCATGAGGGTGAACTGAACGGCGTATTGCAGCTGATCAATGCCACAGTGAATGGCAAAGTCAGTGCATTTTCCGCGCAACAAATGGAGTTAGTGCGCTCACTGGCTTCTTTGGCCGCTGTGGCATTAACCAATAAGCAGCTGATTGAAAACATGGAGGAGTTATTTCAGGGCATAGCACGGCTTATTGCTAAAGCTATAGATGAAAAATCTCCTTATACCGGCGGTCATTGCAAGCGGGTTCCTGAACTGACCATGATGCTGGCAGATGCTGTGCATCGCCACGATAGCGGGCCTTTGGCTGACTTTGGTCTGACTGAAGCCGACCGGCATGAATTAAGTGTCGCGGGCTGGTTACATGACTGTGGAAAAATAGCGACTCCCGAATATGTGATGGATAAAGCCAGTAAGTTGCAGACTATTTTTGACCGGATAGAACTGGTCGATGCCAAAATAGAGATTGCCAAAAGAGATCTGGAACTGAGTCTGGCGGGTCCTTTGTATCTGGCCTCGCATCAGCAGGATCTGGAACAAGTTGCCAGATTGCAACAACAGCTGGATCAAGGTTTGGCTGAGTTGGATGCTCAACGTGAATTTTTGCGTAAAGCCAATATTGGCGGTGAGTTTATGGATAAAAACGATCAACAGCGTGTGGCTGATTTTGGTCGTCAGCAACAGATCCTCATCGCAGATCAGTTACAGGATTTGTTGTCGGAAAATGAAATTTATAACCTGAGCATAGCCCGGGGCACCTTAACCGCCGAGGAGCGGCAGATCATCAACCGCCATATGGATATTACGGTTGATATGCTGGAGTCTTTGCCATTCCCTAAACACTTACAACGAGTGCCTGAGTTTGCTTGTGGTCATCATGAAAAAATGGACGGTACAGGTTATCCCAAAGGATTAAGCAGAGAACAAATGTCAGTGCCAGCCCGAATGATGGCAATAGCTGATATTTTTGAAGCCCTGACCGCTTCTGATCGTCCATACAAAGAGGGTAAACCTTTAAGTGAATGCCTGATGATTATGGGACGAATGAAAGAGAACCAGCATATAGATCCGGACTTGTTTGATATTTTTATCGATCAGAAAGTGTATCTGCAGTATGCAGAGCAATTTTTAAAACCGGGTCAGATGGATCATATCGACCTGAACCGTATTCCGGGTTATTTGCCACCAGAACAAAGGTATGCAGGTAAATAAGCTCTGAATCAACTAGGCTTATAAAAGTATCATTGAAGAAGTTGGAGTTGCATGCGCCTTGTCCTGATGTTGTTGTTCAGTAGCTGTTTTTGTTGGAGCCTGCAGGCTAAAACCTATGTGATAGGTATAGAGCAACTGGATTATTATCCACATTATGATTTTCTATCGCCTCAGCCGCGTGGTTATTTTTTTGATTTGATCGGGCTTTACAGCAAGTGGAGCGGTGACGAGTTCAGCTTTAAGGCTTTACCGGTCAAACGCTTGTACAAAGACTCAGCCGAATTAACTGATTTTGTCTATCCGGATAACAAGGCATGGCAACCTCATTTAGATATCGATCAGAACCAACCCAAATACTACAGCGCTCCGGTGATTTATACCCTGGGCTCAACATTAGTTTTACCGGAAAAACGTTTAATGCAGCTGGCTGACTTTAAAGTGTTAGCCAATATTCATGGATTTTCGCCCAGCCTCTGGCTTCAGCTGAAACAAACGCATAAGTTTAAAATACTGGATGTACCTGACGCTGAATCGGCTTTACGTATGGCGATCCGGGGCAGGGTGGATGCTGCTAATGTTGAATACAATGTGGCACAGTACCATTTAAAACAAATGCAGTTGCCGGGTGCATTAGTGATGGCTGAACATTTACCTTTTACCAATCTGGCATTTCACTTATCCAGTCAAAAACATCCGGAGCAAATCCGTCGCTTTAATCAGTTTCTGATTGAACAACAAGATCAGATCCAAAAGTTAAAACAACGTTATGGTCTGGTTGAATACAAGGAACAATTGCCAAAGCCCTGAGATATATCAGAGCTTACAGCTGAAGTTCGCCAGTAAAGTCGTTAGACTAGCCACAATGAATTAAACTTTGGGAAGGTCGTATGTTTGAATGGATCGCAAGTCCGGAGGCCTGGATTGCGTTAGGTACTCTTGCTGCTCTGGAAATAGTGTTGGGTATAGACAACATTATCTTTTTATCTATTCTGGTTGGACGTTTACCTGCACATCAACGGGAGTTTGCCCGTCGTGTTGGTTTAGGTTTAGCTATGTTCGCCCGTCTGGCATTGTTATTCTCTATTTCATGGGTGATGGGGTTAACTGATAATTGGTTTACTGTGCTTGGTCATGATATTTCAGGCCGTGATCTGATTTTAATAGGTGGAGGTTTATTCCTGCTGGCTAAATCTACTCAGGAAATTCACCATAGTCTGGAAGGTGTCGAACAAGAAACAACTGGCCCTAAGGTAGTGGCGAATAGTTTGTTTATGGTGCTGATCCAAATCGCAATTTTAGACATTGTATTCTCGCTGGATTCTGTGATCACGGCTGTAGGTTTGGTAAACGACATTGAAATTATGGCTATAGCTATCATTTCCGCTGTGCTTGTGATGTTGTTTGCAGCTAAGTCTATTGGGGAATTTGTCGATGCACATCCGTCCATCAAAATTCTGGCGCTGTCTTTCCTTATTCTGGTGGGTGTGACCTTAATGATTGAAGGTTTTGATGTGCATGTGCCAAAAGGTTATATCTATTTCGCCATGGCTTTCTCTATGACAGTGGAGATGATCAATATACGCATGCGTAAAAGCCGTAATGCGGTGAAGTTACATAAAGCGATGACGGAAGAAAAAGCAGAATAAAGCTGCGTTGGGTGATGGACAGCCTCTGGCCATCACCCCTTCTTCAGCGCAGGTCGTTGGCTTTTTTACCAAAGACCGGAATGGTCAGATGCCAGCGAATGGCAGCCAGACGCAAAGCCAGTAAAGCTACCATGCCTGCCAACATAGCGGGCATTTGTGCTAGACCAAACCCCAGGAGTTGCACATACACCAGACCGCCAAAAATACAGGTGATAGCATACAACTCACCACGGAACACCATAGGGATCTCCCGACACAACACATCGCGGATCATGCCACCACAGACGCCACTCATAGTACCCAGCATAATGGCGACAAAACCAGAAGTGCCGTGATCCAGGGCTTTTTGGGTGCCCATAATGACAAAAAATGCCAACCCTATAGCATCGGCAATTTGTAAGGTATTGTTCGGGATCACCAGTCGGTTGCGTACCAATAAAATAGTCAGCACAGCCGCAGAAAAAATGGCTAAAAAGTAACTGTTGTCAGTCAGCCAAATGACGGGTGAGTCGAGGATCAGATCCCGTAAGGTGCCGCCTCCTATGGCTGTTACAGTAGCCAGCACTATGACACCAAAGCCATCCATTTGTTTTCGCCAGGCCGCTAAAGTGCCGGAGACAGCAAATACAGCTATACCCAATAAATCAAACCAATGGAAATAGAGCTCCATAGCACACCCAAAAAATGAGATGAATAACGTCAAATTAACAGGCTTTTACACTGAATCACAGCTTCAGGCAGGTGTTTTATTTTCTGCTCATGCTAGTATGGCGTCGTTAGTTTTGTGGAAGGAAAAGGGAATATGGGTAAAAAGGTTTGGCTTGGGGCTGCATTCTTTGTATCGGCCAGTGCTCTGGCAGGTTTTTTTTATGCGAACCATCATGCGGAGCAACTGATGGCTGGGCATATAGAGCGCAGTAATCAGCAGTACCTGCAATTGGCCGAACATGGCGATATGCCGCCTATTCATATGAGTTACAGCAAACTGTCTGCCAACATTATTACCTCAAGTTATAAAATCCAGAATTTGCATATTGGCATTGCTGGTATGGGAGATTTAGTCACTATAGGTCAGGTTGAGCTTATCGGTTTGCAGCGTGATGGTTTACCCGAAGATGGCGCAGCCCGCTTAAAAGACTTAAAACTGGCGCCACAGGCTCTGGCTTCTTTACCACCTGAGTTAGCGACCTATCTGGGGACTTTGTTGATGGAGCTGAGTTATCAGTACAAATACAAAGCAAAAACGGGAGAGCTGTCTTTTCAGCAAGAATTGCGAGTTAATCATCACTTTAGCCTGAACTACCGTTTTGCCTTAACCGGGGTAACGGATCTATGGCATTTTGCTGAAGAAGTGAAACAGCTGACCCCTGAACAACAACAACAACGCTCTGAGCATCCTGACTATTTACCTGACTTAATGAAAAAGGTGGGAGTAATAGCTATAGCCAATGGTTCGGTTGAACTGGAAAACAAAGCCTTTTTAGAGCAATTTTTTGATCAACTGGCTCAAGCACAAATCACCGCAGATTATGCTGGAATGCAACAGCAATTCACTGCTGCTTTGCAACAAAATCCACAAATTCCGGAGCAGATAAGTACGCCTGTACTGGGCTTTTTGAAGCAACCACAACGTTTAAAACTCAGCTTCCAGTTCCGGCAACCTCCTAGCTTTTCTCAAATGCAGGATGGTTCGGCCATGGCTGGAATTAATACGGCAGAAGATTTTATCAGCTTTGCCAGTTTAACTTTGAAAGCAAATTCAAACTAAAACCAGACTCGTATTTTATTCAACTTGACATAAGAATAGTTCGCATTTATAAATGCGACCTATTCTTATTCGTTTGAGTGTAGTGATGAAATTGTCCAGACTGGTGTTAGCTTTGGCTTTGCCATTTCCGTTGTTAGTTGCAGAAACAGTAGCTGCAGAAACAGCTGTTGAAATCGAAACCATCCAGGTGTCAGCAACCCGTTCTTCTTATCCGGTCAGTACAGTGCCAGCCACTATCACCGTGATTGATCAGGAAGAATTGAAATCACAGCTGGCCGTGACTCAGGACCTGTCACAAATTTTGGGGAATTTATTACCCAGCTTCTCACCGAGCCGACAGAAACTAACGGCCAATGGCGAAACTCTGCGTGGCCGCGAGCCACTCTACATGATTGATGGTGTGCCTCAGTCGACCCCTTTACGTAATGGTTCCCGTGACGGCAATACCATAGACCCTTCGATGATTGAACGTATTGAAGTGATACGTGGCGCCAATGCGATTCAGGGCATGGGGGCCAGTGGCGGCATTATTAATATCATTACCAAATCACCGGCTGAGCATCAGCATCAGGTCAGTTTATCTGGCTCTGCACCCACTGCAGGCGGCTCGGACACCCAAAGTTACAAAGCCAGTTATTTGTTTTCAGAACAGTTTGATGATGTCTCTTTCATCGCAGGCGGCGCTTTTAATAAAACAGGCTTGTATCTGGATGGTAATGGCCAGCCTATAGGTGTCGACACCACTCAGGGCGATACCATGGATTCAGACACGGTCAATTTGTTTATCAAAAGCAAATGGCAGATGTCTGAAGATCAAAGTGTGCAGTTGATGATCAATCACTTTGATTTACAAGGAAATAATAACTATGTGACTGTGCAGGGCAATGCAGCCGCAGGTGTTCCTACTACCTCAGCGCGCGGCATCACCGAAGGCAAGCCGTCGCAAAACAAAGTGACCTCCGCTTCTTTGGATTATCAACATCAGGATATAGCGGGTGGTCAGCTGAACCTGCAATTGTTTGCTCAGGATTTTGCCTCTATGTTTGGTGGCAGCAGAGCTGGCGTATTTCAGGATCCGGCGCTTGGCGTCAGTGTTTTTGATCAATCCCAAAACATCTCCGAAAAAGTTGGCAGTCGACTGACCTGGTTCCGCGCCAATTTGGCGGACTCTGGAGTGGATTTAAGCACTGGTTTGGATTGGTTGCAGGACAGTACTTATCAGGAACTGGTGATGAGCAACAGAAACTGGGTGCCTGAAACCGAATTCACTAACTACGCGCCTTTTGTGCAGTTACGCTACAACCAGATCAACGACTGGACCTTCAGTGCTGGTGCCCGTTATGAATATGGCCAGTTATCAGTTGCTGATTTCACGACACTGGCTTCGTCTAACAGCAGTTTTGTTACAGGCGGTGAGCCCAGCTTTAACGAACTGCTGAAAAACTTTGGTGTGGTGCATCAGTGGTCCGACAGTATTCGTTTGTATGCCAGCTACAGTGAAGGTTTCAGTATGCCCGATGTGGGTCGGGTATTAAGAGCCATTAATACGCCTAATCAGTCTGTGGCTCAGTTTCTGAATTTACAGCCTGTGGTATCAGACAATACTGAAGTGGGTATTGAACTGACGGAAGATAAGTACCGTTTGCAATTGAGTTACTTCCAATCGGATTCAGACTTAGGTTCCCGTCTGCAAGCGGATGCCGATGGTATTTACAGTGTGATGCGTGAACGCACCGAAATTAGCGGTTTTGAAGCCGAAGGTGAGTATAACCTGAATGAAGACAGCACTTTAGGTTTCACTTATGCCCGCACTGAGGGCCAGTTTGACAGTAACAATGATGGTCAGGTAGACAAAGATCTGGGCGGCATCAATATAGCCCCTGAACGGTTAAATCTATACTGGTTACAGCAATGGCCAATGCAACTGAGCAGCAGAGTGCAACTCAGTCAGTTGTTCGATGTGAACTACAACGACGGGACCTCTTTTGATAGCTACCATACGCTGGATCTATCTGGTCGCTATGAAACAGACAACTGGGGCAGTTGGACTTTGGGTCTGGAGAATGCGCTGGATAAACAGTACATTACCTATTATTCCCAAACCACTCCTGCCAACAACAGTTATTTTGCCGGCTTAGGCCGCACTTTAAATCTGAACTGGCAAATAAGCTTTTAATTGATCCGGTGCCCTGAATGGCCAAAAAGTTACACAGGTTTTTTGGCCTGATCCTGGCGTTATGGCTGGTGCCCGCCAGCCTGACAGGCTCCGTACTGCTGTATAAAAACGTTTTACTGCAATGGCTTTACCCTCAATTGCAGCAGCCTTTAGTCACAGATTTAGCCACCTGGGGCAAGGTATTGGATGCCTTGCCCCAGACAGACTACCACTTTGTCCGCCTTGCCAACACTGAACGCCCATGGCTGGAATTGTCCCGTCTGGACGGGTCTTTAGAATACTGGTCCGCTTCAGGTGAGTTATTGCTCAGTCGCAGTCAGTACCAGGATTTCATCGGCTGGTGTTATGAATTCCATTTGCATTTATTCAGTGCAGATTTGGGTGAACAAATGATTGGTGTGTTGGGATTATTGACACTGCTGTTGATTGGGGCGGGTTTATGGCAGAGTTGGCCCAGACACTGGCGCTGGAAATTATGGCGTTTACCCTGGTCGGCTTCCACTATTCGCTGGTCCAGACAATGGCATTTTGTTATTGCATTCTGGACTGCTCCGTTGTTAGTGCTAACCAGTCTGACTGGTACTGCTATGGTTTATAACCAGCAGGTACAACAAAGCTTAAGCTGGTTGTTCAGCGATGCTGAAGTCACACTGCCTGAAGTTGCTTCTGAGGTTTACTCTGTGACTCAAAGTCAGTGGGCCTTATGGTTGCCTCAGGCACAGCGGCATTTGCCTGAGGCTGATTTACGTTTAGCCAGTTTTCGAAAAACCGCAGAACAAAGCCAATCTATTCGTGCTCAGTTGACCGAAGAGTGGCATCCAAATGGCCGTACTCTGATCAGCATCAATCCAAAAAGTTCTGAGGTGTTAGCTATGCAAAAGGCTACGGAAATGGGACTGGGCAAACAACTCAGCCAGATGATTTATCCTCTGCATATGGCAGCTGTAGGCGGAGAACCTTACAAAATTCTGTTGCTACTGACAGGCTTGATTCCGTTATTACTTTGGGTGTTAGGTTTGGTTTTTTATACACAGCGTAAAGCTTTGGACAGTGGTAAAAAAAGATTTCAATTGTAGGGGCGGGGTTTATCCCCGCCCGTTGGCTTCAAGTACCAAGGCTATATTAATCCTGGCCGATACGGGCTTTGATATCGTTGATCAGCGGGGATGCGGCTAAACCATTAGCGCTAGCCCAGACTTCCAAATCTTCAGCCACTAAAGCTTTAGCTGGCATCTGTTTTACAAAAAATGAACCTGTTTCATAAGCATCGCTGCGCATAGCAAACTTGATCAGTGAGTCGCCGTTGCATTGAATAGCGTCATAGACTTTACGAACGTTTACTTTGTTATCTGATAATACCTTGCGAACGCGGTTTTTATCGTCTGCTTTAGTGTATTCACATAAAGAGGTGGCCCATTGATCCTGTGCTAGAGCTGCTGGCGCTGCTGCGAAATACGCAGTTGCTACTACTGCTAATGTAACGAGCTTTTTCATAAAAATACCCCTTAGAGGTTTATAGGTGAACTGGTAAAATTGATAATAATGAAACTATATACTGTCTGATACTGCTTTGCCAAGTATTACCTGCATTTTCTGATAAGCAAGTAGTCGATTAAAATCAGTAGTTTACGGCTAGATGGCTGGCAGGTGAAGGAGCTGTATGGGTTATGTCAACATTGGGTTATGAAACAAGGTGTTGAGGTGTAGGGGAGGGGCTTGCTCCTCCCGTCTACATGATACCGTGGTGCCCATAGACGGGCCGTGACAAGCCGCGGCCCCTACGGCCTGTACGAAAGCGTGGTTAACCTAACCAGGGCTGTGCTGTGGCGCGTTGTTTTTCGTAGTCGCTGATTTGCGGTGCAAACTGCTCACTGGCACCGATAAAATCCAGACCACTTAATAAACGCTGTTTAATATCAGGGTCGATTTGAAAACCCACAGCGGCATTGTTACCCAGAATAATCTGCTGGCCTGCCAAATCAATTTTCCATTCCTGTGTGCCTTGCTGGCAACGGCTGAATAAAAATTCGATATTGGATGCGCTCAGGCTGATCAGTAACATGCCGTTATTGATACTGTTATTAAAGAAAATATCGGCAAAACTCTCGGCAATCACTACGTTAAAACCATACTGTTGAATAGCCCAAGGCGCATGTTCACGGCTGGAACCGCAACCAAAGTTAGCCCGGGTAAGCAGTATAGAAGCACCTTTAAAGGCAGGCTCATTTAACACAAAGTCAGGGTTAGGTTGTTCATTCGCCAGATAACGCCAGTCATAAAACAAGGCTTCGGCAAAACCGTCGCGGCTGACTGAAGTTAAAAACTGCTTTGGAATAATCTGGTCGGTATCGACATTGTTTTTATCTAAAGGGCACACCAGCCCTTGTGCAAATATCTGGCTCATGAGTAACTCCCTTCAGCGCGCTCTACATAAGAAATATCTACAAAACGACCGGCAATAGCTGCAGCAGCTGCCATAGCAGGGCTGACCAAATGAGTGCGGCTGCCACGACCCTGACGGCCTTCAAAGTTGCGGTTTGAGGTGGAGGCACAACGTTGGCCTGCTTCAACACGATCGTCGTTCATGCCTAAACACATAGAGCAACCGGGTTCACGCCATTCAAAACCAGAGGCTTTAAAGATATCAGCTAAACCTTCGGCCTCGGCCTGACGTTTGACCTGACCTGAGCCCGGTACTATTAAAGCGCGAACACCGGACGCCACTTGTTTGCCTTGCACCACGGCAGCAGCCTGACGTAAATCTTCAATACGGCTATTGGTACAGGAACCAATAAAGACCACATCAACTTTCAGATCGGTTAACTTCTGGCCCGCTTCAATGCCCATATAAGTTAAAGCACGACGGGCGGCGTCGGCTTTAATTAAATCGCTGAACGACTCAGGGGAAGGAATAGGCTGATCGACTGCGATCACCTGCTCAGGATTCGTACCCCAGGTCACTTGTGGTCTGATTTTTTCTGCGGCAATAGTCACAGTTTTATCAAAGACGGCATCAGCATCTGAATACAGGCTTTGCCAATACTGCACTGCTGCATCCCAGTGCTCTGCTTGTGGCGCATGAGGTTTGCCTTTTAAATAGGCAAAAGTCACTTCATCCGGCGCTATTAAACCGGCTTTAGCACCCATTTCAATGCTCATATTACACAGCGTCATGCGGCCTTCCATGCTCATGCCACGAATAGCAGAGCCGCAGAATTCCGCCACATAACCATTACCGCCAGCTGTCCCTAACTGGCCTATCACCGCCATAATCACATCTTTTGGTGTGACAAAAGGTGATAAAGAGCCTGTCACTTCCACTTTTAAGGTTTTCGCCACTTGCTGCTGTAAGGTTTGAGTGGCCAGCACATGCTCTACTTCAGAAGTACCAATACCAAAGGCGATAGCGCCAAAAGCGCCATGAGTAGAAGTATGGGAATCACCGCAGACAATAATCATGCCCGGCTGGGTTAAACCCAGCTCAGGGCCAATCACATGCACTATGCCTTGATCCGGGTGCATTAAATCCAGCAAAGGCACATTAAATTCTTTGCAGTTGGTTGCTAAAGCTTCCAGCTGTTTACGTGAGGTTTCCCCTGCAGCATCTATGCTACGCAACTGAGTGGAGACGTTATGATCCATAGTGGCATAAGTTAAATCAGGGCGGCGCACAGTCCGGCCGGCCTGACGTAAACCGGCAAAAGCCTGAGGGCTGGTGACTTCATGTATTAAATGGCGGTCGACAAACAACAAGTCGGTGCTGCCATTGACCGGTGCCACTACATGGCTTTGGTAAATTTTCTGATATAAGGTTTTAGCCATCATGAAGCTCTCTTTGTATCAATAGCGTTTAACGCAGCAATGACTGCTGCGCCTACATCTGCAGTGCCATAGTTAGAGGCGGAATTAATATCCCGCGTTACTATGCCTTGCTCTAAAGTGCTGGCAACCGCCTGCTCAATAGCGCGGGCTGCTGCTTCTTCGGCAAAGCTGTACCGTAACATTAAAGCTGCACTTAAAATCTGTGCTATTGGATTGGCAATACCTTTGCCTGCAATGTCTGGTGCTGTGCCACCTGCAGGTTCATACAAACCAAAGTTGGAACCATTTAAGCTGGCTGAAGGTAATAAACCTAACGAGCCGGCAATGGCAGCAATTTCATCTGACAAAATATCGCCAAACAGGTTGTCGCATAACAACACATCAAAATGCTGCGGTGCCCGAATCAACTGCATTGCGGCATTGTCTATATACATATGTTCCAGCTGCACCTGTGGGTAGTCTTTAGCGACACGCTCCACCACTTCACGCCATAACACACTGGTCGCCAGCACGTTAGCTTTGTCGATGGAGGTCACCTTATTCCTGCGTTTAGTGGCAGCTTCAAAAGCCACCCGGCTGATGCGTTCAATTTCACTGACACTGTATTTTTGTGTATCAAAAGCTGCGTCTTCAGTGCGGCCTTTTTCACCAAAATAAATACCGCCTGTCAGCTCGCGTACACATAGAATATCCATGCCCTGGCTGCTGATTTTTGGATGCAAAGGCGATAATTCGGCAAAAGCAGGGTAAATCTGGCCAGGGCGTAAGTTGCAGAATAAATCGAAAGTTTTACGCAATGGCAATAAAGAGGCTCGCTCTGGTTGCTGAGCCGGTGGCAGGCTGGTCCACTTAGGGCCACCAACAGAGCCAAATAAAATGGCATCACTGCTTTTGCATAAATCCAGTGTCGCTTCCGGTAAAGCCACACCCGTTGCATCAATAGCTGCGCCACCAATTAAAGCTTCAGTACTTTGCATGCTGAAGTTAAATTTTGCTGAAACTACATCCAGTACTTTTAATGCCTGAACCATCACTTCAGGGCCAATACCATCTCCGGCTAACACGGCAATTTTATAGTTTTTCATCATTACTTCTCTGTCTGTGATTCAGATAAACGGCGAGCCTGCTTAGCGGCGTCTACCTGTTTGCTGCGTTCAATTAAATTTAATACGTGTACATAAGCCAACACTGAAGAGCGCACTATGTCGGTGGCTAAGCCTGCACCGTGGTAACGGCGGCCCTGATGTTCGGCAATAATATCCACCTGGCCCAAAGCATCTTCACCACTGCCTTTGGCTTGTAAGTTAAAGTCGACCATCTTGACGTCAGTGCCAACAATGCGCTGAATGGCCTGAAATGAAGCTTCCACCGGGCCATTGCCTGTGGCTGCTTCGGTATGAGTTTCACCATTAAAGCTGATGCCCACTGTGGCGCTGGCAACATGGCCGGTATGAGTGGACGAGCTTAAAAACTCCAGTTTGTACGGTTCGTTGGTGTCCTGTAAATTCTGGAAAAACACCAGAGCTTCTAAGTCGTAATCAAAGACACGGCCTTTTTGGTCAGCTAAGGTAACAAAGGCCTGGTAGATCTCGTCTAAGTTGTAATCTTCACTGGTGTAACCCATTTCGCTTAAACGATGTTGGATCACAGCGCGGCCAGAGCGCGAGGTCAGGTTTAATTCGTTCTGACGGATACCCACCTGCTCAGGCGACATAATTTCATATGTGTTTTGCGCTTTTAATACGCCATCCTGATGAATGCCGGAAGAGTGGGCAAAAGCGTTTTCACCGACAATAGCTTTATTCGGCTGAATTGGCATATGGCAAATCTGGCTGACCAAATGGCTGCTGCGATAAATTTCAGTACTTTTAATGTCTGTGTAAAACGGCAGAATGTCCGGGCGGGTTTTGATAATCATCGCCACTTCTTCTAACGAACAGTTACCTGCACGTTCACCTATACCGTTGACTGTACATTCAATCTGGCGGGCCCCGGCCTGAACCGCAGTGATACTGTTCGCCACAGCCAAACCTAAATCGTTATGGCAGTGCACACTTAAAATGGCCTGATCAATATTGGGCACTTTATTGCGCAGGTCAGTAATGATGCGGGCAAATTCATTCGGAATGGTGTAGCCAACAGTGTCCGGAATATTAATGGTGCGGGCTCCGGCCTTAATAGCGGCTTCGACAATGCGGCATAAATCATCAATAGGAGTACGGCCGGCATCTTCACAGGAAAACTCGACATCGTCTGTATAACGACGAGCTAACTGAATCGCAGCAACAGCTTGTTCGGTGGCTTGCTCTAAAGTGCGGCGTAATTTGTACTGCAAGTGCAAAGGTGAGGTCGCGATAAAGGTGTGGATACGGCGACGCTCCGCATTAGCCAAAGCCTGACCACAAGCTTCAATATCAGCACTGACAGCCCGGGCCAATCCACAAATAATGGGGCCTTTTACCTGAGTGGCTATGCTTTGCACCGATTCAAAGTCACCAGGGGACGACACAGGAAAACCTACTTCCATCACGTCGACATTTAGACGGGCAATAGCATGCGCCAGTTGAATTTTTTGCTTATGGCTTAAACTGGCACGCAACGCCTGTTCGCCGTCTCTTAAGGTGGTATCAAAAATCCAGATTTTGTCCTGACCACTCATCACATATTCCTCATTCATTGATTAAAACCCGTTCTGGTGGCCTTGGTTAAAACAAAAAACCCCGGCCTGTGGCACGGGGTTTTTGGTTTACTGGTACAGTCGTTTTACCAATGCACAAAGCCCCGTGGCCTGTTGAGGAGCACGAGGAGAGTGAGCAGGTTAGCGAAACGCTGGTTTAAATTCATTGTTGTTTGAGTCTTCATTGGGTTTAATTTATACAACTGCTATTAGTAATATCACGGCACTTTTGGCTTTGCAACAGTATAGACGGCTAAATATCTAAGTATTTTTGTTTGAGTAAGAGTCACAGCCTGATGTTTTTTGAGGCAATCGCAGTGAAATACAGTTGTTTTTGTTGAAAAATTAGGCGGTTGATGTCTTTTTTTAGTTTTTTTATGAAAAACACATGACGAACGCCTGTTATTCAGCATAAAATGCGCCCCGTTCTGCCAGTGTTATCAAACACGCTCTGCTCATGCCCGGGTGGTGAAATCGGTAGACACAAGGGATTTAAAATCCCTCGCTCGAAAGGGCGTGCCGGTTCAAGTCCGGCCCCGGGCACCATTTATCTTCTGTGATACCTTACTCATTCCCTTTTAAATTCCTGTTCTATCACTAAACTGCTATAACTAAAACATGTTGCTTATTTTGCAGGTTTATCTGTTATGCATTTTTACTCTCTTGATTTTATTAAAGAAATGCCCAAGTCCGATCTGCATTTGCATTTAGACGGCAGCTTACGTTTAGACAGCCTGATTGAGATGGCTGCTAAAGCCGGTGTGAAACTGCCGAGTCAGACAGTGGAAGGTTTAAAAGAGCTGGTGTTTAAAGACAGCTATCAAAATCTGGGCGAATACCTGCATTGTTTCCAATATACCTGTGCAGTGCTGCGCGATATGGATAATCTGGAGCGCGCGGCTTATGAACTGGCCATCGACAACCAGCTTGAAGGCGTGAATTACATCGAAGTGCGTTTTGCGCCTCAGTTATTAATCGACTTGCCAACAGGCATAGATTTTGACCGTGTCATGCATGCGGTAAACAATGGTCTGAAAAGAGCGCAGCAGGAATACAACAGCCAGGCTGCTATTCTGAGCGGCGACAAACCGCCTTTTGCCTACGGCATTATCAACTGTGCTATGCGGATGTTTGGCGACAAGGGTTTTTCTCCTTATTACACCAACCTATTCCAGCTGATGCGGGATTTCAGTCCTATTGAAGTTATTAAGCTGGCCGCTATGGAACTGGTTCGTGCCAGTGTGCGGCTGCGTGATGAAGCAGGCATTCCTATAGTGGCTTTGGATTTGGCAGGGCAGGAGTCTGGTTATCCGGCCAGCAAATTTAAAGAAGTTTATGAGTTTGCTCATCAGCACTTTTTGCTGAAAACTCTGCATGCAGGTGAAGCTTATGGCGCTGAAAGTGTGTTTGAGGCTATCACCGAATGCTACGCCGACCGTATAGGCCATGGTTATTCGTTGTTTGTACCGGAGATGATCCAGGACCCGGCCATCAAAGATAAACAAAAGTACATTCGTGAACTGGCGTCTTACATCGCCGACAAACGTATTGCCATTGAAGTTTGCCTCACCAGCAACCTGCAAACCAATCCAGGCATCAGCGACATTAAGGCGCATAAATTGGCGGATATGCTGGATCACCGTATTGTCACTGTGATTTGTACTGACAACAGGCTGGTATCAAATACCACGGTCAGCCGCGAATACAAACTGGCTTTGGATAACTTTGATATTCCGCTGAAACGCTTAAAAGACATGGTGGCCTACGGCTTTAAGAAAAGCTTCTTTCCGGGCAGCTACGTAGAAAAGCGCCAATACGCCAAACAATGTTTAGAGTACTTCGATAAAGTCGCACAAAAATACGGCTTTATTAACTAGCCTTAAAATAGAGTCAGATTACATTGCTAACTGTTAACAATGTAATCTGACCTCGTAGTCCCTTCGCTCTCCCCCTAAAACCTCTATTTTCATATGCTGTAAGTTATTGAAATTTAAATGAATTAGTTCGTTTTCAGCAATGCTCCCAAAACTGTCGCAAAAAGCATACAGGTTAAGTTGTTGAAATATATAGATATTATTTTAAGTCCTGTTTTGCTGTTGCTAATTAGCGACAGATCTTTTGGGGTTTCTGTTCAGTTTCAGCTAAAAACAAAATAAATGATATTTAAGTTATTGATTTTTAATGGTTAAATGTCAGCTCAAAGACTTGGCACGAAGTCTGCATTTATTAGTTCGTAACGGTAAATTAGGTAAGAGGTACGATGTTGTTACTCTTACCTAATTTACCGGCAGGCTCAGCAAAACGCTGAAATGAACAGTAGTAAAGACGGGGTGAATTATGGACTTATTTTTAATCGCAGCTATCGCATTCTTCATGGTTAACGCTTTTGTATTCGTAACCTACATGCGCAAAATTGATTTAAACGGCAATGCAGTTTTAGAGTTAGAGCGTGTTCAGGCCGCTGATGCTTATGCCCGTACTGCTGCTAAAGCACGTACTTCAGTTGCATTGGAACAAGCCACTAACTAATGAGTTGCTGTGAATACGAAGAAGCCGGTCCCTGACCGGCTTTTTTTATGCTCTGCAATCCTGCAGAGCACCCCAAGGGGCCAACGCTTCGCGTTGTTAAAAATCGTTCCAGACGATTTTTTATGCGCTGCCATCCATGGCGCTTACTCACATTGGATTGGAATTTGAGACGGGCGGGGACAAGCCCGCGCCCCTACGGTTAAAAATCGTTCCAGACGATTTTTTTACCTGCCTGTTTAAATCCGTTATGATAAGCACCTGATTTTTCGTGGAACCTTGTTCTGATGCGAATGCCTGTTCAGCCTGCTTCTTTGCGGCAGTTTGTTTTACTCAGCTTTTTTATGGCATTAATCCCACTTGGGGTTTTGTTGTGGCAAAGTCATAGTGCTTTATCTGATGTGAGCCGTTATGCCATAGCTGAAGCCGAGAGTTCAGTTACTAATGTGCGCCGGGCTGAAAATATGCAAAAGCTGGTGAACGATATTGAACGTTCAGTCTTGCAATTCAGCATTTTAAAAACCGATGCCTTATCGCAACTGGCTGCCACTCATTTAAATAACTATCAACAAAACCTGGGGTCAGTTTGCCTGAACCTGAGCCAGCCTGCGCTCTGTGCGCAGCAACAGCAACAGCTTGAACTGTTATTTAATAGTTATCTGCATGAAAGCAATGAAGATCTGAGCCCGATTTTGCAAAGAATCCGCCAGCAGCAGGTGCAACTGACTCAAGTGATCTGGGCATTGCTGGAACAACGATTACAGCAGCAGCAAGTTTATGCTGAAAAAGCTCAAGGCCATTTAGCCTGGCAAACTGTGGCTTTAGTGGTGTTAACTTTGTTAATGGTGCTTTGGGCTTCTGCCCGTATTACTGCACCGGTGAAGATGCTCGACACCATGATCCGTTCTATAGGTCAGGCCAGCCATCATTTCCCGCACGATAAAGTAGATGGCCCCCGTGAACTGACCGAACTGGGTGAGCAGTTGCGTTGGCTGGCGTCACGTTTGCAGCAATTGGAAGCCTTACGACTGATTTTATTACGTCATGCTTCTCATGAATTAAAAACGCCTTTATCCAGTATTCGGGAGGGCTGTGCGCTGTTAAGTGAACAGTTGGTTGGGCCTTTGAATCTGCAACAAATGGAAGTGGTGAGTTTACTGAATGGCAGTGCCGATCGTTTAAGTGTGCTGACGGAGCAGTTACTGGATTACAACAAGTTATTGCAACAAGCCAAACCCGAGTTTGACTGGCACGACAGTGAAACTCTGCTGCAAAACTGTTTTAATGACCATGCTTTATCTTTGCAGCAGCGAGATCAAAAAATAGTACTGGATTGTCAGTTACCCCGCCTGTATACCGATTCTATGTTGTTCAGACGTATTCTGGATAATTTAATCAACAATGCACAGGCTTATGGTGCTGAAGGCAGTAATGTCTGGGTCAATTTACGTCAGCATGATAAATTTATGCTGTTAGATGTGGCGAATAACGGCACTCCAATCCCGGCTGAGCTGCGGGCTAAATTGTTTGAGCCCTTCCAACGGGGTAAAGCTCCTCGTTTTGATTCGGTACAAGGGTCTGGTTTAGGTTTATCTATTGTTGCCGACTGCGCCCGTTTATTAGGTGGTTTGGCAGAAATTATCGATGTAAGTTACGCCGACGTGTGTATTCAGGTGCGTTTGCCTTTAGTTGAGGATGTGGTATGAAAGTTTGGTTAAGTCTTGGCCTTTGTCTGGTATTAACAGCCTGTCAGGGTGTTAAACCTGTTACTCCTGTGGTCAATAAAACCATACCCAAAGTTGAACCAGAACAAGCCCAACAAGTGGATCCACCTAAACCAGTTAAAGCGCAACTGGCTATTGCCGATGATAATTTAACCTTGCAGGCCTGGCGTGATTTCCGCGCTCAATTATTGTTGATGCCTGTAGCTGAACGGGACTTATTACTGAAAAGTTTTAAAACCAGCCCTGTGACTACCTTACAAACTTTATTAATCAAACTGCATCCGGATAGCCCTTATGCAGTGCGTTTTGCCGCTCAAACTCAATTAAATGACAAGCTGACCACTTTACCTAAAGGCCTTGCTGATTTATTGCGCTGGGATTTAGCCTATAACCAGAAACTACTAGAAAGTGAATCTGCAGTTACTGCTTTATCCCGCCTGAACGCTCAGCAGCAAGAGCAGTTAGACAAGCTGCGTAAGCAAAGCAAAGACTTACAAAAGAAAATTGATGCACTGACTCAAATTGAAGCCAAACTAAACCAGACAGGAAACTAAATCATGAGCAATGGCGCCCGGTTATTGCTGGTGGATGATGATCCCAGCTTATTACGTTTGCTGACGTTGCGGCTTGAAGGCGAAGGTTATCAGGTGATCAGTGCTGACTGCGCTGAAACTGCCTTGGTATTGCTTGGCAAAAATAAAGTGGATGTGGTGCTGAGCGACTTGCGTATGCCGGGCTTAGATGGCATGGCTTTATTTGATGAAATTGCCAAACGCCACGCCGGTTTACCTGTGGTATTGATGACGGCACATGGCTCAATTCCTGAAGCTGTGGCCGCTACTCAGCGTGGTGTCTTTGGTTTCTTAACTAAGCCGCTAAACAACAACGATTTACGCGATATTTTAGCTCAGGCTGTGCATCAGTCTCATGTACCCAGCCAAGACGAATGGCGCACCGATATTATTACCCGCAGCAAAGTGATGGAGCAGGTGCTGGATCAAGCGTACCGCGTTGCACAACGTGACGTCAGTGTACTAATCACTGGTGCCAGTGGCACAGGTAAAGAAATGCTGGCCAAAGCTATTCATAAAGCCAGCCCTCGGGCTAAGGGCCACTTTGTGGCCATTAACTGTGGCGCTTTACCAGAGCATTTGTTGGAATCCGAGCTGTTTGGTCATACCAAAGGTGCTTTTACCGGTGCTGTCACTGAGCATTTGGGGTTATTCCGTGAAGCTGATGGTGGTACTTTATTCCTTGATGAAATTGGTGACATGCCAATGCCATTGCAGGTGAAGTTATTGCGGGCTTTGCAGGAAAGGCAAATCCGCCCTGTGGGCAGCACTAAAACCATTGCTATAGATGTGCGGGTATTATCGGCCACTCACCGGGATTTAAAGCAGGCAATGCAGGAACAAAGTTTCCGCGAAGATTTGTATTACCGCTTAAATGTGGTGAATTTACAGTTGCCGACCTTAAGAGAGCGGGCTGAAGATATTCCGTTATTGGCCCGTCATGTGCTGCAACAAAATGCTGAACGTCATGGTGTGCAGGTCAACCGTTTTTCTGAAGATGCCATGCAGGCGCTGGTGACAGCTCAATGGCCTGGTAATGTACGTCAACTGGTAAATGTGGTGGAACAATGTGTGGCTTTAACCCAAAGCCCAGTGTTGAGCGTGGCTTTAGTGGAGCAGGCGTTATCGCAAAATCGCAGCTTTTGGCCGACTTTAAGCGAAGCCCGTGATCAGTTTGAACGCCAGTATTTAATCAGGGTGCTCAAAATGGCTGAAGGCAATGTCACCCGTGCTGCAGAGTTGGCTGGACGCAACAGAACCGACTTTCATAAACTACTGAAAAAACATGAACTCAGCGCAGCTCAGGTGTCCGAGCAAAGCGACGAACTTGAATAGTAAAGCGATGAATTAGAATAGCTAAGAGATGAATTGATGCACGAAAATTTTGAAGTAGAACCCGATGTACTGAAAGCTAAAATCATCAGTGAAACCGCCCGGATCCAATGGCTGGAGCTGCAGAAGTTTTATGCGGCAGGTTCTGTGGTTCAGGTGTCTGCACAACTGGATTTAGTGGATGTGGCTTTTGCTTTTAGTCAGGATGATAAAGCCGCAGTGCAACATTGGTTGCAGGCTGGTTTGGTGGACAGAGTCAATGACACCCAGGCTCAGCTGTGGGTAGAACAACAGGCCGAGCTTTGGGCTGTGGTGATTTCGCCCTGGATTTTGGTGCAGGATAAAACCGCTCAAGCTCCCCATTAATCAGGCAGGTCACAGTTTTATGTATGCAGAAAATTTCCAGTTAGAGTCTTACCTGAAACGTATTGGCTATCAGGGGCCTTTGGAGCAAAACGCCGGGACGTTAAAACAACTGATGCGCGCCCAGCTCTTTAACGTTGCCTTTGAAAACCTTGATGTGCAGGCCGGCAAGATAGTCTCCTTAGTGCCAGAACAGATAGTCGATAAAATAGTGGGGCAGGGCCGTGGTGGTTATTGTTATGAGGTGAATGGCCTCTTTGCAATGGCATTGCAGGCTTTAGGGTTCAGCTACAAGTTTGTCGCTTGTCGCCCTATGTTTTATCCGGTGCGCCGGCCTAAAACTCATATGGTGTTGTTGGTTGAAGCCGATGGCGATGAATGGATCTGTGATTTAGGCTTTGGCAGCTACGGTATTCGGGCTCCCATCGCTTTGTCCTCGCTAGAACAAGTCCAGCACCAGGATTTTGATCAGTTTCGTTTAACCACAGAAGACAGCGGTGCTTATGTGGTGCAGGCGATGGTGGATGGCCAGTGGTTAAGTCAGTTTGGTTTTGAACCTTATGCCAGCGAATGGGTGGACTTTATGCCTGCCAATTATCTGAACTCAACCCATCCGGACACTATTTTTGTGCAGAAGTTACTGGTGATTAAGCACCATGAACAAGGTCGCGATATTCTGCTGGGCGATCAGTTCAAACAGATACGAGCCGATGGCACAAAAGTACAGCAGTTGAGCCCTGAGCAGCGGGAAGAAGTGCTAAAGCAACTGTTGAAGTAAAATTGGAGTTGCAACGAGGCGCAACGTAGGAGCGGGTGAAGGGCGGGGACAAGCCCAGCCCCTACAATACCCGCCCGTCTTATGATACCGCTGACCCCAATTTTAAAAAGTTAATAGCCTGCAGCCTGACCGTCTTTACGGGACTCTGAAGCGCCGTAATAAACACCGGTTTTGGGGTCTTTCATAATGGCCTGATAACCACCAAATTCGCCTAAACCATAACGCACATCATGGCCTTTTTTCATCAGCTCGCGGGCTGTTTCATAAGGCACACCTTTTTCCAGCTGCACATAACCGCCATTGGTTAAGTAAGTGACCTGATCGTCTGTAGGTTCAGTGCTGCCCAGATGTTGCCAGCGCGCTGCGTCCCCTGCTTCCTGCAGGTTCATGCCGTAATCAATCATATTCACCACAATTTGCACATGACCCTGAGGCTGCATAGCGCCACCCATCACACCAAAGCTGGTCAGTGGTTTGCCGTCTTTACTGATAAATGCCGGAATAATAGTCTGGAAAGGGCGTTTACCCGGTTCATAGGCATTGGCGTGTTTTTTATCCATAGAAAACATCTGACCTCTGTCCTGGAACACAAAACCTGTGCCTGGTGCAACCACACCTGAACCCATACCCCTGTAGTTACTTTGAATAAGCGAAACCATAGTGCCGTCTTTATCGGCTGTGGTCATATAAATGGTGTCCCCTTCATAAGCGGCCGGATTGCCAGCGTCCACCCGTTTTGCTGCGGTAGCACCGATCAGTTTGGCGCGCTCTTTGCCATAGCTTTCAGAAATCAGACCTTTGATGGGCAGCTTGTTAAAGTCGGTATCCGCATAAAATTTGGCTCTGTCTTCAAAGGCCAGTTTTTTTGCTTCCACTAAGGTATGAATACTTTCGACACTGTTGTAACCCATAGCTTTTAAGTCGAAGTTTTTCAGAATTTGCAGCATCTGTAGTGCCGCTATGCCCTGACCATTAGGGGGTAATTCCCAGACATCATAACCACGGTAATTCACTGATACAGGTTCTACCCAGTCTGAGCTGTGGTTGGCGAAATCCTCATAACGCAGGTAACCGCCATTGGCTTTCATAAAACCATCGATACTTTTGGCGATATCGCCTTTATAAAAGGCATCACGGCCGCCTGTGGCTATGGCTTTATAAGTGGCTGCTAAATCGGGGTTTTTAAACATCTCCCCTTTGGCTGGTGCTTTGCCATTAATAGTAAAAGTACCAACAAAATCACCTGGCTGATCTTTTAAACGGGGTACGGATCTATCCCAGTAATAAGCAATCAGTTCGCTGACAGGGAAACCTTGTTCGGCATAAGTAATAGCAGGTTGCAGAATTTGTGTCATAGGCAATTTGCCAAACTTCTGGTGCATTTCAAACCAGCCGTCTATAGCACCAGGTACGCTGATGGGCAGCATGCCATAAGGGGGGAGGTCTTTCAGGCCGAGTTTTTTCAGCTCTTTAGACAGTTGTGTATGGCTTAAGCCTTTAGGTGAACGGCCTGAGGCATTTAAACCATAAATTTTGTTGGTTTTACCGTCCCAGATAATAGCGTACAAGTCGCCGCCTATGCCGTTGCCTGTAGGTTCCATTAAACCTAAAGCCGCGTTAGCTGCTATGGCTGCATCTACAGCTGTGCCGCCTTGTTTCATTATATCCAGCGCAATTTGGGTGGCTAATGGCTGACTGGTGGCTGCCATAGCATGAGGTGCTATCACTTCAGAGCGACTGGCAAAGTCAGCGCCAGTAATGCGGTCATAGGCCATCAGTTGAGGGGATAAAGCAATCAGGCTGCAGAGTAAGAGTTTTTTCATTGTGGTTGTGTCTCTGAAATACAGGAGCACACAACCTAGTCAGAGAATGCTGAAATTACCAGCAGCACGCGACCAAAAGCCAGATTAGCTGGCTAAGTGTTCATTCAACGATGCTTTTTGTTCGATGCTGAGCATTAGTTTTTGTTTAGCGGCAAAATCGTATTGCACCAGCACGGCTTTACCCACAGCGCAGCATTGATTGTTTTGCCAGGCTTCCTGATGCACTTCAAACGAGCTATTGCCCACCATGCTGATGCCAGAGCGTAATTCCACCGGCAGGCCATAAAACAGCTCCGCTTTAAACTGCACACTGATGCTGGCGAGGATCAGTTTCCATTGTCTGGTATCGAGATCAGGTGTAAATAATTTGAAAATAGGATCACGAGCCCCTTCAAACCACGCCGTTAGCACTGTATTGTTGATATGACCTAAGGCGTCCGTTTCATTGAAACGTGGCTGAATAATTTCTTTAAACATAACAATAACCTAAAAACTATGAATGATTTTATTGAAGTATACGATGATGTATTACCCGCCGAATTTTGTCAGCAACTGATCTCTTTATTTGAGCAAAGCCCTTTTACTACTGCAGGTCGTACAGGCGGTGGGGTCGATACCAGTAAAAAGCTCAGCACTGACTTGTATTTAAATCAGTATCCTGAGTATCACCCGGCTCTGGCTGAGATTATCCGCTACACCACCACTTATGTAGCTGATTACTTTCGCAAGTACCATTTTGCCTTGATTGGCCCTGTCAGCATGACAGTGCCTCATCCGGCTGAAAACCGTATGGTGGCCATTACTGCCGATAACTACCTGCAATTGGGTGCTCCACAGGCCGATCACTTTATGCGTACTTTGTACCGGCTTGGTCCTATTCAGATGCAAAAATATCAGCAGGGTAAAGGCAATTATGGCTACTGGCACTCAGAGGTCTATCCACAGTTACCGCACAATGAGCCACTGCATCGTACTTTGTTATTTATGTTTTATTTAAACGATGTGGCAGAGGGTGGCCAGACTGAATTTTATTATCAGAATAAAGCCATTCAACCCAAAGCCGGGCGTATGGTCATAGCTCCGGCTTACTTTACCCATACCCACAGAGGTTGTGTGCCTGTGTCTGATGATAAATATATTCTGACCAGTTGGGTGCTGTTTAATCGCGCAGAACAGCTATACGGTCAGGCACCAGAAAGCTGACAATCAGCCCTTGCAGAGCTCCGTTGAGCCATTACAGCTGTGCTGAGCTGAGTGGCTTTGCCGGGCGTGCCATTTCCAGATGTGGAATATCGTCCTCAAGATAAGGTTCGCTGCAAGAAATAAAACCAAAAGACTCGTAAAAACGTTGCAGATAACACTGAGCTGAAATGCGGATGTCTAAATCAGGCCAACAACTGCTGGCAACATCCAGAGCTTTATCCATTAAACCCCGGCCTAAGGCCAGGCGGCGAGCTGTTTGTGATACACAGATACGACCCAAAGCCGGGCTGTTTTCATAGCTGACACCTGGCGCCAGAACCCGGGCGTAAGCTAAAATTTTATCGCCTTTTTTAAGTAAGATATGCCGGGTTTGCGGGTGTAAATCTTTATTATCCAGCTCAGGATATGGGCAGTTTTGTTCCACTACAAACACATCCACCCTTAATTGCAACATGGCGTATACCGTGTACGAATCGAGCTGACTAAAGCCTGCAACTTGCCATTCCATCTGTCTGTCCTGTTTTTTCTCTAATGATTCTGGCTTTACTATATCAAAGTCATCAATTCTTGTCTGATTGCATATAACCAGCAAAAAACCAATAAAATAATCAGCATAGTGACCAAACTTGACGCACACTTATCAGACTCGTTCGACAGGGCAAAAGGAGTTGGAATGTGGTTAAGCCAGATAGTCCAAAAGAAACGCCATTGGCAACAGTTGCTCAGTGTATTGGTGTTGCTGCTGGTCAATATCAGCTTTTATAGTATTGGTCAGTTGCAGCTGCAACAGCGCCAGCAGCAATGGCAACAATGGCTTGTGTTGCAGCCGTTACAGCAACAGTCATGGCTGGTCAGTGAACAAAACCAGCTTAAACTGTTGTCCAGCCCACCTTCGGATGCTGCTGATTTTGTGGCTTTGGATGGCTCTAACCCTGTATTGCATCTGTCGCCACAACTGGTGAAAAGCTGGACTGTTCTGGACTACCTGTTATTAAATTTGCCTTTTGCGATCTGGCTGGGCTGGCTGTTGTGGATCCGGCCTTATCAGCAACAATTCAGGCAGGAGTTACAACAACTGGAGCAGCAAACCCAGTTGTTACTTACTCATTTAGACTTACCATTTCATACCGAAACTAACCCTGCTACCCAATTGCAGCGGGTGTTGTTAAAACTACAAAACTGGCAAAAACGCGATAGTGAAATCCGTCAACTGGTGCGGGTGCAAGGTCTGGTGGATCACGAGCTGGCGATAGGCAACAGAGTGTTTTTTGAAAGCCGTTTAAATCATTATTTAACTGAAAATGGTGAGGCTGGTAGTGGTGCTGTGTTTTTGGTGCAGCTATCGCACCCTGAATCTAATTTGTCCAATCTGATCAAATTACAGCGTTTAAGGGGCTGTGTTGAGTTGATTGCTGAACTGGCATCTGGCTGGCCAGATGCTGTGATGGCGAGGTTGGCCGATAACGACCTGTCGTTGCTGATCCCAGGTTTAGCCGGGAGAGACGCTGAACAATTGGGCGATCGTATGGCACAGGTGTTGAGTCAGGCCAACTTTTTTGACGAATGTCAGGATTTTGATCTGATCCATATAGGCTTTGTATTGTATCAGCAAGGGCAAAGCTCTTATCAGCTCATGGCTGAAGCAGATATGGCGTTAAAAACAGCCCAATTACAGGGGCCTAATGCTGCTTATGGCTTTAATGATCCACAAAAACCAAAAATCAAAGGCTCAGTCTGGTGGCGAACTGAGTTGCATAATGCGTTAAAAGAAAACAGATTTTTGCTGAGTTTCCAGCCGGTCTTTTCCTGGCAGGACAATGATGTATTGCAGCATGAAGTTTTGGTGCGTCTGGCCAGCAGTGACGGTGACAAACTGGCGGCTGCGCTGTTTTTACCTATGGCGGCGAACTGTGGTCTGGTCAGCGCTATAGACCAGTATGTACTGCTGAAGGTTGCTAAGCTGGGCGAAACTGAAGTGCTGGAACATTGCCGTTGCAGTGTGAACTTAAATACCCAATCTCTATTAGATGAAGCCTGGTGGCATTGGCTGCAACAGCAGGTCAATAACGGAACTATAGTAGCCTCGGATCTGGCGCTGGAATTTCATGAGCATCATTTAATTAAGCACTACAAAAACCTGAAACCCAAATTGATGCAGCTCCAGCAGTGGGGTTTTGAATTGATAGTCGACCATGTAGGCTTAAGTCTGGATGCCACTCCTTATACCGATGAGCTGCCCATTCGAATGCTAAAAATCCATCCGGCCGTGGTGCGGGGCATTGACCATCAACTGGAGCAGCAGCTGTTTATCCGTGGTTTATTGGCCTCTTGTGTAGGCAAAGATATTAAAGTGATAGCCACAGGGGTAGAGCAGGACCCTGAATGGCAATGCCTGAAAAAGCTGGGGGTTGTAGGTGCTCAGGGCTATTACTTCAGTCAGCCACTGGCGCGTCTTATCGCCCAGAACCAGTTGTCGGAATAAGAAGCCCTGCGAGCCCTTTTTATTGCCTGGGATCAGCGCCGGGAATAAGGCCTCTGTAGGCAAGCCCCTTTAACCCTTGTAATCCGCCTGTATGGAAAAAGCTCAGGCGACTGCCTTTAGCAATCTTCCCGGCTTTAATCAGTTCAAATACAGAATACAAAGCCTTGCCGGTGTAAACAGGTTCAAGCTGCACATCCTGCTCTGCAAAAGACAGGCAAAACTGCCATAACTGCTGATCAAAGCGACCGTACATGGGTTGATGCAGGGCCTGAATTAACTGCCACTCCGGCCAGTTGCGATCTGTGGCTAAAAAGGCTCTGATTTTTTCTGGCAGGCTCTGATCCTGTACTACTGCAATACCTAATACAGGCGTTGTTTCAGAGCCCCGGATTAAACCTGCCACTGTACCACCGCTGCCAACAGCACAAATGAGCATAGAGGCAGGGCCATCAGGCGTAGCGCACATATCCAGTTCACTGACGCCCTGAACTGCGGCTTCACAAGTGCCCCCTTCCGGAATATGCAGATAACCTGGGTATTGATCACCGAGTTGCTGCAATATGTCTTGCTGATAACGGCCCCGATAAAAATCTCTGCTGACCCGGATCAGTTGCATGCCATAAGAGCGACATAAGGCCAAAGTGGGGTTATCTAAATCCACCTCTTCACCACGCACTATACCAACACTTTTCAGCTTATTTTCGGCAGCCGCCGCCGCAGTTGCGACCAAATGATTGGAAAATGCACCACCAAAGGTCAGCAACCCTGACGATTTTTGTTGCAGTGCCTGCTCCAACTGGTATTTTAGCTTCAGTATTTTGTTTCCGGATATATCCGGATTATTGCCTGGAGCATAACGCAGCCAAAGTTCAGTCTGATGTTCATGCAAAACAGGGTGGTGCAGCTTTTTCCACTGCAAATAAGAAGTTAGAATCATTGTATCTTGTCATTGAGGAACGAAATTTTTATCATTTTTATCGTTTTTGTGATAATTTACAGTTAATAAGATTAAGAAAGCACAGTAGGTAGTATTTGCCGTTATGTTAACAAAGCTATTGGCGCAATTAAAATTTACCAGAAAGTCAGGCAATTCGCTTGCTGGCGTTCATCTGTCTGCCAATAGTTTAAAGGTTGTGGTGGTCACTCAGCAATCCACAACAGAGCAAAGGGTAGAACAAGTATTCCAGGAACAGTTCAGTTCTGCTGCACAATTACCTGCTGCTTTTAAAGCTTTAGCGGCAAAATTACCACCTGATTGTCAGTGTACCTTAGTGATCCCTCCTGAACGTTATATGGTGCTGCAGATCGATAAGCCTGCTGTGCCTGATGAGGAAATCTCTCTGGCTTTACCCTGGACTATCAAAGATTTAGTCACTCTGCCTGATGACGATATGGTGCTGGACTACCTGGATTTGCCACTGCAAAACCAGTTGCAGGGCATCAAAGTGAATGTAGTGGTCAGCTCTAAAAGCTGGCTGGCCGATATAGTGGCCTTGTTTGTGCAGAATAAATTGCAATTGGTGGGAATTCAGCCGGAAGAATGGTTAGCCAGGAACCTGTTGCCAGCTAAACATCAGGCATTGATGCTGGTCTCACATCAGCCTGGTCAGGATTTAGCAGTGCAAATTCTGCAGCAAGGTAATTTATGTTTTTCCCGTCGTTTACGTGGCTTTAATCGCCTGGATCAATACAGTCTGGATGAATTACAGCAGGGCGTTTTTGATAACTTACTGCTGGAACTTCAGCGTTCCATTGATTACTTCGAAGGGCAGCTCAAACAAGCACCGGTCAGGGAAATTGCGTTGTTATTAGCCAATTCGGATCAGGCCGGAGTGGTGCAATTGTTTGTACAAAATGGTTTTTCTCAGGTGTTTGCATTGTCAGCCAAAGAGGCTGGAGTACAAATGTCTGCTGAACAGTTCAGTTCATATTGGTTGGCTCTTGCCGGTGCTATTGAACCTTTATGCGCTCAAAAGGAGGTGAACCTTGAAGCTGCGGGTTAACCTTTATGTTCAGGCGTTGCAGCCTGTTAAAGAAAAAATCAGTTTAAAGTTAGTGGTCGGCAGTACAATGGGCCTCTCTGCTGTATTGTTGGCTGCGGGTTTTCTCATTAATCTGCAAACTGACTCAAAAAAAGCTGAATTAACACTGTTGCAGCAGCAAGTAAAAACGCAGGAACAACAACTGGCTCAGTTGCAACAGAGTGTTGGCAATCGTCAGCCCTCTGCTGTTCTGGTAAAGCAGCATACCGAACTGAACCAAATCATTGCACAAAAGCAAAAGTTGCTGAATTTTGTGCAAGGTGAACAACTGAAAACCTCAGTGCAATACTCTCCGGTATTTCAGTACCTTGCCAGTATAGATCCGCAGGGCTTGTGGTTAGATGGGTTTAGTTTAAATGCAAGTTCCAGTCAGTTTAGTGGTTATGTCACAGCACCTGAATTGTTGCCACAATGGTTAACCCAACTCAGTGGTACAGCCTTTTTCAAGGGCCATACCTTCTCTCACTTTGAAATAAAACAAGCTGAAAACACTGAAGCTTTGGCTTTTAAAGTCACTTCTTCTGCAACAGGTTCAGCCGCAGCGGCGGAGGCAAGACCATGAGTGCATGGCAACAGCTGTCCGATCGTTTCAGAGCCTTAAAAGAGCGGGAGAAATACACCATTCTTATTGGAGCCCTGCTGTTATGTCTGTGGCTTTTTATGTTGCAATTTTTAATGCCCGCTTTTGAAGATCTGAGAAAAGTGGAGCTGCAGATGAAAAGTGCCACTATGACAACACAGCAACACAACAACACTTTGACGGCTTTACAGCAACAAGCAGGTACAGACGTAGACGCCAGCTATAAACAGGAAGTAGAGAAACTGCAACGTCAGGAACAAGAGCTGCAGCAACAGATTTCTCAGCTCACCAGTTACTTTGTAGGTTCGGAGCGCATGGCGCTGGTACTGCAAGATGTGTTAAAAAGTAGCAATAATGTAAAATTGAAATCGATCATTGCCAATCCGCCAGTGCCTTTAACCTTCGCCGATCAAGGTTCTGACAACAAAGCTGTTATTTATCAACACTCGACTGTTGTTATTTTAACGGGGGATTATTTTTCATTAACTGCTGTGTTAGAGCGACTGGATAAGTTGTCCTGGTCTCTGGGCTGGCAAAGCATTGATTACAAGGTAACTGAATACCCTGATGCAGAGCTTACTTTGCAATTACTGACTGTGAGTGACAATGAAAGTTATATTAAGTTGTAGCCTGTGTTTAGTTCTGAGTGTGGCTGTTGTGGCTGCATCAGATCCAACCAAACCTGATATGGTGGTGGCGGTCGCTGTCAGTACAAATGAAGCAACTACTGTTGTGGCCGATCAGGGCGCGAGGTTTAAACTGGGCTTGATCAAAAATGTGCAGGGGCAACATATGGCGTTGATCAACGGTCAGTCGGTGAAGCAAGGCGATGAAATTGAAGGCTATACAGTGATGAGCATTAACCGGCAGCAGGTTGTGCTACAGCAGGCGAATGAACGTTTAACTTTAAATTTGTTTAAAGCGATGAAAACTCAATGAATTATTTTAAGAAAAACTATTTCACATTAGCTTTCATCAGCCTGGGTTTAGCTGGTTGTCAGGGTATGCAGGAAACAAAAGTCCCCCGCGATGCGCAGGCCGCTTTAGCTGAACAGCAAAAACAACACCGGGTTGCGGCAACAGTTGTGCCTGACAGCGTAACTCAGGATTTATTGGCTTTGACCAGTCCTATGCAGCAAGCTCAGCCTATGCAGCAACGTTTTAACGTGGCCGCTGCGAATGTGGATGTAGCAGACTTTTTTACTTCATTGGTGGCAGATACAGATTACAGCGTGGCTATTCATCCGGCTGTTTCGGGCCAGATCACGCTGGATTTAAAACAAGTCACGTTAAACGAAGCTTTTGCTGTGATAGAACAGTTGTATGGTTACCATATTAAGCAGGTCGGCTCAATTTATAAGGTAATGCCTGGTGGCTTACGCACTGAAACTATTGCCGTGAATTATTTGCTGATGCAGCGTTCCGGCAGTTCTTCTATTTCTGTGACTGCTGGTGGTATTTCGTCATCTCAGGGCGGTAACAGCGGCGGTAATTCAGGTGGTAATAACCAAAACAGTAATCAGAGCAATAACCAAAATAACAATAACCAGAATGGCAACCAGAATAGCCAGGGTGGCTCAGGCAATGGCAGTTCAGTGCAAAGCTCCAGCCAGACCGATTTCTGGAAAGATTTAAAAGAAGCCATTACAGGCGTGATGGGAGCAGGTCCTGATCGCGCTGTGGTCATTAGTCCGCAGGCTGGTTTAGTCACAGTGCGGGGCTTACCTTCAGAAATAGAGGCTGTTCGTGCTTATTTAGGTCAGACTGAAGAAAGCTTGCAGCGCCAGGTGATACTGGAAGTGAAAATTATTGAAGTGACCTTAAATGATGATTACCAGCAGGGGATCAACTGGAGCCAGATCGCCAGTACCATAGGTTCAACAGATCTTAACTTTAGTAATAACAGCTTTAGTCTGGGTAATAATATTACCGCTCAGGTGGGTGGCTTGGGCCGTATAGGTTTTGAAGGCGACGATTTTAGTGGCGTGATCAACCTGCTGGAAACTCAGGGTAATGCACAAGTGTTATCCAGCCCCCGTGTGACTGCTATTAATAATCAAAAAGCTGTGATTAAAGTGGGTTCTGACGAATACTATGTTACAGGGGTCAGCAGCAGTTCTAATGTCACTGATACCGGAGGTACAGGCACTGGTATCACCAGAGATGTGCCTATCCCGCAGCTTGAACCCTTTTTCTCTGGCATAGCTTTGGATGTAACGCCGCAGATCAATATGGATGGCGACGTGATTTTACATGTACATCCTTCGGTTTCTGAAACCACAGAACTGAGTAAATCCATTAATCTGGGCGGAAACAGCTCTTTCAGCTTGCCTTCTGCTCAAACCAATATCCGTGAGTCCGACACTATAATTAAAGCCCGTAACGGTGAGATTGTAGTGATTGGTGGTTTGATGCAGTCCACCATCAGTGACAGTGAATCCAAAGTCCCGGTGCTTGGTTCTGTGCCTTTATTTGGCAAGTTGTTCACTAATATCAGCAAGATAGAGCGGAAAAAAGAACTGATTATTTTGATAAAACCTACGGTATCGTCCAGCAGTGCTATGCAGCAACAGATAAAGCAGTCTGCTGATTTGATTGATCAATGGTATCCAAAGAACTGACTATGTTGTATTTACGCCATTTTGGTTTACAGCAAACCCCTTTTAGTTTGACACCAAACACGGCGTTTTATGTCGACTTGCCCCAACATCATGAAGCCTTGGAGGTGCTGACCACAGCGTTGAATGTGGGCGAAGGTTTTATCAAAGTGACAGGCGAAGTGGGCACCGGCAAAACTATGTTATGCCGTAAGCTGATGAACGAAGCGCCGGATGACTGGGTAATAGCCTATATTCCGGATCCCTATTTGTCGCCTGTTGAATTACGCTGGGCTTTTGCCACTGAATTAGGATTAAAACAATCCGACACCATAGACAACCAACAGCTGGTGCAGTTGTTACAGCATTGTCTGGTGGCGCTTGCCGCTGAAGGCAAAAGAGTAGTGCTGATTATCGATGAAGCCCAGGCTTTGCCTGACGATACGCTGGAGGCTTTGCGGCTGTTAACTAACCTTGAAACTGAACAGCGTAAATTATTGCAGGTGGTGTTGTTTGGTCAGCCAGAGCTGGATAAACGATTAGCCAGCTACAAGTTTCGCCAGTTACGTCAACGCGTCAGTTTCTCCTATTTTTTGCGTGGCATGTCTTATTACGAAGTACAGGCTTATATCAGCGCCCGTGTTGATATAGCTGGCGTTCGACAACCATTGTTTTCACCCGGCGCGTTAAAAGCGATTTGGAAATACAGCAGAGGGATCCCACGTTTAGTGAATGTATTAAGTCATAAAGGTCTGATGCTGGCTTTTGGTGAAAATAAGCTGCAGGTGGATACCAGGCATTTACGTTATGCCGCAAAAGATACTGAAGACGTCAGATATCATAACGCAAGCCTGAACCCTGTATGGCTGGGTGTTTTAGTGTCATTGCTGATGATTGCGGCTGCGGCAGCCTGGCATTTCAGGGGGTTGTGGTTATGAGTGTCATTAATAAAATGTTGCGTGATTTAGACAAGCAACAAGAGCAGCAGCACCACAGAGGTTTCGTCAGTTTTAAACCACAACGTAAATCCCACTGGCTGCTGTGGATTTCCGTGCCTTTCGCTTTATTGGCGGGCTGGTGTGGGCAGGCCTGGTATATGGAACGTTTTACTATCAAAACAGATCAGGCAGCTACTGTATCCGAAGTGCAACAAGGTCAGTTGCATCCATTGGCTGCTGTAGCAAAGCTGGTTCCGGAAGTACAACAGTTGGCTGCGGTAACAACACCAACACCAGGCACAACAGAACAAGTGGTTAGTTTGCAGGATGTGGTGGCAAGCCGTATATCTCCTGAGCTGGCAGCTGAGTTGGGTAAATCAAAAGCGGCCAAACCTGTGGTCGAGGTTGAACCTAAGCTGAAACCTTTTACCAGTCAGCCCGTTGCAGCAGAGCGGGTGGTGCAGGTACAAATGCGTCAGCCAGATGAAAGCGTAAACAGTGCAGAGCCTGTAGCTGAGCTCTTTGCCAGTACTGAAGTTCAGGTCAGCGAATTTGATCAGGCGGCTGAGTTTGTGCCTGAGCAGGAAAGTCTGGCAGAAACCAACTGGAATGACAGCGCCCCCGAAGTAAGCAAACCTCGTTCTCTGGCGATTGAAAAAGTACAACTCAGCCCGCAGCAGCAAAAAGATTTACTGATGCAAAAAGCCAAAAAGGCTGAATCAGGCGGCAATCTGAATCAGGCGGTCAGTCACTGGCAACAAGTTCGTCAACTGGAACCTGGGTCCAGTCAGGCGTATTTAGAGTTATCCCGTTTGGCGCAAATTCAGCGTAATGATGAAGGCGCAGTGCAGATACTGGAACAGGCCAGCGCTGCAGGTGTGCAGGATCCTAAAGTCTCCATGGCATTGGCCGCCTTGGCTGTTAAACAGCAGAATTGGGCCAAAGCCCTGAGTTATTTAGAGTACGAGCCTGATATCTTAAATTACACAGATTTTTATGCATTAAAAGCTGCGGCTTTGCAAAAAACCAATCAGCATGCGCAGTCAGTGCAGGTCTTTCAACAACTGGCACGGCAGCAACCAGAACAGGCACGTTGGTGGTTAGGTATGGCATTAAGTTATGATGCTATGCAACAACAGGAACAGGCACTGCTGGCCTATCGTCAGGTGGCAGTAAACGGCTTTGGCTTATCAGCGGCCAGCCTGGACTATGTAAAAAAGCGCATCGCGGCGTTAGAGTGATTTTATGTTAAAACCCAGACTAAAAATGCGGCTTGGCGACCTGTTGGTGCATGAAAACATCATCAGCGAACAACAATTGCAGCAAGCCTTAGCCCAGCAACAAAAAACTGGCCGCAAGCTGGGTAGTAGCCTGATTGATATGCAGTTTTTAACTGAAGATCAGTTACTGCAGTTTTTGTCTCAGCAGCTTAAAGTCGATTTATTGGATATCAGCCAACAGCAAATTGATCCTAAAGCTGTGGCTTTATTACCTGAAGTGCATGCCCGCCGTTTCCGCGCTTTAGTACTGGAAGACAGAGGCAGTTCTGTATTGCTTGGTATGAGCGACCCGGCTGATTTGTCAGTGCTGGATCAAATATCGCCTATGCTGGCGCCAAAAGACATTTCCATTGCGATAGTGCGGGAAAGCCAGCTGATCAGTGCGTTTGACCGCCTGTACCGTCGTACTAAACAAATCGAAAGTTTTGCCACCCAGCTCAAAGAAGAATACGCCGAAACTGATATTCTGGATTTTGGTGCGCTCAATGACGCCACTGACAAAGACAATACCATTGTTAAACTGCTGCAATCTATTTTTGAAGATGCTGTGCAGGTGCGGGCTTCGGATATTCATATAGAACCTGATGAAAAGCTGCTGCGTATACGGCAGCGTGTCGACGGTGTGTTACAGGAAAACGTCTTAAAAGAAGTCAGTATAGTGCCGGCTTTGGTGTTGCGGTTAAAGCTGATGGCACAGCTGGATATTTCGGAAAAACGTTTACCGCAGGATGGCCGTTTTCAGATCAAAATTAAAGGCCGTACCATAGATGTGCGGATGTCGACTATGCCTGTGCAGTATGGCGAGTCTGTGGTGATGCGTTTACTGGATCAGTCGGCAGGCTTGCTGACGATGGAACAAACCGGCATGCCGGATGCGCTGCTAAAACGTTTACGCCGGATTTTGAAAACGCCCCATGGCATGATTCTGGTCACAGGCCCGACAGGTTCAGGTAAAACCACCAGTTTGTATGGCATGCTGAGCGAGCTGAATAAAGAAGGTAATAAAATTATTACCGTTGAAGACCCGGTGGAATACCGCTTACCCCGTATTAATCAGGTGCAGGTGAACCATAAAATTGGCCTGACGTTCAGTAACGTGTTAAGAACCAGCTTACGTCAGGATCCGGATATCATCATGGTGGGTGAGATGCGGGATCAGGAAACCGCAGAAATTGGTTTGCGTGGTGCTTTAACGGGTCACTTGGTATTGTCGACTTTACACACCAATGACGCCATCAGCAGTACCTTGCGTTTAATAGATATGGGAGCAGCTGAGTACTTAGTGGCCAGCGCATTACGGGCTATTCTGGCGCAGCGACTGATCAGGCGTTTATGCGCTCATTGCAAAACAAGCTATACCCCGGATCCGTCTGAAACCAGCTGGTTACAGTATAAAAATATAGCGCTCACTCAGCAGTTCTGGCGCAGCGAAGGCTGTCAGAACTGTAATAACACAGGCTACTCTGGCCGTATTGGTGTCTTTGAATTATTGGTGATGAACCGCGAGCTGGCCGATGCCTTGCGCCGTGGTGATGCCGAAGGTTTTGCAATAGCTGCCCGTAACAACGAAGGCTTCCGGCCTTTGGGGGATATGGCACTGGATTATGCAATGCAGGGCCTGACCAGTATCGAAGAAGTGATTAAGGTGTCTGAATACCTGGAGCTGGAAGAACCGGTCCAGAGCAGCGCAGGTAACGGTGTTGCCACTGCAGAGCAGGAGCCTGACTAATGGCTACCTTCAGCTATACAGCAAGAGACAGGCAAGGCCAGTCTGTTAGCGGTAGCATTGAAGCTGGTAGTGAAGCTGCAGTTGCGGATATGCTGCTGCAACGCAGTCAAACCCCTATTAAAATTAAGTTGCAGGAAGAAAAGCAAGCCAGCGCCGCCATCGTCTGGCCATGGCAGCAGGTCAGTATGACCGAGCTGATTATTTTTTCCCGCCAGATGTATTCCCTGATGAAAGCCGGTATTCCCATCATCAGAGCTATAGTGGGCTTAGCAGAAAGCACAAGTTCAACAGCATTAAACACAGTGCTGCTGGATTTAGCTGATCAGCTGGAAAAAGGCCGCACTTTATCAGCAGCTATGGCACAGCATCCGAAGATATTCAGTCGTTTGGTGGTTTCTATAGTGCATGTGGGCGAAAACACAGGTCGTTTGGATGAATCCTTTTTGCAACTTTCCGGCTATTTTGAGCAGGAAATGGAAACCAAAAAGCAAATTAAACAAGCCACCCGTTACCCCACTTTTGTACTTATTGCCATCAGCATCGCCATGGTAATTATGAATATTATGGTGATCCCTCAATTCGCAGGTATGTTTGCCAAATTTAATACAGAGTTGCCCTGGGCCACTAAAGTACTGCTGGCCAGCTCGAATCTTTTTGTGAATTATTGGCAATGGATGGCAGGGGCCGTTGTGGGGCTTTTATGGGCATTAAAGCTGTATTTACAAACAGACAAAGGCCGCTACCAATGGAGTTACTGGAAACTGAAAATGCCACTGATGGGCACTATTTTAGTGCGCGCCAGTTTAGGGCGTTTCAGCCGCAGCTTTGCCATGATGCTCAGAGCAGGTGTGCCTTTAACTTCAGCCTTAACATTGGTAGCTGAGGCAGTCGACAACGATTATATGGCGGAAAAAATCCGTGATATGCGAAAAAACATCGAAAGGGGCGAAAGTTTACTGCGCGTTTCGGTACAAAGTGAATTATTTACACCTTTGGTACTCCAAATGTTGGCTGTAGGCGAAGAAACAGGTCAGGTTGACGAAATGTTGACGGAAGTTGCCTCATTTTATGAGAGAGAAGTGGCATACGACTTGAAAGGACTTACAGCAAAGATAGAACCTATTTTGATTTCAGTAGTGTCTGCTATGGTGCTTATTTTGGCCTTAGGTATCTTCACACCTATGTGGGATATGTTGAATGCCTATAAGGGTGGCTAGTAAATAATCGGGAAAATGAAAAAAATAGAAGACAACTTGGTAATAGTGGGTAAAATGAGCGCAATTAGCGATAAACTAACAAAAAAAGATGTGGAGTTAACAAAATGAGACGACAGAGCGGTTTCACTATTATCGAAATTATCATTGTGATAATTATTTTAGGCTTATTGGCAGCCACAGCTTTACCTCGCTTTCTGGATGTAGTGGATGACGCTGAAGGCGCTTCACTGGAAGGCGTCACTGGTGGTTTTGCGACATCTGTAGGTTTAGTGCGTGGTCAATGGGAAGTGGCGGGTCGTCCAAGTGGTTCTGCAGCCAGTGGCAGCACTGGTGCACTCCAGGCCAACCTGACCTTTGTCACTGTCGATAACCGTCGAATTGGTGTGGATGCCAGTACTGCCCAGGTTTTGGGTGGTTTTACCCGTGGTTATCCTACTGCTGGCGTCACTTCAGCTGCAACTGCAGCAGTAGTGAGTGGCACTGCAAACAACACCCAGGTAGCGAACATGACAGAAGCCCGTTGTCTGGAAGTGTTTAACCTGATATTGCAAAACCCACCTGCAGCCATTGTTGGCACTGGTGCTACCGCCGCTACTTTAGCACAAAATAAATTTGTTGTTAGGGAAGGAACTGGCACAGCTGATAACATCTGTTTCTATTTCCAGACTGCTGGTATGGTCGCAGTGCCAACGGCACCTGCGACAGCAACAAACAATGTTCCAGCAGCTGTAACTGGTCTCAACTATTTTTGGTACAATCCTGCGACTGGCGTAGTAAACGCTGTTCGTAACAAGGCGTAAAGAATTTTTAAACGAGGTGAAGTATGAAGACTTTAAATAAACAACAAGGTTTTACGTTAGTAGAACTGATTATAGTAATAGTAATTTTAGGTATTTTAGCTGTGACAGCAGCGCCACGGTTTTTGAATTTCAGTGGCGATGCAAAAATTAGTGTATTAAACACAGTGAAGGCTTCGGCTCAAACTGCCGCTAAAATGGTTTATGGTAAAGCTGTATTGCAAAGCCAGGTAGGTACTGCACCAACGGCAGCAAACGCTGGACCAGAAGTCGAAGGTGTGGAACTGACACACGGTTATCCTCAGGCAACTGCCGAAGGTATTATCGCTGCTATTGATATGCCTGATGGCTGGGTTTCCAGCTCAGATGTAGCATCTGGGTTAGTTGCAGAGACATTTACAGCTGAAGTTGCTGGTCCTCCGGTTGTTCCTGCTTACATCAGCGCCGCAGGCCAAATTCGTATTGCAGCAGCAACTGCAGACTTGGCTAATGGCGGCTGCTATGTACTGTATACAGCAGCGTTTAAAGCAAACGCAACAGCAACAGAAACTGAGCCAGTCACCACAGTTGTAACAACTGGTTGTAATTAATAGAGAGATGTAGCCGTGAAACATTCTTGCGGCTTTACTCTGATCGAGCTGATTATAGTTATCATGTTGCTCGGTATTATTTCTGCTACTGCGTTGCCCAAATTTATGGGCAAAGGTGGCATTGAAGAAGCTACGGTGCAAGATCAGATGATTTCTGTCTTGCGTCGTATGCAAATTCAGGCGATGCAACAAACCAATACCAGTTGTAGTTTACAGTTGTCAGCTTCAGAACTAAGCCCTACTGGTTGCACTGCCGCAGAAAGTTTCAACCTTATTTTACCTACAGACTCTGGTTTAAGTTTTTCTCCCGCTATAACCTTAACTTTTGATTCGTTAGGCAGATTAAGCTCAAAGCCTTCCTCTGTCACCACTCTCGTTATTTTGTCTTCCGGCGTCCCCACCGCTAATGTTTGTATTGAAACTGAAGGCTATATCCATCCATGTTAAAACCTTCAAATAGTGCATCCATAAAACAACAAGCTGGTTTTACTTTGGTAGAACTGGTGATCGGTATAGTGGTGTTAGCAATAGCCTTAACTATGATTACCGGAGTATTAGGCCCTTTGTATCAGCGCAGCACAGACCCGTGGCATCAGGTGCGGGCTGCAGAACTTGGTCATAGTTTTTTAAATGAAATTATGGCGCGTTCTTTTGATGAAAACTCTGACAGGGCAGGCAGTGAATTCCGTTGTGATGCAAGCTCAGACCCTTCAGATGCAGCCTATGAGGCCGGTGCTGATGTGTGTAGTAATGAACCTGTATTAACAACACCTCCTTTACTATGCGCCAACCAAACAGCTTTTGTTTTTTCTTGTTCAATAGCGCCATGCTGGGGACCGGATCCTGACGATACCGGAGGACGTTCAGGTTTTGATGATGTGGATGATTTTCATGGTTTTGTAGGCTCGGGCTCCACATTGCTGAATGTGTTAGGTAATAATTTAGCTGACAGTTATACAAATTATAAAGTTTGTGTTGATGTGCGCTATGCCGGTGCTGATTTAGGTGATGCAAATAACAGAGCTGCAAAGCGTGTAACTGTGAGTATTGTTACTCCTTCAGGTGAGCAAATTGACTTCTCTGCTTATCGGAGCAACTGGTAATGCGGACTGGTAACAGAAAAAGCAGTGGATTCACTTTAGTTGAGTTAATTTTGGTGATTGTGGTGCTTGGTATTCTGGCAACTGCAACAACCAGCTATCTTGGTTTAGGTGCCAGAATGTATGCCGAAGCTTCAGACCGGGATCAATTATTAAGCCAAAGCCGCTTTGCATTGGAACGCTTAACCAGAGAGCTACGTAATGCGTTACCAAATAGCGTAAGACTACATGATGCGAATAACGGATCGCAGTGTATTGAATTTGTTCCTGTTGTTGTTGCAGCTCGTTACACAACCATTCCAACTTTGACTCAGCCCGGCAATAGCATTCCTTTGTTTAGTATGGCGACTGAATGGGTCAGATTAAGCGCCGAAGAAGCCGGTTATATTGCAGAAAGCAAAACTTTCCGGGTTTACATTTATGCGACCGACAGAAGTCAGATTTATCCTGCAGCCCACTCAAACCCAGGACGTTTTCATAGTCTGAACTCAGCGGATTTGTATAACATAGTTGGAGTAAGCGCTCCCTTTGCTGTGACATTGAATTTATCAGGCAATGTCAGCTTTTCAAACAGCTCTCCAAGTAACAGGTTATATCTTGCAGATCAACCTGTGAGTTATTGTATTACTGTATTAAACCAGTTATTACGTTATGAGGGTTATGGTTACAGTACCAGCGGCCCAACGTTTGATACTAATGACGGAGTGTTGATGGCAAAAAATCTCAATACACTGCAGTCGTCTTTTGTCATTGAAGAGCCTGTATTAAGCAGAAACTCTGTAGTGCATGTAGTTCTGGCATTTGAATCAGGCTTTAGCGACGATTTGTTTTTTAACCAGGAGGTTCATATCCCCAATGTCCCCTGAGAATCTGACGAGATCTGGCAAATTACAACAAGGCAGTGCTTTAGTTGTTGCTGTGTTTATTATTGTAGTGATGTTGCTTTTGATTGGGTCACTGTCAAAGCTTCTGGTAAGCAGCACTGAGTCAGTTTCTTATGAAGTGCTGGGGACCCGCGCTTTTTTTGCGGCCCAATCTGGCATGGAATATGGAGTAAAGCTTTTGTATCCTTTCGGTGAAGTTGACTCCGCTGTCTCTGTTGCTGCCTGTACGGGGATGGCGCCATTGCTGTTACCAGATTTTGACGCTGCAGGGCTGCAATCCTGCAGCGCTTCAATCTCTTGCCTGCCATCAGCTTCTCCTGAAGGAACAATTCATTTTCTGTTAAGCAGTACGGGTCGTTGTGATGGCGGGTCCATCCAAACGTCCCGCACTATAGAAATGGAAGTGTGGCAGTAGTGGGTGCTATAACTAATCAAAGCGTTGTTCAAGGTTGTGCTCTTCATAAAAAGAGCGGAGTAAAGGCATGAAGAGGTTGTTGTGGGTTGTTGTGGTTCTCCTGCTGTCCATGTATGGGCAGGCTATGGCAGCCACTCTGAATTTTAATGATAGCAGCAGCCTCGCCGCACTTCAGGCCAGCGGTACTTGTGCTACCTGGAATAATGCATGGGATTACAGTGCTGGCGAATTCTCCTGTAATGCGCAGGTTACTTTTAGCAGTGGTGATCAAATCCGCACTACCAGTGCATCGGTGATCATCAGAGGTAATGCGGGCATTAGTGGCAGTAATCTCTCTGTGGGTACCAGTACCAACAGAGTGAATTTAACAACCACTCATGGTGTACTTCAGATCAGCGGTTCTTCTACAGTCTATGGCAACCTTCAGACCTCAAGTGGCGCTGTTACGGTACAAAGTTCTACTGTAAACGGCAGCATCACTTCGTCGGGTGCTCTTACATTAAATGCGGCCTCAATCAGTGGCAGTGTCAGTACCAGTGGTACTGGATCGATCACAAACGGCAGTAGTCTGGGCGCTGCGGTCAGCATAGGCAACGGCCTGACAAGCAGTGGGTCAACATACCTTTCAACTTTGGCAGTGACTAATGGCGGCTTAACTACCAACACCAGTGTTTATCACGGTGCTGTTACCGTAAGAAGTCATATTCTTTCCACTAATGATACATTTCTGTCTGATGTCACCAGTACCAATGGTCGGCTGGAGTTTACCGGAGGCTCAGTCACAGGTTTGATTTACACCCCTTGCTGTACTCTGACCACCAATAATACCAACCTTGCCGGTGGGGCCACAGTGCAATCCGGTATCACTATTACCGGCGGTACCATAGCGGGTGACTATACCATGACATCGAATAACCCGGCTGTAGTGAGTAATGTCACTATGACCAGCGGTTCTATTACCAGTGCCAGCACAGTAACTATTACCAACAGTACTTTAGGTTCTGATACTTCTCCTGTGCTTGTTACGTCGGTATCGGGCAATATTTCGGTAAATAACTCTCAGGTTTATGGTGATTTAACCACGCCTGGTTATGGTGTTGTGCAGGTGAACGGTTCCAGTGAGGTTATTGGATCCTGTGTGCCTATAGATGAACCGCTGTTTGCCTGTGGTGGCGTGGCTTCTGTTACGCGCGAATCGTATTGGCGCTTTGATGAAGTGCTCTGGAATGGCACTGCGAATGAGGTAAAGGACTCTTCGTTAGAACAGCGGGATGGCAGAGCCAGAAACAGTGCTGTGGTGGCGCAACTGACTCCTTCGCCTGCGTCCTGTACTTATGGCGATTTTCAGTCCGTGGGAGCCTCTAACCATCCTTTTGTCGATATCAACAGAAACACCTATTTTCACGACAGTGACGAATTTGGTTTTACCTTATGGCTTAAAATGAACGCTTCAGCTCAGGCTGCCGGCAGCCAGACTATTATGGCCTATGGTGGTGCTATCAACAGTGCCAATGGACGTTTTCAGTTAACCCGGGAGTCGGGTGGCAATTTACGTTTCACCATACGAATGACAGGCGGCACAACCCGTTTTGTTGAAGTCAGTGGCGCTAATATCTTTAATGATCAATGGCAACACATTGCGTTTAGTTATAGTAAAAACAATAGGCGGATGCGGCTCTACGTTAATAATCAACTGGTGGATGACACGCCTAATAGCAGTATAGATAATGCTGATGCTACCAAAACTCCGAACGACGGTAGCGGAAATTTTGCTATAGGTGCATTGCCTGATGGTACTTCGGGCATTCGTGGTCAAATTGACGAAGTGCGGTTTTTTAACCGTGAGTTGAGCACCTCCGATGTCAAAAATATGTACGAACAAACAGCCACTTGTATTAACGAATGTTTTACTGAGAACTTCAGCAACGACGCCAACTGGTATCTGACTCAACTGAACAGCACACCTCCTTCGTTAAGAACAGCGCCAAGTCGTTTACGTTTAACTGAAAATAGCCAAAATCAATCCACCTCTATTACCTTTAAGCGTAGTTTCCCTGCTGCCGGCAATAAAATGACCATAGAGTTTGACCATTATGCTTACGGTGGTAATGGTGCTGACGGTATTGCTGTGGTGTTATCTGATGCAACAGTCAGTCCGGTACCTGGTAGTTATGGCGGCAGTTTGGGCTATGCACAGCGAACCAATGTGAATCCGGCTCAAAGCGGTTTTGCCGGAGGTTGGCTGGGTATAGGTTTTGATGAATTTGGTAATTATTCTCAGGCCACCGAAGGACGGGTTGGTGGTACTACAGCCCGCCCGAATGCAATAGGGGTGCGTGCTGCCAGCAGCACTAATTTTGGCTGGCTTGGCGGCACCAATACTTTATCACCCGCCTTGAGTGCTGCTGGCAGTACTTTGGCTCGTGGTGACAGATACAGAATTACTATCGACTCCAGAATTCAGAGCCCACAAACCGTTTCTTTTCAGCTGGAAAGACGTTTAGCTGGCGGTTCTGCTTACAGTACCTTGCTGACATCTGCTAATTTGCTGAGCTTAGGCCAACCTGCACCTCCGGCTAATTTATTATTGTCTTACACTGGCTCTACAGGAGATAACACCAACTTCCATGAGATTACCAATATTCAGGTCTGTACCCAGCAACCTTCAGTGCCTGTAGAAATCGGCTCACAATTGCACCATATTGAATTCAGTTATCCTGCGTCACCTTTAACCTGTAATCCCACAGCTGTGATCATTAAGGCTTGTGCCAATGCCTCTTGTACTGAGTTGTATACTTCCCCTCTGACTTTAAACCTCGCTGCTACAGGTGGTAGTTGGGAAGGTGGTAATGCGGTGACTTTTACCGGTTCAACCACGAAAAATCTGATAAAAACAACTGCAGGAAGTTTCACTCTCGCGGTCAGCTCGTCCAGCGTGCCGCCAGCCAATGCACAGCAATGCCTGCAAAATGGTCTGGCTGACGATTGTATTTTTACTGTCGCGGATAGCGGTTTTGTATTTGATGTGCAGGATATGATTGCGAATCAATCCCAAAATGTGCTGATCAGTGCGGTGCGTAAAGACAACGCCAGCCAACAGTGTGTACCTGCTTTTGCCAGTGTCACAAAACCGGTTAAATTCTGGTCTGGGTACATTGACCCTGTGGCTGCTGGCCGACCAGAAAGCCGTTCTGTGTTATTAGACGCAGTAGCTGTTGCACAGTCTGAAGTCGCAGCACAAACAAGAAATCTGAATTTTAATGCCAGTGGTCAGGCTACTGTGTCGCTGAATTACATTGATGCTGGTCAAATGCAACTTAATGCCCGTTATGATGGCTCTGGTGCCGATGCCGGACTGCTGATGACGGGTTCTGATCAATTTATTGCCCGTCCAGCCGGACTTTGTGTGCAGGAAGGAAATACCAGTGTTGCTCCGGTCAGTTGTGCTTTACCTTATGCAAACTGCGCTGCGTACAAAAAGGCTGGCGAAACTTTTCAGTTGTCTGTTATTGCTAAAGCCTCTGCCAATAACGGTGACGCCAATTTATGTTCCAACCCACTGAGCACTCCGAATTTCAGGATGAATACTGTTGGATTAACTCATAATTTGCTGGCTCCATTGGCTGCTGACGGCGGCAGTGCTGGTGCTCTTGGCGTTGCCTCTTATAATCATATTCAGGCAGTTGGTGGAGTAGTGACAACCAATCAGACGGTATCTGAAGTAGGAGTCTATAGCTTTACTGCAACTCCGGCGGAAAATAGCTACTTTGGTTACACTATCCCTGCAGCGACCAGTGCTGCTGTTGGCCGTTTTATTCCTGCTTATTTTACCGCTTCAGTGAATACTCCTGTGCTGGAAGCAGCTTGTAATGCAAATGACCCTGATCCATCAAAGACAAAATTTGCTTATCTGGGCCAGGCCGTGGGTTATCAGGTTTTCCCTCAGGCTACTTTAATTGCAAAAAATGTTCAGGGAGCGACAACGACAAACTATGGCCTGAATTTCTTCAAAGCTCAGTCGATGACTGCAGATACAGTTGCTGAAATGAACGCCGCAACCAGCTATTCCACTTTAAGTACAGTGGCAACTTCTTCTGCGCCAAGCAGGGGCGAGCTGACGCCAATAAATTTTGACAATTATGATGGTCAATTTGACCTGGCTATGAGTAATGTGACAACACCAACCATCAGAGCTGAGCAACTGAGTTTCGCCCGCACTTTGCCTTACAGCGCTCCTGTGTTAAGTGCGGCTTTAGGTTTGAGACTGGATTTAGCAGATACCTTTGTCAGAGACAGTGACGGAGTTTGTGTTAAAACTGCAGATAACGGCAGTTGTTTGCCTGTTACTTTTAGCACTATTACAGCTCCTGAGTTGCGATATGGGCGCTTGCGTCTAAGTGGTGGATCTGTTCCTGAAGCCAATCCGACAAATGCTGTTTCAATACCTGTGGGTTTATTCGCGGAGTATTGGAATGACACTGCCTTTGTATCAAACACAGCGGATAATTGCAGTGCCGTGAACTTTAATAGTATGACTGTTGAGTCGGGTCATGGCAAAAGTGGTACTGTGGGTACCCTTACTGCTGGTAAAAACGACCTGAATACTTTGATAGTTCAGGTTCCTGCTTCCATAGAAGGCAGTTGGCCTGTGTTTTACACCGCACCTGACTGGCTGAAGTTTGATTGGTTAAAAGAGGCGACTGGCCAGCCGCTGGTATTGGAAAATCCAACAAGTGAAATCAGCGTTGGCCGTTACCGTGGCAATAAACGCCAAATTTTCTGGCAGGAACGGCTGAACTAACTAAATGTTGAAACCTGTTGGATGGGAGCGTCATTTGAGACGGGCGGGGGCAAGCCCGCGCGCTTTGGTTTACCTGATGCCGATGTAAATTTGAAACCGATGCATCATCATGACGGGCAGGGGCAAGCCCGCGCCCCTGCAATTTTATATTCTCAGCCCCGCTAAACTTAAGTTCATCTCTCTTGTCTGACTACGAAACATTTGGCTTTTCAATGGCTTTGGTTTAATTTGGTAAAAACTAAAGATAAAGCTATTTTCTTGGCGTTTTGTTACTTAAAATAAGCGACATTATTTTGGGCACCTTGTGTCACCACCTCTTAGTTAAAAGGATTAGTCTGTTCCATGTTCAATAAACTGCGTGGTCTGTTTTCAAATGATCTGTCGATCGACCTGGGGACAGCCAATACACTCATCTATGTAAAAGATCAGGGCATAGTCCTGAACGAGCCTTCAGTAGTTGCTATTCGTCAGGAAAGAACTGGCGGACCTAAGAGTGTTGCGGCCGTAGGCCACGCTGCCAAGCGTATGCTTGGTCGTACTCCTGGCAATATTAAAGCCATTCGTCCAATGAAAGACGGTGTAATTGCCGACTTTTATGTGACTGAAAAAATGCTGCAGCACTTTATCAAACAAGCACACAGCAACAGTTTCCTGCGTCCAAGCCCACGAGTACTGGTTTGTGTGCCTTGTGGTTCTACTCAGGTTGAACGCCGCGCTATCCGTGAATCGGCTCAGGGTGCAGGCGCCCGTGAAGTCTATTTAATAGACGAGCCTATGGCCGCTGCTATTGGTGCAGGTTTACCTGTGTCTGAAGCCACAGGTTCTATGGTGGTCGACATAGGTGGTGGTACTACTGAAGTTGCCATTATTTCTCTGAACGGTGTGGTGTATTCCTCATCAGTTCGTATTGGTGGCGACAAGTTTGACGATGCCATTATCAACTACATCCGTCGTAACTACGGCATACTGATTGGTGAAGCTACAGCGGAACGCATCAAAACAGAAATTGGTTCAGCTTACCCAAGCGACGAAATTCTGGAAATTGAAGTCCGTGGCCGTAACCTGGCTGAAGGTGTACCTCGCAGCTTCACTATGACCAGCAACGAAATTTTAGAAGCTTTACAAGAGCCATTGGCTGGTATCGTTTCTGCAGTCATGGTTGCTTTGGAACAGTCTCCACCAGAACTGGCTTCAGATATTTCTGAACGCGGTATGGTATTAACTGGTGGTGGCGCTTTATTGCGTGACTTAGACCGCCTGTTAATGGAAGAAACCGGTATTCCTGTGGTTGTGGCTGATGACCCGCTGACCTGTGTGGCTCGTGGTGGTGGTAAAGCTTTAGAAATGATCGACATGCATGGCGGTGATGTGTTTAGTTACGACTAACAAGTCAGTTCTGAATGAAACCTATCTTTGAGCGTGGCCCATCTCTGCCGCTAAGACTGTTTTTTGCAGTCTTGTGCAGCGTTGGGCTGATGACGCTGGATCGATTCACCGACAGCTCCACACAGTTGCGTAGTTATTTAACCGCAACTGTAAGTCCTTTGTATTATCTGGCCAATTTACCCCAGGCCATGATGTCTGATGCTTCCGAACAATTTATGTCTCACCAGCGTTTACTGCAGCAGAACCAAAAGCTGCGTGAAACCTTGTTGCGGCAAAATACCCAAATGCAGCGCCTGCAATTTTTACAGCAGGAAAACGACAAATTACGCTCCCTGTTAGGTTCTGTACCTGTGGCTGAAAGTAAGCGCCTGGTGGCTGAAGTGCTGGCTGTGTACAGCCATCCATTCAGTAATCAGATAGTACTGAACAAAGGCAGCAACGACGGTGTTGTGGCACAACAGCCTTTGATTGATGATTTAGGGGTTCTGGGGCAAATTGTCAGTGTGGGTCCTACCAGCAGCCGTGCTTTACTCATTTCCGATACCACTCATGCCATTTCGATGCGGGTTGAACGCAACGGCGATCATGTGGTGGCTGAGGGTTTAGGTCAGGCCGACGAAGTACGGCTGATGCATATTCCACACAGTGCTGATATTCAGCAGGGAGATAAACTCATTACCTCTGGTCTGGATGGCGTTTTTCCTGAAGGTTACCCTGTCGCTGAAGTAGTACGTATTATTCGTAATGCACAACAGCCGTTTTTACAGGTATATGCCCGGCCTTATGCTCAGTTGGATCGCATTCGTTACGTGTTATTGGTATGGCCGAAAGAAAAACCGGAAATTGATGAACAAATTGCGCCGCCTGATGCCGAAGCTGCTGCTGTAGCGGGAGATTTCTGATGGAAAAGTCGCATCGTTTAATTCTGGTGTATTTGTCGTTGATGTTTGCGCTGGTGCTGGCTGTAGTGCCACTGCCTGCCATTGTGAAGTTATTCCGGCCTGACTGGCCTTTGCTGGTGTTGTTTTACTGGGCTTTGGCTTTGCCGTTTCGCGTCAGTATAGGCACAGCTTTTGTCACAGGTTTTTTATTGGATGTATTGGTCGGCACTGTGCTTGGTGTCAATGCACTGGCGTATTCAGTGATTATTTATTTCTGCTCAGTGCACCATCTGAAAATCCGCAACTTCTCTATTTTGCAGCAAAGCCTGGTTATAGCGCTGTTTTTAGCCTTTTATCATTATTTTATCTTTTGGTTGAGTCACTTCTTAACAGGTGTTGTTTTTACCATGGCGTATTTGTGGCCTGTAGTCACAGGTGCTGCGGTCTGGCCATGGATCTTTTGGTTACTACGTCGTATCCGCCGCCAGTTTAAAATTCATTGAGTACCGCCATGATAGCCCTTGCGTCCGCTTCACCCCGTCGCCGCGAATTATTAGTTCAGTTGCAGCAGGATTTTGTGCTGGTCAAAGGCGAAATTGATGAAAGCCAACTCGAAGGCGAAACTGCCGATCAGTATGTGTTACGGTTAGCCGAACAAAAAGCCCTGGCCGGCTATCAGAGCCAGCAGCGACCGCTACCGACTCTGGGGGCTGATACCATAGTGCAGGTGGACGAATTAGTTTTAGGTAAACCTGTTGATCTGGTCGATTTTCAGCGCATGATGGGCTTATTGTCGGGCCGCAGTCATTGGGTCAAAACAGCGGTGGCTATTGCAACAGCACAGGGTATGATCAGCACTACTGTCGCGACTAAAGTCTGGTTTAAACCACTGTCCGAACAGGAAATACTCTGGTACTGGACTACCGGCGAGCCCGCTGATAAAGCCGGTGGTTATGGTATTCAGGGGCTGGCAGGTCAGTTTGTACAGCGTATAGATGGTAGTTATTTTGCTGTGGTAGGTTTGCCTTTGTATGAAACCGCACAGCTGTTACAGACTCTGAAGGACATGCAATGAGCGCAGAATTACTGATCAACGTCACGCCAAGTGAAACCCGGGTGGCTTTGATTGAAAACGGTGTATTGCAGGAAGTGCATATTGAGCGCCAGGCCAAACATGGGCTGGTCGGCAACATTTATATGGGTAAAATCAGCCGTGTCTTACCTGGCATGCAGGCTGCTTTTGTCGATATAGGCTTAGATAAAGCCGCTTTTTTACACGCCTCAGATATAGTCACAGCAGGTTTAAACATTGCGGATCCTGAACTTAAAGCTGGTCCGGTGAAAGATATTCGCCTGCTGGTGCATGAAGGTCAGTTTTTACTGGTGCAGGTGGTGAAAGACCCGCTAGGGACCAAAGGCGCCCGCTTAACCACTGATATCACTTTGCCAAGCCGCCATCTGGTTTTTATGCCAGGTTCTGCTCATGTTGGCGTATCACAACGTATTGAAAGTGATAGCGAGCGTCAGCGTTTAAAAGATATTGTCAGCACTTGTCTGGAAGAAAGCGGTGGTTACATAGTTCGTACAGCGGCCGAAGGTGCGGGTGAAGACGAGCTGCTGCACGATGGTAAGTTTTTACAGAAGCTGTGGGCTAAGATCCAAAAACGTAAAAAAAATGCCCGCAAAGAAACTATGTTGTACGAAGAGCTCACGCTGGCGTATCGCATTTTACGTGACTTTGTGGGTTCTGATTTAGAACGGGTGCGCATCGACAGCAAGCTGACTTATCAGCAATTGCATGCCTTTACCGAAGAATTTGTGCCTGAAATGACAGCACGGCTGGAGTATTATCCGGGCGAGCGGCCGGTCTTTGATTTATTTGATGTTGAAAATGAAATTCAGCGTGCGCTGGAGCGGCGCGTGATGCTGAAAAGTGGTGGTTATCTGATGATCGACCAAACCGAAGCCATGACCACTATAGACGTCAATACTGGTGCTTTTGTTGGTCATCGCAATTTAGAAGAAACCATTTTTAATACCAACACAGAAGCCACTCAGGCTATAGCCCGTCAGTTGCGGCTACGGAATCTGGGCGGCATTATTATTATCGACTTTATCGATATGCAAAGCGAAGAGCACCAGAAGCGCGTACTGCATAGTTTAGAGCTGGCTTTAGGCCGGGATAAAACCAAAACCAATATTCATGGTTTTTCTGCTTTGGGTTTGGTTGAAATGACCCGCAAACGCACTCGTGAAAGTCTGGAACATGTGCTTTGTGGTGAATGCCCTATTTGTGCTGGCCGCGGCAGTTTAAAAACCGTCGAAACTGTTTGTTTTGAAATTTTGCGTGAAATAGTGCGGGTAAACCGGGCTTATGTGGCAGATAAATTTGTGGTTTATGCCTCACCTGCGGTAAAAGATGCCTTAATTAATGATGAATTTCACAGCATGGCTGAACTCGAAGTCTTTATTGGTAAACAAATCAGTGTCGTGATCGAACCTCAATACGGTCAGGAACAATTTGATGTGGTGATGATGTAGTGCGGACTGTAAAACAGGCCTGGTTTTATTGCTTACACAAAATTTGGATCTTCTTTGCTATCTTCGTGGTGTTGATGGCCACATTAGTCTCGGCTTTACGTTTTGGCCTGCCTTATGCCCCGGGTTATAAAACCGACATCGAACACTGGATCAAAACACAATACGGTACTGAAGTACGAATTGGCGCTTTGTCAGCAGGCTGGCAGGGCACTGGTCCGGCTTTGGTATTGCAGAAACTGCAAGTACTGGACAGCAATTTTCAGCCGCAATTAACCATAGAGGAAACCGGCATCCGGCTGGATTTCTGGCGATCATTACGCACTATGGAACTCAGTGCTGCTCATTTTGAACTGACGGGTTTAATCTACAGAGTGGATGCACAGCGCTGGTTAGGTACTGGTGTAGCTACTCCTTCGGATAACCAGCCGTTATTTGATGCACTGCAGGATTTGTTTTTTAAGCAGCTGCAGCATTTTTCTGTACTCGACAGTCAACTGGTGTTTAACAACACGCAGGATGAAGATATCCGGCTGGATATTAAAGCGCTGAACTGGCGAAACGAAGGTGAACGCCATCAGGGCTGGGGCGAATTGTCTGTCGCTGATGTGACCGCCAATACCTTGTCTTTTATTATCGATTTAACAGGCGAGCCGTCTAAAGCCAATGGCCAGCTGTATCTGGCCAGTCAGCAACTGGATTTGTTGCCCTGGTTTCAGCAGCTACTGCCGCAAACCCGCAAGCTGAACAGCGCTAAACTCAACTTTGCCGCCTGGGGGGATATTAAAGCCGGTAAGTTGCAAAAAATTGATGTGGCTTTGTCTGACAACAATGTTGGCTGGTTAAAAGATGGCGTCTGGAACAAAGTGGCTTTGTCTGATGGCTATCTGCGCTGGTTGCCTATGGCCAAAGGCTGGAGTTTAAGTTCAAGCCCTATGAGGCTTAGTAACAGCCATCAAAGCTGGCCGGGTTTGCAATTGCAAATGAGTCAGAATGAACTGGGTTATCAGGCATCCTTACAAAACCTGCAGTTAGGTATAGCGCGGCCTTTGCTGGAATTATTCTCTGATGGCTCTGAGCAATTGCAGTCGCTGTTGGCTTACCAACTGGATGGCAAAATAGACAGACTGGATTTACTCACAGAAAACGAGCAGTGGTATCTGGCAGGGCAGTTTAATGAATTGTCTTCTGCGCCAGTTGCCGATGTACCAGGCGTGAAAGGCTTTCACGGCAGTTTTGTGGCTTCGCCGCATTTTGGCTGGCTGGGCTTAAAAGCCAAAGAGGGCAGCTTGCAATGGGGCCAGGCTTTTAGTCAGGACTGGAACTACAAAGGCGCTGAATTAGAGCTGGCCTGGCGTAAACGTGCCGGCAACTGGCAAATTCTGGTGCCTTACCTGAGTTTATGGCAGGACGCTTTTAGCCTGGAAGCCGAGCTGGTGGTGAATCTGGACGACAAACCCAATATGGATTTAGTTGCACAACTGCATGGGGTGCCAGTACAGAATGCGGAGCAGTTCTTCCCTAAGTTTTATATGCCTGGATCTGTCATCAACTATCTTAAGCCTGCGTTGTTATCCGGTGATCTCAGTTCAGGCAAAGTGTTATGGTCCGGTGAATTTTCTGCTTACCCTTATGCAGAAAAAGACGGTGTATTTCAGGCTTTGGCTGACGTAAACAATGCTGAGTTTTTATTTGATGAAAGCTGGCCAAGCATTACCGAGTTATCAGCAGAATTGTTGTTTGAAAATGCCTCTATGCTGATCAGCAGCAAATCGGGTTATCTGGTGGATGCTCCTGTTGAACAAGGTGTACAAGTGGCTATTCCTGATTTGTACAACGCCGACAACTTAATTATTGATATTAAACAACAACTGCTGGCAGAGCAGGTGACTACCCTGATGCAGGCTTCGCCTATGCATGATTCAATCGGTGAAACTCTGGCTTACTTAGGTGTCACAGGGCCGGTGAAAGGTGATGTGCGCCTGACTATAGGTTTAGAAGAACCCACTGTGGATGTAAAAGGGGCTATTGACTTTGAACGCAATGGCTTATCTTTGTCTGCACCCGTTTTAGTGGGCGAGAACCTGACGGGCCGTCTGGAGTTTCATAATGACAAACTCAGCGCAGACGATTTGCAGCTTTTTATCAGTAATATTCCGCTGCAGTTTGGCTTTCGTGGTGAACAGCAACAAGATAACTACAAAGTCTCTTTGTTAAGTCAGGGCTTACAAAACAGCCAGGAACTGTTGCTGAATTTAGCGCCGCAACTGGAACATTTTGCCAGCGGCCCTTTAAACTGGCAGTTTAAACTCGACTTGCTGCTGGCAGGCGAAGGTTATACCTATCAGGCCGATTTAGCGCTGGATTTAACCAACACTGAATTAATGCTGCCCATGCCGCTGGCGAAAAAGCCTGGTCAGGCCGGTACTCTATTCTGGTCTTCCAGTGGCAGTCAGGACAACTCAGTGCTGGCTCTGAGTTATCAGGATCTGGTGTTTTTTGATGCCAGTTATGCACATGCACAGGGCCAGATAGGCCGGGCTCATTTAAGTTTAGGTGCCAAAGACAATGCGGGTTTTGCCGATGGTTTTACCATCAGTGCTCAACTGGACAACACTGATTTTATGCCCTGGTTTGAGCTGGTTCATCAACAAGTCAGTCAGCAATCCGCTGAAGCTGGCTTGCTGCCCGCTTTAACGTCGGTCAAGGCCAGTATAAATAAACTGACGGTGACAGAAGATATTCAGTTTGATCGGGTGCAGTTGCAGATAAAACCAGAAGCTGATTATTGGTTGGCAGATGTAGCAGCCACTCAAACCAAAGGCCAGTTAAAACTACCAAGAGACTTAATGGAACAGGGCATTGAAGCCAATCTGGAGTTTTTGAAATTATTCCCCTTTGACCCTCAGCAAGTTGAAGCTGAAGCTTTAGTGGCGGAAGAGGCCATGGCCAAACTGACGAAGGAGCAACAAATTGCCAAAGCTCTGGCTGAAGTGGTGAAACCTGAACCTATGCCATGGCTGGCCGATTTGCCGCCATTAAAACTGGATTGTAAAAGTTGTGTGTTTGGACCTTTTGATTTGGGCCAACTGAGTATACAAACCGAATCTGATGGTGAGCGTTTAACTATTCACAGCTTTGAGTCGCGCTATAAAAAACATCAGTTAAGTATTAAAGGTCACTGGCAAAAAGATGCAGAAGCAGGTGTCACCAGGTTATCCGCTAAATTAACAAGCCCTGATTTTGGCCAATTAATGAAAGATTACCATTTAAGCTCTGCTATAGCGGGCAGTCCGGCCGAAGTACAGATAGATAACTTAAGCTGGGCTGGTGGCCCAACTCAGTTTAACTACGCGACTTTAGGCGGCAAACTGAATTGGAAATTAGGCGAAGGCTCTCTGTCAGAAGTCAGCGACAAAGGTGCGCGCTTATTATCTGTGTTCAGCCTGGGTTCTCTGGTACGTAAGCTGAAGCTGGATTTCAGGGATATTTTCTCTAAAGGTTTTTTCTACACCGAAATGAAAGGTGATTTGCAGCTGGATAAAGGCGTGGTTCACACCAACAATACCCTGGTGGACGGGGCTGCAGGCAAAATAGAACTTCAGGGTTATGCCGATTTAGTCACACGTCAGCTGGATTATCAGATGGCATTTTTGCCAAAAATCACCTCCAGTTTACCTGTGCTGGTGGCTTTGCTGCAGTTTAATCCGGCCACGGGTTTAGCTGCTTTGGCGCTGGATGAGTTGGTTGAATCGGCTGAGGTGGTTTCCAAAGTCAACTTTGTAGTGACAGGTAATTTTGATCAGCCAGAAGTACAGGAAGTCGCGCGCCATACCACAGAAATTGAAGTGCCACGTTCTGAGTTATTAAAAGCTGAGCAGGAAAAACGTTTGCGCTTGCAGCAGGAACAAGAAGCACAAAAGAATCCCGCTAAACCATCGGCTAAGCGACAAAACAAGGACAAAGCTAATGGCTAAGCTCTGGCGTTTATCTGCTGTGCAGCTGACCAGTGGTCCGGATCCTGCGGTTAATCTGGCTAAAGTAGAGCAGTTACTGGCGCAACTACCCAAAGCTGAGCGACACCTTGCTGTATTACCAGAAGGTGTGGCTGTATTTGCCGGCGCTGATGGCCTAAACCTGCAATTAGCCGAAGCCTTGGGGGCTGGCCCGTTACAGTCCGCTTATGCCGCTTTAGCGAAAAAACATCAGTTGTATTTGCTGGTGGGTACTTTACCCACTCAAACTTCTGATCCGATGCGTTTTGCTGCCAGTAGTCTGTTGTACAATCCAACTGGTGAATTGATTGGCGACTATCAGAAAATCCATTTATTTGATGCCTTAATAAACGACTGCAGCAAGCAGTACCTGGAATCTGCGACTACTATGCCGGGAGACAAAGTAAGTCTGGAGCAGCTTGATGAGCTAAAACTTGGCATGCTGATTTGTTACGATATGCGTTTTCCGGGTTTAAGCCAGACTCTGGCAGCACAAGGCATGAATGTGCTGGCTGCTCCTTCTGCTTTTACTACAGTGACAGGGGAGGCCCATTGGCATACCTTGTTAAGAGCCCGGGCTATAGAAACTCAGAGTTTTGTCGTAGCGCCTGCTCAGGTGGGGACACACATCAATGGCCGTCAAACTTATGGCCATAGTTTAATTATCGACCCATGGGGCCGCATTCTGGCAGAAGCCGATGGCAGCAGCGAAATGGTGCTGAGTGTCGAAACAGATTTAGATCTTTGCCAGCAACTGGCAGAGAATATGCCCGTAAGGCACCACAACAGATTTCAAAGTGAGTTAAAGCATGAGTAATGTCGAACACAACCTGTTAAGCGCCAGTGACTTAAGCGCCAGTGATTTACAGCAAAGTCTGGGCTTTTTATTTGCGCACAAGCTGGATTATGCCGATCTGTATTTTCAGTCCAGCGTGCATGAATCCTGGGGTCTGGAAGATGGTTTAGTGAAAGACGGCTCTTTTAATATCGAACGTGGAGTAGGTGTTCGCGCTATTAGCGGTGAAAAAACCGGTTTTGCTTATGCCGATTCTATCTCCGCCGCAGCGTTAAAACAGGCTGCAGAAGCTGCCCGTGGTATAGCTGGTGCTGGCAAACAAGGTTCAGTGCAGGTATTTAAACAACAAAGCCAGCCACAAATTTATTTGCCTTGTGAGCCGCTACAAAGTTTAGATAACACCGCTAAAGTTGAGCTGCTAAAGCAGATGGAAGTTTATATTCGCAGCCTGGACAGCCGTGCCGAGCAAGTTGCTGTCAGCTTGTCCGGTGTGTATGAAGAAGTATTGGTAGCTGCATCAGACGGCACTTTTGCTACTGATATCCGTCCTCTGGTGCGGTTAAATTGTTCAGTACTGCTGCAGCACAATGGCCGTCGTGAACGCGGTGGCAGTGGTGGTGGTGCCCGTACCAACTATCAGTATTTCCTTGAAGACGTCAATGGTTCACCCCGCTGGCAGGGTTATGCCCGTGAAGCTGTGCGTATGGCTCAGGTGAACTTAACTGCGGTCGATGCACCAGCTGGCACTATGCCTGTGGTGTTAGGTTCTGGCTGGCCTGGCGTGTTATTACACGAAGCTGTAGGTCATGGTCTGGAAGGTGACTTTAACCGCAAAGGTTCCTCTACTTTTGCTGGCCGCGTTGGCGAGCAGGTTGCGTCCAAACACTGCACTATTGTCGATGACGGCACTTTAGCTCATCGTCGTGGTTCTTTGAATATCGATGACGAAGGCACAGCCAGTCAATACAACGTATTGATCGAAAACGGTATTTTAAAAGGTTATATTCAGGACAAACACAATGCGATGCTGATGAATGTGGCACCAACTGGTAACGGTCGTCGTGAATCTTTTGCCCATTTGCCTATGCCTCGTATGACCAATACTTATATGCTGGCGGGTGAATACGACCCACAAGAAATTATCGGCAGCGTGAAAAAAGGTATTTATGCCCCTAATTTTGGTGGTGGTCAGGTGGATATCACTTCAGGCAAGTTTGTGTTTTCAGCTTCAGAAGCTTATCTGATTGAAGATGGCAAAATTACCACGCCTATTAAAGGCGCAACCCTGATTGGCAATGGCCCTGAAGCGATGCAGCAGGTGTCTATGGTAGGTAACGATTTAGCGCTGGATGCTGGTGTTGGGGTTTGCGGTAAACAAGGTCAAAGCCTGCCTGTAGGCGTAGGCCAACCGACATTAAAACTGGATGCCATGACGGTAGGTGGCACTGCGTAAACTGCCTCGCCGTAAAAAAGGCTGTCCCTTCAAGCAGTTTTACGGCAAGATCCCACTCATTAAAATTAAGCGCTGACTGAGAATTTCGCCTGTTATGTTACAAACTTTGTTAAACAGACGTCGTCTGGCTAAATTGCCAAAAACAGATCTGGTGGCTGAAACCGTTTCTGTGTTGTGGTCGGCCGCTGAATACAAAAGCACAGTGCTGGATCTGATCCAGCGCGCTCAGCATCGTATTGTGATCACTGCTTTGTATCTGCAGGCTGATGAAGCAGGTGAACAAATTCTGCGGGCTTTATTTGCTGCTAAACAGCAAAAACCTGATTTGCAGGTGACAGTCTATGTTGATTTTCATCGTGCCCGACGTGGTCTTATTGGTCAGGAAGGTGCTCGGACCAACAACGATTTTTACCGTGAAATTGCCAAAGACTACGACTTGCCTATTCAAATCATTGGTGTGCCTGTTAAAAAGCGAGAGCTCTTTGGTGTCTTACATTTAAAGGGGTTTGTCTTTGATCAAACCCTGCTGTACAGCGGTGCTTCACTGAACAACGTCTATCTGGCCGAACAAAACCGCTATCGGGCTGACCGCTATTTGGTGCTGCAAAATCAGGTGATGACTGATGCCATAGTGCAGGCGCATCAGCAGTTGTTTGGTGATGAAGAACAAACACCTGAACTGCTGGATGATGAAGCTTATGTCAGTCTGGCCGTCAAACGTCAGTCACGTTTATGGTTAAAACACGCCAAAGCCACCCGTTATCAGTATGCAGATAAAAACGACTCTGCGTTACGTGCCTCACTGCTGATTGGCTTAGGCCGTCGTAATAACGAGCTGAACAGTACTGTACTTGCGCTGCTTTCTGTAGCACAGCAGGATGTACTGATTTATACCCCTTACTTTAATCCACCTATAGCTTTAGCCCGTGCACTGCGTAAGTGTTTAAAACGAGGTGTGCCTGTGACTATTGTGGTGGGTGATAAAACCGCCAACGATTTTTATATTCCGCCTGGGCAGCGTTTTAGCAAAATTGGCGGTTTGCCTTATTTCTACGAAACTATTTTACGCAAGTTTGTACGGGCAAATCAGAAGTTTATCGACGCCGGTTTACTGCACGTCAAACTGTGGAAACACGAAGATAACAGCTATCACCTCAAAGGTTTAAGTGTCGATGGCGTCAAGCATCTGTTTACCGGTCACAACCTGAACCCAAGGGCTTTTGCCCTCGATTTTGAAAATGGCATTTATGTCGAAGACGATTTGCAGCAGTTGAAGGCTTTACTGGAACAGGAAAAGCTGGTGATCACGGCTCACAGTAGTGAAATTGTGCATTATTCTGAAATTGAGACGGTGCGGGATTATCCTGAAGTTGTGCAGAAGCTGTTAAGTCAGCTGCGGCGAATAGGTGCGGATTTGGTGGTGAAACGCCTGATATAAAAATGGGGTCAAATCTGACCCCATTTTTTAGTCTTCTAAAATAGACGGCTTAATAAGCTGGAACAGTTCACGGAAGGCCTTAGGTGGCAGGTTCTTTTCCTGTTCTCTTTGTGCATTACGAATAAGTGCACGTAACTGCTGTACGTCTACATCCGGGAAAGCCGCAACAAATTCGGTTAAAGCATCCGGATTTGCAATCAGTTTATCGCGCCAGGTTTCCACTAAGTGGAATTTACGGGTCGCTGCCTGATTGGTGTTTCTAAGCACAGCTAAAGCACGTTCAATAGGCTCCAGATCACGGGTACGCATTAAACGACCAATAAACTGAATATGACGACGTAGCGCTTCGTGCTTTTTCGACAGCTTATCAGCCAAAGCCAAAGCGTCTTTTAACTCATCATCTAAATCTAACTTAGCACGGGCTGCAGGGCTTAAAGAAACCAGATCTTCACCCAGTTTCTGCAGCGCAGTCATCTCTTTTTTGACTTGTGTTTTACTTTTACCATGCTCAACATCCCAGTCGTCGCCATGGGTAAAGTCGGTCATATCGGCCATACAATTCTCTTACCATCTTGTTTAATGTGCATAGTATACCCGATAGCCTGCACTCTGTCGTGCATCGGATTGGGCTTGGGCCGTGTCGTCCAGAATAGACGCAGCTGCGTTGACCGCCCCTACATCCAAATTTTTCAGATCTATGGTAAGCTGCGGCCACATTCTGGCAGTTAAAACAGAACAACTCTGACAGGTAAAGCAATGAGTCAAACCGAAGTTACAATCTGGCAAGAAATAGCCGAAGTGAAAGATGCCGTCAGCCAGGTGCTGGCGCATGCAAAACAATTAGGTGCCAGCAGCGCCGAAGCCTCAATGAATCGTACCCGTGGTTTAAGTGTTGAAACCCGTCACGGTGAAGTCGAAACCGTTGAGTTTAATCAGGACGGTGGTTTAGGTATCAGCATTTATGTCGGTCAGCGTAAGGGTTCTGCTTCTACTGCTGATTTAAGCCCTGCCGCATTAAAACGCACAGTCGAAGCTGCTATTGATATAGCCCGTTATACCTCTGAAGATCCACATGCGGGTTTGGCTGACGCTTCCTGGCTGGAATTGTCGCCACCGGATCTGGATTTATTTCACCCTGCTTCAGTGTCGACCGAACAAGCTATTGAATGGTGTAAAGCTTCTGAAGAAGCAGCCTTTGCCTATGACCCAAGGATCACCAACTCTGAAGGCGCTTCATTTTCGTCGCATCAGGGCTTAAAAGTCTATGGCAACAGCCATGGTCAACTGGTCGGTTACCCAAGCAGTCGCCATAGCTTAAGTTGTGTCGTCATTGGTGAAGACGGTGACGACATGCAGCGCGATTACAGTTACACAGTAGCCCGTGAATTAGGCGCTTTACTTGACCCGGCTCAGATTGGTCGCGAAGCAGCTTTGGAAACTGTGCAACGTTTAAATGGTCGTAAACTCGGCACTCAAAAAGTGCCGGTGATTTTCCGTGCTGATATCGCCAGCAGTATTTTTGGTCACCTGGTGTCTGCGATCAGTGGTGGCAGTATTTACCGCAAATCCAGTTTCCTGCTGGATAAAGTCGGCCAACCTGTGATGTCCGACAAAGTGACTATTATTGAGCGGCCGCATTTAAAACAAGCTTTGGCCTCTAGCCCCTTTGATGGCGAAGGCGTGAGAACCCGCGATTTAACAGTGCTGGATAAAGGCGTATTAAATACCTACCTGACCACCAGCTATTCAGGCCGTAAGTTAGGTTTGCCAAGTACAGGTCATGCCGGTGGTATTCATAACTGGTTAGTGCAACATGGTGATGCTGATTTAGCACAGCTGTGTCGCGATATGGGCACCGGCTTGTTAGTGACAGAACTGATGGGGCAGGGCGTCAATACAGTAACAGGTGACTACTCTCGTGGTGCAGCAGGTTTTTGGATTGAAAATGGTCAAATTCAGTTCCCTGTGTCCGAAATCACCATTGCTGGTACTTTGCAGCAAATGTTTATGGATATTCAGGCCATAGGCAAGGATGTGGATCCTCGTGGTGGTGTGCTGACAGGTTCAGTATTGATAGGTCAGATGCAAATCGCAGGACATTAAAAATAAAAAGGGGACGGCTCACATGGTTAACAGTATGAGCTGACCCCTTTTTTTAGCTATTAGTTAATACCAGTTTTTAAACCACGGCGAATTAACAGTGCATCTGTAGTTGGCTCCTGACCGCGGAAGGCTTTGTAAGCTTCCATTGGGTCTTTGCTGTTACCAATAGACAGAATGTTTTTGCGGAAGTTAATACCGTTTTCCAGCTTCAGGCCACCCTGGTTTTGCACATGGGCATAAGCGTCAGCTGCCAGAATTTCACTCCACATATAAGCGTAGTAACTGGCTGAATAACCACCTGAGAACACATGGGCAAAGTAGGTTGATTTGTAACGTGGTGGTACTGCAATCAGGTCCACACCATGTTTTTTCAATGCTTCTGCTTCAAACTTCTGTACATCCTGCAATGGAGCATCGGCTGGCAGAGCATGCCATTCCATATCTAACAGCGCCGCAGACATATATTCCAGCGTATCAAAACCCTGGTTGAAGCTGCGTGACTTCATGATTTTTGCCAGCAATTCAGCCGGAATAGCTTCGCCTGTTTTGTAGTGTTTTGCGTAGTTACCAATCACATCAGGGTGAGCTGCCCAATCTTCCTGGAAGGTAGACGGGAATTCAACGAAGTCACGGGATACTGCAGTACCAGCTAAAGTCGGGTAGGTCACGTCAGAGAATAAACCATGCACAGCATGACCAAACTCGTGAAACATAGTGGTTACGTTGTCGTAGCTAACCAATGTAGGCTCACCGGCAGGGCCTTTCGGAATGTTCATCACGTTCACTACCACAGGCTTCTGATTCAGCAGCTTGTTTTGTGCCACAAAAGAACTCATCCAGGCGCCACCACGTTTGCCGTCACGGGCGAAGTAGTCGGCATAAAACAACGCAATGCTGCTGCCGTCACCGTCAAAGACTTCATAAGCTTTTACATCCGGATGATACACAGGTAAATCCGGACGCTCCTTCATCGTGATGCCAAACAGCTTGTTCATGGTGTAGAACATACCGTCTGTTAATACGCGTTCAAATTCGAAGTATTCACGCACTTGCGCTTCGTCTAAATCGTATTTGGCTTTACGTACTTTCTCGGCGTAGAACTCCCAGTCCCATGGTTGTAATTCAAAATCACTACCAGTTTCTTTGATCATCGCCTGAATAGCTTCAGCTTCTTTTTTGGTGTTTTCGATCACTGCCGGCACCATAGAAGCGAACATATCCATCACAGCTTTTGGTGTTTTAGCCATAGTAGGTTCTAACTGGTAAGTGGCCCAGTTGTTATAACCCAGTAAGGCAGCACGTTCAGCACGTAACTGAGCCAGGCGGGCAACTATAGGTTGGTTGTCTGTTTCGCCTGACGTGCCGCGGTTCGCAGAGGCTTCCCATATTTTTTTACGTAGCTCGCGGTTTTCCAGCGAAGCTAAAGCCGGCTGACGGGTGGTGTTGGTAATTTCAATAATGAATTTACCTTCTTTGCCTTTGGCTTTCGCGCCTTCAGCTGCGGCAGTAATTTCTGCTTCAGATAAACCTGCTAATTCTTCTTTGGTATCGACATAAACCGCGATTTGATCTTTCATCGCCATCAGGTTTTGCTGATAGTTGTTGGTCAGAGTGGATTGTTCTTCGTTTAAAGCACGGATCTTCGTTTTTTGTTCTTCCGTTAAGTTCGCGCCGGCACGAACAAAACGCTCGTAGTAATCCTCCACTAAACGAGTGGCTTCAGCATCTAAACCTAAAGTGGCACGGGTGTCATATAAAGATTTTACACGGGCAAATAATTGCGGATTCAGGTTGATATTGTCTGAGTGTGCAGCAAGTTTAGGCGCCATTTCAGACTGAATTTGCTGAATAGTTGGGTTGCTGATGGTTCCAGTCATATTGTAAAACACGCGTGAAGCGCGGTTTAATAACTCCCCACTTTTTTCCATAGCCACTATAGTATTGTCGAAAGTTGCTGGCTCTGTGTTACCTGCTATGGTAAGGATCTCAGCCATTTGCTGCTTGATACCTTCTTCCAGTGCAGGTTGGTAATGCTCAACTTTAATTTGATCGAATGCAGGTGCTTCATATTGCAGAGTGCTTTTTGCTAATAATGGATTGCTCACTGCGCCTTGCTCCGCTGCCGGGGTTGCTGTTTGAGTTTGCTCAACTGCTGCTGTGGTTGTTGCTTCTTCGGCTGGCTTTGAGCAAGCGCTTAAAGTAATAGCTGCACCAATGGCACTGGCGATTAAGGTCTTACGCATGGATTTTCCCCTCTGGGTATCTTGGTTGCTTTTTTGTTATGAAATCACAGTAAAAATCATCAACTGTTAACCGGTCGAGTATGCCAAAAGCGAGGCACAAAAAACAGGTTTTGCAGTAAGTGGCCTGATTCGTGGGATAAGCGGTAATGCGTTGTGGTCTGTGGACAGGACAATGGAAAACCCTGCTGCAGATTGAACCGCAGCAGGGGGAACCAGATTATTTTAACTTATGGCCTTTGATCGCATAAAACAAAATCATGCCGTAACAAGGCAGCAGCAACCAGTACGCGTTTTGATTGCCTTGTTGTTGCGCTAAATAGCCATAAGCCAAAGGAATAATAGCACCGCCTGCAATGCCCATAATCAGTAAAGCTGAAGCTGTGGCTGTTAATTTGCCTAAACCTTGCAGCGCCAGCGGCCAGACGGCAGGCCACACCAGCGCATTGGCTAAACCTAATAACGCCAGATACATCACAGGGTCCGGTACTGCCGGAATGTTTAGCCAGCCCAGCAACAGTTCAGACAAAACAAAAGACTGCAGATCACTGCTTAATACACCAGCCGTAAAAGCAATACCAGCCACAGCTGAAGCTATTAAGGCCTGTTGTTGGCTCAGCCAGTTGGGAATAAGCGTTATGCCCAGCAGATAACCCAACACCATAAAAGCCATAGTGTAGGAGGTTAAGCTGCCAAAATGTGCCAGCCCTAAACCCTGACCAAATAAACCTATAGTGTCACCTGCTATCACTTCGACCCCTACATAACAAAACAAAGTCAGGGTACCCAAAAGCACTTGCGGGTATTTCAGCACAGCGCGCCATTCGGTGTTTTTATCAGCAGGGTCGTCCAGTTGTAGCTCTGGCAAAGGGGAAAAATGCACAAAAGCCATCAGGCCAATTAATACCACAGCCATCAACAGATAAGGCTGTACTAAACGGCCTGATAGTTCAGCCAGCAGCGTGGTTTTTTCATCTGGGCTAAGCAGGGCTAAAGCTGAATCACTAAAAGCATCCATGCCCGTTAAAATCCAGGCACTGAACAACAATGGCACTATAAAACCTGCGCCTTTATTCACTATGCCCATCAGGCTGATGCGCATGGCGGCACTTTCGCGTGGACCAATACAAACAATGTAAGGATTAGTAGCGGTTTGCAGAATAGTCAGGCCTGTGCCGAGCACAAACAAGGCCAGTAAAAACAGTTCAAAAGTGGCACTAAAAGCTGCTGGAATAAATAACAAAGCGCCTGCTGCCATCACAGCTAAACCTATAATCATGCCTTGTTTATAGCCAAAACGGGTCAGTAAGCCCGAGGTGGGTAAAGCCATCACAAAATAAGCGATATAAAATACAAAAGTCACCAGCAGCGCCTGAAACTCATTGAGCTGACAGGCAATTTTCAGAAAAGGGATCAAGGCCCCATTCAGCCAGGTGACAAAACCAAACACAAAAAACAGTATGCCTATCAGGATCATAGGCAATAGGCTGCTATGCCGCGTCTGTGACACAGCGCTAAGGTTGCTCATAAATTTCCCCGTTGTTATGGATAGTTTTATTGTTATATGCCGGTCAGGCTGTTTTGCCTGCTATCCAGCTTTGTTGGATTTGATACTTGTTATTCATCCAGATTAAATCGGCTTGAGCGCCGGGCCGGATTTGGCCTCTGACTTTGCTTTGACCAATAAAATCAGCAGCTGTGGCTGTTGCCATTTGAATGGCAGTGGCTAAATCCAGTTGCAGTTGTTCTTTGGCATAACGCACAGCACTGGCCATATCCAGCACTGAACCTGCTAAAGAGCCTTCGGCATTGGTTAGTTTTAAACCCTGGCGTGTGACTTTGCCGTCAAAAAACTCGAACTCTTTTTGATCAGTCCCTACAGGTGACATGGCATCTGTCACCAATACTAAACGTTCTGCGCCTTTGGCCTGATAAGCCAGCCGTGCTGATAAAGGATGCACATGCTCACCGTCCAGAATAATGCCGCAAAAGGTGCGTGGATCGGCAAGGGCTGTGCCCACCATACCTGGCTCACGAGAGGTTAAACCTGACATGCCGTTGTACAAATGGGTAAAGCCTGTAGCCCCGGCGTCCAAAGCGGCCAGCACTGTATCGCTATTCGCATTGGAATGACCTAAACAGACGATCACGCCAGCATCACTAAGGCGACGAATTTGCTCCGGGCTGACAGCTTCAGGTGCTATGGTCAGCATGCGCACACCTAAATCTGTGCGCTGATACAACTCCAGTTCAGCCGCAGATAAAGAGCGTAAATGTTGGGTCGGGTGACAACCTCTTTTCGCCAAAGACAAATGCGGCCCTTCAAAGTGAATGCCAATAATACCGGGTTCGGCACGGGCTAAAGCGGCAGCCACCGCATCTGCGGCTTGTCGCATGCTATGGATATGGTCCGTGATCACAGTGGGCAACATAGCTGTGGTGCCAAAAGCCCGGTGTGCTGCCATCATCAGGCGCAAAGCCTCAACAGTAGGCTGCTGGTTAAACAAAATGCCACCGCCGCCATTGACCTGGGTATCAATAAAACCTGGTAACAACATACCGTCAGGCAGTTCCAGCACAGTCACACCAGCTTCTGCAGTGCTGCTTATTTGTTGGATCACGCCATCGGCGATCAGCAGGTACTGCTGCTGTTGCCAGCGACCTTCAATCAAAGTGCAGTGGGCGTGCAGATAAAAAGGCTCAGACTTCATAGCTTTGTCCTTTGGTTAAAGCTTTGCCTAATAAAGCAGCGCCACGTACGCCACTGGCGGCGCCCCACTGAGCTTTTTTAAACTCTGGCACTGCAGCTCCGGCAAATAAATGTGCAGCTGTCGCTTTTGGTAAAGCGGCAATAATTTCAGGGATATCGGATAAACCACCACCCAGCACAATCAGATCCGGGTTTAAACTCAGTACCTGATTGGCCATTACAGAACCTAAAGCGCTGATATAAGCCTCGAAGGTAAGAATGGCTGCGGGTCTTTCGGCGCGGTAATCGGCTAACCACTGGTAAGTGTCGGCCTTCTGGCCACTAAAATACTGATACAAACGCGCCAAACCTGTGCCCGAGATATAAGGTTCGTTACAGCCAGTTAAGCCACAACCACAGCTAAAGAGCGGCAAATTAAACTGCTGTACTACAGCCGCAGCTAAGCCCTGATGACCGTATTCACCTGCTAAACGCTGGGCACCCTGATAGAGTTTGCCGTTCAGGCAAAAACCACCACCAGCACCAGTGCCGAGGATAAAACCCAGCACTTTAGACTGTTGTTGGCCCGCGCCCAGCACAGCTTCGGATAAGGCAAAGCAGCGGCAATCGTTGCCTATAGCAACAGGGCGTTGCAACAAAGCAGTTAAGTCTTTGGCCACTGTTTTGTTCGTCAAACAAGGCACGTTGCTGGATAACACTGTGCCATTGCTTCGGATCACGCCGGGCAGGGCTATACCCAAAGTGCCGGGGCTTTGGCACAAAGCATCGGCCTTTTGAATTTGCTGTAATACAGTCTGCAAAAACTCATCGTAGCTTTGTTGAGGGGTGGGCACCCGCCAGCTGTGCTGCAATTCAAACTTTGCATCCAGCACTGCCAGTTCTATTTTAGTGCCGCCTATATCCAGTCCGTACCACATGGCTTAGCCTTTAAAAGGATATAAGGTGACACCTTGCACCACACGATTCACCTGACCGCCAGGGCAAGGATTATCAGGGGACACTTTTAATTGCAGGGCTTTGTAAAAAGCCAGAGTCTGGCACCAGACAATAAAAGGCAAAGTCAGCCAGACATCAGGCAGTGGGCTGGAAGTGCTGCTGCCCAGTTGGGCTTCGGACAACAGGGCACTGTCGAGCGCCAGATTATCCCGTTGCAGTTCGGCCAGCAGATCCTGATCGTACAAACTGCTGTAAGGATCTGAGCTTTGCAGCAACAAGATCTGGGTCTCTTTGTTAATCAATGATTTAGGGCCATGGCGAAACCCCAGCGGGCTTTCAAAACTGCTGATCACCTGGCCTGCAGTGAGTTCCAGATACTTCAGCGCGGCTTCCTGAGCTATAGCTTTCAGCGGGCCACTGCCTAAAAACACCATACGCTGGCAAGGTTGTTCTGCCTGAGCTTTAATCTCCGGCAATTTATACTGCAGTAGCTGTGCTGCCAGCGAGCATGCCTGTTCAAACGCTGTAGTGTCTGTAGCAAATGTCAATAAAGTAGCCAGATACATAGAGCTGAAACTGCTGGTCATAGCAAAACTCTGATCATGACTTTGTTCAGGCAACTGATACACCGCACTGCGGATACTGTGGCGTTTGGCGTAGGAAGCTAGTTTGCCTTCTGCATTACAGGTGATCATCAGATGTTGCACAGCAGGCACTAACTGATCGGCCAGCTCTACAGCAGCCACACTTTCAGGGCTATTGCCGGAACGTCCATAAGACACCAGTAAAGTTGGCAGTCGGGCATCTAAATACAAAGACGGGTGGCTTACTAAATCTGTGGTGCTGATGGCTTCTACTTTTTGCGTGGCAAAAGGCAGTTGCTGTTGCACAAAGGCTGCCAAAGCCGCACCTATATAAGCCGAAGTGCCAGCGCCAGTTAAGATAATACGTAAGTCAGCTTTGGCGAGCAGAGGCTTCAGAAAATCCTGTAACTCCGTCTGCTTTTGCTGGTGCTGCAGTTTTACCTGCCGCCATAAATCGGGTTGCTGCTGAATTTCACGGGCAGTCCAGTAGCCACCGGCTTGCTCCAGCTCAGTACTGCTAAGCTGTAAAAATAAATTCTGCGTTGACATTAAATACTCCTGGTTGTCGCAGCTAAAGCACAGGCGTTGGCGTAGCTGGCCAGTACCTGATCAATATGGTGGATCACTAAATCTTCCACCTTGTTGGCTACTGTGCCTGTTAATACAGCCTGATAAGAGGCAGGTAAAAACTGGCTAAGCAGTGGCAAAGGCAAGGGGGCTGACAAATTACTGAACAAGGTGTCGATGGCCCGCTGTAATTCAGTTTCAGGCCAATAATACCGAATGCGATCGCTAAAGCTGTACAGCAACTGCCATTGCTGCGATGAGTCAGTGTAGAACTTTTGCCAGTATCCGGTATTGTTTTGCATCAGAGCTTTGCAACGGGTCCGAAGCTGCGAGCTTTGTTCCGGAGCTACCAATTCATCTTCAATAAAACTTAGAGCAAATAAAGCTTCCCGCAGTGCAAAGGTCAGGCCCGGGCCTACTTTCAAAATCGCAAAATGGCCCTGCACTAAAGCTTTTAACTGTTCTGGCAACTGATAATCAGTGGAATGCGCTTCATACACCAGGCCAGCTTGGGTCTGAATATAAGCACTTAAGGCCTGACTGGCAGGGACATCAAACAGATGCACCTTGCTGTTATCAAACTCAACGCCGGGTTGTACCACTAAAGCTATAACTTTTTGCCAGACATCATCACCTAAGCCCGCCGCAGTAAAAGCCGCTTTATGGGTATTCAGCGTATGTTGCACCGCCTGAACCGGGGTTGGGGCTAATTCATGTTCCAGTTCAGTCACGCCGCCAGGGGCCGGTACTTCAGTGCCTATCACATAACAGAGCGATTGTTCCGGTGCACGGTGCTGCTCTGCTACTTTGCATAAACGTGCGGCCCGTGTCGCTATCACTTCATCGGATAAAGCAGCCGGGTCGTCAGCGCAGGCCATGCTGGTGTCTAAATGAATTTTGCTAAAACCCGCTGCGACAAAAACGGCAATCAGCTGTTCGGCTTTTAGCATGGCCTGTTCTGCAGGTTCTTTACACCAGACCACAGGGCCTAAATGATCACCACCAAAAATCAGTTGCTGTTGCTGTACCCCTTCGATTTCAGCCAGTTGCCTGACATAAGCGATAAAGTCAGCAGGCACCATACCGGTGTAACCACCAAACTGATTGACCTGATTGGCGGTGGCTTCAATCAACAGCACAGAATTGTCTGCTTTGGCGCGGCGCAAGGCCGCGGTTAATACCAGAGACTGAGCTGAACAGACCGAATAAATGCCACTACCCAATCCCTGTTTATTCTGCTGTAAAATTTGCGATAAGGCGCTCATGCTTAGCTTTTCCCTACAATGCCAAGTGGTGTACCGTTTTGCCATGCACCACGGGTAAAGTCAGGGAAGTCTTTGGAGTTGCTGCGATCGGAAACCGAAGCCACAGACAAAGGCAATACAGCTGACCAGGCGGCACCGTCGTATACATCCTGATCCAAAGCTTCGCCGTTACGCAGGCAATAAATCATGCGCCAGCACATTAAGAAGTCCATGCCGCCATGGCCGCCGTTGCGTTCAGCTTCTTTGCCCATACGCACCCACAAAGGGTGATCGTATTTGTCATACCAGGGGTCCATATCGGTTTCCCACTCGTGGAAGCTTCCTTTGTGATTGGCGCTGCCGCCATTTTCTAATGCAATGCGGTTAGGGAAACCGGCAAAAACACCATTAGTGCCCTGAATAAGGTTATGGCGGGAGTAAGGCCGTGGTGTTGTAGTGTCATGCTGGATCATAATGCTCCGGCCTTTAACGGTTTTAATCACGCTGGTATTGATGTCGCCATGAATATACTTCAGTTGATTACGTGGGTGATCGGCCGGGAATTCACGTTTGGCATAAGCGGCACGGCCTAAAGCCGGTGAGCTGACCGAACTTAAATAATCAAAGCGGTCGCCTCTGTTGATATTCATATACTGAGCCACAGGGCCTAAGCCATGAGTGGGGTACAGATTGCCATTCAGCTGGGTATGATACAAAGTGCGCCATGAACCGGTTTTACGGTCCATTTCTTTCATCTGCCAGCGTAATTCGTGAATATAAGCCGCTTCAGCGTGCAGCAAGTCGCCAAACAACCCCTGACGTACCATATTCAGTACCATCAGTTCATCACGGCCATAGTTGACGTTTTCCATCATCATGCAGTTCAGCTGAGTGGCTTCAGCCGTGTCGACCAGATCCCACATTTCTTCTAAAGTTAAAGCCATAGGCACTTCAACAAAAGCATGTTTACCGGCCAGCATGGCTTCTTTGGCCATAGGGTGGTGCCATTTCCATGGGGTGGAAATAACCACAATATCCACGTCCTGACGGTTTAATAGTTCACGGTAGGCATAATCACCATTGCCATAATAGGTCGCTGCTGTATTGCCATAATCCGCCATTTTTTTGCGGGCACGGTCCAGTACTAAAGAGTCCGGATCACAGATCGCAGTAATACGGGCGCCTTCAATTTTATTGAAGTGGTCTACATAACCAGTACCACGTTCACCCACACCAATTAAGCCAACCCGTACTTCGTTCATTTTTGGTACCACTAAACCCATCACCGACTTGCCTTTTGGCTTGGTGGTAATGCCTGTGCTGCTGCCTGTCTGAGCGCAGGACGCCAAAGCGCCTAAAGCTGCTGTTGCCATAGATGCTTTTAAAAATGAACGACGATTAAATCCAGACATACTCTTTCCTTCCCCGTTTTTAATTTAGCTACAAGTTCGTTTTATCTATGATGTGTAGGTGCACACCTTGTTTTGTTAAATGTTCTGCATACTGCTCTGGTATTCCGCTGTCGGTCACCAGGCTGTGAATGTTGGCGCTGCCGCAAATCACATGAAAAGCGCGTTGATCAAATTTGGACGAATCCGTCACCACAATAATTTCGTTGGCTATGTCACACATCAGCCGGTTTAAGCTGGCTTCTTTTTCAAAGTGGGTGGTTAAACCTGCTTTTAAATCAAAACCATCAACCCCTAAAATCAGTTTGTTGAAGTTGTAATCCCGCAGGCTTTTTTCTGCCACGTTGCCGTAAAACGACATCGACTTTTTGCGTAACAAGCCGCCGGTTAACATCACTTCCACTTCTTCTTTTTGCGCCAGCTCCATCGCAATATTTAAGCCGTTGGTCATCACAATCAGATCTTTATGGTCAGCTAAATGTGCTGCTACCTGCTGAGTGGTGGTGCCTGAATCTAAAATCACTCTGTCGCCATCACGGATCAAGCCAGCCGCAGCTGCCCCCAATTGTTGCTTTAACGCCGAATAACAATGACGTTTTTCTTTTAACGACAACTCGCGGCTCAGCTCACTGTTAATCAAAGCTCCGCCACGGGAACGCACCAGTAACTTTTTCTGATCCAGCACCGCCAAATCACTGCGTATTGTGACTTCCGATACAGCAAAACGATCCGCCAGTTCTCTGACGGCCACTTTGCCCAGTTGCTGTGTTAGCCGGACTATCTCTTGCTGCCGTTCGATCGTATTTAAGTTGTCCATTTATTTTCCTGTTCATGCACTTTTTGTTGCGCTGAACATAACATGCCGTTTTTAGTTTCGAAAGCTTTCGAAAGTGCGTGTCTTTGCACCTGCTTTAGCGAAAGACCTTGATTTATCTGGCCTTCTGACTGGTTTCAGGCCGCTCTGACTGCTTTCAGTTGAATCTAGCATGGCATGAAAAGAAAATAAATAAAAGTTTTTTTGTGCTTCGTTGTTGATCATTGATGTTTTTTAGCGCTATAAGTAAATAATCGCAAGTTAAATCAATCTTCGTTGACTTGTGAATTGACGAAAACTATAAAAATTACCAGAGCGGGGAATACATGAACAGGATCACAACAAAACCAGCCATGCTTAGTCTGGCTATCAGTGCCGCCTTAGCTGGATTTAGCTGGCAGCTTGCCGCAGAGCAAACCGAAACAGCAGAAACTACAGCAGCAGTGCAGGCAGAAAAAAATGCGAAAGACATTGAAGTCATTCAGGTGTCTGGCATTCGCAGCAGTATCAAAGAGTCTTTGTTTCAAAAACAAAACGCCACCAGCCTGGTGGATTTAGTGGTATCCGATGACATAGGTAAGTTTCCGGATGAAAACTTAGCTGAAGCCTTGCAGCGTATTCCGGGTATTACCATTACCCGTAATGGCGGCGAAGGTCAGAATATTCTGGTGCGTGGTTTAGGTGGTGGTTACAACATTACTACCTTAAATGGCCGCAAGCTGGCGTCTGAATATGCTGGCCGTGATTTTAACTTCGACACCATAGCCTCAGAGCTGGTCAGTGTGCTCAGGGTGTATAAATCCCCTGAAGCTCAGCTGCCCGAAGGTGGCATTGGTGCTGTGATTGATATAGAAACCCGCAAGCCACTGGATATGGATGGCACTACTATTTCGGCATCCGCCAAAGGTATTTATGAATCACGCACTCAGGACACACATCCACATGCGTCTTTTATCTATGGCCAGAAAAACGAAGATGACAGTTTCGGTGCCTTGTTTTCTGCTGTCTATTCAAAGAAAACCTTACGGGCTGATACCTATTCAGCCTCAGGTTTTTTTGATGAAGATGAAGGCTGGGGTGTTGACAGTGCCGGGGTACCAGTCGATACCAATAGCAACGGTATTATAGATGCGGGTGAAACTTATGCCTCTAAGATCCCAAGCTATATGTACTTTGCTAATGCGCAGGATGTGCGTGAACGTTTAGGTGCCACTTTAGCTTTGCAGTGGAAACCTACAGATCAGTTGGATATTAACTTCGACAGCCTTTTTTCCCGCTACAACACAGATGGCAACAGGTATCAGATTGGTTTTGTAAACTACGACGAAAGCTGGACTCCGGGCACGCCACTTTTTAGCGACGCCACTTTTGACGAGATGGACAGAGTAGTCAAAATGCGACAGACAGGTGAAAATACTATGGTGGAGCTGCTGAATATCAGCTCTCCCCGTAAAACCGACACTTATCAGTTAGGTTTCAATACAAAATACCAGTACAACGAACAATGGTCTTTTACTCTGGACGCAGCTTATTCAGAAGCCAAAGATCAAAACGCCGGTGATAATCGCTTTATTGTGGCCCGGGGTTTTGTTGACGCCATCGACATTGATTACAGTTCAGACAACAAATTACCAGACGTGGTGATAAGCCCTGGCCTGACCGCAAATCAGGACTATGGTGCACACTACAGCTATAACTCTGGTACTGGTGTGAGCGACAAAATTGGTGACTTCAAACTGCTCAGCACCTATACGCCACAGGATGGACTGATCACTAAAGTGGATGCTGGTTTAACTTATGTGAACCAAAACAAAGGTCAGAATCAGTATGCCTCAGCCAACCCCAGCCAGTTCAGCCGGGGTGGTTTCTATTTAACCCGTGACGGTTATGCCTTTGATGACAGTACGGTATTCCAAAAAGGCGAATTTGAGCTGTTCCGTATTCCGGCTGATGTCTTTGTACCAGCCAATTTTGACAACTTCCTTGATGGCGAAACCAGCACATCGCCACAGACATGGCCAAGTTTTGATTACGACAAGCTGCTGGCTTATTACCGTGGTTTAAATGCTGAAGCCGCTGATAAAAGCATAGTGGCGGTGCAAAACAGGGCAGGTAGCTACGAAGTGGAAGAAGCTGTGACTACTGCCTTTGTACAACTGACGATGGAACCGGAAATTTTTGGTTTAAGTTCGATGTTGAACCTGGGTTTAAGGGGCAGTAAAACTGATGTCACTTCGATAGGCTTTGGCTATGACTTAGCTAAAGTAGAACTGGATGGTGCAGGTTTACCCATTAATAACGACTGGCGTCAGGTATTGCCTGTCAGCTACGACGACAGCTACAACAGTATTTTGCCAAGCTTAAACTTTAAGCTGAATTTAACCGATGAATTATTACTCCGTTTTTCTGCCGCCGAAGTGTTAAGTCGTCCTGCTTTGTATTATCTGCGCTCCTGGGCCGCACCTAACTTCACAGTACGCGAACAAGGTTTGCCCACTCTGGCTATGGGCAATCCCGGTGTAAAACCTGAAGAAGCCAATCAGGCGGATCTGACCCTGGAATGGTATTACGGTGAAAGTAGTGCCTTAAGCGGTGGTGTGTTTATAAAAGACATTAAGTCTTTTGTTACTGAAGGCAAATTTGCCGCCAACGTTGCAGGCACTGATTATCTGGTCACAACTTCGGTCAACGGTGATTACGGCGCCAAAGTGCAGGGTTATGAAATGGCCTGGCAACAATCACTGCAGGAATGGTTGCCAGAACCTTTTAACGGTTTAGGTTTCCAGTTGAATTACACCTATGTCGACAGTAACTACGAGGATCCTGCGCTAAAAGCCAAAGAGCTGCCGTTTCAGGGCATGTCGAAAAACTCCTACAACGCTGTGGTTTATTATGAACAATATGGCGTACAGGCCCGTTTAGCTTACAACTGGCGTTCTAAATTTGTGACTAATCCGGAAGATTGGGGTGGAGCCTCCTGGATAGCGGATTATGGTCAGCTGGATGCCAGCATCAGTTATGACTTTATGCAGGGTCTGACGGTTTTTGCTGAGGCCAGTAACTTAAGCAACAGCCGCTACTGGGGTTATGTCAAACGTGAAGATCAGGTCAACTATCTGGAACGTTTTGGTACTCAGCTTGCTGTGGGTATCAGGGGCAGCTTCTAACTTTATCCTGATGGAATCAATGGAAACGAGAGGCGGGCGCGGATAAACCGCGCCCCTACAAAAGCCGGATAACAGTAAAGGATAAACCTATGATGCGATATTTAATGGCCCTGCCGGGGCTTATTTTTTTAACAGCTTGTGGCGGCAGTTCGGCGGAACAAGCTGCTGTTTCTGCGAAGCCTGTACAGCAGCAGCCTTTGCCTTACCAGTTAAGTCTGGCAGCCAATAGCTGGGTGGAAGGAGACGCCCAAGCTACGGGTGCTATAGTGACAGATCAGGGAATAACGAACTGGCAACATGCTGATGATGTGTTGGCGGTGTATTTGTATTTACCACAAACAGGAGAGCTGGATTTAGCTTTAACAGGGCAGGTGGCACAAGGCGAATCTAAACTGGAAGTTAGTTTAAATGAGCAACGCCAGACTGTGTCTTTAACTGGCTCCAGCAGCAAGCAACATGCGGTTGGCCGTTTTCAGGTGACTCAAACTGGTTATCAGAAAATTTTGTTGCGGGGAGTCAGCAGTAACGGTCAGACTTTTGCTGAACTGACTCAACTGAATTTTGGTGGTTCAGCCGCAGCAAACGCCAGTTATATTAAAGATGAAGTGTATTGGGGGCGGCGTGGGCCTTCGGTGCACTTAAATTATCAGTTGCCTGACAACAGCACAACACGCTGGTTTTACAGTGAAATGGAAATTCCATCTGGCAGCGACACCTTAGGCAGCTACTTTATGGCCAATGGTTTTGCCGATGGTTATTTTGGTATTCAGGTGAATTCTGCCACAGAGCGGCGTGTGTTGTTTTCTGTCTGGAGCCCTTATGAAACAGACGACCCAAGCAGTATTCCACAAGAGTTTCAGGTGAAATTACTGCGTAAGGGCGCGCAAGTACAAACAGGGGAGTTTGGTAACGAAGGTTCAGGCGGCCAGAGTTTCCTGCGTTATTTGTGGCAAACCGACACCCGCTATGGTTTTCTGCTCAAAGCAGAACCACAAAACGACAACCACACCCATTACAGCGCCTGGTTTTATCCGCCAGAGTCCGGCCAATGGCAGTTGATCGCCAGTTTCAGCCGGCCTGATACGCAGCGCAATATAGAAAGGCCGCATTCCTTTTTAGAAAACTTTATCCCAGAAACCGGAGATACAGGCCGTAAGGTGTTTTTCCCGAGCCAATGGTTTGCTGATGCAGCAGGCAACTGGACACAAAACCGCAGCGCCAGTTTTACTGTCGACAGTACAGGTGGCAGCGGCAACCGACTGGATTTCAAAGGCGGTGTAACAGAGCAGGGTTTTATGCTGCAAAACTGTGGATTCTTTAGCGACACCACCGTAGTGGGTACTTCATGGCAATTGCCAGTCAGTAACGCAGTACCACAAATCGATTTTGCTGCTTTGCCTTAACAAGGAGTCAGAGCGCAAGCTCTGACTGAAGTTTTGCTCCACTGTTAAACTGAGTCCGCTTTTAAAAACTGGATTAAATCCCGGCTTAAGCGGTCTTTTTCTGTGGCAAATAAGCCATGGGGTGCGCCATCGTATTCAATCAGTTCTGCGTCCGGAATAAAGTTACGGATTAAGCGTGACGAACTTTGAATGGGTACTGTGGCATCTTCAGTGCCATGGATCACTAACACAGGCACCTGTATTGCTTCTAAATCTGCCCTGAAGTCAGTGGACGAAAAAGAGTTCAGGCACTGCAAGGCTGAACGTAAACTGCCTTGCATAGCTATGCCTTGCATCCAGTCTAAATAAGCAGAGCTGACCGGATTGGACAATATAGTGACGCCAAAAAACTTCTGGAAAAACGCAGTGTAAAAGTGCGGCCTGTCGGTTTTTAATGCCAAAGCCGTTTGTTCAAAAGTTGCAGCGTCAGTACCGCTTGGATTGTCCGGCGTCAGTAAACGAAAAGGTAAGACGGAGGAAATCAGCGCAATTTTAGTGACTTTTTTGCCTTCAAAACGTGACATATAACGTGCTACTTCGCCACCGCCCATTGAGAATCCAACCAGGGCTACATCATTGACTGCCGTGTGGTTGATCAGTTCAGCTAAGTCGTCGGCCAGGGTATTGTAATCGTAACCATGCCAGGGCTGTGAAGACCGGCCAAAACCACGTCTGTCGTAAGCAATGACTCTGTGGCCGGCATTGACCAGCGCTATGGCCTGATCTTCCCAACTGTCGGAAGATAAAGGCCAGCCATGGATCAAAATCACAGTGCTGCCACTGCCCCAGTCTTTGTAATAAAGCCGGGTATTGTCTTTGGTGGTGAAATAGCTCATGTCGTACTCCGTGTATTGGGCTGATTTATGAGCATGGACTGATTTTAACCACATATCTGTGGGCCAGGGCACAGAGCAGCAAAGCAAGCCGGGGCTTTGAGTTCTGTCGCCAAATGCGATATGGTGTCCAGAGTCGAATTCCTTTTTCCATTTCAACAAGACGGAGGTTCTTTTGTTCAAAACAGCAATAAAGTCGCCGTCTTATCACGCCGCTTTTTTTACCGTCTTCCATTCCTAAGCCGGCTCCGTTTGACGGGGTCGGCTGTTCGTTACGCTCTCTGATTTGGACTATTTAAATTCCGGAGTCTGGAATGACTATCTTTACTAAAAAAACATCGGCTAAAACCGATGTTTCAACGCTATTTTTTATGGCAAGTTCGGCTATTCACCCTTTACCGCCCTGGCAACTACAGCACGTGTTGCAACAACTTGGCGCTGTTGCGAACCATAAACCTAAAGTACTGAGCGAAACCGGCATGCTGCCTGGTTGTTCGGTGCGGTTGCTGGATTTGTCTGATCAGACGGAATCCTGGATCACTCTGGTTTACCCGCAGCAAGCACAACCAGAACAAGGTTTTATTTCGGTGTTATCCCCTTTAGGCGCGGCTTTATTGGGGAAAAATGTGGGGCAAGTGGCTGAAGTTCAGCTGTTTCGCCGTACTTTGCGTTTTATGTTGTGTGATCTGATGTCAGTCAAACAACCCCCTGCTTTCACTTTCACTCCCTCTGTACAGGAGAAACGAATGAATCAAACTTTACCTGACCCCGCCTTACCTGAATTGCTGTTATCCAGTCTGGATCTGGATCGTTTAGATGCGCTGTTAAGCCGATTGCCAGCTACAGATCCAGCCCGCTTAGCGCTGGAGCAAGAACTGGAACGAGGTGCTGTGGTAGAACCCGAAGAAATGCCAAAGGATGTGGTCACTATGAATTCCACTGTGCGGCTACGTTTACTGAAAACAGGCGAAGAACCTTGCCTGACACTGGTGTATCCAAAAGATCTGGATGCAGCAGGTGATAAAGTCTCAGTGCTGGCTCCTGTAGGTTCTGCTTTGCTTGGGTTACGTGAGGGCGATCAAATTCACTGGCCTATGCCTGATGGCGACATTCAACCGATACAAGTACTGCAACTGCTTTACCAGCCAGAAAGGGCAGGACAGTTGCACCGATAAATCAGCACTGTGGCGATGGGTAAGCCATTAGATCAGATAAGTGTAAAGCTTTGACGAGGTGCTCTGTGGGATAATAACCACAGAGCTGCCCTGAAGGAAAAACGATTTGAATACCGCATCTTTTTTGGGGCTGAAACAACATTTTTTCGCTTTTGTTGTTTTAGTGACCTTAGCCGCTTGTGCACAACCTGACAGTGAAAAAGTGTTGCTGGAAGGCAAAACCATGGGTACGACCTACCATGTCACCTATATCAGCCAGCCTGGCATGCCGGATCAGCAGCAAGTGCAGGCTCAGATTGATCTGGCATTAAAAGAGGTGAATCAGGTGGCCTCTACTTATATCAAAGATTCTGAGTTGTCCTTATTGAACAGCAGTGATTCGACAGAGCCACGCGAAGCTTCAGAAATGCTGCGGCTGTTATTTGCAGAAGGGATCCGGCTGGCGCAGCTGACCGATGGTTATCTGGATATTACTGTAGGTCCTTTGGTAAATTTATGGGGTTTTGGCCCCACGCACAGACCAGAAAAAGTACCGGATGATGCCGCCATAGCCCTGGCCAAAACACAAATTGGAGCACAGTATCTGCAGCTGGATGGCAGCAAAGTGTATAAAACCAAGCCAGAGCTTTATGTTGACTTATCCACTATAGCTAAAGGTTATGGTGTTGATTTGCTGGCAGAAGTGTTGGAGCAGCAAGGCATCAGCAACTTTCTGGCTGAAATTGGTGGTGAAATTCGTGTCAAAGGCAGCTCTCTGGCAAACAAAGACTGGACTGTAGGACTGGAAAAACCTGTGGCTGAAGGTCGTGTGTTGCAACGTCTGCTCCGGCCTAAAGACAATGCTGTGGCTACTTCAGGCGACTACCGTATTTTCTTTGAAGAAAACAACCAGCGTTATTCGCACTTAATAGATCCTAAAACCGGCAAGCCAGTAACCCACATGATGTTGTCCTCTACAGTGATCCATCCGTCCTGCATGACAGCGGATGGCTTATCAACAGCTTTTATGGTGATGGGCCCGGAAAAAGCCATGGAACTTGCTAATCAACAGCAAATTGCCGCCTTGTTTATTGTTAAAAACCAACAAGGTGAATTTGTAGAGCTGTACTCAAAGGCCTTTGAACCTTATCTGTAAGCTTGAGTTGGTGAAGAACTATAGGCTATGATGCGAGCAGTTCTTATCGAGGGCTTTATGCCAAAACCTATGCTCCGCCTGCTTGTACTGATGCTGATTATGCTGAATCACGCCGTTTCGGCTTGTGAAAGCATTATTATGCATTTGCCGCAGGAGGATCACCCTTTTTCTTTATTCGACAACTCCAGTCACAGTGAACATCAGCATTGCGCTATGCAAGAAAGCGCAGAAGATGCTGCAGGACACGAAGCAGAACATAACGACAACCATCACCCCACTCATGCTCATGTTGCCTGCTATATAGCCGAACTTTATTCTGTATCTGCAGACCCTGTGGTGCACAAAGCATCAGGCTTAGCTCAATATGCGATGATCACCACCAGCTATACCCCTTTAGTGCCTCCACCCAATCTTTAAATCTCCTGATTAAACATCCGTTTTTTACTTTTATTTAAATGATCCAGTGGAGCATAGTTATGACTATGAATTCCGGCTATGCGGCTTCTGTGCTGCTGGCCTTAGTGTTGCTGTGGGCTATGCCTGCCCAGGCGACAACACTTACTATTGAAGAAGCGTTAAAACGCACTTTAGTGCAAAGCCCTGGCTTGCAATTGTATCCCTATCAGCAGCGTATCCATGATGCCGCCGCTATCAGCGCCGGACAGCGGCCTAACCCCGAACTGAACCTGGAGCTGGCCGATGTGCTTGGTACTGGCGACAGCACTGGCTTTAAAAATGCCGAACTGACCTTAAGCCTGAGTCAATTGATTGAACTGGGTGATAAACGCCAGAAGCGGCTTGAGCTGACCCAGTGGCAAAGCAAGTTAACTGAACAGCAATACCAACTGGATAAAGTGGATGCACTGGCGGCCACTATGCGCTCTTTTCTGCAGCTATTGCATCAGCAGGATTTGCTGCAGTGGACAGAGCAAAAAATGGCGACTGAACAGCAAATGCTTGACGTGGCTAAACAGCGCGCTAAAGCGGGCAATGTGACAGATGCAGATGTCACCCGACTGGAACTGAAAGTGCTGCAAAGCCGGATGGAGCATAAAAGTCTGTTGGCTGAAAAGCGGGTGAACCTGCGTCTGTTAGCCAGTCACTGGGCAAGTCAGCCCGATTTTGAAACTGTATCAGGTGATTTAAGCCTGCTTCCCACTTTGCCTGTTTTGGCGGATGTACTGACGCAATTACAGCAAGCGCCAGAGCTGCAGTGGTGGCTGACGCAAAGCAGAGTGCTGGATAGTCAGTTGCAGTTAGCCAAAGCTTTAGGTCAGGCTGATTTAACCCTTGGGGCTGGTATTCGCCGTAATGAACAAAGCAACGACAATGCCTTTGTGCTGCAGCTCAGTATGCCGCTTAGCCTGGAGAATCCCAATCGTGGCGCTGTTTTAGCCAGTGAAGCTTTGGCTGAACAAACAAAGCTGCAGCAGCAACAGACTATGCAGCAGTTGCAATTACAAACAGAGCGTATTTATCTGCAACTGACTCAGCTAAGCGAGCAAATCCTTGATTACCAAAAAGCCGTGATCCCGCTGGCACAACAGCTACTGGAGCAGATGTCGGCCGGTTATCAGCAAGGCATCTTTGATATGACCGACTTACTCTCAGCGCAGCAGGAAATATTGTCAGCCAAACGTAACGTCATTGACCTGCAATACGCTTTGCATCTGCAGCTGTTAGAGCTGGAACGCCTGACCGGTTTACCTATGGTGGTAAAAGGTCCACAGGCCTTAACTCAGCAGCGCAACAGGTCCACTCTCCCTTTACAGCAGGAGCTTTCTCAATGAATTTTTTCCGCTTTTTAACCATTTTATTGTTAAGTGTGTGCCTTAGTTTTACTGCTTTGGTTGCTGCTCACGGTGATGATCATAGTGCAGATCACCAAGACGGACATTCTGAAACCGAACCCGCCAAAGGTCCACAGGGCGGGCCTTTACTGACCCAGGATGACTTCGCTATAGAAGTCACTATCTATGAAACTGAAGTTGAGCCCGAGTTGCGTTTATATCTTTATCAAAACGGCAAAGCCATAAAAGCCACAGAGCTAAAACTACAGGCCACTTTACAGCGCTTGGGTGAAGCTGCAGAACTCATCAACTTTAGCCCTGAGCTGGATTATTGGCTTGGCGATACAGTCATTCGTGAGCCTCATTCCTTTGAAGTGGAAATAAAGGCCAGTTATCAGGGCAAAAACTATGAATGGCATTATGATTCCTTTGAAGGCCGTATTCAGTTGTCCGAGCGTTCTGTTCAAAAAGCTGGTATAGAGCTGCAGCAAACAAAAGCGGGCCAAATCCGTACTCAGCTGCATTTATTCGGAGTCGTAGCCGCTATACCAGAGCAGCAGGTGCAGCCAGGTGCTGCTTATGCTGGCTTGGTGCAGCAACTGACGGTGAAAGTCGGCGATAAAGTGACGAAAGGCCAGTTAGTGGCAACAGTGCAAAACCCGGCCAGCTTAAAAAGTTACTCTGTTTATGCGCCAATTTCAGGTGAAGTGACGGCCAAATACGTCAGTGTTGGCAGCAGAGTCTCTGAACAGCCGCTGCTGGAAATCAGTGATTTTTCTTCTGTTTATATCGAAATGTCCGCTTTTCCCTCTGATACAGAACAACTTAAAGTGGGGGATGATTTTTTGGTAAAAGACTTACATGGTCATCAATCGGCACTAAGCCAAATCAGTTATATAGCGCCACAAATGACAGGTGGTCATATTGCCCGCGCCCGTGGTGTAGTGGCAAACCCAGACGGACACTGGCGGCCAGGTATGCATGTCAAAACCGACGTCACGGTTGCTACTATCGATGCGCCTTTAGTGATCAACAAAGCTGCTTTGCAACAGTGGAATGGCAAAACCGTGATTTTTATTCGCCATGGCGACAACTTTGAAATTCGTATGCCGCAATTAGGCCGTGCCGACGATACACAAGTGGAAGTGTTGTCCGGTGTGCCACTGGGTGTGCAGTACGCCACAACTCATAGTTTTATCCTCAAAGCCGACCTGATGAAGTCTGGCGCCAGCCATGATCATTAGGAGCTTATGATGATAAACACTGTATTAAAAACAGCATTGGCAAGGCCAGTGCTTGTCATGCTGCTGACGCTGTTGTTGGCTGCAGCAGGGCTTTGGCAAGCATCGCGTTTACCTGTCGATGCAGTGCCCGATATCACCAATGTGCAGGTGCAAATTAATACAGCTGCAGAAGGTTTTTCACCACTGGAAACCGAGCAGCGTATTACTTACCCGATAGAAACTGCTATGGCAGGTTTGCCGCAGCTGGAATATACCCGTTCTTTATCCCGTTATGGTTTATCGCAAGTCACAGTGGTCTTTACCGAAGGTACTGATATTTATTGGGCCAGACAACAAGTGTCGGAGCGGCTGCAAAATGTCAGAAACGAACTGCCTGCCGATATAGATCCGGAAATGGGGCCCATAGTTTCAGGCCTTGGCGAAATCTTCTCTTACACAGTTAAAGTGGTACCTGATGCCAAAAAAGCCGATGGCTCTGCCTATAACCCAGAAGATTTGCGCACTATTCAGGACTGGGTGATCCGGCCTCAGCTACTCAAAGTGCCGGGTGTCACCGAAATTAATACCATTGGCGGTTATGTCCGCGAATATCAGGTGGCGCCTGATCTGATCAAACTGCTGGCTTTTAAACTGACTTTGGATGATTTGGCGACAGCTCTTGAGCAAAACAACAGCAATGTTGGCGCTGGTTATATAGAGCGCAATGGTGAGCAATGGTTGATCCGCTCACCAGGCCAGTTGAAGTCCTTAGAGGATATCAGCCAACTGGTGATCGCCAAACGAGACGACGGCCCGGTTCGGGTGAAAGATGTCGCCGAGGTGGCCATTGGCAAACAACTTCGTACCGGAGCTGCCACTCAGGATGGCAACGAAGTAGTGCTTGGCACAGTGATGATGCTGATGGGGCAAAACAGCCGCACCGTATCGCAGCAAGTGGCGAGCCGTCTTCAGGACATCAACTTACGTTTGCCCCAAGGTGTGCTGGCTGAAGCCAATTACAACAGAACTACCCTGGTGGATAAAACCATCAAAACAGTAGATACCAATCTGCTGGAAGGTGCTGTGCTGGTAGTGGTGATCCTGTTTTTGTTTTTAGGCAATGTCAGGGCGGCGTTATTAACAGCGCTTGTGATCCCACTGAGTATGCTGTTTGCTATCAGCGGTATGGCGGCCAATAAAATGAGTGGCAACCTGATGAGCTTAGGGGCTATTGATTTTGGCCTGATAGTCGACGGCTCTGTGATAGTGGTAGAAAACTGCTTACGCCAACTGGGTTTAGCTCAGCATCGACAGGGCAGGTTACTGAACTTAAAAGAGCGTTCTGCTGTGGTATTAGCTGCCACCAAAGAAGTGATGACGCCGGCCATGTTTGGGGTTTTTATTATTATGTTGGTGTATCTGCCGATTTTTGCCTTAAGTGGCGTGGAAGGCAAAATGTTCCAGCCTATGGCGTTTACCGTTATAGCGGCTTTATTGGGCGCTTTAATTCTGGCCATTACTTTTATTCCGGCCTCTATTGCCTTGTTTGTCAGTGGCAAAATTTCGGAAAAAGAAAATGCCTTAATGCTGGCACTTCGCAAGGCTTATCAACCTTTGCTGGTGCTGTCTATTCGAACGCCGCTGTTGGTATCTGTTGCCGCTGTGCTTCTGATGTCTGTTGCGCTTTGGCAAGCCAGTAAAATGGGCTCAGAGTTTTTGCCTCAACTGGATGAAGGCGATATAGCCATGCATGCCTTACGTATTCCGGGCACCAGCTTAACCCAGTCGGTGTTGATGCAAATGCAATTGGAGGCGGAAGTAGCCACTCTGCCTGAAGTAGATAAAGTATTCTCAAAAATTGGCACACCCGAAGTCGCCACAGATCCTATGCCACCTAATGTAGCCGATACTTTTATCATTCTAAAAAACCAGCAGGACTGGCCGAACCCGGATAAAAGCAAAGCGCAGTTTGAAGAGGAACTGCGGCAATTAGCAGAGCAAATTCCGGGCAACAAATACGAATTTACCCAGCCAATAGAAATGCGTTTTAACGAGCTGATCGCAGGGGTTCGTACCGACGTGGCGGTAAGGGTTTATGGTGATGATCTGGATATTTTGGCCGAAGTGGGTGAGCAGGTCGCTGCAGTGCTTGCTGCAGTGCCGGGTGCTGAAGATGCACGAATGGAACAGGCGGCGGGTTTGCCTTTGCTTTCCATAGAACCTCAGCGTGATCACTTAGCTTTAGTCGGTATGGATGTGGCGCAAATGCAGCAGCTGATCCAAACCGCTATTGGTGGCCGTCAGGTGGGATTGATGTACGAAGGTGACAAGCGCTTTAAATTAGTGCTGAGGTTGCCGGAAGAACTGCGGCAAGACCCCGCAGCCTTAGCCCGTATTCCAGTCACTTTGCCCCTCAATGGCTCGGCTGAATTACCTTATGTGCCCTTGGGTGAAATTGCCACTATTAAAGAAATCACAGGCCCGAACCAAATTAACAGGGAAAGTGGTAAACGTAATGTGGTGGTGACAGCCAATGTCACAGGCAGAGACTTGGGCAGTTTTATTGCCGAAGTGCAGCAACGCATGAATGCCTTAGAGTTGCCAGATGGCTATTGGTTGGATTACGGCGGTACTTTTAAGCAACTGCAATCGGCGACAGAGCGTTTAAGCATAGTGGTGCCTTTAACTTTGCTGCTGATCATCGGCCTGTTGTATGGCGCTTTAAACTCAGTGCGGGATACTTTAGTTGTATTCAGTGGTGTGCCGCTGGCACTGACAGGCGGCGTATTTGCGTTGCTGCTGCGTGATATGCCGCTGTCTATCTCTGCTGCTGTAGGTTTTATTGCCTTATCAGGTATAGCTGTGTTGAATGGCATAGTGCTGATCAGTTTTATCCGTCAGTTGCGTGATCAGGGTATGGAGCTTTTGGCCGCGCTGGAGCGAGGCGCTCTATCAAGGTTAAGACCAGTACTGATGACAGCGCTTGTTGCCAGCCTGGGTTTTGTCCCTATGGCCTTTAACACAGGCACTGGTGCAGAAATTCAGCGGCCTTTGGCTACTGTAGTGATAGGCGGCATTATCACCTCCACTTTGCTTACCTTGCTGGTGTTGCCTGCTTTATACCGGCTGGTGAATTTCAGAAAGTCCTAAAATAAAAATGAGGTCAGGACACATTGGTTAGGCATAACTACTGTGTTCTGACCTCAATTTAAATCAATTACAGCTTGGTTACGTCGGTTTTGCTGACATTACAGCTGGCGCTGTTCCAGTATTCTTTATCTTTTACAGATTTACCCTGGCCTTTTTTCACCCCGGTGTAGTGTTCACAAACAGGTGGCTTGCCTGCTTTGTAATCTTTAATTTTCAGATTGCGGATAGTAGCCACGTCTTTGTAGTTACTGTTGACACCAGCAATGCTGTCGATTTTTCCATTCACGGTCACACCTGAAATGGTCAGATAACGTGGGCCACCGTTATCGGTACAGTCACCACAAGAGCGCCATAATTTGCCGTGTTCGCCAGTCAGGGTGAAGTTACCTGTCAGTACAGTAGTGCTGTTTTTTGAATTGTGCTGAAATACTTTGTCTGGTTTGCCACCCGGGCCATTGGCGCTGTTAAAGGCTAAACCACCTTTGACTGTCATCGTCTTACCATTGTTGGTGGCGGCATCTTCACAAATATCTTCCCAGACTACGTTTTCAATAGTGCAGTTGCCACTGCTGCAATGAATACCATCTGCACCACCGCTGGCGGAAATACGCAGGTTTTTCACACTGGCGTTTTTCAAGGTGATCACCGGTTTCTGGCCTTCTGCATCGCTGGCACAACTGCTGCCTACAGTCACACCACCACAGTCCACGGTTTCGTTGCTAAAGGTAGCTCCTGCTTTGCAACGGCTGGCATTGGCTATAGTGGCAAAGGGCTGATAGCTTAATGCAGGTACTGTGGCAGATAAGTTGGACAGATGTTCCTTACCATCAGCGTCAATTACTTTTAACCAATACCAATAGTCCTGATGTGGGTCAAAGTTGTTGTCTTCCGCCACTTGTTGATAAGGGTCTAATACCGAAATACGTTCAGCCTGTTCAAGCAGGCTGCTGGTGCTGCGGTAAATTTCCTGTCGGGCCACAGCTGTAACTTCTGTTGACCAGCTAAGGTAGGTTTTGTCGGTTTTTTTGGTCAGCATCAGTGTGGTGTTGAGCTCAGTTTGCCCAACAACAGACAGTGACAAAGGCAATAACAAGGCACAAGACAGTACTTTGATGGAACGATGCAGTAAGTTCATAGAACCTCCGGTTGTTGTGTTCCCTGTCACGGTACATTATTTATTAACAATAAATAAACCTATCGATAACTTAATGCATTAAGTTTCCACTAGTGGAATTTTTTAGCTGAACGAAATGACTACATTCAGACTGCAACTTGTGCAACTGGGCTTACTTCATTATCTAAATCAGTAATTTGTCGTTAAGATGTTCAGCAGATAAGCAGATGCTCACTGGCATCATGCGAACAGGCTGGCAGTTTTATCGCCGTCTAAATGCTCAGCTCTGACAGGTTCTTTTATGCAGCAATGGTTTAATGCCTCTTTACAGCGAAAAATCAGTGGTTTACTGGTGGTTCTGCTGTCCTTTTTATTTGTTGTTATTCTTTACTCCATTTTCAAACTTAAACTGATCAGTGCGGAAATGCATGAGGTGGCAGAAATTGATGTGCCTTTGACTGCAATGCTCAGCGAGCTGGAAATGATGCAATTAAAGCAGCATTTATTTATTGAGCAATTTCGTTTAAATCCAAAACAAGCCAGAGTTGAGTTAAAGCCAGAACAGGCTTTTGCCGCACAACGCGAGGCATTAAAAGCTCTGCTGGATAAAACTGAGCTGGTGTTAAACAAAAGTTTGCAGCAACATCAGGTTCGTTTTGCCGCGGCTGAGCATCAGCAAATTCTGGTCAGTATCCAACAGTTTCATCAGCAAAGTGACAGCTTTGAGCAGTACCTTATGTCGGCCTTACAACAAGGGCATACCACAGAGCAACAGTGGCTAAAGTTTGAAGACGAGGCCACCCTTTTAGACCAAAGCATGATGTCAATTCTGCGGCATATGGAAAAATTAACGCTCGAAGCCAGCCGTTATACCGACAAACATCAAAATGAATTTATGCTGGTGAACACAGGCCTTGGCTTTTGCGCTTTTGTGATTGGCTTGTATCTGACATTTTATATACTGCAAATTTTTCGTCGCCGTATTGGCCGTATTCAGGCCGAAATTAAAAACGTGCAACAGTCCATAGAGCTGGGCGAACCTATCAGCAGCCCGGTATTTCATCAGCCAGATCATCAGGACGAGCTGACAGAACTTGAACATGATTTGAAAATGATGGTGCAGCGCCTTTCTTTGGAAATCAGTAACAGGCAGGAAATAGAACAGCAATTGCTGGTGCTGGCGACACGGGATAAATTAACAGGTGCCTTTAACCGCCATAAATGGGATGAACAACTGCGTATGGAGCTGAGCCTTGCCGAACGTGGTGGCCTGTTCAGTATTGCCATGCTGGATGTGGACTTCTTTAAAAAGGTGAACGATCAGTGTGGCCATCACACAGGTGACAAAGTATTGCAGGCTTTAACAGAGCATATCAGTCGCCGCTTACGTAAAACAGATTCGTTGTTTCGCTTAGGCGGGGAAGAGTTTGTCATTTTACTGCCGCAACAAAAAGCCGAAGCCGCATGTCAACTCGCGGAAATGTTAAGACAACATATTGCCAGTCTTGAAGAGCCAGGCTTGCCCCAATTCACCATCAGTTTTGGTGTGACAGAATACCAGCAGGGTGATGATAAGGATTCAGTGCTAAAGAGAGCCGATCAGGCGTTGTATCAGGCCAAAGCTATGGGGCGAAACAGAGTACAGTTGGGCTAAAAGCCAGTGTCGGATAGCTGGCACTGGCTTTTTAAAGGGCGAAGTTAAAACTTACTGCAGATCCAACTTATAAGCCTGCACTGAATTGCCAAAAAAGGTCGGGACATACAAGGTTTTAGTTGCTGCATCCCAGCCAATATCTGCTGTGTTAAGTTTGGCTGCTCTGGTGTCCAGCAGCTCTTTAATGCGGCCATCGGCATGGACGTAATACACCAGGCCCGCCCAGCAACTGACAATAAAATCGCCATTGCCAACAGCTTCCACGCCATCTGCGCGTTCGGCAAAACCACTAGCAAGTTGTGTGACGGTTTTGTTGTTGTCGGCTAAATCGACCTTCAGCAGTTTATCAGCAGCTGCAATATACAGCTGCTCAGCCACTACTGTTAAACCATTCGCCGCTTCTACATTGTCCAGAAAAACACTGATCTTGTCTTGTTCCAGCTTATAAACACGATTCAAACGGGTATCAGAAATATAGACCACGCCCTTAGGGTCTACTGTGACATCATTTAAAAATACCGCTTCTGGCGCTTTGATTTTGTTCAGTATTTTGGCAGATGCTATATCTACCACTACGACCTCGGTTAAGTCAGCAATATAAAGTTTGCCTTGATACACCGCCAAACCTTTAGGCGCATTCAGACCGCGCAACCAGTCTTTGTCACGAATACTGCCGTCGGTATTTAACAGGGCGATACCACCCACGCCATCGGCTTCATTACCTTTACCATCAATTTCCGAGACAAATAACAGGCTGTCGGTTTTGCCATTGTTTTGCTGTTGATACCAAAGCACAGACTCAGGTACACGCAGGCCATCGGTTTGCCATAAAGCTTCTAAGGCAGGTTTGGTGGCGACAGTTTCTGCAGCAACCACCAGAGGGCTGGTTAGCATTGGCAGCGTGAGGCTTAACAAAAAGGGCAGCAAAGTTTTCATTGATCATTTCCTTTAATTACAAATTTGCTTCTACCTTACCCAGAGCCTGGAAAAAAAGCGAATCGGCTATGGGGGAAGAGGTGGGAAATATGCTGTTGTTTTGGATATAAAACTCTTGTTTCAAAGGTCAATCTTGAGTTGTTCCTGTGCTTCAGTTAATCTTTTTTCTTTATTTAACAATAAGGTAACTTATGAGCTGTGCTATTAAAACTCAGGTGTCCAGGTTGGCTGTTGCGGCCTTGTTGTGTGCTTTTCCTTCTGTTCTGCTCGCCAGCGAACAACAAGCCCCGCTGTTGCCCACTACGGCTCAGGGTTGGGCAGAGCTTGCCCGTCAGGACATTGAAGCTGCTTATCAAATCACGGCAGAAAATCATCCTGGCATGGCTGACTCACAAAACCCTGGTTTTCAACAACAGTTGATGCAGGCCAAAACCAATGCGCTGGTATTGGCAACACAAGTGAGTGATGCCTACGGCTATGAAGCAGTGATTGATCGTTTCAGCACCAGTTTGCAGGACGGTCATGCCGGAGCTTATGCCAGATTACCCGAATCAGTACCAAGTATCAGGCGTTGGCCTGGTTTTAATACGGTCTGGCGTGGCGATGCCTTATGGGTGTATCACAGTGAGCAAGCTGGTGTCACAGCCGGAATGCAAGTGCTGTCTTGTGACGGTAAACCAGTGGAAAGCCTGATCAAAGACAGAGTTTTTGCTTTTGCAGGGCAAGCAGACCAGCCAGGACACTGGTGGTCTTATGGTGGCAGGCTGATGCTGGATGATGGTAATCCATTTAACCCGCCATTAAAGCAATGCCAACTGGTAAAACCCGGTGCTGAAGCTGTTGCTATCACACTGGACTGGCGGCCCCGGCCTGAGTCGGCTATGCAGCACGTGCAGGCCGCTTATAACGGTGACAAATTAGCTGTTGGCTTAAGTTGGCAGCAGCAGGATATAGCCTGGATTGCTATGCCTACTTTTAGTCCTGAAGCTGATGATATTAAGCTGTATGAAAGCTTGTTCAGTAGCCTTGAACAGCAGCGATCACGGCTGTTGCAGGCAAAGGCTATAGTGCTGGATTTACGCCACAATCAGGGCGGGTCCTCGTACTGGAGTGTTCAGGTAGCCAGTGCTTTATGGGGCAAAAAGCGGGTTGGATCTCTGCGTGACGCCTTGTTTAGCAACACTGAAGTCTGGTGGTTTGCGTCCCGTGGTAATACAGACTACGTAAAATCTTTATACGATGTACTCAAAACTCAGGGCCAAACCGACATGTTGCCATGGATCCAGGCTGTAGGGCTGGGCATGCAAAAGTCGCTGGACTCGGGCAAAGCTTTTTATATTGAAGGGAATGACTCTGAAACTGATGCAGCATCAGTCCAGCCAGATACAACGCATGAGCTGCCAACGCTGCAGGTCCCTGTGTATGTGATTATGCCGGGCCAATGTGCCAGCGCCTGTCTGGATGCTGTAGATGTATTTAGCTTGTTTGAAAATACTAAACTGGCTGGCGCACCCAGCAGTGCCGACTCCACTTATATGGACGTCCGATTCGAGCCGCTGCCATCTGGTCTTGGCAAGGTGATTATTCCAAACAAAGTTTATGTAAACAGACCCAGAGCCAATGGCCAGTATTACACTCCGGCTTTAACGCATAACGAGCTGGACTGGTCGACACAAGCACTGTTGCAAAAAGTGTTGTCGGATATAAAGCCCTGATATTTTTGTCAATTGAGCAACAACTTAAAGCAATCAGGCTGGTTACTCATGATGTCTGATTAGGAAACTGGTGGTGTCAGGCAGTTTAGCTTTGGATTTGTTGCTTATTCTGCATCCATCAGGTAATTGCTTAATTATGGTGTTAACAGTTGAAATGAAATAGTGCTGTCACTATACTCACTATCAAGTGGATTGGGGGTGCCCGGTCGGCGTTATAGCCTCGGTGAGTTTCATCGGGGCTTTTCGCTTTCTTGCCCTGGATAAATTTTCATGCCAATCCCCTCAAAATCCTGACCCAGTCTTCTCCTGCCTCCGTCACAGTAGAATTTTTTCATTAAGACTTCAAAAGCACGGTTTTCCTGTTGTGGTCTTACTGTTTTCAGACCTATAGGTCAGGCGACCAGATCTGCCAATTGTAAACCTGACGACATGGCTTTTTTATCTGCAAACAGTACTTCAAAAGGAAGTGGGATCCCAAGCCTGTTATTGCCATCGCTAATACGCCTGAATTCCAGCTCCAACTCTCTGTCTTCTTTATTTCCCCGGCATTCGACGACGATAAAAGTCTTTTTCTGTTGCTGGCCTTTTTCCAGAAGGAATTCGTATAAAGTCTCCATGCAGAAACCAAGGGCTGTATGATAAGGATTAGATTCTAAATCGGCTTGTTTTTTCAAAGCCCGTTTGTCTATGGTGCAGCTGATGAGGATAAAGTTACTAAATTCAATAATATGGGTTAACTCATTCAGGAACTGAATTTTATCTTCTTTACTACGGAAAATATTAAAAGCCCCTTTTTCCTTACGAATTTCGTTTTCGTGTAACACGACTTGATCATAGCCAAAGTGGTTAAATTTGAACTTCTCCAGTGCCGGGACTATAGCTTCGCTGTAATGTCTTTTGTGAAAAATGCAAAAAGCTAATACGAAGACAGGGTAGTTTTCATCAATACTTTGCAAGCTGTGATCGCCACTCTCATCTACATAGATGATGTATTTGCTAAAGGGCGACTCAGACTTTTCGGAGCTGTTATCCTGTGCTGCCTCCGGTACTGCCGTCGGAGAATACTCTTCGGTTTCAAACAGCGGAAGCTGCCTGTCTGCATCTTTTGTTTTCATGCCTGTAACCCTGTATTGTTTCCAGCCATTTGTTCTTTAGTGACTTCCTGCTCTTTAAAAGTGACGCAGGTGTTCAGTACATAGTGGTTATAAATAGTCACTATGGCTGCTGCGTCTGCAGGAATTACCTGGCGGATCAAGTTGTATCTCCACAATGTAGAAAGATTTTCTTTATTCCAGATACAACAATGCCAGTCATTTGACTGGCATATACAATATAGCTTTTGTATTAAAAGCAGTTTGAAGTTTATTCCGCTATCAAACCATAGTCGCGGCCCAACACCTCAATAATTTCTGCTTTAGGGTTAGTGGCTAATTCAATTTTACGGCCTGTTACTTTTTCCGCTATGCCAAGGTAAGTGCGGGAAATATCCATCATTACTTCCGTAGGCAGAGCATTGTCGCGGGCTAGTGCTGCGCGTTCTGGCATACGGTCTTTATTCAGTAAAATATCCGGATCAGGGAAGTTACTTAACAGCCACTGACGGAAGCCTTCTTTTGACTGCTCCACTATGCTGCCATTGCGCCAACTGGCGCCATCCCAAATACGTGAGCTGTCTGGTGTTCCCACTTCGTCCATATAAATCAGTTTGCTTTGGCCTTGTGCGTCCTTGACATAACCAAACTCAAACTTGGTATCAACAAACATCTGATCCAGCGCAGCTAAAGCGTCGCTTATCACGCCAAAACCTTGTTTTAACAGGGTTTCATACAAGCTGATATCGGATAACTGTTCAAAACCAAAGGCAGCACTATGGCGTTCAATATCGGTGCGGGAAATGTTTACGTCGTCTGCTTCAGGCACACCGGCCAGGCCAGTCAGAATACCTTTGGTAGACGGAGTAATTAAAATTTCCGGCAGTTTTTGATCTTTTTGCAGGCCTTCAGGCAAGGTAATGCCACAGAATTCGCGTTCGCCTTTGCTGTAAGCGCGCCACATAGAACCAGTAATGTACTGACGGGCTATGGCTTCAATTTTCAGCGGACGGGCTTTTTGCACTATCCACACCAGCGGGTGCGGAATATCCAGAATATGACTATCGGCCAGGCCATGTTGTTTAAACAAAGCAAACCAGTGATTGGAAATTGCGTTTAACGCAGCGCCTTTGCCAGGCACACCGTTTAAGCCATTTTCGCCATGCCAGATGCAGTCAAAAGCAGAGATGCGGTCGCTGATCACCATAATGGCCAGCGGCGTGTCTGGGGCTACAGGGTAATTTTTTTCCCGGATCAACCGCTCGCTGTCAGCGGCAGTCAGCCAGTACACACTGCGAACTTTGCCTGAATGAACAGGTAAATCTGTACGAATAGGCAAGTCGTCATTGACCGCCAGGACCTGAGTTGCAAGAGTCATCATCACTTCTTCTGTAGCTGAAAAAAGGCGGGGCAGAGTTTAACAGAAAGTATGGGTGAACTGAATCGGTCTGCTGCATGGCTTTGCGGTAAAAATGCTGGGTACAGAGTTTTTTAAATAACTGTGTTTGTGGTTATTCCAAAGGGTAGTTTATGAACTCAGCTATTCAAGCTATGGTTAAGCAATACATAAATCAACTAAGCATGAGGGCAAATTGGTATCCGATAGCAGCATCAAAAAAGATCAGAGCAACAAAACAGACGAGTTGTGGCTAACCAGCAAAGAAATGCAAAAAGCCCTAAAACTTTCTGGCTGTGAATTAATGCATCAGCGTATGGCTGGCAAATTTGTATTTAAAAAAGTGGGTAACAGCTTTATATATCAGTTACCAGCCACAAACGGCCCGCAAAAGGCTGACTGATGAATGCTAAAGCCCAAGCCTTACATAACCAGCTTGTTCACTGGTTTCAACAAAAGCGCCAGGTGCAGTGTTGTAACACTCCCTCAGTTGAATCGGCCAGATATCTCGAGCTGTTAGTGAATAATTTATTACTTCCAATCGAAGAAAACTTAGGTGAAATATCCATTAGCTATGGCTTTGTTGGTCCGGAGTTAAATCGTTATATTCAGCGCCATTCATCAGTTAGCACAGCACCTTTGTTGGATCAACACGCTTGCTGCGAAGTGAATAGCAAAGGTAAGACTATCAGTCTGCGTCCCGGTGCTGCTTGCGATTTTTTTGTGCTTGGCTTTGAGGATAAAATGCACGAAGTGGTGTTGTTTATTTGTCAGCATCTGGCGTTTGATAAGTTGTACTTTTATGGCCGGAACAGGCCTATCCACTTGAGTATTTCTGATACACCTATGCGGCATTTACAAGTGATGCAACAGAATAAAAATGGCAGGCGTTATCCCGGTAAAAAAGCCTTTTCTGATAACGCCTTAGCTTTAGCAAAAGAGCTTTAGCTATGAATGCAGCTGACTTTAGTAAATTGGTAAAACAAGTCACTGCAGGCAAAAAGTTACCCGACGCTGTGTATTTACACAAAGACGCTTTTAGTGTTTTGCCGCCACTGCTGGCGAAGTTTATTAAAGTAGTAGCTGCGGCCCTAAAAATAGCGGACAGCGACTGGAATATTGTGAAACTGTCCAAAGCAGATTTTCGCTTGTCTTTATTGCATTACCCTGATTTTTACAGCGATCCCTACCCAGTGCTGAAGCAAAGTGTCACTGTCGATTTAGCTAAACTGCAGCATCGTTTAACGCGTTACGATGAGCATGACAATCCGCCAATTCTGCACCGAAAAGAGCTTTTTGTTCTGGCCGAACATCCTGACTACGAAAGCTTTTGCCAGATCACTCAAGAAGGGGAGGCTGCAGGGCTGTATGACAATCCACGAATGATAGGCTTTAAAGCCAGTTGGCTAAGGCTTATTGCCAAGCATGGTTATGAAGTCGTTGATGGCCGGTTATTCCGAAGCTCGGCCGTTAATACAGTGGCAGATGAGCACAGTATCGACAGGCATAAAACCGCCTTAGTGCGCCATGAACTCTCGGCCCCGATGAAAACCCTGGCCAAGCACGGCTTTTTGCAAGGTGATTACTCGGTATTTGATTACGGTTGTGGCCGGGGTGATGATTTACGTGAGCTTGAGGCTCATGGCTTGGACGTATCAGGCTGGGATCCAAACTTCAGGCCCGATGCAGATAAAGTAAGCTCAGATGTGGTGAATATAGGTTTTGTGATTAACGTCATCGAAGATAAAGACGAGCGTATCGATGCCTTGCTTGGCAGTTGGGAGCTGACACAAAAGCTCTTGGTTGTTTCAGCTATGTTAGCGAATGAGAGCCACATAGCGCAGTTTCAGCCTTATAAAGATGGCGTTATCACCTCGCGAAACACCTTCCAAAAGTACTACAACCAAAGTGAGTTAAAAGGCTTTATCGAAACCACTTTAGATGAAAATGCCATTGCTATCAGCCCAGGTGTTTTTTATGTGTTTCGTGACAAAGAGCTAGAGCAAGAGTTTCAACAAAGCAGGCAAAAACGTCATTACGAGTGGCGACATTTAACAGCACCAGAGCCAGTCTCCGAAACTCAGGCTCGATTGCTGTTTACTCAACATGAAACATTATTTGAAGCTTTTTGGAAATCTTGCCTCAGTTTAGGCCGCTTACCTGCAGAAGATGAATTTACCCATTACAAAGAGCTAATCGCCCTCATCGGTTCTCCGAAAAAAGCCCTGCGCTTAGTCAGCCATTGGTATAACAGCCAGGAGCTTGAACAAGCAGCTCAAATGCGTAAAGAAGACTTATTGGTTTACTTTGCGCTGGCGCAGTTTCAAAAACACAAAGGTTATGCAAAACAACCTGATAGCTTAAAGCGGGATATTAAAGCGTTTTTTGATAATTACAGCGTGGCGCAAACTCAGGCGAAAGATATGCTGTTTAATATTGCTAACTCCCAGGCCATAGAAGCCGCTTGTGTGCAGCTGAATCAAAGCATACCTAGTAAATTGGATTATGAAGACGGTGTGCTGCACAGCATCACTTTTCATAAATCTTTTATGACGCAGTTAAATCCTTTGCTGCGTGTTTATACCGGTTCTGCTTTGCAGCTATACGGCGAGCTGGACGACATCGACCTGATCAAAATTCATATCCACTCAGGCAAGCTGACTTTATTAGGCTATGACGATTTCAGCAAGAACCAGCCTTTGCTGGCAGAGCGTGTGAAGATCAAAATGGCGCAGCAGAGCGTCGATTTTTTTGATTATGTAGATACGATAAACCGCCCACCTTTATTGGATAAATTAAGCTTTCTTGCACAGTTTTAGTTACGAAATTGTTTAAAAAATAATCAAAATGAATTCAAAACCTTAGCTGAAAACACAGCTTAAACGTAATTTATGCACTGGAAAATTACGTAAGGCACGTAATAATTTTACGTATATGTAGAGCGAGGGTTAGCAAATGTCAGATACAGAAAGCGGATTCTGATCTGATCCGGCAACACTGGACACGCCACTAAGCTACTTTCTTTAATTCATAGTTTTCTGGGCTGAGATAGCCAATAGCACTATGCCTTCTGG
>NZ_JAVDWR010000011.1:0-117125 GCF_031457405.1 Rheinheimera soli | reverse complement strand
ACCTGACTCCATTCCGAACTCAGAAGTGAAACGCAGCCGCGACGATGGTAGTGTGGCAGATGCCATGCGAGAGTAGTTCACCGCCAGGCTCCCAAATACAGAACCCCGCTCAGTGAGCGGGCTTTTTTATTTACTTCGAATTTAGTGGTGAGCCATTCGAGTACGGCATCCCCCATGCGACCAAACTGCCTGGAGCAGTTTGGAACGGCGCAGCCGGCCCGAAGGGTGGAGGGCTGGATGCCCGCAATAATGTAGTTCACCGCCCACGAATTCAACACCAATCCGCTCTTCACATTCCAAACGGGCGCCCACAAGGGACGCCCCTACAGGCTCACTAACACAACAATTTCTTCAACGATTGCCTCCCACACACTTTCATGCAAAAGTAGTCCAATCCAAATAAATACAAAACTCCAAGGCCAACTCATGCCAAGTCAGCTCCGCACCTACAGCAACAACGTATTCATCGCTTTAAGCCGATTATTAAACGCCATACTGGGTGGTAATCCAAGCTTAACGTTAAGCGCAAGGGCAGGGTTGAATTACAGAAAAGGGCAGTGGAGCCAACAAAGACGGTTGATCAATACGGTATTCTGGTTACAGCAGGACCATTGTGAATTTGCGATACGGCTAGATACAGACAGAAATCAGCAAGCGATAAGGGATGTTACAGAAGGGAATATTGATAAAACTGAGCCTTTGTGACATCAATGACATCACAAAGGCACCAGAATATTAATTAAGCGCAGGTCTCATTTCAACCACAACTTCGTTGTTATGGAAAAGTTGTAACTTATCACCATTTAATTCAATTCGATCCGCCATCTGTAAGTGCTGAGTAAAGTTTGACTCATAGTAATTACTTTGAGCGCAGTACTTCTTAGTGCTAACTAAAGGGTTTACTTTCAATAAGTTAGAACTTTGACTGTAGCTTGCATTAAAGACATTACAGCCAGAAAAACCATAGAGTTTGGCATTATCATTAAACAGCATACGTAAGTTGTATTGTTGTGGTACCTGGATATATTTCACTCGCTCTACCCGCCAGACAATACCTTGTACCTTGGCAAGATTCAATTTGTCAGGGCAGGTTGCTCCGGGCCAAAATTGTTCAAACTTTTCGACAAACAACATCTTGTCTTCTTTTGGGCTTTGGCGCGCAACCATAGTGGCAATGACTGCTTTTCCGTTCAGATTTTTGTCTGTCTGGTAATTACGCAGCATAGGGATATGATGCTGAGTCATGGCAACAGATGATTTTTCACCATTGCTACATGAGGTGAAAAAAGCATTATTATCAATAACCTGATACATACCTAGCATCTGCATACTGGTGTCAAGTTTAATAAAATCATTGGAGCGCACCAACTCATAGTTATCTTTAGACACTACAGGTTTACCAGCTTCATCCAATAATACAACTTTGTTATTGCTGGCAAACTGGAACGACGGAATTTTTGCCTGCTGAGACATCAGATGGATCACCCGGCCTTCCAGTAACCAGGTGCCTTTCACCAGATTTACTTCATGCTGATCAATAAATTCCTGACGGGCTTCAAACTTGCCATCCTGGAACAAATTTACATGATATTTTATGCCCGGGCAGCCTTCACAAGGTAAAGTGCCAGTAAAACTCATATCCCGGTCGATAAAAATATGACCAAAATCAGTCGCTTGTGCCTGAGCTATGTTGTCATTTAAGACTTCATTTTCGACTAAATCAGGTTCTGCAGCGACCACAGGTTCACTGACTTCCTTAATGGGAGCTGGCGTCTGCTGAGGCAATTGGCTACAACCAGCCAAAGCCAGCAATACAGCACTTACAATAAAACTATGTTTCATATTTATCTGGATCCGGAGAAAATTGGCGCCATTATAAAGCAACTGTGCAGACAGTCGAATGGTATTACTGATTAAAAATTGTCATATTTCGTTCTTTTGCTGTGGTAACAGAAAGTCCCGGATCAACCCCGAGCTTTCTTTTGGATTTTCCTGCATAAAACAATGACCACCAGTTAGCTTATGCAGCTGAACAGAATGATTTAATTTACGCCATTTTTCTGCCGACTTGCTGACAAATGGGTAGGTTTTGTTGCCATAAATCAGAAGAGTAGGGCTACAGGGCTGCTTTAACTGAAACCAGAGCTGTTTTGGGTAAGAGCCAAATATTTCGGCTTCACGCTCAGCTTTGCATTTTAATTCCAGCCCGTCATTACTATGATACAAGGCATGATCGATGTAACTTGCCAGCGCATCATCCTGCCAGTTTTTAAACATACCTCTTTGGTGTAAGTAGGTATAAGCAGAATCTTTATCAGGCCAATGCTGGCGGCGGTTAAGCGCCTTTTTAGCCATTGGATTTTTTTTGTATAAGCCCAGCCAATCCAGAGTTTGCATCAGTGTCAGCATCCCAGGTGTAAACAACACCGGATCAAGTAAAACTACTGCATCAAATGGACTGGTTGTTTTACTGTTAATCAGTGCTGTTAATACACCCCCAAAACTATGTCCAACAGCATAACAGGGGGCATCAGCAAATAAGTCTTTGTGCGCCAGCCAGGCATCAAGAGCCAGATCTGCACTTTGATTCCAGCCAATAAAAGCGCCGCCATGGTCGCTATCGCCATGACCCTGAGCGTCGGATAAAAATAAATCAAAATAGGGAACTAGCTGAGCTAAAAAGGGTTGGTACATCCGGCTGCAGTAACCGTTGCCATGCAAAATATGCAACACAGGTTTGCCACTGGGACAAGTGTAAAATCCTCTTAAGGTAAAACCGTGTTGTGTAGCGTAGCTCCAGGGAATTAAGTCCATCTTTTGTCTTTTGTATCTAAACCTGAATGCACTTTGCCATGGTCATACCAGATCTGCAATGACTAAATCGGAGGGGGGGATGTTGAATATCATGGGTGGACATCGTCGCAACAAGCATCCGGCCTGCGCCAGAGGCGAAAGCGTGATAACGGCGAAATGCCAAATTGTTGGCATTTCGAAAGACCGTTATCACCCCGATAGTTGCGACATACCGTCCGTCCTTGGACATAAAAAAGCCCGGTATCAAACCGGGCTTTTTAGCTTATTCACTTCTGTCAGAAGCTATAGTTCAGACGGACGTAGTAGAATCCACCGTTAATGCCCATCACTGCAGTAGTTGGGTATTTAGAACCCGCTACACCTTGCCATTTATGCTCATCAGGGTAAGCGTCAAACAAATTCTGAGCGCCAACGCTGATTTCATAACTGTCGTTGATACTGTAGCTGACTTCCGCATCGAACGTAATAGCTGAACCTACTTCAATAGGTAAACCATCTGGTTCGGTTAAAACACCGCTGTCCAAATGGTCTTCATAGAAAGCACCAAAATGATTCAGGCGCACATAACCTTTCCAATCACCATAGTTTTGGTTAACCGTAAAGCTGCCACGAACCCGCGGTAAACCGCGTTCCAGCTGCTCCACTTTGGCATCACTGATGTTGGCAGAGTGGCTATCTACAGTCGTGTCTGTCCAGTTGTAAGCGAAAGCCAAACCAGTACGACCATTCCACAGGTCAAAACTGTAGTTAGCAACTAAGTCCAGACCTTGTGTTGTAGTATCAAAATCGTTGGTGAAATATTTTACATCAGTGAAGCTGCTGGCATCATTCACACCTAAAGCCAGCAGGGCTGCTTTATCTGCAGCGGTTAACTCCAAAGCCGAAGTCTGACTGATCCTGTCTTCTACTTTGATAAGGAAATAATCCAAAGTGACATACCAGCCATCAACTTCAACCACAGTACCTACAGAGAAGTTTTCCGACTTCTCCGGAGTTAATGGCTTACCACCTTTTTGAATGGATATAGGGTGGGTTGGAGGTAAAGTAGCTGTATCCACTAAGCCAGCAGGGCTAAAGTTGGTCGTTACGTTACGTACGTTACTCTGACCTACAGTAGGAGCCCGGAACCCCGTGCTGACAGCACTACGGAAAGCAATTTCATCAGTGGCCTGATAACGGGCTGTGATTTTGCCATTAGTGGTATTACCAAAATCTTCGAAGTCTTCAAAGCGCAGCGCAAAGTCCATGCGGAAATTATCACTGAATTCAGCACCTAACTCGGTATAAGCCGCATAGCTATAACGATTGAATGACCCGGCATCTTCTGGTTTAAAACCAGGGAAGCCATTTGAGCCTATACCAAAACCTTGTGAAGCCAGGGGGCCTACTTCAAAAGATGCGGCATCACCGGCATAAATTTCAAAGGTTTCATCACGGTATTCGACACCACCTGCCACGTTTAACGGGTAAGGTAAGGCATCTACATCAAAAGGTTTGTTAAAATCTAAGTTGGCTGCTTTTTCCAGCTGCACATACTTACCAGGGCTAAATTCACGTGGAGTATTAGCGCCTAAAGATGCATTCAGGGTGTTTTTGATATAAAACTCTACTTCGCTGCGGCCAATGGACATACTGGCATCAAAAGCCCAACCTGAATCCAGTTCACCTTTTACACCTGAGGCTATAGCTGTGTCTGTAATAACACCACCAAATTTAGGTGTAAAACCACCCGGCAACATTGAGAAAAAACTGAAGCAATGAGCAGGTAAAGCACCTATCTGAGCGCTCAGCGCGGCATAATTGTCAGACGCTGCAATAGTTGGGCAATCCCCTTGGGTTTGATCCAGATTACCAATCAACATGTTGCCGTCGCCATCACCGAAAACTCCAGTACGGGTAGTAGGGTGGCGATAATAAAATCCACCTTCTACATCACGTTCTGCCCAGTTGGTAAATAAATAAAACTCACGGTCTTTGGCTACTTCCAGGCCTATATTGGCAAATAACTTCGCATCCCTTTTAAATTCAGGTGAACCCCATACCTGAGCTGGATCTGCAATAAAGGGGTTACCTCCAGCTGTTGAGGCGGCCGCATCACCACGTTGTACCGAACGGCTGGTAGGATCAGCCTGTTTAAATTCCCCACTGATATTGGCAAAACCATTATCGGTAAAAGGCAGGCCAATATTGCCTGAAATCTGGCGTAAGTCGCCGTCACCTTCATAAAACTGGCCGGTTTTTACTTCAAAAGAACCGCCTTCATTGGCATCTTTTAAACGGAAGTTAATCACACCAGCAATAGCATCTGAACCATATTGAGCTGCTGCGCCATCCCGTAAAATTTCAACTTGTTTTAAAGCAATAGAAGGGATAACAGAAATATCCGGGCCTTGTGAGCCGTCAGAAATACCGCTGCCTAAAAAGGTGATTACAGCAGCACGGTGGCGTCTTTTACCATTAACTAATACTAAAGTGCTGTCTGGTGGTAAGCCGCGTAAGTTGGCAGGGCGGATCAGAGTTGAGGCATCGTTAATAGGTTGAGCACTGACGTTAAAAGACGGCACTGCTGCTGTCATCAGACTGACCATATCGCTGGTGCCGGTTTTTGAAAATTCTTCGCCGCCTATAACATCAACAGGAACAGCAGAATCACCTACAGAACGTGGCGCACCACGAGCACCGATAACCGCAATTTTTTCAACTGCTGCATTTTCTGCTTTTGCCTCAGCAGCGGGTTCAGAAGTTTCCTGAGCTATTAATGAGGTACTGAACAATAAACTGCCGCACAAAGCGATTTTTATAGCGGCAGCAACTGGATGGTAGTGGGTTATTTCTTTCTTCATGGATGTTGCCTTCTCATCTGGATTTTTGTGTTGGCTCATTTTTTTTCTACGAGCTCTGTACAGACCATATTTGAAAAACTTTTGTTTGTCTATCGTGATTTCATGTTAATTGAGCGCTCCATTTTGGTAAGTCGCCGCACCAAGCTGGTGCTTTCACTGGTTTTTATCGCTTTTTTTCGCAAAATTAACGAAAAATTTGAACCTAAATAAATGAAAAATGTCGGATCCGACTTGCTGTTTTTCTCAAAGTCGATTCAGATAGGGTGGTTATTTAAATCAAGGATCTTCACTGGTGAAAAAACTTCTTACTCCGGCTGCTTTAGCAACACTGCTACTTTCAGCGACAGCTTATGCAAATGCCACCTTACCTTTGGAACGTTTGTTCGCTGAACCCGCATTAAGCGGCACTGCTCCTCGTTCTTTAAGCTTTTCGCCTGATGGCAGTCGTGTGACTTACCTCAAAGGCAAAGAAACAGACGCTAACAGGCTGGATTTGTGGCAATATCAGATAAAAACAGGTAAGCACAGCCTTTTAGTTGATTCAAATCAATTGTTTAGTGGTCCTGAGTTGCTGTCAGATGAAGAAAAAGCCAGGCGTGAGCGTTTACGCTTATTTGCCAGCGGTATTATCAGCTATAGCTGGTCCAAAGATGGTAACGCCTTGCTGTTTCCGCTGAATGGCGACTTGTATTATTACGATTTAGCCAGCCAAAAAGCCCGCAAGTTAACAAACACTGAAGCCTTTGAAACCGATGCACAAATATCGCCCAAAGGCCGCTATGTATCTTTTATCCGTGAGCAAAATATTTTTGTACTGGACCTCAAATCAGGCAAAGAAAGCCAATTAACCACAGATGGCAAAGGTCTGATAAAAAATGGTATGGCTGAATTTGTTGCTCAGGAAGAAATGGGGCGAATGACAGGTTATTGGTGGGCACCTGATGACAGTAAAATTGCCTTTAGCCAGATTGATGAATCGCCTGTAGCTGAAGCCGTGCGCAATGAAATTTATGCCGACGAAATCAAGCTTTTTAATCAGCGCTATCCTTTTACCGGCACAGCCAATGTGAAGGTAAAGCTGGGCGTTGTGGCGATTGAACAGCCTCAAGTGCAGTGGCTGGATTTAGGCAAAGAGCAGGATATTTACCTGGCTCGGGTGAACTGGAGTAAAACAGCCTCTTTGTTAACCTATCAATGGCAAAGCCGTGATCAACAGCAACTGGAATTGCGTTCTGTTGAATTGCCATCCGGCCACACCAAAGTACTGTTAAAAGAACAAAGTTCAACCTGGCTTAACTTAAATGACGATTTGCATTTCTTAAAAGATAAGCAACATTTTGTCTGGGCGTCGGAGCGGGATGGTTATAAACATTTGTATTTGTATAAACTGGATGGCACTTTGGTGCGTCAGTTGACCCGGGGTGACTGGGTTGTTAATAAAATAGAAGCGATCAACGAAACGCAAGGCATGATTTATTTTTCTGGCCGCAAAGATACACCGCTCGAAAGTCATCTGTATTCAGTACCGGTCAAAGGGGGCGAGGCTAAGCGTTTAACTCAGGCCGATTTTTCGCATGCAGTGGTTATGGCTGAAACAGGTCAAAGTTTTATTGACAGCTATTCCAGCGTACTACAGCCAACCAAAGTTGAACTTAAGACTGTGGACGGCAAAGTGCTGACTGTACTGGAAAGCAATGATGTCAGCGGTTCTCATCCATTAGCTCCATTTAAAGATGCTTTGGTTAAACCGCGTTTTGGTACCTTAACAGCAAAAGATGGCCAGACCTTACATTACCGTATATTTGAACCAAAACAGCTTAAAAAGGGCAAAAAATACCCTGTTGTAGTAGGGGTCTATGCTGGGCCAGGTGCACAGCGTGTAACCAATAGCTGGAGTGCCAGGGATCTGTATTTCCAGTATCTGGCACAAAATGGTTATGTGGTATTTCAGTTGGATAACAGAGGCTCAGAAAATCGTGGTAAAGCTTTTGAGGACCCGATTTATAAAAAACTGGCCGATATTGAGCTTGTTGATCAAATGACCGGTGTTGAGTATCTGCGGACTTTACCTTATGTCGATGCAACGCGTATTGGCATTTATGGCCATAGCTATGGTGGTTATATGGCTATTATGGCGATGTTTAAAGCCGGGGATTATTTTAAAGCTGGTGTAGCAGGTGCCCCTGTGACCGATTGGGCTTTGTATGACACCCATTACACTGAACGTTACTTAGGTCATCCGGCAAGCAATAAAGACGGTTACGAGCAAAGCTCAGTTTTTCCTTATGTGAAAGATTATCAGGGCAACCTGCTGATTTACCATGGTATGGCAGACGATAACGTGCTTTTTACCCACAGTACCAAGTTGTACTCTGAATTACAGCAACAGGGTAAATTATTTGAAAGTATGGATTACCCGGGCAGCAAGCACTCTATGTTTGGTCAGCCGGTGCAAACCCATTTACATAAAACCATTACTGCGTTTTTTGAACGTCAATTAAAACAATAATTTGGGGGCGGGCATCAAACCCGCCCTTGATCACAATTCGTTGCCACTTAATCTGTTGGCCTTAAAAGCCAGCAGATTATCACTGGTAACCTGACAAATTTGCTGTAAAGCTTCCTGCGTGAAAAACGCCTGGTGTCCGGTGATCAATACATTGGGGAAAGTCAGTAGACGTTTAAATACTTCATCCTCTATCAGTTGTCCGGATAAATCCTGAAAAAACAGATCGGCTTCCTGCTCATAGACATCCAGACCTAAATGACCAATCTTGCGGCTCTTCAGCGCTTTAATCACGGCTTTGGTATCTATTAAGCCACCTCTGCTGGTGTTGATCAACATGACACCGTCTTTCATCAGTGCCAGGCTATCAGCGTTGATCATATGCTGAGTTTGAGGATTTAACGGACAATGCAGGCTGATCAGATCTGATTTTGTCCAAAGCTCTTCCAAAGGCACATAACGTACACCGGCTTTGACCAGTTCATCATTTACCTGAATATCGTAACAGAGCAGCTCCATACCAAATCCAAGCAGAATTTTAGCCGTGGCCGCTCCTATACGGCCTGTACCGACCAGCCCTGCAGTTTTACCATGCAGATTAAAACCCAATAAGCCATCAAGCGCAAAGTTATCATCCCGCACTCTGTTGTAAGCTTTATGTAGTTTACGGTTTAAACACAGGATCATCGCCACTGTGTGTTCTGCGACAGCTTCAGGTGAGTAAGCGGGAACGCGGGCAACCCGCAGGTCAAGCTCTTTGGCCGCAGCCACATCGACATTATTAAAACCAGCGCAGCGTAAGGCTATCATGCCCACTCCCGCAGCTTTCAATTCAGTAAGCACTGGTGCAGACAGATCGTCATTTACAAAAACACAGACGGCAGCATAACCCTGGGTTAATTTAGCGCTTTGTGGATCCAGTGGACCATCAAAAAAGCTGAACTCAAGGCTTGGGTCTGCCCAATCAGCAAAACTTGTCTGATCGTATTTTTTCGCGCTAAAGACGGCGACTTTCATTTTGAGGCTCCTTGCATATTGATCCGAAACTCAGAGTAACGCAAAAAGTCGCTGTCTATATTGTTTTTAATCAAAGCATCAGCTGTTCAGTACTTCTTCAACCGACTGATGCAGGCTGGAAGGCTTAGTGCGTGGGGCATAACGTTTGACAACATCTCCCTCGCGATTGACTAAAAACTTAGTGAAGTTCCATTTAATAGCGCGGGTTTTCATTAAACCACGGGCCTGATCTTTCAGATATTCAAACAAAGGGTCTGAATCCAGACCATTGACCTGTACTTTGCCAAAAACCGGAAAACTAACACCATAATTCAGCTGACAAAATTGCTGTATTTCTGCGTTGGACCCCGGCTCCTGGGCACCAAATTGATTACAGGGAAAGGCTAATACAACAAAGCCACGATCCTTGTACTGCTGATATAAGGCTTCCAGCTCCTGATACTGCGGGGTAAAACCACACTGACTGGCCGTGTTGACAATCAGCACCACTTTATCCCTGTATTGGGCTAAATCAACATCCTCGCCCTGACTGTCCTTCACTTTAAAATGGTGAACCTTTGGCATAACTGTCCTTTTCTGCAACTCGTCTGATGCTTTTGCGTCAGAGGCCCTGATTCTAGTAAGCTTCTTGGCATTCAAGTCTGTCACAGAAATAAGTCAAAATTATGTCAAATTTATCACAACAAAAAGTAGCCTTTATTGGTTTGGGTGTTATGGGCTTTCCTATGGCCGGGCATTTACAGCAAAAAGGCGAGCAGCTTTGTGTCTATAACAGAACAAAGCAGAAGGCGCTGGATTGGGTGCAGCAGTATGGAGGTACTTGTGCATCCACTCCGGCAGAAGCGGCCACAGGTGCTGATCTGGTGATGTTATGTGTAGGTAACGATGATGATGTGCGCTCTGTCGTCTATGGTGAGCAGGGGGTTTTAGCCTCTATGGTGCCTGGTTCTTTATTGATTGATCACACCACAGCCTCAGCCGATTTAGCCCGTGAACTGGCTCTGGCCTGCAAAGCAAAAGGCATAGGTTTTTTAGATGCACCTGTATCAGGTGGTCAGGCTGGTGCTCAGAATGGCTTACTGACTATTATGCTGGGCGGGGAAGCCGCTGAGTTTGCAAAAGCTGAAACCACGCTGATGAAATACGCCCGTAGTGCCCGTTTATTAGGGCCTGCAGGCTCCGGTCAACTGGCCAAAATGGTCAATCAAATTTGTATTGCCGGCGTAGTACAAGGCCTGGCTGAGGCTATGCATTTTGCCCAGCAAGCCGGATTAGATGGTCAGGCTGTTTTGGACACCATCAGCAAAGGGGCAGCTCAGTCCTGGCAAATGGAAAACCGTGGTTCCACTATGCTGCAAGGCAAATACGACTTTGGTTTTGCCGTTGACTGGATGCGTAAAGATTTAGCCATCACCTTAAATGAAGCCCGTCTCAACGGTGCTACTTTGCCTCTGACATCTTTAGTCGACCAGTTTTACTCTGTGGTTCAGGCGATGGGCGGCGGTCGTTGGGATACCTCCAGTTTGCTGACTGTATTGCAACGCAAAGCCTCATCAAAAAGCTAATCATCCAGGCTGGTGCTGGCCAAACCTAAGGTAAGCACCAGTAATATCGGAATTTGCACCAGATGCAGCAAAGGATCCGGCTGTATTTGCCATGCCAACCCCACCACCATAGCCCAGACCAGAGCCAATAAAGCCAACACTGTTGTGCGTTTTGATAGTTGAAACATAACCACCTCCTGTTATTGATGCTGCTACTTTACTCTGGGGTTAAACAGGTCTAAAGTGTCACTAATGACGTAATTGAGGTGGTAAGTGACAATATGAAACGCATTGGCATTTGGGTGAATCAAGACGTAGTGATGAGCAGTGTGACAGGGGTGATTGATTTTTTTACCTTTTGTAATAAATACTGGCAACTGATACAACACAGTGATCAACTGCTATTTGACACTGTGTTAATGGGTCCACAAGCAGAATTACAGCATGGACCTTTTACCATTAAGGTTGAAACTGCAGATTTCAGTCAAATTGATATTTTGTTGATCCCGGGTTTCTATGCGTACAACTCAAAGGATCTGCTGCGTGTCAGTCAGGAATTGCATCCTTACAAAGCAAAATTGCAATTGATGTTGCAGCAAGGCAAATGGCTGGGAGCTTTTTGCAATGGTACTTTTGCTTTGGCCGGCACTGGTTTGCTAGACGGTTTGCAATCCACTTCTGTCTGGTTTTTTAAAGACTATTTCCGCCAGATGTTTCCGCAAGTCAAACTGGATCTGCAACAACTGGTGGTGCAGCAGCAAAGCATCTTAACTGGCGGCGCTACCACCTCTTACCTGAACTTGTGCCTGCGTTTTGTCGAACTTTGTATGGACACTGCTTTTGCTCAGCAAATGGCAAAGATTATGTTGACGGATCCTAACCGGACTTCACAGTTACCCTATTTGTCACTGCAATTGGCACCACAACATAAAGACGCTAAGTTGGCTGAAATTCAGCAGTACTTGCAGGCTCATCTTGCAGAACCTCTTAGCCTGGAGCAACTAGCTGAAACTTTTGCCATGACACCCCGTACTTTGATCCGGCGGTTTAAGCAACATCTGGACGAAACGCCTATGGCTTATCTGCAGCGTTTACGTATTGAGAGGGCAAAGTCCTTGCTGGAAAATACCTTGTGGACCGCAGAAGAAATTATGCAACAGGTAGGCTACGAAGATATCTCATCTTTTCGTAAGTTATTTGTGCATTACACCAGCCTGACACCTAAGGCATATCGGCAAAAATTTATGTTTGAACCTCAGATCCACTGTTGTCCTGTGTCGGCAGAACAGCAAGGATCGGCAGCCTGACTAGTAAAGCTACTAAATATTTAACAATGTTTAACAAATAAGTCGGGTAAAGTTTGATTTGTGCTATTATCATGTGGCCAATTCATTGATGAAAGTAAATTAAATGTATTTATCTGAGATCGGCTGGCATCTTTATGCGCTGCTTTTTATTGTTTGTGTGCTGCTTCCGGCTTTGGTTTTATCAGCTCTGGTGTATTTTAAACCCCTTTTGTTAAGACAATCCTTATGGGTTTTCAGCTGTTGTACTTTGTGTTTTTTACTACTGAGTCTGAAGTTCAGTGATAACACTTTGTTAATGACTGACAACGCTCTGGAGCTGAAAGCGGGTTTATATAAAACGAAGATTGATGATATCCACTCTGCACAAAGTAAAGTTTCAGTAGTAGTTTGTGAAGAACTGGGTGAGTTTAAACCTGAAGTTGCAGTAAACGCCATCAACCTTCCTAATTACAAAGTAGGTTGGTACAGGTTAGCTAATCAGCAGACAGCTTTTGTAATGTTGATTGGTCATATCGACAAAGTGACAGTGGTCAGCACTAAAAATGCGATCGCCTTAATTAGTGGCGATATTAACAGGGATAATGCTGGTGCAGGCTTACAGGCCAAGGCATTTCGTTAGAGCCGGAGCTTAGGCTCCGACTCTACCATTAGTTTTAAATCAGAACTGCATTTCCGGAATATCACCCGAAACAACTAACTTACCCGCAGTTTTTTGCTGAATTTCCTCTACGCTGATGCCTGGCGCGCGTTCCAGTAAATGGAAGGCGCCGTCTCTTATTTCCAGCACAGCTAAATCCGTTACAATCTTTTTCACACAGTTCACGCCAGTCAAAGGCAAAGTACAGTTATCCAGTAGCTTGGAGCTGCCGTATTTGTCAGCGTGAGTCATAGTGACAATAATGTTTTGTGCGCCTGCAACCAAATCCATAGCACCACCCATGCCTTTGACCAATTTGCCTGGGATCATCCAACTGGCGATATTGCCGTTTTGATCCACTTCAAAAGCGCCCAGAACTGTTAAATCCACATGGCCGCCACGGATCATGGCAAAGCTTTCGGCTGAGCTGAAAATAGCCGCGCCTTTAATAGCTGTCACCGTTTCTTTGCCGGCATTGATCATATCTGCATCTAATTCAGCTTCGGTTGGGTAGGGGCCCATACCTAATAAACCGTTTTCCGACTGCAGCATCACTTCAATACCGGCAGGTACATAGTTCGCCACTAATGTAGGGATACCAATACCTAAATTGACGTAATAACCGTCCTGTAATTCCTGAGCCACCCGCATAGCGACCTGTTCACGTGATAATGCCATTTGCTGTGCTCCTTAAGCCTGACGGACCATACGACGTTCAATGCGTTTTTCAAAGCTGGCTTTGATCACACGTTGCACATAAATACCTGGTGTGTGAATTTGGCTTGGCTCCAGTTCACCCGGCTCAACAATTTCTTCCACTTCAGCCACAGTAATTTTGCCTGCAGTCGCAGCCATAGGGTTGAAGTTCATTGAGGTATGGCGGAATACCAGATTGCCATAACGGTCAGCTTTCCAGGCGCGAACTATGGCAAAATCACCTGTGATGGACTCTTCCAGTACATAGTTGCGGCCATTAATTTCACGGGTTTCTTTGCCATCAGCTACAGGAGTGCCGTAGCCTGTTGCGGTGTAAAAGGCCGGAATACCAGCGCCACCAGCACGGATTTTTTCAGCCAGCGTGCCTTGAGGTGTTAACACAACTTCGAGTTCACCAGACAGCAGCTGCTTTTCAAACAAGGCATTTTCGCCAACATAAGAGGCGACCATCTTTTTGATTTGGCGCTCTTCTAACAGCACACCCAAACCAAAACCATCGACCCCACAGTTGTTGGAAACCACTGTTAAATCACGGGTGCCCATTTTTTTGATCTGAGCAATCAGGCCTTCCGGAATACCACATAAACCAAAACCACCGGCTATCACTGTCATACCGTCAGTCAGGCCTGCCAGCGCTTCTTCGTAGCTGGTCACAACTTTATTAAACCCTGCCATTTTGTATCCTTAAAAGATGCTATCAATCATTAATTCTGCTGGCATTTGGCCTTCAGCGCCAATCCTACTTTAGAACTAGGCGCTTTGCCCAACTGCTCGCTGATAAACCAGCCAATTGAAGCCAGCTGTTGTAAATCAACACCGCTATGGATGCCAAGGCCGTTCAGTAAATACACCACTTCTTCAGTGGCAACATTGCCTGACGCTCCGGCAGCATAAGGACAGCCGCCTAAACCTGCGACTGAACTGTCTACTACAGCAATTCCGCGTTGCAGCGCCGCGTAAATATTACTTAACGCCTGACCATAAGTGTCGTGAAAATGCACAGCCAGTTGTTGTACCGGCACTACAGCCAGCACAGCATCGAGCATGGCATTCACTTTAGATGGAGTGCCAACGCCTATGGTGTCACCTAATGATATTTCGTAGCAGCCCATCTCCAGCAGTGCTTTAGCAACCCGGGCTACTTCAGCAGGAGTTACCTCACCCTGATAAGGGCAGCCGACCACACAAGAGACATAACCCCGAACCTTGATGCCATCCAGCTTAGCGCGCGCCATCACAGGGACAAAACGCTCCAGGCTTTCAGCTATGCTGCAGTTGATGTTTTTTTGGGTAAAAGCCTCTGAAGCAGCACCAAATACGGCCACTTCAGTAGCTCCTGCTGCTTTGGCTGCTTCATAACCTTGCAGATTGGGCGTAAGAGCCGCATAACTGACATCGGTCTTACGTTTGATGTGTGCGAACACAGCGGCTGAATCGGCCATTTGCGGCACCCACTTAGGGGAGACAAAAGCGCCGGTTTCAATAGTGCGCAAGCCAGTTTCTGCAAGGCGGTTCACCAGCTCAACTTTGGCCTCCAGCGATACAGCTTTTTCATTTTGCAGACCATCGCGTGGACCTACTTCGACAAGTCGCACGGCTTTTGGCAAAGCTGCTGTATGTTCTGGGTTTAGTATCAGTGACATGCATCTTTCCTTAAAAGGGGCTGCGTTATTCCGCAGCCGTAAAGTCCACCAACTGAGCACCGTCTTTGACTAAATCACCAGCGGCATAAAACAGCTGATTGACCACACCATCTTTAGGCGCCTTGATGCTGTATTCCATTTTCATCGCTTCCATCACTAAAAGCGTCTGGCCAGCACTGACGACCGCACCTTTTTCTACCATCACTGCGACTATAGTACCGTTCATTGGTGCCGTCAGGCTGCCAGCTGCTGCGCTGTCGTCGACCTGGGTCTGCACTTGAGTCTGGTAAATAAAGTCATATCGATGATGTTTTATAAAAACCGACACCGTATCCTTATACTGGCTAACCCGTACTTTGACTCTGTGGCCATTTAAATTAGCCTGCAGTTCATCGGCATGTAAGCTGGCAGTGGCAGGGGTGATCACTCCTTGTTGGGTTAAGCTGAGCGCTTTTCCTTCAGAGCTGATGCTGACCAGACGGGCTTCATCCTGGTAAATCAGCGGGAAAGACACAGTGGAGACTTCATTTAAGCGCCAGCCTGAACACAAGGCCCATGGGCTTTGATCGTTGGTTGTGTCTGAACGTTCTTTCAGCAGCAAATAAAGTGCAGCTAATAAAGTGGCTTGTTCGGTTTCAGACTGACCTGGCGCAAACAAGGACTCTTTATGCCGTTCAATAAAATGCGTATCCAGCTCTGCTTTGGCAAAAGCAGGTTGTTCGACTAAACGGGTTAAAAAATTCAGGTTGTTTTTCACACCAGCAATACGGTAATCATCCAAAGCACGCAACATACGGGCTATGGCGCGATCGCGGTTTTCATCCCAGACAATCAGCTTGGCAATCATAGGATCGTAAAAAGGCGAGACCTCATCGTTTTCCACCACACCTGTATCCACCCGCACATAACGGCTTTGCTCTGGCTGGCGTAAATAGGTCAGTTTACCTGTGGCAGGCAGGAAGTCATGATCCGGATCTTCCGCATAAACCCGTACTTCAATAGCATGGCCATCAATAGTGATTTGGTCCTGAGTCAAAGGCAAAGGCTGGCCACTGGCAACTAATAACTGCCACTTCACCAGATCCTGACCTGTGATCATTTCTGTCACCGGGTGTTCGACCTGCAGACGGGTATTCATTTCCATAAAGTAGAATGAGCCGTCTTCATCAAATAAAAATTCAACAGTACCAGCACCCTGATAGGCAATAGCCTGAGCGGCTTTGACTGCAGCTTCACCCATAGCTTTGCGCTGCTCTGCGCTGAAATTTGGTGCTGGTGCTTCTTCAATCACTTTTTGGTGACGGCGCTGAATAGAGCAGTCGCGCTCCGCTAAATACACCGCATTACCAAAACTGTCGGCAAAGACCTGAATTTCAACATGACGGGGTTTAGTCAGGTAGCGTTCCATCAGCACTTTGTCATTGCCAAAGCCGTTTAAGGCTTCACGTTTGGCACCTGCCAGGGCTTCAGCAAATTCGCTGCTATTCCAGACCACACGCATACCTTTGCCACCACCGCCATAAGCGGCTTTTAGTAGCAGCGGGTAGCCCACTAAATCAGCTTGTTGCTGTAAAAAGGCGGGGTCCTGATTGTCACCATGGTAACCCGGTACTAAAGGCACACCGGCTTTGGTCATAATCTCTTTGGCGGCACTTTTGCTGCCCATAGCAGCTATGGCGGATACAGGAGGGCCAATAAAAACCACACCGGCTTTGGCACAAGCCTCTGCAAAACCTTCATTTTCTGATAAAAAGCCATAACCAGGGTGCACAGCTTCGGCGCCACTTAATTTGGCGATTTCCAGAATTTTATCAGCCCGTAAATAGGACTCTTTACTTGGCGCCGGACCTAATAAAAAAGCTTCATCGGCCATATGCACATGACGGGCATTGGCGTCGGCTTCTGAATACACAGCCACACAACGAATACCCAGTTTATGGGCTGTTTCTATCACACGGCAGGCGATTTCGCCCCGGTTGGCGATCAAAATTTTGCGAAACATCAGTCTGTTTTTCCTTATTCTGACCGGATCCAGGCCGGAGTACGTTTTTGTAAAAAGGAAGTTAAGCCTTCCTGACCTTCAGCTGAGACCCGAATAGCGGCAATACGGGCTGAAGTGCTGTCTATAAGCTGCTGATTAATAGGCTGATGATTCACAGCGGCCATCAATTCTTTAGCGCAGCGCAAAGCTGCTGGGCTGTTGTTCAGCAAAATGCCAACAAAATGTTCTGCCGCATCTGCAAGGCCACCAGCTTCTACCAACTGATGCACTAAGCCTAAATTCAAGGCTGTATCAGCATCAAAACGTTCAGCCGTTAAGAAGTAACGGCGGCTGGCACGTTCGCCAATAGCGCGCATCACGTAGGGGCTGATCACGGCTGGTATTAAACCAATTTTCACTTCGCTTAAACAAAAGCTGGCACCTTGTTCGGCAAGGGCTATGTCGCAGCAGGAGACTAAACCCAAAGCACCACCAAAAGCTGCACCTTGTACTAAAGCTATGGTTGGGGCAGGGAAGCAATCCAACTGGCGCATCAACTCTGCTAACTGGCCGGCATCTTCTAAATTCTGCTGGTAGTTTTTCTCAGCCATAGAGCGCATCCAGTTCAGATCGGCACCTGCACTGAAGTTTTTACCAGTGGATTTCAGCAACAACACCCGTACAGCTGGGTTAGCGGCCAGGTTTTTTAAGGCATGAATCAGCTCGCCAATCATGCTGTCGTCAAAAGCGTTATGCACTTCGGCGCGGTTCAGCACGAGTTCCGCAACACCGGCTGCGTTTAATGAGGTAGTAATAGTTTTATAGTTTTGCATTCTTTACTCCTTGCATTACATGCGGAACACGCCAAATTTGGATTCGGCGACAGGCGCATTCAGTGCGGCAGTCAGTGCCAGGCCAACCACCATACGGGTTTGTGCCGGGTCAATAATGCCGTCATCCCATAAACGCGCACTGGCGTAATACGGGTGACCTTGTTGTTCGTACTGGGCGACAATAGGCTGACGTATAGCTTGTTCAGCTTCGGCTGTTAAGCTTTCGCCTTTACGGGCCAACGCATCTTTAGTCACAGTTGCCATCACACCAGCGGCTTGCTCACCACCCATGACAGAAATACGGGCATTGGGCCACATCCACATCATGGTGGGGTCGTAAGCACGGCCACACATACCGTAGTTACCAGCGCCATAAGAGCCACCTATTAACACAGTAAATTTAGGCACATTGGCACAAGACACTGCCATCACCATTTTGGCGCCGTGTTTGGCAATACCTTCAGCTTCGTATTTTTTCCCGACCATAAAGCCGGTGATGTTTTGCAGGAATAAAAGTGGAATTTTGCGCTGGGCACAGAGTTCAATAAAGTGAGCGCCTTTTTGCGCCGACTCAGAAAACAGAATGCCGTTGTTGGCCACTATGCCAATAGGCTGACCAAAAATACGGGCAAAACCACAAACTAAAGTCGCGCCATAAAACTGTTTAAATTCATCAAAGTCAGAGGCATCAACAATACGGGCTATCACTTCACGTACATCAAAAGGCTTTTTCAGATCAGTGCCGACTATGCCGTACAGCTCGCTGGCATCATAAAGTGGTGCTTCGGCAGGGCGCACATCACCTTGTACTGGTTTTTGATGATTCAGGCGACTGACGGCATTACGCGCCAGTTGCAGTGCATGTTCATCATTTAATGCGTAATGGTCGGCCACGCCAGAGATTTTGCAGTGCACATCAGCGCCGCCTAACTCTTCTGCTGTTACTTCTTCGCCTGTAGCAGCTTTCACCAGTGGCGGGCCAGCTAAAAAGATAGTGCCCTGATCTTTGACAATAATACTTTCATCGGCCATAGCCGGCACATAAGCACCACCTGCAGTACAAAGTCCCATCACCACCGCAATTTGTGGAATACCTTTGGCGGACATACGTGCCTGATTAAAAAAGATACGGCCAAAGTGCAGTTTGTCGGGGAATACATCGTCCTGACGGGGCAGGTTAGCGCCGCCTGAGTCAACCAGATAAATACAAGGCAACATGCAGGTTTCGGCAATTTCCTGAGCACGTAAGTGTTTTTTGACGGTCAGCGGGTAATAAGTGCCGCCTTTGACTGTCGCATCGTTCGCTACAATCATGCACTCGACACCGTTAACCCGGCCAATACCAGCGACCACACCAGCTGCTGGTACATAGTCTTCATAACACTGCCAGCCAGCAAATTGGCCTACTTCCAAAAAGGGTGAACCAGGGTCCAGCAGTTTTTGAATACGATCACGGACAAACAGCTTGCCGCGCGAAGTATGACGGGCAATTAAAGCTTCACCGCCGCCTAATTTGATCTGTTGTACTTTTTGCTCTAAATCATCCACCAGCAGCTGCATCGCCTGAGCGTTCTGGATAAATTCGTCACTGCGTGGATTAATTTTGCTATTCAGTCTGGCCACGTTCACCACCTTTGGCTACAGGGTCTAGGAAAAGCCGGACAGGAGTCCGGCTTACTTTATTGGTTATGAGTCTGTATAGGTAACGCTTAGTTCGATTCGTTAAATAACTCGCGGCCTATTAACATGCGGCGAATCTCTGAAGTGCCAGCACCTATTTCGTACAGCTTGGCATCACGTAATAAACGCCCTGTAGGGTATTCATTGATATACCCATTACCACCTAACAGCTGGATGGCATCTAACGCCATTTGAGTGGCCAGCTCTGCGCTGTATAAAATAGCGCCGGCTGCATCTTTACGGGTGGTTTCACCGCGGTCGCAGGCTTTGGCTACAGTGTAGACATAAGCGCGGGCTGCATTCATTTTGGTGTACATATCCGCTACTTTGCCCTGTACCAGCTGGAATTCACCAATAGACTGACCAAACTGCTTACGGTCGTGGATATAAGGCACTACTACGTCCATACAAGCTTGCATAATGCCAAGCGGACCACCGGATAACACCACACGCTCATAATCCAGACCAGACATCAGCACGCGGGCGCCAGTGCCTATAGTGCCTAATACGTTTTCTTCCGGTACTTCACAGTCTTCAAACACCAGCTCACAGGTGTTCGATCCACGCATACCCAGTTTGTCGAGTTTTTGCGCCTGACTAAAACCTTTAAAACCACGTTCAACAATAAAAGCTGTCATGCCTTTAGAACCGGCATTGATGTCGGTTTTAGCGTAAATGACGTAAGTGTGAGCGTCAGGGCCGTTGGTGATCCACATTTTGTTGCCGTTTAAAATATAACGGTCACCTTGTTTATCGGCGCGTAATTTCATCGAGACGACATCTGAACCTGCATTAGGCTCCGACATCGCCAGAGCGCCAATATGTTCACCAGAGCATAATTTGGGCAGGTACTTTTGTTTTTGTGCTTCGTTGCCGTTACGGGCAATCTGATTGACACATAAGTTCGAATGCGCACCGTAAGATAAAGCCACTGAGGCAGAAGCGCGGCTGATTTCTTCCATAGCCACTATGTGTTCCAGGTAACCCAACCCTGAGCCACCGTATTGTTCATCGACAGTAATACCTAATAAACCCAGGTCGCCAAACTTACGCCATAAGTCATTGGGGAATTCGTTGTCATGGTCTATTTGGGCTGCTCGTGGTGCAATTTCGTCACGGGCAAAGCTGTTCACCTGTTCACGGATCATGTCGACTGTTTCGCCCAGATCGTAATTTAATGTTTTGTATGTGCTTATCATGACTAGTGATCCCTGTTTGCAGATTATTTGTTCTGTTTGATTTGATTTTGTTTAATTTAGTTTTTAGTTAATTCGGTTCTTTAACGTGCTTGGCCTGATCCAGGGTTTCGCGGCAGCGTTTTTCCACTGTCACTAATTCCATCAGCACCACTTTGATGTCATCCATCTGCTGGTGCAGCTCAGCTTTTTTATGTTCTATCAGTTTCAGCATGGTGCTCAGTTGAGTGACGCTGCTTTTATCTGCATCGTACAGCTCAAATAACTGGCCTGTTTCTGACAAACTAAAACCCAGTCGTTTACCACGTAAAATTAATTTCAGTCGTACCCTGTCTCTGCGGCTGTAAATACGGGTTTGTCCCTGCCGTAAAGGCGTCAGTAAGCCCTGATCTTCGTAGAAACGAATACTACGGGTGGTGATATCAAACTCTTTTGCCAGCTCGCTGATGCTGTAGGTTTTATCGTCTGTTTCAGTCTTTTTGGCAGTCATTTGGGTCGTCATTTGGGCCTTGTGCTAAAGTGGCGACAACTATAAGTGAAGTTTACGTAAAGGTAAAGCTGTGTTCGCGTCCAATAAGGGCTGGAGGCTGATTGCTCTACTCCTTTGTAAAGTTAAAGTGCCAAAGAAGGGCTATAGAGCGTGCATTTTTCTGAACCTTTAGTCCGGTATAGGACCATAGTGTTAGCTAGTTGACGTTGGCGTAAACGTAAATTTGGTGTAGTCTCAGGCCCAACTTTTTCATCATGCTTCTGAACGACGGAGAAATGAACATGGCGCAGCACGAAAAAATTGCCATAGTGGCAGCCAAAAGAACGGCAATGGGTGGATTTTTAGGCGGCTTAGCTGACGTCAGCAGCACAGATTTAGGCGCTCAAGCTATTAAAGCGGCCTTAGAACAAGCTGCTATTGATGGTGCCAGAGTCAGTGAAGTGATTATGGGTTGTGTGTTACCTGCGGGTTTAGGTCAGGCTCCAGCTCGTCAGGCGACGTTAAAAGCGGGTTTACCTTTATCCGCCGGTGCTACCACTATCAATAAAGTCTGTGGTTCAGGTTTAAAATCTGTGATGTTAGCTGCTGATCTGTTGCGTGCCGGTTCTGCTGATGTAGTGGTTGCAGGTGGCATGGAATCTATGTCTAACGCGCCTTATATTCTGCCAAAAGCCCGTGCCGGTATGCGTATGGGCCATGGCGAAGTGAAAGACCATATGATGCTGGATGGCCTGGAAAACGCCTACGATGGCAAAGCCATGGGCTGTTTTGCTCAGAAAACTGCCGACGAGCACGATTTTAGCCGTACTCAGATGGATGAATTTGCTGTGTTGTCACTCACACGTGCTCAACACGCCATTCATTCCGGCGCCTTTGTTGAAGAAATCACCCCTGTGATTTTCCAGACTCGTAAAGGCGATGTGACTTTTGCGACAGACGAACAGCCAGGCAATGCCAAAGTCGACAAAATTCCTACCTTAAGACCTGCCTTTGCCAAAGACGGCACTATCACTGCGGCCAACTCCAGTTCTATTTCTGATGGCGCTGCCGCTTTAGTGCTGATGCGTGCTGACGAAGCCAAAGCGCAAAACAAAACCGTATTGGCTCATGTAGTGGGTCACGCCACGCATTCGCAAGAACCAGAGCTGTTCACTGTAGCACCAGTAGGTGCTGTGACTAAGCTGTTAGCCAGCTTAGGCTGGACAACTGCCGATGTGGATTTGTGGGAGATTAACGAAGCTTTTGCCATGGTGACTATGCTGGCGATTAAAGAGCTGAAGCTGGATGTGAACAAAGTAAACGTCAACGGTGGCGCTTGTGCTTTAGGTCATCCTATAGGTGCTTCAGGTGCCCGTATTCTGGTGACTTTAATTCACGCCTTAAAAGCGCGTGGCTTAAAACGTGGTATCGCGACTTTATGTATAGGCGGTGGTGAAGCAGTGGCTTTAGCGGTAGAGCTGCCGTAACAAATAAGAAGGCGCGGTAGAAACTGCGCCTTTTGCTTAAAAGAATTTAATAAAAAATATATTCAAATCAACAGGTTTAATCAAAGGTTGTGTTTAAAACAGACATGACCAGCAATAGGGGAGACGCATTAATGGCCCACCAGGTTCAGTTATTTATCAACGGTGAATTTGTCCCGTCCAAGTCCGATCGCTTTATTCCGGTGACGGATCCAGCTACTCAGGACGTGATAGCTCAGGTGCCTTGCACTACCGCAGAAGAAATGGCTTTTGCTATAGCATCAGCCAAAGAAGCATTTAAAAGCTGGAAAGAAGTGCCTGTATCAGAACGTGCCCGTTTAATGATGCGTTTTGCACATTTATTAAAAGAACACCAGGCGGAAATCGCTGACATTATTTGCCGTGAATTAGGCAAAACAGTGGAAGATGCCAAAGGCGACGTCTGGCGTGGTATTGAAGTGGTAGAACAAGCCGCCAATATTCCATCCTTAATGATGGGCGAAACTGTTGAAAACGTAGCGCGCAGCATTGACACCTACAGCTACATTCAGCCTTTAGGCGTCTGTGCTGGTATTACGCCATTTAACTTCCCGGCTATGATCCCGCTGTGGATGTTCCCAATGGCTATTGCCTGTGGCAATACCTTTATTTTAAAACCGTCTGAACAAGATCCAATGACAGTGAATAAAATCGCTGAGCTCTTTGCTTTAGCTGGTGCACCTAAAGGTGTACTACAGGTTGTGCATGGCAATAAAGAACAAGTCGATGTGTTATTACGTCACCCGGACATCAAAGCGATCTCTTTTGTCGGCTCGGTAAACGTGGGCCAATACATCTACAAAACAGGCACTGATCATTTAAAACGTGTGCAGGCTTTTGCCGGTGCCAAAAACCATATGGTCGTAATGCCGGATGCAAATAAACAGCAGGTGATCAATGCCTTAGTTGGTGCTTCAGTAGGTGCTGCAGGTCAGCGTTGTATGGCCATCTCTGTGGCTGTTTTTGTTGGTGAGTCGCAGCAGTGGATCCCTGAAGTAGCAGCTGCTATCGCCAAAGTGCGTCCAGGTGTGTACACAGATCCGGAAGCGGCCTACGGCCCACAAATCAGCCCTCAGGCCAAGGCCCGTATTTTGTCTTTAATAGAGCAAGGCAAAGTAGAAGGCGCAACCTGTTTAGTGGATGGCTCAGATGTCAAAGTAGCAGGTTATCCAAACGGCAACTGGGTTGGTCCTACTGTATTCAGTGATGTCACTGCAGATATGACGATTTACAAAGAAGAGATCTTTGGCCCTGTGTTAGCAACGGTAAATGCTGCCTCTTTGGAAGAAGCTATAGCTCTTGTGAACAACAGCCCATACGGCAACGGTACTTCTATTTTTACCGCCAGCGGCGCAGCTGCTCGTAAATATCAGCATGAAATTGAAGTAGGTCAGGTCGGTATTAATATTCCAATTCCTGTGCCTCTGCCATTTTTCTCCTTCACGGGCTGGAAAGGCTCGTTCTATGGCGATCAACATGCTTACGGTAAACAAGCTGTGCGTTTTTATACCGAAACTAAAACTATCACAGCCCGTTGGTTTGATGACTCGATTCCGGTATCAGGCCCAAATATGTCGATCAACCTGCGTTAATTAACGTCAGGGTAAAAGCGTTCTGTGTGACAGCAGAACGCTTCTGTAAAAAAGCCTTTAGGCAAACAACCAAGCCAGACAAAAACGCGTAAAAACGTGTATAGCAACAAATCAGCAGGAACGTAAAAAGTGCATAGACACTGTTCTGTAGCTAATTGCAGGGTGATGTGATGAATTTTAATTTAACAGACGATCAAAAGGCCTTTGTTGAGGTCGCCAAACAATTCGCTGACCAGGAACTGGCGCCACATGCAGCAGCCTGGGATCGGGATCACCATTTTCCAAAAGATGTGATCCAAAAAGCCGGTGAGCTGGGTTTTTGTTCTTTATACACGCCTGAAGATCAAGGTGGTATGGGTTTATCCCGTTTAGACTCCAGCATTATTTTTGAACAGTTGTCTATGGGCTGCACCGCAACAACGGCCATGTTGACTATCCATAATATGGCGACATGGATGATTGCAACCTGGGGCACTGAAGATGCCAAAGCACAGTGGTGCCCGGAGTTAGTCACAGGCGAAAAGCTGGCCTCTTATTGTTTAACTGAGCCAGGTTCTGGCTCAGATGCAGCGTCTTTGCGTACCAGCGCGAAAAAAGACGGCGATCATTATGTGCTGAACGGCTCCAAGATGTTTATCTCTGGCGCTGGTGAAACAGAAGTTTTAGTGGTGATGGCCCGAACCGGCGAAGCCGGTCCTAAAGGCATCTCCGCTTTTATCGTACCTGCCGACGCACAAGGCGTTATTTATGGCAAAGCGGAAGAAAAAATGGGTTGGAATGCCCAGCCAACCCGTTTAATCACTTTTGATAATGTGCGTATTCCGGCTCATTACCTGCTCGGCAATGAAGGTGAAGGTTTTGGCTTTGCGATGAAAGGCTTAGACGGTGGTCGTATTAATATTGCCACTTGCTCTATTGGTACAGCGCAACAAGCCTTAAACACAGCCCGTAACTATATGCTGGAACGTCAGCAGTTTGGTAAACCGCTGGCTGCTTTTCAGGCCTTGCAATTTAAACTGGCAGATATGGCAACAGAACTGGTAGCTGCCCGTCAGTTAGTGCGTTTAGCCGCTTTTAAACTGGACTCTGACGACCCGGAAAAAACGGCCTACTGCGCTATGGCCAAACGTTTTGCCACAGATGTGGGTTTTGCGGTTTGTGATCAGGCGCTGCAAATCCACGGTGGTTATGGCTATATCAAAGAATATCCGCTGGAAAGGCATTTCCGTGATGTGCGGGTGCACCAGATTTTGGAAGGCACCAATGAGATTATGCGACTGATTATAGGTCGTCGGTTACTGGACGAAGCTGCCAGCGATATTTTGTAAAACGTACAGCCCCAGAGCAAAGCAGGTGTGTGGCCTGCTTTGTGTTATTTAAAGATTAAAGCTAACCGGTAAAAGCTGATAAAAAGCCCGGTAAAAAGGAGATTTTATGGCACAACTCAAACTCGAAAAACGCGGCCATACCGCTTTAATTACCATGGCAAATCCTCCTGCCAATACCTGGACCAAAGACACTTTGACGCAACTGCGTGATGCTGTGAAATCCCTGGAGCAGGACAAAAATATTTATGCTTTAGTGATTACAGGCGAAGGTGAAAAATTCTTCTCCGCCGGTGCTGACTTAAATTTGTTTGCCTCAGGTGACAAAGCTGTTGCTGCTGATATGTCGGCTATTTTTGGTGAAGCTTTTGAAACCTTAACGGCCTTTCGTGGTGTGTCCATCGCGGCTATTAATGGCTATGCCATGGGCGGAGGCCTGGAAGTAGCTTTGGCTTGTGATATCCGCATTGCTGAAACTCAGGCGCAAATGGCCTTGCCAGAAGCTAAAGTTGGTTTATTACCTTGCGCAGGTGGCACTCAGAATCTGGCGATCTTAGTCGGTGAAGGCTGGGCCAAACGTATGATTTTGTGTGGTGAACGGTTAACAGCAGACAAAGCCTTACACATAGGTTTAGTCGAAGAAGTGGTCGGCACAGGAATGGCGCTTGAAGCCGCGTTACTGCTGGCTGATAAAGTGGCAGAGCAAAGCCCGCCCGCAGTGGCTGCCTGTAAACAACTGATCCAAAAGGGCCGCAGTGCGCCAGTGCAAACAGCATTGCCTTTAGAGCGTGAGCTGTTTGTGAAATTGTTTGATACTCAGGATCAGGTGGAAGGGGTGCAGGCGTTTTTGCAAAAACGTAAAGCCAGCTGGATTAATGGATAAGGCACTATGACAGAAATAAACACAAAAACAGAACAAGCTGTGACTGATCAAGCTATACAGCGGGATGTGGTGCTGTTTGAAGAAATCGTCAGTGTGGGCGGTAAAATTATTGGCATAGCCACTTTAAACTCAGAGAAGTCTTTAAATGCGCTGAGTTTGTCGATGGTAGAACTCTTGTTGCCGCAAATGCAGCAATGGAAAAACGACAACAACATTGCGATGGTGATACTGCAGGGCGCTGGTGATAAAGCCTTTTGCGCCGGTGGTGATATCCGTGATTTATATCAGGCGATGAAAGCAGCGCCTGGTACTTTTCAGCCTTATGTCGAAGATTTTTTTACCAAAGAATACAATCTGGACTATTTAATCCATACCTTCGACAAGCCTGTGCTGGTCTGGGGTAATGGCATCGTCATGGGCGGCGGTTTAGGTCTGATGGCAGGTGCTTCACACCGTATAGTCACAGCCAGCAGCCGTATTGCGATGCCGGAAATGGCGATAGGTTTATACCCTGATGTAGGCGGCAGCTGGTTTTTAAACCGCATGCCGGAAGGTTGTGGCTTGTTTTTGGGGTTAACGGGCGCATCCATCAATTCATCCGACGCCAAACTCATTGATTTAGCAGATCATTTTTTAACTCATGATAAAAAAGCTGCGCTGCTGGATAAATTAACCCAGGTGAAATGGGGCAATACCATAGCGCTGAATCATCAGAAGCTAACCGACTTATTATTAGGCATGGAAGACATGTGCCGCAGCCAGATGCCGCCAAGCCAAATACGTTTACACCAGAGTTCTATCAGCGCTGTAGGCCGTGCTACTTCATTGCAGCAGGCGGTTGAGCTTATTCTGGCGATGCCAAACGAAGACAGCTGGCTGACCAAAGCCAAAGCCTCTTTGCAGTACGGTAGCCCTATTACCGCTCATATTGTGTATCGCTTGTTGGAGCTTGGCCAAAGCAAAATTCTGGCCGATTCGTTCCGGCTCGAGCTGGGCTTAAGTGTGCAGTGTGGCAAACTGGGTGAGTTTAGCGAAGGGGTACGGGCGCTGCTGATTGATAAAGATCAAAAGCCAGACTGGCTGTACAAAACAGTAGCTGACGTGCCTGCTGATGTGATTAATCAGCTGTTTCATTCGCCCTGGGCTGCCGATTTACATCCATTACAACATTTAGGTTCATTGGAGCATTAATATGAGTACAGTTGCATTTATTGGTTTAGGCAATATGGGCGGCCCAATGGCCAGCAACGTATTAAAAGCAGGCTTTAAGGTTCAGGCTTTTGACTTGTCCGAAGCTGCTTTAGAGCAATTAGCTTTAGAAGGCGCTACGGCCTGTACTTCGGCTGCAGAAGCCGCCACTGGGGCAGATTTTGTGATCTCTATGCTTCCTGCTGGTAAACATGTGGCTATGGTGTACACAGGCGAAAATGGTATTGCTTCAGTGATTGGCAAAGACGCCTTAGTCATTGATTGTTCTACTATTGACGCCACCACAGCCCGCAAAGTCGGCGCTGAACTGGCAGAACAGGGCATAGCCTTTATCGACGCTCCTGTTTCTGGTGGTGTGGGTGGTGCTAAAGCGGGCACTTTGACCTTTATTGTCGGTGGTTCAGAGCAAAACTTTAACCGGGCCGAACCTGTGCTCTCTGTGATGGGGAAGAACCTGTTTCATGCTGGCGATGTAGGTGCTGGCCAGGTAGCGAAAATTTGCAATAATATGCTGTTGTCTATTTTAATGGTGGGCACCAGTGAGGCGCTGCAAATGGGCATAGACAATGGTCTGGACCCAAAAACTTTGTCCGATATTATGCTGAAAAGCTCAGGCCGCAACTGGACTTTAGAGCTGTATAATCCATGCCCTGATGTGATGCCAAATGTGCCTTCAAGCAATGGCTATCAGGGCGGCTTTATGGTGGATCTAATGGCAAAAGATTTGTCTCTGGCGACAGAAACAGCTTTATCCAGCCAGTCCAGTACACCTATGGGGACCTTAGCCCGCAGCCTCTATGTGGCGCATCAGCGTCAGGGCCACGGCAAAGAAGATTTCTCCGGTATTTTTAAGATGTTTGCCAAAAAGAACTAAGACTTTTGGTATCAGCTGGTTTTTGCAGGTAAAAAGATAATGAATTTAAAAGACAAAACAATAGTAGTGACAGGCGGTGCTCAGGGGCTGGGTTTAGAAATGGCTCGTATGGTAGCCGCTGAAGGTGCGCATTTAGCCCTGCTGGATATGAATGCAGAGCAACTGACCGCTGCTCAAAATGAGTTGTCAGCCACTGGTGTGACTGTGCGTACTTATGTCTGTAACGTCGCCAATGAAGAAAGTGTAGAAAACACCTTTGCTGCTATTGCAGCAGATTTTGGTGCTATCGATGGCCTGATTAACAACGCTGGTATTTTGCGTGATGGTTTATTGCTGAAATTTAAAGACGGCGAACTGGTGAGTAAAATGTCGCATCAGCAGTTTCAGTCTGTGATTGATGTGAATTTAACTGGCGTATTTTTATGTGGCCGTGAAGCTGCGGCTTTGATGGTGAAGTCAGGCCGTAAAGGTGTGATTATCAATATGTCGAGCGTGGCGCGTTCAGGCAATATGGGGCAAACCAACTATGCAGCGTCCAAAGCTGGTGTTGTCGCTATGACAGTGACCTGGGCGCGTGAGTTAGGTCGTTACGGTATTCGTGTGGGTGCTATAGCGCCGGGTGTGATCCGCACTGCTATGACAGATGCAATGAAACCAGAAGCCCGTGATCGTTTAGTGGCGATGAAGCCTGTGGGTCGTTTAGGCGAAGCCACTGAAATTGCCCATACAGCGAAGTATATTTTTGAAAATGACTTCTTTACCGGACGTGTCGTAGAAGTGGATGGCGGTATTAGTATGTAACTTTATAGAGGCGGAGTGATAAACTCTGCCTCTATAAAATCTGGTTACAGGATCTCACCGATGAAACTTATTCTCCTGCCTTTGCTGCTTCTTGCCTCTGTTTTTACCTCTGCCCAGCAACTGGATACTCCCAATTACAAAGTCGAAATTAAAGAGCTTTGCCCTGAAGGCGAAGTGCAATGTCAGAATGTGTTGTACAAAGGCACCTCTAAAATTTCAGGTGCCAGCATTGAGTTAAAAGGTTCTGCCTGGCACAGCCTTTGTGCTGATGGTGTGACGCCTTGTCGCTTTTTAGGTTATCAGTTCAACAATGGCCGTATTCGTTATCTGGTGCATGACTCAGGTTTGCTACAAGTGATAGGCAGCTCTGGCAACGTAGTGCTGGAAGAGCAGGGCGTATGGGATTATCAACAGCATGATGAACCAACACCAGGCACTTTGCCTGAAGCAAAGGCGCAGCCATGAAACCGCTGGATGCAGACTGTTTAATGCTACGTTTGCTGACTGAAGCAGACTGGCCGTTATTTCTTGAACTGCACCGCCATGATCAGGTGCTGCAGTATGTGGCAGACCCTTTAGCTGATGAACAAATCCGCCAGCGTTTTGAAGAACGATTACAACCCTGGCAAGCCGGTGATTTGCATTGGTTTTGTTTAGTTGTTGTGGCAAAGCAAAGTGGCACTGCAGTTGGTGTTTGTGGTTTTCATGGATTGGATTTGACGCCAGATACAGGGGTAATCGCTGAAGTTGGTTATCTGTTTCTGCCAGAGTTTTTTGGTAAGGGGTATGCGACTGTGGCTTTAAAAGCGACTTTGGAGTATGGAACTACCCTTGGCATAAAACAGTGGCAGGCTGTGGTGACGGAAGGCAATATAGCTTCTGGCCGTGTGCTGGAAAAATGTGGTTTTCGCCTGGTTGAACGTCAGCATAATGGTTATCAGATAGGTGATACATTCTTCGCAGATTTAATCTACAAAAAATTGGCTTAAAACGGTGAATCAGGGAGTAATGACGTGATCCCAGTTGAATTTATTTTGTTGCTGCTCAGCCCGGTGTTTTTTATCTTTATTGCCTTTGAATGGCTTTACAGCGAAAAACGCGGCAAAGCCTTGTACCAGTGGCGTGATACAGCAGCTAATTTTGGCTTAGCTGCTTTGCATCAGGCTGGCGACTTTATTGCCTTGCTGGTGCTGCTGCCACTGATGTTATGGTTGTCACAGTTTGCTTTGTTTTCTATCGAGTTTTCAGTGCTGAACTTGTTTTTAGTTTTTATCGCGCAGGATTTTTTGTACTACTGGTTTCACCGCTGCTCGCACAGAGTACGCTGGTTATGGGCCTCTCATGTGGCGCATCACAGCTCACGTTTAATGAATTTCAGTACGGCTTTTCGTCAGTCTTTAACTTATCCCATTTCCGGTATGTGGTTATTCTGGTTACCGCTAGTGCTGCTTGGTTTTGAAGTGCAACTGGTGCTTGCCGTAGTGGCTATTAACCTGGCGTTTCAGTTTTTTGTGCATACTCAATCCGGTAAACACTGGGGCATTTTGGGCCTGGTGCTGAATACTCCTGCCTGGCATAGGGTGCATCACGCTTGTAATCCGCAGTATATAGACCGAAATTATGCCGGCGTTTTAGTGATTTGGGACAGGCTCTTTGGTACTTTTGTGCCTGAAGAAGAAGCCTGTCGTTATGGCATTACCGACGATTTTCAGTCGAATAACCCCATTACTATTACCTTTTATGAATGGCGCAAAATCACCTTGTTATGGCCACGGCTGCATGGCTGGCGTAATAAATTCAAACTTTTATTTGGCCCACCAGAAGCTTTTGCTGAAATCAGGCTGTCGGATGCCCCGGCACCAACCACAGATACAACAACTGAGCAACAGCATGCTAAAGACTAAGCTATGGCTGAAACTGCTTCTGCTGCTTTTGGTTAGCTTTATCAGCCTCTGGCAACTCTCATCCAGCAGGCAGTTTCAGCTGTTTGGTGAGCTTGTTCATAAGGCGGACACAGAACAAAAACTGGTGGCTTTAACTTTTGATGACGGCCCAACACCCCATTACACTGCCGGTATTTTGCAGCTGTTAGAGTTGTATCAAGTGAAAGCGACCTTTTTTGTCACAGGTGCACAAACTCAGCGTTATATGACGCAGGCCAAACAAATAGTGGCTGCTGGTCATCAGCTTGGCAATCACAGCTGGTTTCATAACCGCATGCTGTTTATGTCGTTGGATGACATCAGCCGTGAAATTGAAGGTACGGATCATCAAATTCGCGAGGCTGGTTTTCAAGGCGAAATTTTGTTCCGTCCACCTTATGGCAAAAAACTGCTGATGCTGCCCTGGTATCTGGCACAGACCAACAGAACCACTGTGATGTGGGATCTGGAGCCTGAAAGCTATGGCGATATAGCTGACGATCCACAAGCCATTGCCAGTTATGTACTGGAGAATGTTCAGCCTGGTTCCATTGTTTTACTGCATCTTATGTACAAAAGCCGCGAGGCGTCCCGCGCAGCTTTGCCATTGATCATCAAAGGCTTAAAAGCAAAAGGTTATCGTATGGTCACAGTCTCTGAACTGCTGGCAACGCAATAACCTCTGCATTGTTCAGGCAGATTAATTCTGTATTACCTGGAATGTCCTGTCGCCCACTTGCAATAATGGCCATTGTGGCGGGATTGTTTTTAATTCTAAAGCTTCAAGTTCTGGCTCTGGCGGTGTTTTCTCAGGCTCTGCTTTAGTGCTGGACGTCATGGCAGTGCTTTGCCATTCCCCTTCTTTTAAACTAAATAACACTGCAGAGACAGAGTGATGAGAGTAGGTCAACAGCACATAGTCCTGCTGCCCGTCATTATTCAAATCCAAAGGCCGCAGATGGTACTGGCTGATATATTGCAGCTGCCAGCGATTCTCCTGCTGCCACTGGTGCAAAGCTAATGTTAATGCTTCAGGCAGTTGTACTCCTTGAGGCAGACTTAAGGCCGCCAAAAACTGTTGCCGCTGCTCTGCGCTGCTTTCTTCAGGCAATCCGGAATGCAGAGGAGGGTTATACAAAGCATCAATACGCAGCACCAGGGCAGGATCAGTGTTCGCAGCCTTTAGCTGCTGCAAAGCGTTATAACCAGGTTTTGCCAGGTTGTAGCGGAAGTAACGAAGATCAAGATCTGCCAAACTTGTACGTCCATCCTGTAACCGGGCCAGCTGGCTTTCTACCGTGATCTTACGAAAATCCAGCAGTGGGGAGTTTGCAATCAGCATTACGGCCAGTACCACCAGGCCCATCCGCAGATTGACCCAGCTTAATTGCTGTAACCACAGATCCCGTTTTTTCAGTATGCCCAACAAATAACCCACAGAAAATAAAGCCAATAAGGCCCACAACACAAAACCCCAGCAGCGGCTGACGCTCCAGCCATATTGTTCAATCCTCAGCATCAGACCATAACAGGCGATCAGGCTGTAGACAGGTAACAAAGCTATCGCAAAGTAAATGGCGCGATGTAACCAGAGAGGGTAAGGGCGGCTGTCTGCTTCGGCCTGATACACTGCATTGACGAAAAACAACATCAAGGCCTGCAGCCATAAAATCAATACACTGCCGTGTCCTGTTTTCCATAAGGGTTCTAAGCCGGTAAAGGGCAAGGCCAGCATAAAAAGTACAGACACCAGTGTCAGAATCACCAACAAAAACTTCATCAGCGCCTGCTGAATGCGGGTAATAGTGTCAATCACACTGGCCTGATTACGAAAAATAATAACGCCAACGCCAAAAGCCAGATTCAGAGTGGGGTAATAAAACCATGGTTTTGCAAACAAGTCGGCGAAAAAGTCGATTTGGATCACAGTAAAGAGCGCAGCCCACAACATCAACACGGCACAGACAGCCAAAGTAAAAAGCAAAGACAATCCCAAGGTTAAAAAATTGCGCCAGGAGTAAAGAAACAACAGGTTGTAACTTAATGGCCTGCCAGACGCCTGCTGTTGGATATACAGCAAAGCTTTAAAACTGGCGATCAGCATGGAAAAAATAAAGCCAAACAGCAGAGGCTGATAACTGATGTGTTCAAGTGGCGTGACCTGTAAACCCGCATAAAAACCAAGAACGGCAACAAGCACAGCAAAAGGCACTAAGCGCAGCGCTAACTTCAGTTCCTGACCTTTTTCCAGAGACAGCAACAAGGTTAAAGGTGCAACAAAAACCAGGCTGTAAAGGAAAAACAGCCACTCTGGCTGGTTCGAGGGCCAAAAATCAAAGCTGATCGACTGATGTAACAGATAAAGCGACAATCCCTGCAGTAAAGCAAGCAGGAGCATCATGGATCTGGGTAACTGGTGTTGGCTTGACATAGGTCTTCCCTGAGGTTGATAAAGGCTGGGTAGCACTGCTCTGTATTGAGCACAAATACGGCTTGAGTTCCTGGTGCAGTGCAGGTTGAAAAATAGATGATTTACGTCATAGTGTACAGGGATTAAAGCAAAAACAAGGGGTTAGTATGATGTATCAGGGGAGTTGTCATTGCGGCGCAGTGGCTTATCAGGTGGAAGCTGATATCAGCTCTGCTTTAAGTTGTAACTGTTCAATTTGCAGCAGAAAAGGCTATTTGTTGGCTTTTGTACCTGGCGCTAGTCTGACCATGTTCAAAACTGATGTGCCCTTAAGTAGTTACACCTTTAACACTCATAAAATCAAACATCAGTTTTGCCCCGTTTGTGGTTGTGCACCTTTTGGCCTGGGTGTGGATCCTGAAGGCCATGAAGTCGCAGCTCTCAATGTACGCTGTTTAGAGGAGATCGATTTGGATGCGTTAGAGATCCATAAATACGACGGTAAGCAAAGCCAGTAGGGGCGCGGGTTTATCCCCGCCCGTCCAACATCCAATTCGGAACCTATAGGGTCTTGTACCCGTCCGTCTTGTGATACCGCGATGTCAATGGAAGGGCCGGGACACACCACGGCCCTTACGACCCGCCTGTTTCGTGTTTTAATGCGCGCGCTGGCGAGAGCAAGCAGCCAACAAAGCTACAGCGTCAATGACGACGAAGAGTGGATACCCTAAGTAATTGGAGTTGCAGCGCGACGACAAGTAAGCGAGACCCCAGGAGCATAGTTGTCCTATGTGACTGGGGCGAGAGGCGCAGTCAACAAAGCGGCAGCTTCTAGTACGACGGGTATCAGGCTTTTTTAACAAACTCAGACTTTAGCTTCATAGCGCCAAAACCATCAATTTTGCAGTCGATATCGTGATCGCCTTCCACTAAACGTATACCCTTTACCTTAGTGCCAATTTTGACCACCAAAGAGGAGCCTTTTACTTTTAAGTCTTTGATCACTGTGACTGTGTCACCATCCTGCAACACATTACCCGCTGAATCCCGAATGACTTTTTCGCCTTCTGCTGCATCAGCAGTGGCCGTTGCCGACCATTCATGGCCACATTCAGGGCAAATAAACAGATTGTTGTCTTCGTAGGTATAGGCAGAATTACATTGTGGGCAGGCAGGGAATTGGCTCATGACGGGTCCTGATTTCATCCGGTACAGCTTTAAAAGGGCGCGTAGTGTAGCCGAAAGGCCTTACTTTTTACAGGGCTTTACAGTAATAAGTCCGATTCAATAGGGCGCCACAAAGCGCAGCTTTGTTGCAGTGACTGAGCCGTTAAACCCGGCACGCTGTATACCACTGTATCAACACCATGTTGTTTGTAGACTGCCTGTAATAGCAAATCAAAATCACCATCACCAGATAACAAGACAACAGTGTCCACTTCTGCGGCTAAGGTTAAAACATCAATGGTAATACCAACATCCCAGTCTCCTTTGGCTGAGCCGTCGGCACGCTGGATAAAAGGTTTTAGTTTTACTTCAAAGCCAATATGCCGCAAAGCGTCCTGAAATTTAATTTGCTGATCGTCTTTTTTATCAATGGCATAGGCATAGGCATAACTGATGTCACCCCTAAGCTGCAATTGCTGCCAGAATTTGCGGTAGTTAAAAGAGCGGCCATAAGCCTGCTTAGTGGTGTAGTAGATGTTTTGTACATCAACAAAAACGGCAATTTTAGTCATAACAAGCAGAACCCAAAACAAGATTAGCTGGACTATAACATGGCATCTGTTTGAAACCGCGAAAGAAAATCAGCAAGCATGGCTTTGTGTCTGTTAAAATGTCAGCAACTTGACAGGAGCGCTTTGCGAATTTTTTATGAATAACAACGATGTTTTACGCCGTTTACGTTACGCCTTTGACTTTGGCGATCAACAAATGATGAATTTATTTACCCATGCTGGCTTAACGGTGAGCCGGGCGCAGGTGAGTGACTGGCTGAAAAAAGATGAAGATGAAGCCTTTCAGGCCTGTGATGATGTCACTTTAGCCAATTTTTTAAATGGCCTGATCATTGAAAAACGGGGTCGTAAAGATGGCGAACAACCAGTGCCGGAAAGCCGTTTAAATAACAATATTATTTTCCGTAAGTTAAAAATTGCGCTGGACTTAAAAGACGACGACATAGTGCAAATGATGACGGATATTGGTTTTCGCATCAGTAAACCCGAGCTTAGTGCGTTTTTCCGTCGGGCTGATCATCATCATTTCCGTCAGTGTCAGGATCAAATTCTGCGTAACTTTATAAAAGCTGTGCAGATCAAATACCGCGAAAGCTCTGAAGACTAAGAGCTAGAGCTAACAGGGGCGAACGCATGGAAGCGCAGCTGTATTTTTTTAACGTCTTTACCGACAAGCCAAAAAGCGGTAATCCGGCGGCCTGCGCTTTATTAAGTTATTGGCCTGCTCCTGATGTGTTACAGGCTATTGCATCTGAAGCCAAGCAGGTGGTGACAGCTTTTATAGTGCCCATTGCGGATGCTCCTTCTCAATACCAGATCCGCTGGTTTTCCTGTGTGCAGGAAATCAACTTATGTGGTCATGGCACTTTGGCTGCGGCCGCTTTGGTGCGTCAGCTTAAAGGTGAGGGCTGTTATCAGTTTTTAAGCCAGCATGGCGAATTAGAAGTAACAGCCAGCTTTGCTGCTTTGCAGATGATTTTGCCGCAGTGGTTTGCTTGCCCTGAAACACAAACTGAATTACCCCCGGCTTTGCTGGCTTGTCAGAGCATTGATTATTTTCAGACCCGCGATTTAGTGCTGGTGCTTGCCGACGAGCAGGCTGTGCAGCAATTTCAACCCGACTTCGCTTTGATACAACAATTAAAACAACATGCATTGATTGTTACCGCCTTTAGCTCACCAGACACTTATGTATTACGTTATTTTGCCCCCCGCATTGGCATCAACGAAGATATAGCTACAGGCTCTGCTCAATGTTCACTGGCGCCTTATTGGTTTAAAAAAACTGGTCGTACAGAATTTAAAGTGCGCCAGTTATCGCTGACAGACGCCAGTTTTTCTGTCGCCATCAACACTCAACAGCTACTTTTACAGACTCAGGCTGTGAATTTACCGCATCTGACCCGACTTGTTGCAACAACTGCTTAACAGCTAAAACAAAATCCAGTAGGCTGGACCTCTGTTTGGTCTCCAGCGGGTAATGGTGTATGTCAGCTTCCCCTTCAACAGTTCAGCCTTCATTGCAAAAAGCTCATGGTCAGTGTTTATGTGGCAAAGTAAAAATTCAGGCTGGCGCAGTGGTATTGCAGGCCGGAGTTTGCCATTGTCAGTATTGCCAAAAGTGGGGCGGTGGACCGCTTTTTACTCTGGATGCCGGCACAGAGGTAAAACTGGATGGGGCTTGTTTTGTCTCCACTTTTAAATCTTCTGACTGGGCAGAGCGGGGCTTTTGCAATAATTGCGGTACGCATTTGTTTTACCGGCTGAAACAAAATGGTCAGTATTTTATTCCTGTGGGTTTATTGGACCAGTTGACTGATCTGGTGCTCGATCATCAGATATTCATAGAGCAAAAACCAGAATGGTACTGTTTGGCCAACCAAACCACTGAACTGACAGGAGCTGAAGTTTTTGCTGCATTTAGCGCAATTTAAAGCTTTAACTAAGGCTTTGCACTAAACAAAAGCGGCCTCTCTTCAGTGCTATTTTTATTGTGGTTAAGTCCTTGTTTAGATTGGCGGCTTATAATGGTGGATGTTGGAAGCTAACCATCAGAGGGTAATTCACCCTTGTCATGCAGGACAGTATTTAGGCTACGGGAGTGAGCGTGAAAAAACTACAGAAAGTATCAACACTAACAGGTATTGTGCTGATAAGTTCAGTCAGTGCCGGGGTTTGTGCTCAGGATGTGAAAAATTGTCGTGAAACCACAAATAAAGACCGACGTCTGGCCTGTTATGACCGTATTTTTGGCACCAGTGATGCTGAAACTGCAGCTGTGGCAGAAACGGATGTAGAAGTAAAAGAACATACTACAGCTCAGGCACCTGGAGTCAGCGCGACCCAAATCCCAATTGCCACTGTGATGCAAAAATACTGGGAGCTGACGCCTGAAGAAAAACGTGATCGTTTTGTATTTCGCACTTACCAGCCTAACTTCTTTTTACCTGCTCATATCACGTCCAACATTAACAAAGCGCCACAAAGTCCAACCCGTGGGCAAGCCGAAGCCAACGAAAACTACAAACAAATGGAAAGCAAAATCCAGGTGTCGTTACGCGCCAAACTGATGACTGAGTTACTGTTGCCCGGTGCTGATTTGTGGTTCGCTTTTAGCCAGAGATCGATGTGGCAATTGTGGAATGATCAGGATTCTGCTCCCTTTCGTAATACCGACTATCAGCCGGAGTTGATGTACATAGTGCCTGTGGCTGATGCGTGGGGAAACTTACCTGGCGAATGGCAAATACGCATGTTGCAATTTGGTATAGCCCACCAGTCAAACGGACAAGCCGATCCATTGTCACGCAGCTGGAATAAAGTGTATGCAGGTTTTGCTGTGGATAAAGGTGAGTTTGGTCTGAACTGGCGTTACAACCAGCGCATTTCTGAAAGTGGTGATGATGACGATAACCCGGATTTAATTGACTATATAGGCAGTCATGAAATCAGCGCCAACTGGTTACCTGGTGATGCAACAGCTCAGTTGACCTGGCGGAATGATTTTTCCTATATAAGCCGTGGCTCCTGGCAGTTGGATCTGACCTATCCGGTCGACAGCAGCAAACTGGACGGCTTACGCTGGCACTTGCAGGTATTTTCCGGCTACGGCGAAACCTTGCTGGACTACAATTTCCGTCAAAACAGTCTGGGCATAGGGGTGATGTTGTTTAACTTCTGAATGAGGAGTGTGAAGAGGGGAGCAAGGCGTCAATCGCATTTGAGAAATCAGTAGTTTGTCACTTTCAAGATATCACCGCCTCCAATCAAAGAGGCGGTGGTTGCATTAACGTTTTACCGTCAATTCATCGTATACAGTTTTAACGCCAACAACACCTTCGGCAATCAAAATCGCCTGATTAATTTGGTTTTGGCTATCCAGCTCACCCGTCAGACGAACATCGCCTTTGGTGGACACAACATTGATGTCAAAGTTTTTTAAATCATCATCACGCAATAAAGCTGTTTTTACATCATTATTGATGTTGGCGTCTGAAATTGCCACCGGCACTGCACTGCCTGCAACAGGCACTACTGAACTTTGATCGTCCGTCGTTTTAACAGCGCCAGGGTAGGTTGGTGTGGATTTATCACAAGCAGTCAGCGTAACTGCTGAAAGCAATAATACAGATAAGGTAAAACCAGTAGTTAAGTTCATAATAAAGTCTCCGTTGGGCCATGCATGGGGGCTGGGTTATATCAATACTGGCCTTTCGCAGGCTTGCCGTCTGTGCGTTAACGTACTTGTTCCTTGCTGTGTACAGAAAAACTTGCGTGAGTTCAGGTAACTAAGGTAAAACGACGCTATTAGCTTCAAAGCCTAACAAAGCAGGTGATCGTGACATCAGAACAACATAAAGCCTTAACAAAGCAGTTGATTGCACTGGAATTACAGCTGCATCAGCCGGAAACAAGGCGAAGTCAAACTCAGTTAAATCTGTTGCTGGCCAATGGTTTTGAAGAAATTGCAGCCTCTGGAGTGCGTTTTAACAAAGCTCATGTGTTGCAGCGACTGCCGGAAGAACAAGCCCCTTCGGTGGAAGCTTTTGATTTTGAGATCAGGTTGTTATCCGCCGATTTAGCTCAGGTATTGTATAAAGCCAAATTACGTAAAGCAGGGGAGATGCAAAGCAAGTTGTCGTTACGCAGCTCTTTATGGCAACTCAATAGCTTAGGCTGGCAAATGGTGTTTCATCAGGGCACAGCAGTGTTACCCGCGAGTGGACCTGTTTAAATGCCAGATTATTCTATCCGAGCTTTACAGCCAGAGGATGTTGAAGTTTTGTTTCAGTTTGAATTGGCCCACAAAAGCTTTTTCGAACAAAGTATTGAAGCAAGACCGGACGAGTTTTATCAGCCCTCAGCAGTACAGCAGCATATAGCTGAGTTTTTGTTGTTAAAACAGCAGGCGTTTGCTTTGCCGACACTAATTTTTAATGCAGAAAATGAGCTTATCGGCAGAGCTAACATCAAAGACATAGATCCGGTGACAAAATCTGCTTATGTTGGCTACCGCATCGCTGAAAACTGGTCTGGTAAAGGTGTAGCCAGCTTTGCTTTGCGTCAATTAATACAGCATGCAAAGCAAATGGGATTAATGGTCTTATTTGCCTGTGTTGCGACGGAAAATCAGGCCTCTATGCAGGTGCTGAAAAAATCTGGTTTTCAACAAATGGAAACCATTCCCCAGGTGGCCATAGTGCAGGGCAAAGCTGTTGCTGGTTATTTGATGTGGCTGAAACTCTAAGCTATTAAAAAATCATTTAAATTCTTCTTGACCTCAAGTTAGCTTGAGCTTTTACAGTGGCGGCAGATTTTAAGTCTGTGCACATCGCACTGTAAAAGGAGAGTCTGGTTATGAGTTCTGTTGTATCCCGTTGGTATGATCCCTGGTTAACCGCTTTAGCCCCACTGATATGGGGCAGCACCTATTTAGTCACTACAGAGTTTTTACCTGCCGATGTGCCCTTATTGTCTGCCGCTTTACGTACCTTGCCGGTCGGCCTTTTGATGTTGTTGTGGTTACGTCAGTTACCAGAGTCCGGCTGGTGGGGCAAAATTCTGCTGTTAGGTTTTTTAAATATTGGTGTATTCCAGGCGCTGCTTTTTGTTGCTGCTTATCGCTTGCCTGGTGGTGTAGCTGCGACAGTCGGCGCTATTCAGCCTTTGGTGGTGGTGATATTAAGCTGGGCAGTACTGGGTGGCCGCACCTCATGGTTAAGCTGGATTGCTGCCTTATTGGGTTTGTTGGGGGTGGCCCTGTTGGTGTTAGGGCCTGCAGCTCAGTTGGATGGCATTGGTGTAATAGCAGCTGCAGCTGGTGCTTTGGCAATGGCCTGTGGCACCTTATTAACGAAAAAATGGCAGCCTCCGGTCAGTGCTATGGTACTCACCAGTTGGCAGCTAAGTGTTGGCGGCTTGTTTTTATTGCCGCTTGCTTTAAGTGTCGAAACCCTGCCAGAAAGCATCAGCCTGACTCATATTTTGGGTTATCTCTGGCTGGGCCTGATAGGTACTGGTCTGACTTATATTTTCTGGTTACGGGGCGTGATGCGAATGTCAGCCAGTGCTGTCACAGGTTTTAGTTTACTCAGCCCCTTAAGTGCGACTGTGCTTGGTATTGTAGTGCTGGATCAGCATCTGACGCTGCTGCAAAGTCTGGGCATGCTGTTCGTGTTGACCGGTGTCTGGCTTGGTCAGCATAAAATGGCAGCTCCGGTAATACCAGTGAAAGCGGAGGCAAGCCAATGAAGATAGTTATTGTTTATCATTCAATCACTGGTACCACAGCGCAGTTGGCTGAAACAGTGGCCGCAGGTTGTCGTTCAGTCGCAGCTGCAGAGCCTCAACTTATTCGCATTGAAGGAGTGGATATACAGCAAGGCCGATACAAGAATTCTGCCGTGCTTGAAGTTATTGATCACTCTGATGCTGTTATTTTTGGTTCTCCCACTTTTATGGGTTCTGTCTCGGCGCAGTTTAAAGCTTTTGCTGATGCCACGGCTGGCGATCATTGGGTTGAGCAGCTTTGGGCTGACAAAATCGCAGCTGGTTTTACTGTGGGTACCGGCTACTGTGGCGATACATTACATTGCCTGCATTATTTGCAAATTCTGGCGGCGCAGCACGGCATGTTGTGGACAGGACTGGATTTGGCTGGTGCTGGTGATGTAAAGGCACCCAATCGGCTTGGTGCTCAGGCAGGTTTGATTGCCAGAGCTGTGGATAGTGCTATAGAAGCGCCAGATCTGGAAACTGCTTTTTATCTGGGGCAAAGGGTGGCTCGTATTGTCAGTCGACTAAGGCGGTCCGGACTTTAAATAGCGCTGGTACAGCAACTCAAAGCTTTTTCAGCTGTACTGGTGTTTTAGCGCGCTTTTGGCCATTATCTGAGTTTTATTGCAAGGTAAAGCTCAGATGACAAACACCACAATACAGACCACTGCAGAGCACCTGATACAGCAGCAACTGGAGGCTTATAACCACAAAAATATCTCCGCCTGGCTGGCTTGTTATCACCCGGATGCAGTGCAGCTGGATTTTCACGGCACAGTGTTGGCGCGTGGCCACGACGAAATGCAGCAGCGTATCAGCCAGCGTTTTGCTGAAGCTGATTTACATGCAAAACTGCTAAGCCGAATAGTGATGGGAGACTGGGTGATAGACCACGAACTTATTCAGCGCAATTTCCCCGAAGGTCGCGGGCAGGTTGAACTCTTATGCAGTTATCAGGTGAAACAGGGCCTTATCGTCAAGGCCCTGTTTCAGTTTGGGGAGAGACTATTGTTTTGACTGATCTTAAGTTATGGTAATCGGAACTTTTTCTTGAGGTTAAGTTTGTGAGATTTATCGAAAATGGTCCTAATCTACCTGATGAGCTTCTTCGTGCCAGAGATGAAGGAAAGGTAATTTTCTTCTGCGGTTCAGGAGTTTCGATTGCCAAGGCTAGATTGCCGGATTTTTTGGGCTTAGCCAAAGAAGTTAAAACAGATTTAGGGGTTTTGCCAGATAGCGCTGTTCAAAGCTTATTGCTTGAAATTAAGAATAGTGCAAAGAGATTGCATACCAGTAGTAAAAAGTATTCGAGTGAACTATCAGGACTAATTTCTGTAGATCGTCTTTTTTCTTTGCTGGAAAGAGAATTCCTTACTGAAGATATCCGGCATTCCGTGAGTAAAAAACTAAAGCCTATCATTTCACCTTTAGATTTGTCTGCGCATCAGATCATTCTCAAATTAGCTACCTGTCCTTTGGGCAAAACCCGATTAGTTACAACAAACTTCGATTTATTGTTTGAAGACGCTAAGCCAACTTTAAAATGCTACGTTGGGCCTGAATTACCTGAACCAGACGACCTTGATGGTTTGGTCTATTTGCATGGCAAAGTTGATGTTAATTACACAACGTCGTTTAACAATACTTTCGTGTTGTCCAGTGCGGAGTTCGGTTTAGCCTATCTGGCTGAAGCTTGGGCTACTCGTTTTGTTCAGAAAATCATTGAACATTATGTTGTTGTTTTTATTGGCTATTCGGCGGATGACCCTCCTATTAAATATTTATTGGAGGCACTGAGTCGCAGCGATAATAGGTCAAAAGGGTTGTATGCTTTTCATGCGGGGACCGAAGATGACGCTCGAGAAAAATGGCAGCATCAAAATGTAAATGCAATTCACTATTCTAGTGAAGAGAACCACTCACGGCTCTGGGACACTTTAGCTGCCTGGGCCGAGAGGACAGAAAATTATGACTTGTGGTGTAAAGCTGTTTTAGAGCAAGCCAAGCAAGGCCCAGCAGATTTAAGGCCTTTCCAGAGAGGACAGGTTGCTCATATAGCTTCTTCTGTTCAAGGGGCTAAATTACTGTCAGAGCTAATACCGCCGTTACCAGCAAGTTGGTTATATGTTTTTGATCCTGCAGTAAGATTTAAAGATGTTTATTTTAATCCTTTTAGAGGAGACCTTGAGTCTTTTGACTATTTTGATTTTTATGGTCTGGACTCAGAAACTGCACCAATAAGACCATGTAATCCTTTGCCTTTTGCTGTTAGTCATGTGCCAAATGCGGTATGGGATCTGTTCAAAGCAACACCTGAAGAAGCCTATCTAGCTGATCGGGAAGTGTCGCTATATTTTAGAGATCAAGCCGATACTCGTTTTGAATTGTTAGAGCGATTTAGGTATATAGCCAAATGGTTTGCTAAGGTTTCTGAGCAACCAATGGCGTTTTGGTGGGCTGCGGAACAAAAGTGTCTGCACCCCTATATTGTTGGTTTAATAAAACAAAGACTCCAGATAAAACATGATGTTAAGGTTTTAGTAAGGGATCACTGGCATTATCTAATTGAATCTTGGAATAACAATGTTCTTAGAACCGAGCATGAGCGTTTTAGCTTTAGCGAAGAGTTGAAGAAAAATCAATTAAACCAAAGGACTTTACGTAAGTTTTTTGATCTTTTAAAACCCCAAATACAAGTATCAACAACTGCATCTACATTAAACAAATTGCACAAGAATCCAGATACTGAGTTCAATGACGTTGTGACAGTTGAGGTCGATTACCCCACTGAGACTATGGATTGGCCTGTGGTACCGCCAGAGCTATTATCGGCGTTTTTAGCTGAACTTCGTTTGTTGATCGAATTTTCATTTAAATTAGAAATCGAAGTCGATTGCCCGTTTAATACCTATAGCTTGCCTCCATCTATCGGGGAGCATTCGCCCAGTGATAGATATGGATTTGATTTCAAAGGTTTTGTCCTGAATTATACTGAGTATTTTCAAAGGCTTTGCGACGTGGATTCCCAGAACGCCAAATACGAAATGTCGCAGTGGCCTGATAATCGTGTCTTCTATTTATTAAAAGTCTGGGCATTACGATTTACCGAATTGGTTGAAGATCATGACGTTATTCGGTTATTAGAAGGTATAAGTCAGGAAGTTTTGTTTGAAAGGTATTTACGCTCTGATTTGATGCTTAGTTTAGAGAACCGATGGCCGCATTTTTCAGCGGAAGTGCGGGCTTATATTGAAGGGCGTATTCTAAAAGGACCTAATCAAAGAGATGGCGAGGCCGATGATCATTTTTTTCAAACATCCACAGAGGATATTTTGGATCGCTTGCATTGGCTGAACAACCGTGGTTGCGCACTGTTACCTGATACTGAAAATACGCTGCAGGTTCTTAAACATAAGGCAGTTCATTGGCGCGAGGAATATGCTTTAAAAATTGCAGTCCCTCAACAATCAGGAATTCGTAGTGTTGAAACTGACCTTAGCCCTAACGTTTTAATGAATATTCCTATTTCTGAGATTATTAAAACTGCACTAGAGCATACCGCCTGGTCTGAAGATTTTTCGAAAATAATGAGGCCTTTTGTTGGCTTGTCTAATGAACGTCCAGCAAGAGCTTTTTCGGCGTTAAGAAATGCTGCAAAACGAAATACTTACCCATTGGAAGCTTGGAATACTTATTTAGGCAGCGAAGCCAGAGAAAGAGATAGATATAGGCTTGTCGGGTTTATTGCTGAGGTTTTAGTCAGATATTCAAATGAGATTCTGATTGGATTCCTAGACCCGATTTTGTATTGGTTAAGAAAAGTCAGCAACCAGCTTCTAAAATATTATCCTGATAAATTTCATAAGCTTATGGCTAGGTTGATCGAATTGGTGTCTGAGTATTCCACGGAGGATTCTCAAGTATCAGAACCAACACATACTTTTGCAGATGCATATAAATCGCGAGGCGGTCAATTGACCTTGATTTTATTGGATATGGAGGATAAAGCAGAACGCCGGAGCCTTTCCTCACATTTCCTAGAATATTCGGAGTCGTTACTGCAGTTGCCGGGCGTTCAGGCCGATTTTGTCAGGTGCATACTTAGCAGCAAGGCTAACAAGTTATTTTTGTCTGATTCTAAATGGTTAATATCCCACGTATTCCAATGTTTGAACTCGGCAGAGCTTTTTCATGTTGATCTGTTTTGGCATGGTTTTCTGGAGCAATGTAAAGGCACAAACCCTCCAGTTAGACTGCTTAAACTACTAAAACCTTGGCTGGTGAAAGCTATTCAGTCGAAACGTTATCTTTTAAAACAACATCAGGAGGTATTATCAAGGCTTTTGGTTATCAGTTGGGCTAGTTCCGTATTCACAAAACGGAAGATGCTCTCAGATGAGAAGTTTCGAGCCTGTATTGTTTTATCCGATGACACTTTCCGAGTTCAAGTATTAAGGCGTTTTCGAAATTTAAGTGCACTAAACAGTAATTGGACTTGTCTGTTTTCTTATATGATAGAAAATGTCTGGCCACGGCATAAAATTGTGAAATCTCCTGCCGTCACAGCGGAGCTTTGCTCGTTAGTGTTTAAAAGTAAAGACGAAAATATTGGCGAACTGCTTAGTTTGGTCTTGCCTCATGTAGTTAAAGCAAAAGTGGCACATATCCGCTTATATGAGTTAAAAGGTGGGGAAGTTATATTTTCTATACCGGAGAAGTTGTTGTCTCTGCTTTACAAAGTACTGTCATTTGATAGTTATTATGCAACTTACGATCTAGCGCGAATTCTTGATTTAATCGAGAGTAAAGCGCCAGAGTTAAAAAATGACTATAGATACCTTGAGTTAACAAGGCGGTTAGAAGAAAGGCAGGGTTAAGATAAGCCTGCCTTAGAGTTTTTACTTTTTACCGCCAGCAGGCACCAGCTTATAAATATCGCCTTTGGGCAAGCCTGCTTTGACATAAAACAGCTGCTGGTTTTCAATAGCGTAATGATGGACAAAACGTTCTGGTGTTGCCAGCAGCAGGCTGTTTTCCGTGCTTTGCAGCTGGTACTGCCGTATGCCCTGATCCGGCTGGTAATAATAAATCTGCCCTTGCGACAAGCTCCAGTTTAGCCAGTTGATTTTGTTAAAGTCGGCGATCAGTACCTGTTCTTCTCCAGTGGTTAAATCCAGCTGAAATAAACCGTCCTGATGAAACTTGCTGAAATACAGCTGCCCCTGCAGCAGATAACCGCTGTAGCCACCCTGAGTCGTCAGTTGAGTGGTGGCAGCGGTGTTTAAATCCAGTTGCCATAATTGCCAGTCACCACTTTGTTGACTGCTGTAGATAATGCCTGAACCATCCGCTATCCAGTTGGCCACTTCCACCTGATGTTCAGGCGCTATCAATACCCGCTGCTGGCCAGAAGCTACAGTAAGTTGCCATAAGGCGCCATCTTTGCTGAAAATTAACGACTCGCCATCCGGTGACCACTGCAGGCGCACAAAAGCGGGGACGCCAGGTAAATCCGCCAACAGGTATTCGTTTTGGTCAACAGGCTGCAACCAGATCTGATCTTTACCATGACGCTGGCTTAAAAATGCTAAATCGCCTTTGTGATTCACCCTCGGCATACGGTCAATTTTACTGCTGCCTATACGGATCCTGGCTTTATTGGTGCTCAAATCATGTTGCCAGATATCAGCGTCCAGCTCGTAGTCAGCGTAGTAGATCTGCTGTTGAACTACCGCCAGAGACTGCACAGTGCGGCCCGTATAAAATAAAAACTCCAGCTGGTCTGTGTCGAAACTGTATTGCAGTAATTCAGCGCCTTTGCTCAGTAACAACTGATTGCCTAACCAGTCTATCTGCGTGGCTTGCAGCGGCAGAATTTTTTGCTGTAACACCACAAAGCTGCTGCTGTCGAGGATCAACAGCAAAGTCTGCTGATTTTCCAGATAACGTAAAACCGCCAGCTTTTTGCCATCATCGGACTCAGCAAAAGCTAACTCGCCGGTTGGGCTTTCTGAACTGAGCGGATTGGTGATCTGCTGTTTGGCTGTAGTATCCAAACGATAATGGCTCAAGGCATAAGGTTGGGTTTTGTCTGCTCTGTCACGCAGATAAAAACCCTTGCTGTTGTTTTGCCAACTAAGTTTTACCACTGCATCTGTATTGCACAGGGCTACTGTTTTTTTCTGCTCTGGCTTGGCTAGTAAAAACCATTCGACAACACAGCCTTGCGGATTTTGTTTTACCCATAAAATTTGCAAAGCATCAGGGCTTAATGCTGCGGTGCTAATGTCATTGTCTTCGGATAACAGCTGTAGTTGGTCTTTACCCTGCTGTAACAGCAGCTGTTTTTCTTCTGCCTGTGAAGAGAAGTAAAGCAGCACAGAGCCATCCGCACTGAGGCTGAGATCATACTCAACCCCCTGAGCATGGCTGACGGGTACTGGCGCTGTCATATAAGGTGTAGTCAGTTGCTCTGGCGCAGGCGCTAAAGTAATAAAAAACCACCAGACAAAAAATAGCAAAGGGCATGCCCAAAGTAAGCCTAATCCCAATTTGGTTTTAAAGCCGGAGCTTTTCACTGCTGCTACTGCAGGTGCTGGTGTTTGAGTTGTGATGGCTGGTTCCGTTACCGGATCAACCTTCTGCTGTTGTGGCGTTTCTGCGGTCAGAGTCTGACAAAGCCGATAGCCAACTTTAGGCAGGGTTTCAATATAAGGGCTTGCCGGGTCAAGTTGAGCAAAGGCTTTTCGTAATAAAGACACTGACTTGTTAATAGCGCTTTCGCTGACCACACGACCAGCCCATAGCTGTTCAATCATTTGATCGCGGCTCAGTTGGCCTTGGTCTGCTGCAATAAAAAGCGACAATAGCTGATAGGCCTGAGGCTCCAGGTACAAAGTTTCTGTCGCCGAGCTTAGCTCACGGCTGTTGGGATCAAAGGTCAGTTGACCAATCAAAAATCGCTGTTGGGTGTGTTGTTCAGGCATATCAGAAAAAGTCCGGAAAGAAGCTTTGGCCAAGGCTAAGCTTTTTATCATAAAAATAGCTTTCGCTGTTGTATTTGCTATCACTTTCTACGGTGAAACCCACTTTAAATCAAAAGAATGGCTCAGATCTTTGTTTGCTTGTCGCAGTCAAAATAAATAAAGCTGCTGCTGGTTACAAAGGTAGCAGCAGAGGTTAGACTTGGGCCTTATTTTAAGACTGGTGATAGGTTCAGTCACTTATGTTTAAGCTTTGCTATTTGCCTTTTTTAGTTTTTTCAGGCTGTACAGCGGCCACTGCATCGGCATTATCTGACAGAGATTTTGGTATTTTAACCGCTCAAATCCAGCAGAAAGTTGCAGGCCGACCTGCTTTTCAGGGGGCTGCTTTGTTAATGCGTGGCAACGAAGTACTGTGGCAGTATCAGCAGGGGCGCTTTACACAAAAGAATACACAAGAGCTGTCACAAGGCCCGTCTTTTGATCAACAGAGCACATTTTTTGTTGGCTCCATCAGTAAAACTCTGGCCGCCATGTTAGTGATGCAACAAGTACAATCTGGTGCTATCGATTTGCAGGCACCGGTAAAACGCTATTTGCCTGAACTGAAACAACCATGGGCTGCGTCAGTGCGGGTTGCTGATTTACTCAGTCATACTTCGGGTTTGGTTGATAGCGACACTCAACAAAACTATGGCTCCTTTCGATATAACAATTTAAATTTTCAACTGCTGGGACAAATTCTGACGGCTGTCACAAAGCGTCCTTATGCTGAATTAGCAGCGCAATTGTTGCAACAATGCCAGATGCACAGCTCGGGTTTTGCGGACAAGGCAGACAGGGTCAGTCAGGGCTGGTATGAAGAGCAGGGGCAGTTAAAAGCCATCACAGCTTTTATGCCGGTTGAAGCAGAGCCCAGTGGTGGCCTGATTGCATCCGCCGCTGATATTGCCGTATTGCCTTTGTGTATGCAGCAACAGCTGAACAAAACCAGTCTGCAGCAAATGACCACCCCGCGGGTAGTACGCCAGCACAGGTGGGGAGAAGTGCATTACGGTTATGGAGTGCAAATCACACAAACTGTGGCAGGTGTTGAATGGAGCCATGGCGGTTATATTCCGGGTTTTGTCTCGGTATTTAATTATTTTCCTCAACATCAACTGAGCTTAGTGGTGCTGGAAAATCAAGCGCTGAACTCAGCAGATTTAGCCAGAGCTGCTTATTATCATGACAAGTTAAGAGGCTCAGTCATTCAGATCCTGAGCCAGAGTAAATAAGGACAAGGCATGAAATTTTATTACTCATTAATAGCCGCAGCACTGCTATCAGGCTTCAGTACCACAGAGGTCAAAGCTGCGGATAATTTTGCAGTTCTGTATCAGCAGCAAGTCCAACCCTTTTGGCAGACTGTGACGCCACAACAGCTGAAGTTGTCTGATGGCACTGGCTTACATTACGTATTGATTAGACCGGAACAGGTGAAAGCTACAGTAGTGGTGGTGAATGGCCGCACTGAGTCTTATCTGAAGTATCAGGAACTGGCTTATCAGTTGACAGAGCAAGGTTATCAGGTATTGATGTTTGATCACAGAGGACAGGGTTTATCGGCTCGTTTAACCGACAACCCACACAAGGGTCATATCGAAGATTTTCAGCAGTATATTGATGATATGCACCAGCTTATCAGTCAGGTTGCTCAGACTGAACAGCAATTGCCTCTGTATTTGTTAGGCCACTCCATGGGGGGAGCTATCAGCACTTTGTATTTGCAGCAGTACCCTGAACTATTTCAAAAAGCAGCTTTGTCAGCGCCTATGCACGGTATCAATGGCAAGCTGGCTTATGACGAGTGGGATGCCTGTCGTCTGGCTTCCACAGTCACGCTGTTTTCGACAGAAGGTTATGCAGGCTTTGCTGATAAAGCTTATGCCGCAGCACCTTTTGAAGGCAATGAGTTAACAGGTTCAAAAGAGCGTTATCAGTGGATGCAAAGGTTGTATCAGGATTATCCACAGATCCAGTTAGGTGGAGCCACCTGGGGTTGGCTGGAGCAAGCTTGTGCTGTGTTACCCCAAATGCAACAGCAGGCGGATAAGATCAACATTCCTTTGCTGGTTATGCAGGCAGAGCTGGACACTATAGTCTCAGCAGCTGCACAGCAAGAGTTTTGCACTGTATTAGCAGAGAACCCAAATTCAGGTTGTGTCGGTGGTTTGCAGCTGATCAAAGGCGCTAAACATGAGTTGCTGTTTGAACAGGATGACATTCGTAAGCAAGTGCTTGATAAAGTACTGACGCACTTTGCATCAGAATAAAACGCTTGGCGGCTGATATAGAGCCAGCATAAAGCAAACAAAAAGGCCACCTTGCGGTGGCCTCTCTTTTGGCTTTCTATCAGCTTATTCAGCTGAACCAGGTTTTGTCATAGGAGCAACACTCATCTGACGGGCAGAGGCTGAGCCGCCTGGACGTTCTGAGCTGATGACCAGTGGTCGTTCACTGTTATCCATAGCTGCGGTTTGAGCTGTAGTTTCTACAGTTGCCACAGTTTCAGTTTTGGCTACTGGTTTGGTCATATCAGCAGTCACCATTTTGGCGTATCTGTTACCAGCAACAACCGGAGCTTTCACTTCAGCAACTACCTTTTTCACAGGCGCTTTGCGTGTACGGGCTTTTGGTGCTTCTTCAACGACTGGCGCAGGTTCAGCAGCAACTGGTGTTGCTTCAACGACAGCCGCAGGTTCAACAGCAACAGGTGTTGCTTCAACGACAGCCGCAGGTTCAACAGCAACAGGTGTTGCTTCAACGACAGCCGCAGGTTCAACAGCAACAGGTGTTGCTTCAACGATAGCCGCAGGTTCAACAGCAACTGGAGTTGCTTCAACTACAACAGCTGGTTCAGCAGCAACTGGAGTTGCTTCAACGACAGGAGCTGGTTCAGCAGCAACTGGTGTTGCTTCAGCGACAGCTGCAGGTTCAGCAGTGACTGGTGTAGCTTCTACTACAACAGCTGGTTCAGCAGCAACTGGTGTTGCTTCAACTACAGGAGTAGGTTCAACAGCAGCAGTTTCAGTGACTGTTTCAGTAATAGGCAGGTCCAATTGCTGTTCAGTGCTTAGGGTAGCGTCCTGATCTTCAGGGTAACGGGCAGCTAAAGCTTCTTCAGCTTCCTGATCCTGTTGCTCTTTTTTACGTTTCTGACCAGCAGCACGTAAATGACGAGGAGAACGACGGCTGCGGCTGCGACCTTCAGCGGCTTCTTTTTCCGCATCAGTGCTTTCAACAGCATCAGTATCAACAGTTTCAGCTTCAACAGCATCTGCCTGAACAGGTACTTCAGTCACTGCAACAGTTTCGTTAACTGGCGCTGCTACTGCAATTTCCGCTACCGCAGTGTCGATGGCTACAGGTGCAACTACCGCAGTTTCAACAACAGGAGTGGCTGCAACTGCTGCGGTTTCAACGGCCACTGCACCTGCTGCAACGCCTTCTTTTTCATGACGCACAGACTTGCGCATCTGACGGCGTTGACGGCGCTCAACAATTTTAGTGCTGTGCTCTTCGTCATTTTCTACGGCTTTGACCGGAGCTGGACGTTCTGATACAGGTTTTTTCTGTTCCGGACGTTCAGTACGTTCTGGTCTTTCGGCGCGCTCTGGTCGCTCAGTTCGTTCTGTACGCTCTCCACGTTCCGGGCGTTCACCACGTTCCTGACGAGGTTTATCCTGTCTTGGCGCTCGTTGTTCCGTAGTACGTTCAGCAGTGCGCTCAGCTTTCGCTGGAGTAGCGTTGTCGTCTTTTGCAACTTTTTCATCCCCTTCCTGACGGCGGCGATTTTTGTTGTTACGACGTCTGTTGTTATCACGGTTATTCGTGCGGCGTGGTGCTTCTTCTACTTTTTTCTCCGGAGCAGGTGCTGCAGCGAATAAAGATTTAAACCAACCCACTACAGAATCAACCAGGCCTGGGCCTGCATCTTTTACTTCAGCCACTTCAACTTTACGAGCAGTAGCTACAGCTGGTGCAGCAGCTGCTGAGGCCGAAGCTTCAGCCATATTAATAGCAGATACGGCTGGCTTTTCTTTGACGTTTTCGCCGATAGGGTGATAGACAGCACTGCCAATAGCAGGAGCTTTCACCATGTTGTAGCTGGACTCTTCAATTTCTTCGTCGATACGGATGCGCGTCACTTCATAGTTTGGCGTTTCCATATGTTCGTTAGGAATGATGTAAATCCGGATACCGTGACGGCTTTCAATACGACGCACTGAATCACGTTTTTCATTCATCAGGTAAGTAGCAACAGAGACCGGCACCTGAGCATGAATTTGACTGGTGTTGTCTTTAATAGCTTCTTCTTCGATTAAACGTAAAATCGACAGAGCGGAAGACTCAGTGCTGCGAATAGTACCGCGGCCATGACAACGTGGACAAACATGAGTTGCAGATTCGCCCAGTGACGGACGTAAACGCTGACGTGACATTTCCAGTAAACCAAAACGTGAAATGCGGCCAATCTGCACGCGGGCACGGTCTTGTTTTACGGCGTCTTTTAAGCGGTTTTCTACTTCACGTTGATGACGCACCGGCGTCATGTCGATGAAGTCGATCACAATCAAACCACCTAAGTCACGTAAACGTAACTGACGGGCAATTTCATCGGCTGCTTCTAAGTTGGTATTAAAGGCTGTTTCTTCGATATCACCGCCTTTAGTTGCTTTTGACGAGTTGATGTCAATGGCAGTTAAAGCTTCAGTACTGTCGATAACAATTGATCCACCAGAAGGTAAACGCACTTCACGACGGAAAGCGGATTCAATCTGAGTTTCAATCTGGAAGTGCATAAAGAGTGGCACTTCGCCCTGATACATTTTGACACGGTGGGCAAAATCAGGACGGAACTGCTGAATATAAACTTTGGCTTCTTCGAAAATGCGTGGATTGTCGATCAGTATTTCGCCGACATCACGGCGCAGATAATCACGGATAGCACGGAAGACCACGTTGCTTTCCTGATGGATCAGAAATGGAGCAGGGCGGTTTTGGGCTTCGTGAGTAATAGCAGACCAGTGTTTTAATAAGGCTTTTAAGTCGTAATCCAGCTCTTCGTGCGATTTACCCACACCAGCGGTACGAACAATTAAACCCATGCCGTCTGGCAGTTGTAATTGGTCTAGCGAGTCTTTTAAATCCTGACGCTCGTCACCTTCAATACGACGGGAAATACCACCGGCACGAGGATTGTTAGGCATCAGCACTAAATAAGAACCAGCTAAAGAGATAAATGTGGTTAAGGCTGCGCCTTTTTGGCCACGTTCTTCTTTATCGATCTGGATAATAACTTCCTGACCTTCTTTAACTACTTCTTTAATATTGGGGCGACCGTCAAAGGTATAACCGGCTGGGAAATATTCGCGGGAGATTTCTTTCAGAGGTAAAAAGCCATGGCGTTCAGCACCATAATCAACAAAAGCAGCTTCCAGACTGGGCTCAACCCGGGTGATTTTTCCTTTGTAGATATTTGCTTTTTTCTGTTCGTGTCCCGGGCTTTCAATATCCAGGTCGTATAATTTCTGTCCATCGACAAGTGCTACGCGGATTTCTTCTTCCTGCGTGGCGTTAATTAACATTCTTTTCATTGTTTTGTGACTCTGTTACATAGGCCACAACGCAACGACATCCTGCGTCCGCGTTTCAGATGGTCAAACATATCAATGCTGCAGTCTCTCGACTGGGAATGCTTGAGCTAACTCATTTTATACTTTTGCGGGCTACTGTTACCTGGAGTTGACTGCTTTTGCTCTGCCTGTTTAGTGGGTTATGAGCCCAACCTGGTTTGCGTGCTTGTCGACTTAATTTAACTTAAACCTGCTTCAGTATATTTTGTGCCGCTTTGTCAGGGCCGCACTTAAATGTTTTTTGCTGTGATCTGACACAGAGATCGCGCGATACCGCGCTGCGTTGTCGCAATTTTTTTTTGCCTAAGTGACCGGAAGCTGTGTTTTGTCTCTGTCAGCAATAAATTACGCAGCATTACTTCAGACAAATAGCGTTATTCTCGCCCGCAGAGTATAAATACGTTGGTTTTCCCAACGAATTCGGTATGATCTGCCTCCCGAACGGTGCCTCACATTTTCTCTTACGTCACTTTGAGCGCCCTAATTGCCATTTTTGGCATAATTAGCCCGGTAATTATCCCACTAATTAGCGAACAATAGCAACTTAATTTAAGCTTAGCAGAGTAACTGAAACGCATGACTGAAAATATCAAAACTCCGGTGCAATATATTGATGTAGAAGAAGATTATTCCGGTCAACGCATAGATAACTTCTTAATGGCACGGCTGAAGACCGTACCAAAGAGTGTGATTTATAGGGTTTTGCGCAAAGGTGAAGTGCGGGTTAATAAAAAAAGAATAAAACCTGAATACAAACTGCAAGCCGGTGATCAGGTGCGGGTGCCTCCGCTTATTGTTCACGACGAGCCGGAAAAAGAGCCTGTGTCGACAGGTCTTTCTATGGTGAAAAACCTCGAAAGCCATATTATTTTTGAAGACAACGACTTAATAGTTCTGAATAAACCCACAGGCATGGCAGTGCATGGTGGCAGCGGTTTATCTTTTGGAGTGATTGAAGCATTAAGGGCCTTACGTCCGACAGCCCGTCATCTGGAATTGGTGCATCGTTTAGACCGTGATACCTCAGGTTGTTTACTGATCGCAAAAAAACGTTCTGTGCTGACCAATCTGCATGAACAGCTGCGCTTAAAAACAGTAGAGAAAAAATACTGGGCTTTAGTGGCAGGGCAGTGGGACAGCAAAATCAAAAAGGTGACAGAGCCGCTACGCAAAAACACCTTACAAAGTGGTGAACGAGTGGTGCGTGTTGATGAAGCTTTAGGTAAGCCTTCGGAAACCCGCTTTAAAATTCTGCAGCGTTATGAAGAAGGCACCTTAGTGGAAGCTTTCCCTGTGACAGGCCGTACTCACCAAATTCGGGTGCATACCGCCTGTAAAGGTCATGCTATTGCTTGTGATGATAAATACGGTGATAACGAATTTACCTCACAAATGCAGAAACTGGGTTTAAACCGTTTGTATTTACATGCCAAAACTTTGTCTTTTACCCATCCGGGCACAGGCGAGACCTTAACTTGTGAAGCGCCTTTGGATAAAGCATTAAGCAGCGTGCTTGAAAAACTGAAGAGAAAGTAATGAGTTCGGACATCGCTTTAGTAGTATTTGACTGGGACGGCACAGTGATGGACTCAGTGGGCCGTATTGTCTCCTCAATGCGTTCTGCTGCAGAATTGTCTGGTTTAGTGGTGCCAACAGAACATCAGGTGAAACAAATTATTGGTCTGAGCCTGGACCCTGTGTTTGATATTTTATTTCCGGGTATCAATGCGACAGAGCGCCAGACCGTATTTGAGCATTACCGTGACCAGTATTTATCGCATGAGCATCCGCCCACCCCTTTATTTGCAGGTGCAGAGCAGGTGATGCGGGAGCTACAGCAACAAGGCGTTTTGTTGGCGGTGGCGACAGGCAAAGCCCGTAAAGGCTTAAAGCGTATGTTTGAAGAAACAGGTTTAGAGTCTTACTTCAGCACCAGCCGCTGCGCCGATGAAGCAGAGTCTAAGCCCAGCCCTGATATGCTGAAGCAAATTCTGGCAGAACTTAAGTTACCCGCTCACCGCGCTATTATGGTGGGGGACACTATTCACGACATGGCAATGGCGCAAGCCATAGAGATGCCACGTATTGGGGTCACTTATGGCGTGCATGGCAGGGAAGAGCTAAGCCGTTATCAGCCCAAGGCTATTATTGATTCGCTGCCAGAGCTGTTAAAAGCGCTTTGATCTTACGTTTTATGGAGGGGCAGGGTTTATCCCTGCCCGTCACAGGTTCAAGTCAGGGCTGGGTCAGCAAATCCCTGCCTTCATTTCTAAGCATCTCAAGCAAACGAATCAACGGCAGGCCTATTAAGCTGTTTGGGTCATCGCCTTCGAGCTTTTCGAATAAACTGATGCCCAGACCTTCGCTTTTAAAACTACCGGCACAGTTCAGTGGCTGCTCTCTCTCTATATAAGCAAGAATGTCTGCATCCGTCAGTTGACGAAAATGCACTTTAAAAGGCTCAACACAAAGCTGATGCTGTTTTGTCTGTGCATTGACCAGAGCTAGGCCGGTTAAAAAGGTGACACAATGGCCGCTGAAGCTTTTTAATTGTTTATAGGCATTTTCCGCGGTATGAGGTTTACCGAGGATTTGACCGTTAAATACTGCCACCTGGTCTGAGCCTATGACTAACCCTTCAGTTAAGCTGTTTGCCACAGCTTGCGCTTTTAATACAGCTAAGCGGCTGACCAGTTGCTTCGGTGTTTCGCCTGGCAGGGCGGTTTCGTCCACTTCAGGTTTTGCGGTAGAAAAGTTCGGTGTAAGTTTTTCCAATAAAGCCTTACGATACACAGATGTAGAGGCTAAATATAAAGCTTTGGTTGACATAAAAGCACCTCGTTGGGACAATGCGCCGCACTATACCCTTCCTACCTGAAGTTGCAACTTTGTTGACTGCACTTTTTCGCCCCAATCACATAGTTTATCTATGCTCATGGGGTCTCAAAAGCTTGTCGTCGCGCTGCAACATCAGTTACTTTGGGTAGATTAAGCCAGAACGGCCGTCAGAACAGCGGTTTAGGTGGGAATAATTAACAAAAAAGAGGCAGGAATCCTTTGACAGCTTTAGCCTCGATCTATATGATGCGCGCCTTATGCAAAAGGTAAAAATTCCAATTACCCTTGATCCAACCCGAGCTGCGCAGAAACGTGCAACCTTTGATGGTATAGTTCCTCTGGTTACTTTAACCAGATTAACTGACTCGTTAGTAAGTTCTGAGGGTGATGTAGAGGTAGTAGTAAATTGCGGAACTGATGAACAGGGTTTGGTCTTCATTGAAGCTCAGGCTCGTTGTCAGGTACAAGTGAAGTGTGAACGCTGTAGCGAACACATGAACCTGGAACTGAACACCAGTTTTGCATACACTCCGATAAGGAGTGACAAAGATTCGGCTCATGACGATATTCCAGAGCGCTACGAAGTGGTCGAAAAAAACGAACACGGCGAAGTTAACTTGAGGCAATTGGTTGAGGACGAATTAATTCTGGCTTTACCCTTGTTTCCGATGCACGACGAAGGATCTTGTGATCCAACCAAAGTGCAGATGAGCTGGGGAGTAATAGAACCAGAACCAGAAAAACCGAACCCATTTGCAATATTGCAAGAATTGAAGAAAAAATAGTTTTTTTAGGAGAAAGGCAATGGCTGTACAGCAAAACAAAAAATCTCGTGCAAGACGTGACATGCGTCGTTCTCATGATGCGTTGACTGGGCCAACGCTGTCTGTAGACGCAACTTCAGGTGAGACGCACCGTCGTCACCACATCACTGAAGATGGTTACTACAAAGGTCGTAAAGTAATTAAGTAAGGTTGGATGCACTCGTTGCAACCACTACGACTTAAAATAGCTTTAGACATGATGGGGGGCGACCATGGCCCCCAATCAACTATTCCTGCAGCTATAGAAGCGCTGTGCGAACTTCCCCATGTAGATTTAGTCCTCTGCGGCGATTCTGACATTCTTACCCATGACTTAGAACAGGCCGGATATTTAAATCATCCTCAGCTTTCTGTTCAGCATGCTTCCCAAACTGTTCTGATGACCGACAAACCTTCTGTGGCTTTGCGCAATAAGCGCCAGTCGTCGATGCGTATTGCTCTGGATTTAGTCGAACAAAACAAAGTGGCTGCTTGTGTCAGTGCCGGTAATACCGGGGCTTTGATTGCTATGGCGCATTTTGTGCTGAAGATGCTCAATGGCGTTGAACGTCCTGCTCTCATCAGTGCTTTACCTTCTACTGTCGGCAGTCCGGTCTTTATGCTGGATTTAGGCGCAACGGTTAATTGTGATTCAGACACCTTATTCCAGTTTGCCGTGATGGGCGCTGTAATGGCTGAAGAGGTGGAAGGCATAGTCAAACCCAAAGTAGCTTTGCTGAACATGGGTGAAGAAGAAATCAAAGGCTCGGACCAAATCAAACGCACCTCCTTACTCTTATCTGAATGTGCGGATATCAATTACATTGGCTATATCGAAGGCAATGACATTTTTTCCGGCAAAGCTGACGTCATTGTTTGTGATGGTTTTGTTGGCAATGTAGCGCTGAAAACCTGTGAAGGTGTGGCGAAACTTATCTTAAAACGCTTAGAAACTGCACTGAAAAACTCCATGTCTGCTCAACTTTTCGGCTGGTTAATCAAACCTTTCCTGAAAAGTATCTCTTTAGGCGTGAACCCCGACCAGTATAACGGGGCAAGTCTGATAGGATTGCGCGGAATTGTAGTGAAAAGTCATGGAAATGCGACAAAAGAAGCATTTCTTAGTGCCATCCGTCAGGCCGTGCGCGAGGTTGAACGCCAGGTGCCGGTGAAGATCAAAGACAGGCTGGAACACGTATTAATTGACAAAGCGTAGGGCTCAATGTATTCACGCATTATTGGAACCGGAAGTTACTTTCCGTCTCAGGTCAGAACCAATGCTGATCTCGAAACCATGGTTGAAACCACAGACGAGTGGATCATCGAACGTACTGGTATCAAAGAACGCCGCATTATAGCTGACAACGAAACTGTCGCTACTATGGGGGCTCAGGCTGCACTCAAAGCTATTGAAGCGGCTGGCATTGAAAAAAACTCCATCGATATGATCATCATGGCTACCACCAGCGCTTCCCGTGCTCTGCCAAGTGCAGCCTGTGAAGTGCAGCGTGAGCTGGATATTCCGGGCATTCCGGCTTTTGACGTAGCCGCCGCCTGTGCTGGTTTTTGTTATGCTTTAAGTATTGCCGATCAGTATGTAAAAAGTGGCATGGCAAAACGAATACTGGTGATAGGGGCAGATTGTTTATCGCGTTTAATGAGCCCTGAAGATCGCAGCATGGTGATTTTATTTGGTGATGCTGCAGGCGCTGTGGTTTTAGAAGCATCTTCCGAGCCAGGTATTTTATCCACTCATATTCATGCTGACGGTAAACACTCCGAATTATTGTATGTCGACAATCCAATCCGTGGTGTAGAAGCTTCAGTGCACAGCTCCTGGGGCGCAATGAAAGGCAATGAAGTCTTTAAAGTTGCAGTCACCCGTTTATCTGAAGTGGTGGAACAAACTCTAGCCGCCAACAACATGGATAAATCCCAAATCGACTGGTTAGTGCCGCATCAGGCCAACCTGCGCATTATCTCCGCTGTAGCCCGTAAACTGGATATGTCGATGGATCAGGTGGTGATTAACCTGGACCGATACGGCAATACCTCAGCTGCGACTGTGCCTACAGCTTTAGATGAAGCTGTGCGTGATGGTCGTATTCAGCGTGGACAAACTATATTGCTCGAAGCATTTGGCAGCGGTTTTGCCTGGGCTTCTGCTTTAATACGTTATTAACTATATTACGAGAATATTGCAGGAAAAATGATGAACAATAAACTTGCATTGGTATTTCCGGGACAGGGTTCACAAAGCGTCGGCATGTTAGCTGAACTTCACGCTGAGTTTGCGACTGTTCGCGACACCTTCGCCGAAGCATCTGCAGCTTTAGGTTATGACTTATGGGCATTAATCGCCAATGGTCCCGACACTGACTTAAATGAAACACACCGTACTCAGCCTGCTTTATTAACAGCTTCTGTTGCTGTCTATCGGGTATGGCTGGAGCAGGGCGGCGCAACTCCTGCTTATTTAGCAGGTCACTCTTTAGGGGAATACTCCGCTTTAGTTTGTGCTGGTGTATTAACCTTGTCTGATGCCGTCAAGCTGGTAGAAAAACGTGGTCAGTATATGCAACTGGCTGTGCCGGCCGGTACTGGTGCTATGTCAGCCATTATTGGTCTGGACGATGCGCTGATTGCCAAAGCCTGCGAAGAAGCAGCGCAAGGTGAAGTGGTGTCTCCAGTGAATTTCAACTCACCTGGTCAGGTGGTGATTGCCGGTAACAAAGCCGCAGTTGAGCGTGCAAATGAACTTTGTAAAGCCGCTGGTGCCAAACGTGCGCTGCCTTTACCTGTATCTGTGCCGTCACACTGCGCTTTAATGAAGCCAGCGGCAGACAAACTGGCAGATGATTTAAACAGTATTTCGTTTCATACAGCTGTCATACCCGTAGTGAACAATGTCGACGTTGTTGCCGCAGCTGATGCCGCTGCAATCAAAGATGCATTGGTTCGTCAGCTGTATAGTCCGGTGCGCTGGACAGAAAGTATCGAGTTTTTAGCTGCACAGGGCGTGGACACAGTGATTGAATTGGGTGCAGGCAAGGTATTAAGTGGCTTAATTAAACGTATTAACAAAGAACTGAACACAGCTTCAGTGACAGATGTAGCGTCGTTAAAAGACGCTTTAGCTGCAAAATAAAAGGCTGAACAGATTATGACGACTCCATTTATTTCTTTAGAAGGCCAGGTAGCTTTAGTCACTGGTGCAAGCCGTGGTATTGGTCGCGCTATTGCTGAACAATTAGCCGCTTTAGGCGCTAAAGTGGTTGGAACTGCAACAACTGAATCAGGTGCTGCTGCTATTTCCGCTTATTTAGGTGACAAAGGTTTAGGCCTGGTGTTAAATGTCGGCGATACGGCTTCTATTGAGCAGTGTTTAGAGACTATTAAAGCTCAGTTTGGCGATATTGATATTCTGGTGAACAACGCTGGTATTACCCGCGATAACCTGTTGATGCGCATGAAAGAAGAAGAATGGTTCGACATCATGCAAACCAATTTGACATCAGTGTACCGTTTAAGTAAAGCTGTGCTGCGTAGCATGATGAAAAAGCGTCACGGCCGGATCATCAGCATAGGTTCAGTGGTGGGTTCTATGGGGAATGCGGGTCAGACGAACTATGCTGCAGCGAAAGCGGGCGTGTTAGGTTTTACCAAGTCATTAGCTAAAGAAGTGGCCTCCCGTGGTATCACGGTGAACGCTGTTGCACCAGGTTTTATCGACACCGATATGACCAAAGAATTGTCTGAAGAGCAAAAAGAAGCAATTTTCAGCCAGGTCCCGGCGAATCGTCTGGGCCAGCCGGAAGAGATAGCAGCCGCTGTAGCCTTTTTGGCTTCAGGTCCGGCAGCATATATTACGGGTGAAACCATCCATATCAACGGTGGTATGTATATGGTGTAAGCTTTTGCCCATGTGCCTGAAGTTGCAGTCAATAAAACTGCGGTTTCAGGAACTAAGGCAAATGGTTTGACCAGCAGGAAAAGCGAATGCCTTTGCTTGCAACAAACCGGGCTTACGCATAAACTAGCCGCCACACAAAATTGCACCAATTGTTGCGATTTACATGAGAAAAAGGAAGAAAAGATGAGCAACATCGAAGAACGCGTTAAAAAAATTATCATCGAGCAGTTAGGCGTTAAAGAAGAAGAAGTGAAGCATGAATCTTCTTTCGTTGACGATTTAGGCGCTGACTCTCTGGACACAGTAGAATTAGTTATGGCTCTGGAAGAAGAATTCGACACAGAGATCCCAGACGAAGAAGCTGAAAAAATTACAACGGTACAGTCTGCTATCGACTATATCAAGGCCCACGCTGAGTAAGCGTTGCGCTGACAAAACGGGTAGCCTCTGCTACCCGTTTTTGTTTCTGAAGCTGTCTGCTACGTACTAAATGCAGGAGTGGATTGACAGCTTTAAAGATTATTTTTCGACTGCGGAGGATTCTGTGGCAAAACGTCGAGTGGTTGTGACGGGCTTAGGTATGCTAACGCCCCTGGGAAACGATGTAACGTCGACCTGGCAGGCTTTATTACAAGGTCAAAGTGGAATAGCACTGTTTGATCATATTGATCCAGAGGCTTACACCACCAAATTTGCAGGTTTAGTCAAAAATTTTGACGTCGAACAGTTTTTCCCGGCCAAAGAAGCCAAAAAAATGGATTTATTTATCCAGTACGGTGTGGCTGCCGGTGTGCAGGCCTTTCGGGATTCCGGACTGGAAATTAACGAAGAAAACGCCGAACGTATAGGTGTTGCTGTAGGTTCAGGCATTGGTGGTTTAGGTTTAATTGAAGAAAACCACACCAAATTGCTGAACAGCGGCCCACGTCGTTTATCACCGTTTTTTGTGCCTTCTACCATTATCAACATGATTTCCGGTCATTTATCTATCATGTTAGGTCTGCAAGGTCCAAATATCAGTATTGTGACCGCTTGTACTACAGGTGTGCATAACATTGGTCAGGCCGCCCGTATGATAGCTTACGGTGATGCGGACGCAATGATTGCAGGCGGTGCAGAAAAAGCATCTACTACTTTAGGTATGGGTGGCTTTGGTGCAGCCCGTGCTTTATCAACCCGTAACGATGCGCCACAGCAGGCCAGTCGTCCATGGGATAAAGACCGTGACGGTTTTGTATTAGGCGATGGCGCTGGTGTGGTAGTGCTGGAAGAGTATGAACATGCCAAAGCCCGTGGCGCTAAGATTTACGCCGAACTGGTAGGTTTTGGTATGAGTGGTGATGCCTATCATATGACATCTCCTCCAGAGAATGGTCGTGGTGCTGCTTTGGCGATGAAAAACGCACTGCGTGATGCAGGTGTGAATGCCGAACAGGTGCAGTATATCAATGCGCATGGTACCTCGACGCCTGCAGGTGATATAGCTGAAACTATGGCGATTAAATCTATTTTTGGTGCAAAACCAGAAGGATTAATGGTCAGTTCCAGCAAGTCGATGATGGGGCACTTGTTAGGTGCTGCGGGTTCTGTTGAATCCATTATTACGATTTTGTCCCTGATCGACCAGAAAGTATCTCCAACCATCAACCTGGATAATCCGGATGAAGGTTGTGACTTAGACTATGTGCCGCATACGGCCCGCGATGCCAAAATGGAATATGCTTTATGTAATTCTTTTGGTTTTGGTGGTACTAACGGTTCTATTCTGTTTAAGAAAATCTAAAACTTCGGGGTCAGAGCCAAAGCTCTGACCCCTTATCTGCTTTATCCATTTTGAGTCTGAACCATGACTCGGCCCCTGCATTCCCAAAGTCACTGATTTCAGGCATACTTTCGGCCAGAATTTTTTCAAATGACGTGGACTGGTATTGATGCTTTACCTGCAGGCTCCCAACAGCACTGATCGTAGCTTTCATTATGGTGACGGACTTTTTACCACAGTGCGGGTAAAAGACGGCAAAGCTATGTTGTGGGATTTGCACCTGCAGCGTTTAGTCTCAGGCGTCAGACGTTTGTTGATCCATTCTTTTGATACTGCTGAACTAACGGCGCAAGTCCAGCACGCTATTTCTTCATCTGATCAGGTCATTAAAGTGCTAATCAGCCGTGGTCAGGCCGGCCGGGGTTATAGTCCACAAGGTATTGAATCGCCTTGCTGTTATATCAGTACTGCAGCTCTACCTGATTACACCAATTGGCAACAGCAAGGTATTCGCCTCGGTGTGGCACAATTTAAACTGGCACAGCAACCCGCTTTGGCTGGCCTGAAGCATAATAACAGGCTGGAACAGGTGCTGGTTAAAGCCGAATTAGCTCAAAGCGGTTTTGATGAATTTGTAGTACTGGATCAAAGTGAAACAGTGATTGAAGTGTCAGCTGCTAATCTGATGTTTTGTAAAAACGGCCAGTGGTTTACGCCACTGCTGGATCAGGCTGGTGTCTGTGGTGTGATGCGTCAACATCTGATGGCTCATCTGTTGGTCACCGAAGGTAACTTTGGCCTTGTTGATCTGCAGCAAGCCGATGCCCTGTTGATTTGTAATGCCCTGATGGGTGTAGTGCCGGTAAAGGAATTTGCCGGGCAAACTAAAAATATCGAACTGGTACGTCAGTTTGTCAGCGGAGTTGAGCTTTGATCCGAACTTTATTTGTTGTCCTGTTAGTTGCGCTGCTTAGTTACCTGGGGCTAAGTCATGTATGGCAGCAGTACAGCCAAAGCACTTTACCGCTGACTGAAGCTTATATCGAAATTAAAACGGGTGACAGCGCGATGAAGCTATGTCGCAACTGGCAGCAACAAGAATTGCTGACTGGCGCACAGTGCCGTTGGTTGTCTATTTACTTACGTATGCACCCTGAGTTGGCCAAACTACATCAGGGCGTATACAGGGTACCGCAGGATCAAAAGCCAACCCGCTTATTACAAATGCTGCATTTATTCGCCAGTGGCAAAGTGGCACAGTTTTCTTTTAGCATCAAAGAAGGTGAAACCTTAAGCCAAAGCTTAAAACGTTTAGCCGAAGCCCAGTACTTAAAACACGATCTGACAGAAGATACGGATATGGTGACTTTGGCTGTATGGCCAGAAAGCTGGGGTGAAAAACCAATCAATGCCGAAGCACTGTTTTTTGCTGAAACTTATAATTACTCCGCCAACAGCACCAGCACTGAATTATTAAAACGCGCTAACCAGTTGTTGCTGCAACGTCTACAACAGGCCTGGGATAGTCGTCAGCCCCAACTGCCATACAAAACCCCCTATGAGCTGTTGATCATGGCTTCTATTATCGAAAAAGAAAGTGGTCATGAACCCGAAAAACCGCTTGTCAGTTCAGTGTTTGTGAATCGTTTAGCGCTTCGTATGAGACTACAAACGGACCCAACTGTTATCTATGGTTTGGGGGATAGTTTTAATGGCGATATCACCAGAGCTGATTTACGTAATCCACATCCTTATAATACTTACCAGCATTTTGGTTTACCGCCAGGCCCTATAGCTGCGCCAAGTGGCAGTTCTATTATAGCCGCAGCTCAACCAGCGCAAAGTGACTGGTTGTATTTTGTTTCCAAAGGGGATGGAACTCATCAGTTTTCCCGCACTCTGGCAGAGCATAATGCTGCAGTGCGGCAATATATATTAGGCAAAAGAATTTTGGAAAAGAAAAAACCATGACAACTTCAGGTCGTTTTATTGTAGTGGAAGGGCTGGAAGGTGCCGGTAAAACCAGTGCTATCCGCACTATCCAGCAATGGCTGAGCGAACATCAAATCCCATTTATCAGCACCCGTGAACCTGGTGGTACACCTTTAGCTGAACAAATACGCACTCTAGTCAAACAAGTGCAGGATGAAATCGTGGCCCCTGAAACCGAACTTTTATTGATGTACGCATCCCGGGTGCAATTGGTTAAAACCGTGATCCAGCCCGCTTTGCAGCAAGGCAGCTGGGTACTGGGCGATCGCCACGATTTATCGTCACGGGCTTATCAGGGCGGCGGCCGTCAACTGGATGAAAATCTGATTAACAGTATTCGTCAGGTGGTTTTAGGTGATTTAACGCCGGATTTAACGCTGTATCTGGATATAGATCCGGCCATCGGCTTACAACGTGCTCAGGCCCGGGGTGAGCTGGACCGCATTGAATTAGAGCAACTGGCGTTTTTCCAGCGTACCCGGGCTAAGTATCAACAGATTGCAGCCACTGAAGCCAATATAGTTACTATTGATGCCAGCCAGTCGATGCAGCAGGTGCAGCAACAAATTCTGGATGCGTTGCAACAGGCCTATCAAAGCGGATCTTTAAGCCGTGATGCAAAGGCGGATCTTAACCCTGATGTCTGATTTTCCCTGGCTGGACTCATACCAATACAAACTGACTGAATTGGCAGAAGCAGGGCAGTTGCATCATGCGATATTGTTAACGGGCCCTGTAGGTATTGGCAAACTGGCGTTGTCCAAACGTCTGGCTGCTTATTTGTTATGCAAAAGCCCGCAAAAGCAACTGCCTTGTGGTTTATGCAAAAGTTGTCAGCTAATGGCATCCGGCCATCACCCGGATCTGTGGCAATTGCCTACTGAAGGCAGCAGCAGTATTGGGGTTGACCCTATACGTGCGCTTGGCCAGTTTATGCAGGGCGCTTCACAACAAGGTGGTGTGAAGCTTGCGCTTATTCCGCATGCAGAGTTAATGACGGAAGCTGCAGCCAATGCTTTATTAAAAACACTGGAAGAGCCACCACAAAACAGTTTTCTGATCGTGCAAAGTGCCCATCCTGCTCAGCTGTTGCCAACTATCTTAAGTCGTTGTCAAAGCTGGGCTTTAGCTCCTGTCTATGGCGAACAGATAGAACACTGGTTGCAGGAGCACAGCAGTAGGCCTGTGCCTGATTTTCTGCTGCAATACGTCGGTGGTGCACCTTTATTGGCGCTGAAATTGCTGGAAAACGACGAAGCAGCAGCAATTTCTGCACAATTGGTTATGCTGAAGAAGTTCGTGTCCGCTCAGCTGGATATGTATGAGCTGCTGGCGCATTTGCCGGATACAGAACAATTAGCTTCCACCTTATTCTGGTTTGTACGACAGGAGCTGTGGAACAGAGGCAAAGAGATGCAACTGAAACACCATCAGTTGTTAGTGTCTTTACAACAATGGGGCCGTGACCGGCAGTTGATCACTGGGCAAAATGCCGCGCTGAATTTATCGGCCTTGTTAGTGCAACTCCGTTCTGCTTTGTTGTAACAGGAGCCTGTTGTGGACGAAATTTCACTGGATTTTACTGAGCTGAAAGAGCTGTATCGTTGCTATATGCCATTTCTGAAAAATGGCGGTTTATTTGTACGCACAGCGAGGCCTTATCGTATGGGGCATTCATTGTCTTTGGTTGTGACTTTGCCTGATGCGCTCGAGCCAGTAAGAGTATCCGGCAAAGTCGCCTGGCTGACACCCCAAGGTGCGCAAAGCTCGACACCAGCTGGTATTGGTGTGGCTTTTATTGACGATAAGTTTCAGCTACAGGATAAAATTGAGAAATTACTGGGCGGTATGCTCGATTCGACTGAGCCTACCTACAGCCTTTAAGTTCAGTGGCTGTTTTAAATCTTTTTTTTTTGGAGAAATCTTTTGTTTGTTGATTCACATTGCCACCTCGATCGCCTTGAATGGGATAAATTAGCCCTGACGTTACCTGAAGTTTTACAGCAAGCTACGGCTGCCAAAGTAGAACATATGCTTTGTGTATCTGTCAGTCTGAAAGAATTCCCCGCGATGAAACAACTGGTGGCTGCTTATCCACAAGTGTCAGTATCCTGTGGTGAACACCCGCTGCATCAGGAAGAGCAAATTGATGCAGAACTGCTGCGCCGTTATTGCGCTGATCCTGCGGTAGTGGCAGTAGGCGAGACGGGTCTGGATTATTTTTACAGCCCGGACAGCAAAGCTATTCAACAGGAAGCTTTTGTTGCTCATATAGCTGTAGGTCGTGAATTAAAAAAGCCTTTAATAGTGCATACCCGCGATGCCAGAGCTGATACCTTAAATTTATTACGTTCCGGCGGAGCTGCCGATTGTGGTGGTGTTTTGCATTGTTTTACAGAAGACTGGGACACGGCGAAAGCAGCGCTGGATTTAGGTTTTTATATTTCGTTATCTGGCATTGTGACTTTTCGAAACGCCGACGAGCTGCGTGCTGTGGCCCGGCAAATACCAGCGGATCGTCTGTTGATCGAAACCGACTCGCCTTATTTGGCCCCTGTGCCTTATCGTGGAAAAACCAACCAGCCCGCTTATGTCAGCGCTGTTGCAGCTTGTATTGCCGGGCAACGTGAAGTCAGCATTGAACAACTGGCAGAACAAACGACTGAAAATTTTTATCAGCTGTTTCAATCGGTTAAAAGAGTTTAGTTGATGAGAAAAGTAGCCCAGAATCAAATGATTCATTCTGGGCTTAGGGGAATGGCTCATCTAAATGAGCCGTGCGCTATACGGAACCAAAGAGGACAAACAGGTCAACTTACAGGTTTTGAGTGTAGACAAGGCTTTTGAAATTTTCCTGTATGTCTCTTTGCTTTTAAGTGATTCAATCCGAAACAGAAGTCAAAACTTATCCTGATCTTATACCTGCGTTATCCCCAGCTTATTCACTCCACCTCAGGACTGGTAAGCTTTTGCTCACTAAAAAAGACAAGTGCCACAAATTCGCTATAGAAGCCAAAGCTTTTACAAACCATTAATGTTAGAAAAAATTAATCTAATAAAAACTGCAAAGTCGCCAGTGAAAGCAGAGATGAAACTGCTGTTTTATCAGATTGTGGCATGTGAAAGATTGCAGAGGTTTTGTTTGAGTGATCTTGTCAGTCATCAAAGTTAAAAAACCGGGCGCTCTGACATGTTCAGGAGCGCCGGCTTGAACTGTGCAGGTTTTATCCTTGCTGACTTTTCTCGTCGCTAAGCTGCTTTTGTTTGTGTTCCCAGCGGCGTTTGGCAAAACGACGCATGTTTGGAATATCGTCTGTTTCATCCATAATAGGCTGACCAATAATGGACTCAATCACATCTTCCATGGTGACCAGACCCATCCAGCTACCGTATTCATCATAAACCAATGCCATATGTTGACGTTCCCGGATCAACTGTGACATCAGCTGTTCCACATTCAGCATATCTGAAATCACTTTCACAGGTTTCATAATGTCGGCAGCGGTTTGTTCTTCGCTGAATTCCAGCATGTCGTAACGAAATACTATACCCAGAGGGGCTTCATCATTATCCAGCACCGGATAACGTGAGAAACGGTCTTTTTTAACGCGTTCTACTAAAGATGATAAGGCTTCATCTGGCTTAGCGGATTCACAAACAGTGCGTGGTGTCATAATTTCGCGCACTTTAATGTCATGTAAATCAAGGATATTTGCGATGACCCTTTGTTCATCTTCATCGAGTTTGTTGAGCTCGCGGCCTAATATAGTCAGTGCTTTGATTTCCTGACGTAAATCATGATCATGCTGTCCACCGCCAAACAGCTTCATGACCTGGTCTGATAACCAGATAAAAGGTTTCAGAATAAAAATCAAGCCGTTGAGCAGGGTAGGTAAAACCGGAGCCAAACCTGGCCAATAGCGGGCACCAATAGTTTTAGGTAATATTTCTGACAACACCAGTATCAACAGCGTCATGATGGCTGAGGCAATACCCAGATAACCGTCACCAAAAACTACAGTCACCTGAGCACCTACACCAGTGGCTCCCACTGTATGAGCTACTGTGTTTAATGTCAGGATCGCAGCCAGAGGTTGATCAATTTTCTCTTTAAGAGCTTTCAGTTTTTCGTACAGCTTGGGTTGGGTCAGTTTTTGCTGGGCAATGTAGCTGGGCGTGATAGATAACAACGCTGCTTCAAGGATAGAACAGATAAAAGATACTGAAATTGATAAAACCACAAACGCGATTAGTAAACTCATACGGGTTGATTACAACACTCCATTTTGCTTCGAAGCAGATATTCAATCACAGCCGTGTCAGAAAATCGAGGACAAAAATACGGTGTTACATTTTTTACTGAACACAGCTTTGTATGCCTGTGGCTTTTTTTATTTGGATCTGCCAGTGTAATTCAAGGTTTCAAAAGTCCATCAGGAACCACATCTGACTCCGCTCAGGCAGGAGTTATTCTGTAGCTGCTCCACTGTTTTATCAGTCTAAGGCATTCTATGATTTCTTCTTTTGAACGATCCCCCCAGTTTTATGTACGCCTGGGAGGTTTGCTTTATCTGCTTATTATTGGTTTAGGACTTTTTGGTGAGCTGATGGTCAGAGGGTCTTTGGTTGTGCCAGCCGATGCAGCAGCGACAGCCTTCAATATCGCAGCGTCCCCGACACTCTGGGGTTTAGGCATAGTAGGGGATTTGACGATGCAATCTCTTGATATTCCGATGATAGTGCTGTTTTATATGTTGTTTAAGCGCGTCAGTGTTGGTTTGAATCTGGCTGCGACTTTTTTTAATCTGATCCAAACAGCTATGTTGGTCGCCAATAAGCTGTTGTTAGTGATTCCACTCTTGTTATTAAGTGGAGCGGCAGCAACCTCAGTATTTTCCTCTGAGCAATTAGCTGCCTGGTCTTCTCTGGCGATTGGGCTACATGGTTATGGTTTTGGCATAGGCCTGATCTTTTTTGCTTTCGCCTGTTGGCTGCGTGGTTATCTGATTATTAAATCCGGTTTATTTCCGGCTTTTATAGGTGTGATGTTAGCTCTGGCAGGTGTGTGTTATCTGATCAATAGTGTGGTTTTATTGCTGGCACCTGATTTAGCATCATTGCTATTCCCCTGGATCATGTTACCGGTATTAGTGGGCGAGTTAGCACTGAGCCTGTGGATGATAATCAAAGGCGTGAATATGCAGAAGTGGGATACCAGCGCACAAGTCCCTTCATAAACTGGAATCGCTGTGGTTACTGCCAATGACTTCGAAGGGCAGTGACCGCTGTTTCGCAAAAGCACAGCCACAATACCCGTCCATAAATCCATACAACCACCTCTAGTACTTTAGTCTTTATGTCGACATAACTAGTCCTTCATCCTTGACCAAAGCAGTTTAAAGCGGTAAAACGTTATCACTTTCTTGTAATTGTCGACAATCTGATGCTTGCTACCGAATTTAAAGACGCTATTACTGCTGCCGACCGGGTGCTGGTGCAAATTCGTACTGCCATAGTGGAAGGTGAAATTCCTGCTGGTACCAAAATCAGTGAGCCAGAACTGGCGCGGCGTTATGATTTAAGCCGTGCACCTTTGCGTGAAGCTTTAGCGCGCTTAGAGCGTTGTCATTTAATAGAACGCACACCTAACGCTGGCGCCCGAGTGGTGAAGCTATCGATTGAAGGTTTACGTTCTTTGTATCAGCTGCGTGAAGAGCTGGAAGGCCTGGCCTGTCGTTTAGCTGCAGAGCATATGACAGAGCAGGAAATTGCTGAAGTGCGGGCGCTACTTGATCAGCATTTGTCGACACAACGCGTGCGTGAAGGTGAAAGTTATTACCAGGAAGCCGGGGATGTCGACTTTCATTACCGCGTCATCTTAGGCAGTAAAAATCCTTATCTGATTAATATTTTAAGTGACGAGCTGTATTTTCTGGTACGGATGTATCGGGTGCAGCTTGGCATGAACGGCCCTCGGGTATCACGGGCTTTTGACGAACATAAAGCTATTATTAATGCCATTGCCAACCGTGATGGCGAACTTGCCGATTTATTGATGCGCCGTCATATAGCCGCATCCAAACGTAATATTGAACAACAGTTACTTCAACAGGGGACTTCACATGGCTAATGTAAAAAGCGCTGGCGCTCTGCTTCGTCAGGCAATTAAAGACAATCATCCATTACAGCTGGTAGGCACTATTAATGCGTACACCGCCTTGATGGCTGAGCGTGTGGGTCATAAAGCCCTGTATTTATCAGGCGCTGGTGTGGCCAATGCTTCTTTTGGTTTGCCGGATTTAGGCATGACCTCATTAAACGATGTTTGTGAAGATATCCGCCGTATTACTGGTGCGACTGAACTGCCTTTGTTGGTTGATGCTGATACAGGCTGGGGTGGTGCTTTTAATATTGCCCGTGCTGTCAAAGAGATGACCAATGCTGGTGCTGCAGGTTTTCATATTGAAGATCAGGTGGCGCAAAAACGTTGTGGTCACAGACCAAACAAAGAAATAGTGTCTTTGGAAGAAATGGTCGATCGCGTTAAGGCGTCTGTCGATGCCAGAACAGACGAAAACTTTTTTATTATGGCGCGCACTGATGCGTTGCAACAACAAGGTTTAGAAGCCGCCATCGAGCGCGCTTTAGCTTGTGAAGCTGCTGGTGCCGATGCCATTTTTGCTGAAGCTGTCTATACGCTGGAGCAATATCAGGCTTTTACCAATGCCTTAAAAGTACCAGTGCTGGCCAATATTACCGAGTTTGGTCAGACACCGTTGTTTAATAAAGCAGAATTGGCTGGCGTAGGTGTGGATATGGTGTTGTATCCGTTGAGTGCCTTCCGTGCTATGAACAAAGCCGCACTTAATGTGTATGAGTCTATTCTGGCCAACGGCGATCAGAAAGCTGTGGTTGACAGCATGCAAACCCGTGCTGAACTTTACGACTTCCTGAACTATCACAGTTATGAGCAGAAATTAGACGCCCTGTTTGCCACTAAAAAATAACCATAAGCCAAACAGCATTCACTAAATCAACAGAACAAATTAAAAACGGAGAGACAAGATGGCGAACGCAAAAGAATTATCAGGCGCAGGCTTACGTGGCCAAATTGCAGGTAAAACCGCTTTATCCACAGTAGGCAAAACAGGTTCAGGCCTGACCTATCGTGGTTACGATGTTAAAGACTTAGCCGCTCATTGTGAATTTGAAGAAGTAGCGCACCTGATTTTAAAAGGCGAGTTACCCAACGAAGCAGAACTTGCTGCGTACAAAAAACGCTTAAAGGCGATGCGTAACCTGCCACAGGCGCTAAAAGAAGTGTTGGAACGTATTCCTGCTTCAGCCCATCCTATGGATGTGATGCGTACGGGTTGCTCTATGTTGGGTAACTTAGAAACTGAAGAAAGTTTTGCCGGGCAACAAGACGCGACTGACCGTTTGCTGGCGATTTTCCCAGGTTTAATTAACTACTGGTATAACTTCAGCCATAAAGGCCAGCGTATTGAAGTGGAAACAGCGGCCGACTCTATTGCCGAGCAGTTCCTCTGGACTTTACACGGTGAAAAACCAACTCAACTGCACACAGATGTAATGAACTCCTCGCTGATTTTATACGCAGAGCACGAGTTTAATGCTTCTACTTTCACAGCCCGTGTTTGTGCTTCTACCTTAAGTGATATGCACTCGTGTATCACTGGCGCCATTGGTTCCTTACGTGGCCCTCTGCACGGTGGTGCGAACGAAGCGGCTATGGAACTGATTGAAAAGATGGACAATCCGGATGATGCCGAAACGAAGTTAATGGGCATGCTGGAACGTAAAGAAAAAATTATGGGTTTTGGCCATGCCATTTATGCAGAGTCCGACCCACGTAATGCAGTGATCAAAGAATGGTCAGAAAAGCTGGGTCATGCCAACGGCAACACCTCTTTGTATGACATCTCTGTGCGCTGTGAAGCGGTGATGTGGCGTGAGAAAAAACTGTTCTGTAACGCTGATTTCTTCCACGCCTCGGCTTACAACTACATGGGTATTCCCACCAAGCTGTTTACGCCTATTTTTGTCTGTTCACGTTTAACAGGCTGGGCCGCTCATGTGATGGAACAACGTGCTGACAACCGTATTATTCGCCCAAGTGCTGAATATACTGGCGTGGAACCACGTACGGTAACGCCACTATCAAGCCGTTAAGCAAAAAACACATTTATCTATACCTTAAGTAATTGGAGTTGCAGCGAGGCGGTTAGCGACGAATCCCCATGAGCATAGTAGTCCTATGTGATTGGGGTGAGCGAGCAAACCAACAAAGCTGCGGCTTCAAGTACGACAGGTATAAAAGCCCGTTAAGGGCTTTTGTAGGATCTGAAGCAACCTTTTAACTGAGTGGCCACGCCATGAATTCTAATTACCGTAAAAACCTACCAGGCACCAACCTGGATTATTTTGATGCAGAAGCTGCATGCAACGACATTGAAGCTGGCTCTTACGCCAAACTGCCTTATACCTCCCGTGTGCATGCTGAAAACCTGGTGCGCCGCTGCGATCCTGCGACTTTAACTGATTCATTAAAGCAACTGATCTACCGCAAGCAGGATTTGGATTTCCCATGGTTTCCGGCCCGTGTGGTCTGCCACGATATTTTAGGTCAAACCGCTTTAGTCGACTTAGCAGGCCTGCGTGATGCCATTGCGCTGCAAGGCGGCGATCCGGCCAAAGTAAATCCTGTAGTGCCAACTCAGCTGATTGTTGACCACTCCTTGGCTGTAGAGCATGGTGGTTTTGAAAAAGATGCTTTTGAGAAAAACCGCGCTATTGAAGACAGACGCAACGACGACAGATTCCACTTTATTAACTGGACTAAAAAAGCCTTTAAAAATGTCGATGTGATACCACCAGGCAACGGCATTATGCACCAGATCAATTTAGAGCGGATGTCACCTGTTATTCACGCTATAGATGGTGTGGCTTTTCCGGATACCTTAGTGGGTACTGACAGCCATACGCCTCATGTCGATGCGTTGGGTGTTATTGCTATTGGGGTAGGCGGTTTAGAAGCCGAAAGCGTGATGTTAGGTCGCGCCTCCTGGATGCGTTTGCCGGATATTATTGGGGTGGAGCTGACGGGTAAAGCTCAGCCAGGCATCATGGCAACCGACATAGTTTTGGCTTTGACTGAATTTTTACGTAAAGAAAAAGTCGTCTCTGCTTATCTGGAGTTTTTTGGCGAAGGTGCCAGCAGCCTGAGTTTAGGTGACAGAGCTACTATCTCCAATATGACACCTGAATATGGCGCTACAGCCGCTATGTTCTCTATTGATCAGCAAACTCTGGATTATTTAACCCTGACTGGCCGTGAGCCAGCGCAGGTCAAGCTAGTTGAAACCTATGCTAAAACTGCAGGTTTATGGTCTGACAGTTTAAAAACTGCTGAATACGAGCGGGTTTTACGTTTTGATTTATCCAGTGTGGGCCGCACTATTGCAGGTCCTTCCAATCCTCATGCCCGGGTATCAACCAGCGATTTAGCGGCCAAAGGTATTAGTGGTGTGGTAGAAAACGAGCCGGGTTTAATGCCGGATGGTGCTGTCATTATTGCCGCTATTACCAGCTGTACCAACACCAGTAACCCACGTAACGTCATAGCTGCAGGACTACTGGCCCGCAACGCCAAAGCCAAAGGTTTAAGCCGTAAACCATGGGTGAAAAGCTCGCTGGCACCGGGTTCTAAAACTGTTGAGCTGTATTTAAAAGAAGCCAACTTACTCAACGATTTAGAAAGCTTAGGTTTTGGTATTGTTGGTTTTGCCTGTACTACCTGTAACGGTATGAGTGGCGCTTTAGACCCTGTGATCCAACAAGAACTGATAGAGCGTGATTTATACGCCACTGCTGTGTTGTCCGGTAACCGCAACTTTGATGGACGTATTCACCCTTATGCTAAACAGGCGTTTTTAGCTTCTCCTGCTTTAGTCGTGGCGTACGCCATTGCCGGTACTATCCGCTTTGATATCGAAAAAGATGTGCTGGGGCTGGATAAAGACGGCAGCGAAATTCGCTTAAAAGACATCTGGCCAAGCGACGCTGAAATTGATGCAGTAGTGGCAAGCAGCGTCAAACCTGAACAGTTCCGTAAAGTGTATGAGCCTATGTTTGCGGTTTCTGTGGATTACGGTGAAAAAATCAGTCCGCTGTATGACTGGCGCCCACAAACCACTTATATTCGCCGTCCGCCTTATTGGGAAGGTGCTTTGGCGGGTGAGCGCAGCATGAAAGGTATGAGGGCGCTGGCTGTGCTGGGTGACAACATCACCACAGACCATTTATCGCCTTCTAACGCCATTATGATGGACAGTGCTGCCGGTGAATACCTGCATAAAATGGGTCTGCCGGAAGAAGATTTTAACTCTTATGCCACTCACCGCGGTGACCATTTAACAGCGCAGCGCGCTACTTTTGCCAACCCTAAGCTGATCAATGAAATGGCGGTTGTGGATGGCAAAATCAAACAAGGATCACTGGCCCGGATTGAGCCAGAAGGTGTGGTCACCCGGATGTGGGAAGCCATTGAAACTTATATGGAACGTAAGCAGCCTTTGATCATTATTGCTGGTGCTGATTATGGTCAGGGCTCATCCCGCGACTGGGCCGCTAAAGGGGTACGTTTAGCAGGTGTTGAAGCCATAGTCGCCGAAGGTTTTGAGCGTATTCACCGCACTAACCTGGTGGGTATGGGCGTCTTACCGCTGGAGTTTAAAGCAGGTGTCAATCGTAAAACCTTAGCTTTGGATGGCACTGAAAGTTATGACGTTTTAGGTGAACGTACACCTCGCACTACCTTGACTTTAGTGGTTACACGCAGAAACGGTGAGGTGCTGCAAGTTCCTGTGACATGCCGTTTAGATACAGCCGAAGAAGTGTCAATTTATGAAGCAGGTGGCGTGTTACAGCGTTTTGCCAAAGACTTCCTTGAAGCTAAGGTGTAGGGAAAACTATGAGCTATTTACCACAACTAAAAATACCGGCCACGTACATTCGGGGTGGCACCAGTAAAGGTGTGTTTTTCCGTTTGCAGGATTTGCCGGAAGCAGCACAAACAGCAGGAGCAGCGCGTGATGCGTTATTGCTGCGTGTCATTGGCAGCCCTGACCCTTACGGCAAACAAATTGATGGTATGGGCGGTGCTACCTCCAGTACCAGCAAAACTGTGATTTTAGCCAAAAGCACAAAAAGCGATCACGATGTTGACTACCTGTTTGGTCAGGTTTCCATCGACAAAGCTTTTGTCGACTGGAGTGGCAACTGCGGCAATTTATCTGCAGCTGTAGGCTCCTTTGCTATCAGCACAGGTTTGGTTGATGCGAGCCGTATCCCACAAAACGGCAAAGCCACAGTGCGGATTTGGCAGGCCAATATTGGTAAAACCATTATTGCTCATGTGCCGATGATCAATGGCGAAGTGCAGGAAAGTGGTGACTTTGAATTGGATGGTGTGACTTTCCCGGCCGCTGAAGTGCAACTGGAATTTATTGACCCGGCCGCTGATGAAGACGGCGAGGGCGGTGGTTCCATGTTCCCAACTGGTAACTTAGTCGATGATTTGGAGGTGCCAGGCGTTGGAACTTTTAAAGCCACTCTGATTAATGCTGGTATTCCTACTATTTTTGTTAACGCCAAAGATATTGGCTATACAGGCACAGAGCTGCAGGATGCCATCAATGGCGATGCCAAAGCTTTGGCCATGTTTGAAACTATTCGTGCTTATGGTGCAGTAAAAATGGGTTTAATTGCTCATATAGACGAAGCCAAAACCCGTCAGCATACGCCTAAGGTAGCTTTTGTTGCGCCAGCTACAGACTATATATCGTCCAGTGGTAAAGCTGTGACTACAGCAGATATGGATTTAGTAGTACGTGCTTTATCTATGGGCAAATTGCACCACGCCATGATGGGCACTGCTGCTGTGGCTATTGGCACAGCAGCAGCTATTCCAGGCACTTTAGTCAATCTGGCTGCTGGTGGCGTAAAACGCAAAGCAGTGCGTTTTGGTCATCCGTCCGGCACCTTAAGAGTAGGCGCTGAAGCGGCGTTAACGGCAGGCGAATGGAAAGTCACTAAAGCCATTATGAGCAGAAGTGCACGGGTAGTAATGGAAGGCTGGGTGCGGGTGCCTGCAGGTACATTTTAAGCTGAATAAAATGGTAAAAATGATAAGTTGTAACTGCGTTGCATAATTTACAGCTTATTATTCCAGTATAAATAACCTGCTATGTTGAAAAGGCAGGTTATTCTCTGTAGATTGGGTATCGAATTTACGATTTTTTGGGGAGTCTTAGATGAAGAAGTTAGGTTACAGCCTGTTTGCCGCCTTATGTTTAAGTTCTGCAGTAAAAGCTCAAACAGTGGACTACCAGTATCTGACCGTTGCCGGTTATCTGAATTTCTATTTATTAAACATTAACGCCTGTCAGGACTATCATCCTGAAGTGCGGCAGCAGGCTTATGATGCTGAAAAGCAGCTGTATCCATGGCTGACTAAGTTAGAACAGAAATTAAAAGGCGCTGACGCTGACAATAAAATTTTGTCTGATGTAGTGCAAAAACGTCGTGAAGCATTAAATATGCAAATCAGCGAAGGTGATTTCACACTGGATCACTGCAAGGCCATAGTGAAGTTATTGTCTGCTGACGGTTTAGATCAAACGCTGTTAAAAAGCCTGAATTAAACAGCTGAAATAACGTTTACGCCTAGTGTGTTAAAAAAACCATTTGTCTCAACCAGAGCTGGTGGTTTTTGTTTTTAATTGCTTGTAAGCTTTGCCGCTGATTTTTTTAACGGTGTTTGTAATGTCAGTATCTACTTTGTCCGCTGCTGATGTGCCGCAACTGATGCTGGTGCAACAAAATTGTTACAGTGAAGAACTGGTTGAATCTGCGGCTGTAATGACTGATCGAATTTCAGCATTTTCTCTCACTTGCTGGGGCTATTTTAAGGATCAGCAAATGGCAGGCTACTTATTGGCCTATCCCTCTGTGCTAGGCAATATCACGCCTTTAGCTGCCCCTTTTCCTCTGTATCTGCATACCAACTGCTTATATCTGCACGATATGGCGATTTCCAGTGATTTTCGAGGACAGTCGTTAGCGCCTAAGTTATTAGACTATGCCAAATCTGCAGCAAAAAACATGGAGCTACAAGCTATGGCTTTAGTGGCAGTGCAGGGCGCTGAAGGGTATTGGGCAAAGCAGGGGTTTGAAAAAGTTACCTATCTATCTGCGGAACAACAGTCGGTACTGAATAGCTATTTGCCAGAACAAGCCTGTTATATGACTTGTCGCTTTTAGCACTTAGTTATGCATTAAACGCTGTTGTTTTATAATTAAAAAATTGCCCTGTCATATTATAAAGCCCGGACTTCTTTGCCGGGCTTTGACGTCAATAAACTTATAATTTAACGGTATTTAATAACGTTGGTACTGTTTTGCTGAAATCAATCCATGGGTTAGTACCCAGAGTTTCAGAGCCTTGAACGCTTGGTTCTTCATAACGCATGACAAAATGTTCCGGACCGTGAGCGTATGCCACTACTAAACCATAAGGAGCATCCAGAAAACCGCCATGAGGGACCAGGCCAGGGTAACTAATACGCCATGCCTCACCATCGGACGGGACATAACCTAAAGTCAATTTTGCTACCAGATTGTCAGGTAAGACAAAAAACCAAGTCCAGGTACCACCTGACACAATAGTCATCACTTCATCAATACCAATACCATTCTCTGCACTATTGACATGCAATTTACCAAATTTTGCTTGCAGGTAATGCATCACATCAGGTGTCATAGCTTTCATATCATAAACTTTGGGGTAGGGTGCTACACCTTTTTCAGAGGTCGATAAAAAACCTCCTCTGTGCGCCGCAGGCTCGCGGCCTGCCAGCTCAATTTGTTCTAACAAGTCACCACGGTGCAAAGAAAATAAAGAAATAAGCTTTTCGTTTTCTTCTTGAGTTAAAGCCCGTGTTTTTGCCTGTTCTATAACAGGTTTCGCCTGAGCGGGTATAGCGACAGTGTTAACCCTGACACCAACAGACTTCAGTACGTTGTTCACTTGGACAACGCCGTGAGTTGCAGGCCGGCCATCACTGTAAGACAGTGTTAATTGCCCAGCGCTTGCTGTTGGATCAGCCGCCAGGCAGTGTGCCAGCGGCAGTACGGAAATTAAGCTTGTAGCAATAATGTTTTGCCAAAAATTCACCAGTAAATCTCCCAATTCAGAAAAGGATTTGACCTTATGTTGTCCGAATCAAGTATAGAAACTGCCGACTAGTAAATAAATGGCAGCCTAGTGAATGGATTGTCTACTAATAGTAAACTAACTTGTAAGACTGTTGGCAGCTCCGTCTGGGCTAAAATGCTGCACCATAAAGTCGATAAAGGTCCTGATTTTTTGTGACTGCTCTTTGTGGTAGGGGTAAATCAAATACAAAGTATGATCTTCTGCTTTCCACTCAGGCAATACTTCCAGCAGTTCGCCCTTTGCCAGTTCCTGCTTTACGAAGTATTCGGGCAATAAAGCTATACCTAATCCAAGCTTCACCGTTTGTGCCAGTGCAAGACTGTTATTGACCACATAGTGACCAAATGGAAGTTCGATCTCGCTAAGTTGCCCCTGCTTTTTAAAACTCCATCGTCTGGCTGAAGAAGAAAAACTGTAAATAAGGCAGTTATGTGCACTCAAATCGTCCGGGCTAAGCAGTGGCCCTGATCGTTTCAGATACTCTGGGGATGCACAAAGTACACGCTTTAACTCAGTGAGTTTACGACATCGAAAGCTGGAGTCAGCTAATACAGCACCACCGCGTATTGCAATATCTACCCCTTGCTCAACCAAATCTATGTAATGATCATTCATCACCAGTTCGATGGACAGCCCAGGATGTTGTGCCATAAAGGCACAGACCATTGGATTGATTTCGACAATACCAAGCGACATAGGCACACTGATTTTCAACGAACCCCGCAAAGATTGTGTTGCCTCCATCACAGATAAATCAGCAAGTTTAAGGCTATCCAGCACATGACAAACCTGTTGGTAGTACAGTTGTCCTTGCTCCGTAACATGTAATTTTCGGGTGGTTCTGTTGATCAGTGGACTTTGCAGATAGTCTTCCAACTCATGAATATTTTTGCTGATGGCTGCTTTCGATAAGTTCAGATCCTCTGCTGCAGCTTTAAAACTTCCAAGTTCCACCACTCTTTTGTACACATTCAGCGCTCTGAGTTTGTCCATTGTCCAGCCACCGTATTTGAATTTTTCCTGCATATCATTGCCGGATTTTAAAATGGCTGCCAGCTCTTTTAGTTTTTGCTGCATAAAGCGAAATTCAAAGCAATTTATAGTGAAAAAATTTCACCACTCACCCCAAATAGCACGCCACTGAGCACAGAGTTACAGTTTTGCTCAAGTGATTACAGTTTGTCCGCAGTGCTCACATTAGTATTCGAGCTATTACTCGACAGCTGAACAAAGGATAGCGCTGATATGTTACGAAAAAAATTGGTTTTTGCCATGGGTTACCTGAGTGCTGCGCTGGCTTTAGCCGCCTGCGGTGGATCTGGAACTGATGCAGCCCCTACAGTTCAGGCGGGCGCAGATATCAGTCTGAAAGAAGGCCGTAGTGCGGTGTTACACGCGTGTCTGACGACAATGCTGGTTATCAGCTCAAATGGAGTCAGGTCTCTGGCCTTGCACTACAACTGAGCAATAGCACTGAGCAGAGCCTGACTATTAAAGCGCCGACTATCAACGAAGATACAACAGCAGTGCTTAGGCTAACCCTCACCGACAGCGCAGGTCAGTCTGTGTCTGACGAACTGACCGTGTCGCTGAAAAACAATAAGCTACCTACTATTACTGCGACAACTTTGCCGGCGTTGACGGAGAAATCTGAGGCGCAGCTGCAGGTGAATGTGGCGGATCCTGATGGCGTTGTGCAAAGCGTTCAGTGGCAGCAATTATCTGGCCCTGTGATGCAACTAACGGACACTAATAAACCGCAGGTTAAAATTCAGGTTCCAGCTGTTACTACCACTGAAGTTGCCAGACTACGTATCAATGTAACTGATGACGATGGTGAGGTATCAGTGCTTGAAAAGGATGTGCAGATCGATCCTCTATGGCAACAAGTGCATGTCAGTGGCTACTTATCTGCAAAAAATATGGCAGGTGCCAGAGTGCTCGCGGTCGTGAATAATGAAATTTTCCACACCGTCGCTGATGCAAGTTCTGGATATAGCCTGACTTTGAAACTGGACGATGATGCAGAGTCGGATTTTGTCATAATAAAAGCCGAATCAGCGGCAAAACCAGGTATGGAATTGTTTGCTACAGTGCCTTCAGTTCTGACGCAGGACCCAACACTGGTGACTAACCTGACACCCTACAGCACCGCTGTGGTTGCAATGACAGCCAGAGCAAATCAGGGTGTTTTACCTTATAGCATCGATGATTTATTGCATGCAGAACCCAGGATGGTTGCAGCTGAGGTTGCTGAAGCCTCCATCCTTATTGCCGCTTTTGCAGAGCAGGATCAGGTGGCTTTGCCTGCAGGTATGTTGTCTGTATTCAGCACTATTATGCAACCTAATACTTACGTCGGCTTCAAAAATGCCTTGCTGCAAACACAGCATGATTTGTTGTTCCAGCTGTCAGAAGATTTGCCTCTTAATACTATCCACAGAGTTGATTTCACGGAAGCAGAGCTGAGTGCAGGCTTACGTTTAACGGAATTGGACACTGAAGAATATATACCTGGCGGCAATCGTTTCTATCAATTTCTGCCAGAGAACAAAACACGGGTAGCGGACAAAACATCATCCTTTGAAGGTTTATGGTCTGTATTGACAGGTGTTTTAGTGTCTCAGGTGAATGTGGACGATGCGCCTCTGTATTGGCTGGATGTCGAAAGGCATGAGCTGGGTCTGGATCCAGAACAACTGATTTGGTTACAACAGGCGGGTATCACTCGGCTGAATGTTAAGTTGAACCTGTTGGCAGAACGTTTAATCCGGCTCAGTCAAAGCGCTGGCCAGGGTTTGTACTGGCGTCAAATCCGTATTGGCTATCAGGTGCAGCCTGTTTGGCTAAAAGGCGAGTTGATGGAGTCTTTGCCACAGGAAATTGAAACCTATGATTATATGTGGGGTAAAGCATTAAATTCTGAAAGTCTGGAGGTTTCTGAACGAGACCTGGCGGGCGTCTGGTCGCTGCCTTTATACAAAGCCAACGACGAATTTTTTGCTGAACAGCTGCAACCACAAGAACTGGTGTTGCAACAAAATGGCGAAGGCTACAGCCGTACTTCTGCAGAAACTTTTGTCTGGAGAGTTCGTCTGGATCAGAACCAGCAATCTGTGCTTACTTTGAGTTTTAGCGATGGACAGAAAATGGATATCCGCTTGTTAGCTCAAACCATTGCAGGCTATCAGGCTGACTTACTGTACCTGAATGACCAAATGCAATGGTTAGCTGCCGATCAACGAGAAATCAAACGACTGTAAAAGTACTTTAAGTCAAAAGGGGGGGCTAAGCTGTCTCATCATTAAATTTTTTCCAGCAAATAGTTACCTGATTTAAGATCGTCCGCCAGCTCTTTTGAACGTTCCAGCACTGTGGCCCAATAATCCAGGCGCTGTGCATCTGTTAATTTGTCGAAATCTTTACGGTCCGGGATTTTGCCATAAGGCAAAGACTTCACCCAGTGTTCCGACGGGCAAATCAGGATCATCTTATCCATCTGCGCTGCTTTAGCGCGGCGCCACGGCAAAGATTTATCAAACCAGCCTGGGATCAGGTACGGATAAAAGTGTGGATATAAAATTAATCCATCCTGTTGATAAGGCAAGGAAAGGTGGTAATCCAGCAAGCCACCGTCCATATACAGACCTGTGGGTAAACCAGCCGGATCTTTCACCGGGTGCATCACCATAGGAATAGAACCTGAAGCCAATAAACTGGCTTTAAAATTATCAGGTGTCAGCTGATAAGCTTCGTGAGGTACCTGTTGCAGCAAGCTGGTATCAGAGTGGTTTTGCATCACCACTCTTTTATAGAAGCGTTGCAATAAAGCAGGTTTTAGCAAATTAGCGCCAGCGGCAAACAGCAAACGGCGGATTTGTGCGGCCTTATGCTGCGACTTTCGGATCTTCACTTCACGGGCTGTTATAAAATTCAGTTGCAGCACAGGGTGATTCAACACTTGCAGAATGCAGTCATCTGTAGGGAATACCTGATCCAATACAGCAGCTGAAGTGGAGGTAATTTGATCTATACTGGCCTTAGGCGGAAAACACAAACTGCTGTAGGCTTTGGCAAAACGTTCGGAGGCCGCAGCAGGGTTTTGCTGCGTGACACAAGCAAAACGCCAGGCCCCGGCAGAACTGCCCACTAATGATAAAGGTGTGCTTCTTTCTTTAAAAAACTCGCCAAACAGATACTGATCTAAACCAAATAAACAAAACCACTTAGGGCCACCACTGGCTCCCAAAACTAAATGAATATCCTGCTGACGTAAGCCATGTTGTTGCAAATGCTCAAAGGCAGTGGCTCCCGCCAGTACTCTTAATGTTGACACTGTCACCCGAATTTTTTCCTTTGTTTTTACCTATAGAACTTACAAAGTTGCGGCAAATAGTTGTTGATGCATACGCAAAGCATATTCATCTGTCATACCGGACACATAATCACAAATAACCCGCATCTTGCTCTGTTCGTTATCCGCCATAAGCCAGCGGTTTTTGGTGTTAGCCGGTAACAACCGCTCTGCTTCTGAACTAAAGGCTTCAAACAATGAACGTACAATTTGCTGGCCTTTGTATTCGCCTCGTTGCACATCGGACGACAAAATTACGGCTTCGTAAACAAAACTTTTGAACAGTTGCAGCAACTGCTGCTGCGGCTCTGGCAAGCGGGCATTGTAGCGGATCAACAGATCCCGGGTGTCCGGCAGCGACTGATACAACTCTATACTGGTGATCAACAAATTCACCAATGCACCAATAGCATCCTTACGAATATGATGTTCGGGCATAAATAATTTGTGGCTGATATGTTTTAAAGCGCTGGCAATCTCTGTTGGTAACTTCGCCATTTCTGGTTCAGCCAAACGGCGCCAGTGTTCAATAGTGACAGTGCCTGTGACTATTGCATCTTCTAAGTCGTGTACACCGTAGGCGATATCATCGGCCAGTTCCATAATGGAGGCATCGAGCGATTTATGCAGCGATTTTAAAAAAGGTGCTTTAGCCAGAGTTTCAGTAGCTTGAAAAACGCTGCGATCTGCTGCTGACAACGGGTTTAAGATCCAGTCGAGTAAGTCGCTGTCATCCGCATAAATAGCTTTGCAGGGTTTGACTGTTATACCTTTGCTGAACTCCCCCGGAGTGGGTTGTACTATCGGATACTTTAACAAACCCAATAAAGTGCGGCGGCTTAAATTCATACCACCACTGGCGGTGTAGGGTTCCAGTTTTCCTACGATACGCAAGGTCTGACCGTTGCCTTCAAAGCCACCAAAATGCTGCATACAGGCATTTAACGCTTTTTCACCACCATGACCAAAAGGGGGATGGCCTAAATCGTGGGCCAGACACAAGGCCTCCATCAGACTGTCCTGTGCCAGTAAAGCTCTTAATGCCGGATCTTCTTGCTGGTAATTTAATTGCGCTACTAAAGCCGTGCCTATTTGTGCAGCCTCTAAAGAGTGGGTCAGGCGGGTTCGGTAGAAGTCATTCTGGCCTATGCCCATAATCTGAGTTTTGGCCTGCAGACGGCGAAAAGCTGCCGAATGCAGAATTCTGGCTCTGTCTCTTTGCCATGGCGTACGGTGATCGTTTGGTCTTTGACTAAGTTCGGCAAGACGGCGTTCGGCCCATAGATGCTGCATACAAAATCCTTCTGAAATGATGACTTTAATGCTACGGCAAAAGCAGAAAAGAGGCGATGCGTATTTTTTACAAATACAACTGGACAAATAAACAGTGGTTGCTGTATAAATGTTCAGTATCAAAAGCAGGAGGATTTATGGCCGTTATTATTAAATACATTGTTGAGCGCGCTGGAGTAGAAAAAATGACCTTTAGTTCAAAGCCTGAAGCAGACGCCTATGACCGTATGCTGGATATTGCTGACGAACTGTTTTTAATGCTGGGTCAAAGTGAACTGATCCCTGATGAGCAACAACGCGAAGATCTGGCGCTGTATTTAGCTCAGCAAAAAGAGCTGGTGATCCAGACCTTGAATCAGAAAACCAAACACAATAAAACTCAGGTTACTGACAAAGAACAAGTGAAAGACAAGGCAAAAGAGCAGGGGGCTGCACAAAGCCCTACAGCCGCCGCTGTGCCTGAAGATGTGACAGAGGTGACAGAAGTTGCAGATGACATGGCTGCTTAATTTAGCAGCAGAGCTTTAACCTCTGCATTTGCTTGTACCTTTATTTTTTATTAGAACAGCTAATTTATAAGCCAGGTCGAAAAAGGGCATAACTATAAACTGGTTGTGCCTTTTTTATTGGGGTTAGAAGATATATTTTGCATAGTTAACTGGTTTTACAGCATTTTTATTGGTTTTAGTTTATTTCAATGAATAGCAATTATGAAAGCTGGCTGAATAAAGCTAACGGGAATGAATTTATTTTCATTAAAAAAACTAATGTCAAAACTTAATTTATCTCGTTCGTCGCCTGATTAAATTTACAGCATAATAACCACGTTTTCGGAAAAACACTTTCTCAGACTTAACGAGGTTGGCTATGAACAGTATCAATACCACAGTAGAAAAATCCAACGTTAGCACTACAGAGCGCAGCGTATCTTCTCTGCTGTTGGTGCGTCGCATCAATCAGTTTTTAACTCAGATTGGCCGCGCTTTAAGTTTGAGTGGAGCTGTATACACCAAATAATGGTGCTGAAGACTTGCCACAGGTTTTGCTGAGCTTGTGGTTGTAAAAAACGTAACCCCTTTAACGCGCTTAGATTGCTGCTAAGCGCGTTTTTTTTACCTCTATAAAAACACGCTACTGGTTTGTTTTATGAACGATCTTCCCGCCATTTCCGCCTTCATTTAGTTGTCATCTGTAACTCTTAGGCTATTTTTATGAGGTCTCTGTTTTGTGCCCATAGGTTGTCACATCTAAAAATGTGATTGAAGACATTGAATTTTTTCATTATGCCTCAGGTCTGGGACAGGTAAACTGATGTCAGGCATAAAGCTTAAGAGTGGCTGAGTTCAGCTGATGTCACTCATTTTCAGTACTAGCCTGGTCCGGTGTTTTGGATCAAAACAATCTGGTCGTTATCGATAACCCGCGTGGATGTGCAGGTTCCAGTTGCAGAGTTATCGCCTTTTGATGGATTTATTCCATTTATAACAGCAACAAGTGGAGAAAAAGATGGGAAACAACGAAAACAGCGCAGGTAAATGCCCTGTGATGCACGGTGCTTTAACCAAGTCAGCAGCCGGTGGTACTTCAAACCGCGACTGGTGGCCGAACCAACTGAATTTAAGTATTTTACATCAACACTCTTCGTTATCCGATCCAATGGATCAGCCGTTTAATTACGCACAAGCCTTTAAAAATCTGGATCTGGCCGCTGTGAAACAAGATTTATATGCGCTGATGACAGACTCACAGGACTGGTGGCCTGCCGATTATGGTCATTATGGTCCGTTGTTTATTCGTATGGCCTGGCACAGCGCTGGCACGTACCGCACATCAGATGGCAGAGGCGGCGCATCCTCAGGTTCACAACGTTTTGCACCTTTAAACAGCTGGCCGGACAACGGCAATCTGGATAAAGCCCGCCGCTTATTATGGCCAATCAAACAAAAGTACGGTAATCAGTTGTCCTGGGCCGATCTAATGATTTTGGCTGGTAACTGTGCGCTGGAATCTATGGGCTTTAAAACCTTTGGTTTTGCCGGTGGCCGCGAAGATATCTGGGCTCCGGAAGAAGATATTTACTGGGGTGTGGAAACCGAATGGCTGGGCGATAAACGTTATGAGGGTGACCGTGAACTGGAAAACCCATTAGCCGCAGTGCAAATGGGGTTGATTTATGTCAATCCTGAAGGTCCGAATGGCAACCCTGATCCAGTGGCTTCAGGCCGTGATATTCGTGAAACTTTTGCCCGTATGGCCATGAATGATGAAGAAACAGTAGCCTTAGTGGCAGGTGGTCATACTTTTGGTAAATGCCATGGTGCCGGTGATGCCTCTTTAGTTGGGGCTGAACCTGAAGCTGCGGCCCTGGAGGAGATGGGCTTAGGCTGGAAAAACGCCTTTGGTACAGGTAAAGGTGTGCATACCATTACCAGCGGTATTGAAGGGGCCTGGACTCCAACGCCTACCCAGTGGGATACCAGCTATTTCGACACCTTATTTGGTTACGACTGGAAACTGGTTAAAAGTCCGGCTGGCGCTCATCAATGGATCCCAACGGATGAGTCTGCCGCAACAGCTGTGCCTGATGCTCATGACCCAACCATACGTCATGCGCCAATGATGACAACAGCTGATTTAGCTTTGAAAATGGACCCGATTTACGAGCCAATTTCACGCCGTTTCCATCAGAATCCGCAAGAATTTGCTGATGTGTTCGCCAGGGCCTGGTTTAAGCTGACTCACCGCGATATGGGGCCTTTAGCGCGTTATTTAGGCCCTGAAGTGCCATCCGAAGAATTGATATGGCAAGACCCTGTGCCTGTAGTGACAAACGAGCTGATGAACGCACAAGATATAGCTGCGTTAAAAAGCCAGATCCTGGCTTCTGGTTTATCCATTTCAGAATTGGTGTCAGTGGCATGGGCTAGTGCTTCAACCTTCCGTGGTTCAGATAAAAGGGGGGGCGCAAACGGTGCCCGTATTCGTCTGGCTCCACAAAAAGACTGGGCTGTAAATCAGCCTGCTCAATTAAGCAAAGTGTTGGCTGTGTTTGAGCAAATTCAGGCCTCTTTTAATAACCAGTCAGAAAGCCGTAAGGTGTCGCTGGCGGATATGATTGTTTTAGCAGGAGCTGCTGCTATAGAGCAAGCGGCTAAAAATGCTGGTGTAGCTATAGAGGTGCCTTTTGCTCCGGGCCGCACTGATGCGACACAAGAGCAAACTGATGTGGAGTCTTTTGCTGTGATGGAACCTGCAGCTGATGGTTTCCGTAACTATCAAAAGAGCAGATTCTCTGTAAAAGCAGAAGAGTTATTGCTGGATAAAGCTCAGTTGTTAACTTTAACAGCACCGCAAATGACAGCTCTGCTGGGAGGTCTGCGTGTATTAAATATCAATGCGGATAAAACTCAGCACGGTGTCTTCACCAAACAGGCTGATACGCTAAGCACCGACTTTTTTGTCAATTTGCTGGATATGAATACCCTCTGGACTCCGGTCTCACCTGAGGCTGAGTTGTTTGAAGGCAAAGATCGCAAAACCGGCGCTGCAAAATGGACAGCAACCAGGGTTGATCTGGTGTTTGGCTCTAACTCTCAGTTACGCGCTTTGGCTGAAGTTTATGCTCAGCAGGATAACAAGCAAAAGTTTGTCCGTGACTTTGTTGCCGCATGGAACAAAGTCATGAACGCTGACCGCTTTGATTTAAAGTAAAAATCCGCATTTTCAATCGGGTCTGAAACAAAGGCAGCGGTTTTCTAATCGCTGCCTTTTTACTTTTTTGAACAGTGGTTTTTAGAAAAGGGGTTGAATTGAAGTGGTTTTCCCCTTAGTTTGGACTGAATACAAAAATGGATGAATACAGGACAAGAGATGGACTTTTTAGTGATTGACGCTGTCGCCGTTCAACCAGAATACTTTCGTATGTATGAAGAATTGATTGATATTGGATTGTCAGAGGCTGTATCAGATCTTGTGTTTGTGAAAAAACCACATACATTAAGTTATGCTTTTGAACAAGACGGCATATCGCTTGGCTACTATAAAATTTTGTCTACAAAAGCTGGTGCAACTCAGGGCGTTACGATTTTTACTTTGCATAAGCAATAACAACAGGTGAAACAGATGAAGTGTTCTGTCAGCGCAGCGGCCTGACATTTCTCAGCAACAGAAACAAAAAAGAGCAAAGTGATGGATACTCAAGAATTCGAAGCGCTGATCCGGCTATTAAAAACACGTTTTGAAAAACACAAAAACCGCCATGCCGGGCTCGATTGGGCCGGGGTTCAGGCCAGGCTTGAGGTTAGTCCGGATAAACTAAAGTCGCTTTATGAAATGGAAGCAACAGGCGGCGAACCCGATGTAGTAGGGCTTGATGAACAAAGCGGCGAGTTTATCTTTTTTGACTGTGCAGCCGAAAGCCCGAAAGGGCGCAGAAGCTTATGTTACGACCGCGAAGCTTTAGATTCCAGAAAAGAACATAAACCAGCCAACAGCGTGTTGGATATGGCAGCTGCTATGGGTATTGAGCTGCTGACCGAAGATGAATACCGTTATTTACAGCAGTTTGGCGCTTTCGATAGCAAAACCTCCAGCTGGTTAGCAACACCAGCTGAAATTCGCGCTTTGGATGGCGCTATTTTTGGCGACTACCGATATGGCCGTGTATTTATCTACCACAATGGCGCTCAGTCTTATTATGGCGTCAGAGGATTCCGGGCTTCATTGCGAGTTTGAGAAAAGCGTTCGGATCCGGAATTAGCGTCCGAATACGGACGAAATTTCAGCTGCTTATCCTGTTTGTAGTCAACTAATTATTAAATTTCAATGGTTTATGTTTTGGAATGTAAATTGCTGCGATATCTGTGTATCAGCGCTGAAGCGCATCACTGCATCGATTCACACGAATTAGTTACGGAGAACAGATTTATGAAAACAGCCTTACACTCTTGTGTCGTCATTTTTAGTTTGGCGGCTCTATGGCCCGCTAAAGCGGACAGCGATCTGCTTTTACCCACCCGCCTGATAAAAAATGAGTCGGCGTCTTTTTACACTAAACAAGATGTGTGCGACCACAGCAAAAAAACAGCGCCAGACAAAAAAGCAGCTATGGTCATTGTGAAAACCCACTACTGCGACAAAAGCTCAAAAGTTTGTTTAAAAACAACGGCCCTGGTTGCTGATCCGGCCAATCATTTTGTGCATGACAACTTCAGCGTTTACCAGTCCCGTTTTGAAAGCCAAAGGCGCGAGATTGTCAATTCAGGCGAAAGCTCTATTCGTGACGAGTGGGAAAAAGACGACAGCGGTCCGGAGTATTACATTGTGGACGTTCAGAGCTGTAAGATTTTGTTCCGGGATTACGCATACTCCGTTTATCAGCAAGGCATGCATGAAGCCAATAGTGCTGGAACACATTTAAATTTCGAAGCCAATTACAGAGCGATGCGGTATCTGCTGCTGCAGGATGAGTCTGTGCGCAGCATATTGGGCAACAAATACGAACATCTGAACGAAACGCAAATTCGTGCTGAATTGGCGCGCTCTGAAGAAATTCGTCAATTGCATGCACAAAAATCTCTTTCTGAGGTGCTGGATGCGGTGGATGCTCAGGATGCGGACAACGGACTTAAGTACAAAGAAAGCAAGTGATACCCTGAAGCCTGAACGGCGAGCTTTTCGCTGCTCAGACTCCACTGGCTTGCTATTGAGTATGCGCATATGAAAAAAAGGTTGATCAGCTTTGAATTTATTCTGACCAGCAGCATCAAAGGCCAGGGTATGAGTTCACCTCTTTTTTATAAGGAATCTAAGTGTCTGTTCTAAAAGTTACATTTTCAATCTTATGTTTAGCGTCAGCGTCTTTTTGTAGTGCAGCAGAGCCAACAAAAACGGCTGACTGGCAAGCGACGTTCACTAAATTTAACGCCAAAGGTACACTGGTTATTTCGGATGAGCGGGTGAAACCCGCTACATCGCAGGTATTTAACCCAGAGCGTGCCAAACAGCGTATGTCTCCTGCTTCTACTTTTAAAATTCCTCATAGCCTGATGGCGCTGGATGCTGGTGCTTTAAAAGACGAATTTCAAGTATTTCGTTGGGATGGTGTGGAGCGTAGTTTTGCAGGCCACAATCAGGATCAGAACTTACGCTCGGCCATGCGAACCTCAGCCATCTGGGTCTACGAAATATTTGCCAAACAGATTGGGGAGAAGCGGGCAGGCGAGTATCTGCAAAAAATAGGTTATGGCAATGCCAATCCGTCGGCGGACAAAGGCACCTATTGGGTGGATGGCAAGCTGGCTATTTCGGCAGAAGAACAAATAGCGTTTTTACAAAAACTCTATCTGAATCAACTGCCTTTTGCTAAAGAACATCAGTTGTTAGTGAAAGATATGATGGTCAACGAAGCAGGTAAAGACTGGATCTTAAGAGCAAAAACCGGCTGGGAAGGACGTTTTGGCTGGTGGGTAGGCTATGTGGAGTGGCCAACAGGGCCAGTGTTTTTTGCGTTAAATATAGACACGCCAGATCGACTGGCGGATCTTTATAAAAGAGAAGCCATAGTGCGGGACGTTTTGGTGTCTATGGGCGCCTTGCCAGCTCCAACTGAAACAAACTAACGGAGAGATCATGCATCCGGATATTCAAAGCTATAACCAGGCGCAAGTTGCTGAAGAACAACTGATTTGCCAGCTGTTAGCAGAGCAGATTGATGCGGCTTTGCCTGAAGCTGAAAATAAAATCTGGCATGCACATCCGGTGTGGTTCCTTGATGGTAATCCTGTGGTTGGCTACAGCAAACTCAAAGGTGGCATTCGGCTGCTGTTTTGGAGCGGTCAATCTTTTGATGAAGCTGAACTTAAAATTGAAGGCAGTTTTAAAGCCGCTGAAAAACGCTATAGCCACAGTAATCAATTGAATACAGACGACTTACAGCGCTGGCTGGCAAAAGCCCGTGATATTCAGTGGGATTACAAAAACCTGATCCGCCGTAAAGGCCAGCTGGAAAGGTTAAAATAATTCGTGGTAGGGGCGGGTGAAGGGCCGGGACAAGCCACGGCCCCTACGGTACCCGCCCGTCTATTGATACCGCGGAGATTTTAAAAGGACTGGGGTAACCTACAGCGCGCCCGTCTAAAATTACAATCCAATGCCAGACAGGGTTTATCCCCGCCCGTCTTACATCGCATTCCTATACCGTTGCGGGCGACCATAAAGGTCGCCCCTACGATCATTATGGCAACAAGCTGCTCCGTCATGCCTGAATTGGATAGGCAAATTCAGTTAAACCTAAATCTGCCAATACTTTGTCCAGGTGAGCATAAGCTTCTTTTGTTGGGCCAGGATAATCACCGGCTATTGGCACATTACCGATATAACCTATGTCTTTTGTCCCCTCAGGCGTACAGAAAAACGCAGCCAGAACTAAAGCGCGAAAGCGGCTGAACGCTGTGGCTATGCGCTTAAACTGAGGTGGTGTTTCGGCTCTGTCATAAGCAATATCGTCCATAATGGCTTTTTTCTGGGGGTTAGTAAGCACAACAAAGATCTTACTAAAACGCATCTGTGCTTCATCATCTATCCAGGCCAAAGCCGACAAAATAGTCAGTCTGTCTTGTTGTTGACGTTCGTAAGGTGCGCTGACCCATTCATCGACAACAGCAGGTACATGCACTTCAGAAGCGCTGGGCACACTGCCTTCCCGTGGTACCAGAATATCCGACAAAACAGCCACTAAGCTCAGTTGAGCCTGAGTTAAGGTCAAAGGCCATGGCGATTCAGGTGGCAGAATTAAGTTTGGATCTTTGCCATAACCTGTTGCAGTGACTGGGGATAATTTCAGCTCTGGCCAATGTTCAATGCTGGCTTTTGCTGCACCTGTTCCCGCATCAGTTTTACTGACTGGCGCACTGTCGCAGCCCGTTAAAGCTGCAGGTAATAAAGCGCTGGCTGCTAAAGCCATCATCAGTTTTAACGAATCGCGTCTTGTTATGCCGGATTTGTACTGCATCTCTTGCTGATCCACACTCTTGTCTTGATGCTGATCCATCAGATCGCTCCTTGTTTTAACTGAGCCGACAACCAGGATGAGTTACGCATGGCCAGCGTCATAATGGTCAAAGTGCAGTTCTTGTGGGGGTTAGAGGCAAAGACGCCACCATCCATCACAAAGAGGTTAGGGCAGTCCCAGCTTTGGCCCCATTGGTTGGTGACTGAGTCTTTTGGTGAAGCGCCCATACGGGTGGTGCCCACTTCATGAATAATTTCACCACCTTTTAAAATGGCTTGCTCTGGTGATGGCAATTCCCCCAGAGTAACACCCATTTCGGCAAAAATAGCTTTGGCGGTTTTCAGCCCATGTTCCACTTGTTTCAGCTCGTGTTCCGACCACTTCCAGTGAAAACGTGCAACAGGAATACCCCATTTGTCTTTCACTTCAGGATCTATATCCATATAACAATGCTCGTTAGGAACCATTTCTCCACGCAGGGCAAAACCTACATAAGCACCGTAGTTCTGTTTCACCTGACGCTTTAAATCCGTACCGTAACCTTGAATATTACCCGCAATACCTGAACCTGGCTCGCTAAAACGGCCACCAATTTCAAAGTGATAACCCCGGGGGAAATCCAGCTCTTTACGTTCCTGTGCTTTATGGCCCCACCATGGAATAAATAAATGATTGGCGGTATGACCATCTTCGTTATAAATCGGGCGACCTTGCAGGGCTGGCACCATAGCGCCGATATTGGCACCAGTGGAGTCCATCAGGTTTTTGCCGACCTGGCCACTGGAGTTGGCCAGACCATTTGGAAAACGTGTTGATTTGGAATTTAACAACAAACGTGCTGATTCGCAGGCGCTTGCAGCCAGGATCACCACTTTGGCTTTGAGTTGGTGCACAGTAGAGGTTTTTTTATCCACATAACTGACACCTGTCACTTTGCCGTTTTCGTCGGTATCAACAGATTTCACCATCGCATCGGTCAGAACCTGCAAGTTGCCTGTAGCTCTGGCCATAGGAATAAGCGAAGTGGTGGTTTGAAAAGCTGCACCAATAGAGCAACCATGACCACAAGGAGTGGCATAAAAACAAGCAGCTCTGCTATCCAAAGGCCGGGTTAAAACGGCACGGTGCATAGGAGCCGAAGGAATGCCTAACTTATTTGCTGCGGCAGCTATTAACAGCTCAGTAATACGTGGCTTAGGCGGTGGTTGTAATATGCCATCGGATGAAGGCGGCATATCATCCAGCCCGGTATTGGTGCCACAGACGCCGACTAAAGCTTCAGTTTTATCGTACCAGGGCGCGATATCTTCGTAGTTAAAAGGCCAGTCTGCCCCTAAACCATCGCGGCTTTTGCCTTTAAAATCATGTTCGCTAAAACGCAAAGAATAGCGGCCCCAGTGGTTGGTGCGGCCACCTAACATACGAGCGCGCCACCACAAAAATTCAGAACCGTCAGCTGCTGTATAAGGCTCGTTTGGTACCTGCCAGCCGCCATCTACAGTAGCGTCGTAAAAACCAAAGTCTTTATCTGAGTTGCCTGCGCCCATCAAGGGGGCTTCACCGTTGCGTTTAAACATAGGGGTTTCAGTTTTTGGGTCGTAATCCCGTCCGGCTTCAAGCATCAGCACTTTATGCCCTGCTTTTGTCAGCTCGAAAGCCGCCATGGAACCACCAGCGCCGGACCCAACTACCAGCACTTCAAAGTCAAAATCTTTCATTAGTTCAGCTCTTTAATTTTGATGTTTTTGAACCAGACCTTATCACCATGATCCTGCAAACCTATATGGCCTGTTTTGGCTTTGGCAAAACCAGGCCAACTGGCAAACTTGCTGTTCGCGACCAGACTGTTCCATTCATCGCTGCCTATGGTCACTTTTGTCGTTTGCACGTCGTTTTGCCAAACAGTTAAAGCGGAATTCTCCAGACGGATTTTAGTGCTGTTCCATTCACCGGCTTTTTTATGCGAAGCCACAGGGGAGGCAATCATGTCGTACAGAGATCCGGAGAGGTGAGTGTCGAGTTTATTATCCGGATGGCGTTCGTTATCCAGAATTTGAATTTCCGGCGCGTGGGAGTAGATGTATTTGCCTTTTTCATCGGCCAGAATAAGAATGCCGCTGTTGCCCACTTCTGAAATTTTCCAGTCGAGTGTCAGTTCAAAGTTGCTGTAACTTTTTTTACTGATTAAGTCACCACCACCGCCAGCTGTCAGCGTAATAGCTCCATCTTCAATTTGCCACTTCTCGTTCACTGTGGGCTGTTTAAAAGTGCGCCATTGCGACATATCTGCGCCGTTAAACAGTAACTGCCAGCCGTCTGCCATTTCCTCTGCTGTCAGTTGATTGTCGGCGGCGAATACGGGCAGGCTTATAGCAGAAACAAGAATAAAGGCTGCTAAGGCTTTAGTTTTTATAGATAAAATCAAGTTGTCACCCCTGTTGTTGGTTCAATACTCTGCTGGCATTATTTTTTGATTTAGTTTGATGTAATGGGTTTCATTGTTGCTCTATAAAAACAAGTATCGGTAGTAAAATGCAAGCGCTGTTTTTACTTTTGAGTTGCAACTGCTCATGCTTGCGCTGAGTTGTTGTTCTGTTGCAGATGCAAAATGTTGTCGCAAATATACAAGGCAAAAATTGTTGCAGCTGTCAGACTTTGTAAAGTTGTTTTTAAGGAGAGTTCTGATGCTTCAATTCGTTCGTTTATTAGTGCCTGTTCTGGCTTGTATGGCTTTTTCCGGTTGGGCCCAAATACCTGACAATAAAGAGTTGCCTGGCGATAAAACATTGCCCGACTACAGAACAGTGCAGTTGCAGCAATTTAAAACCTTGCAGCCTTTTACATTAAACAAGTTAGACCAAAACAAACCCACTTATATCAAGTTTTGGGCCAGCTGGTGTCAGCCTTGTATGGAGCAAATGCCGCATTTTGAAACTCTGTATCAAGAGTATGGTGATAGAGTGAATTTTGTGGCGGTGAATATCAATATCAACGAAAAACGTCAGGAGATCAGCAAGCTGCAGCAGCGCTTTGGGCTGACAATGCCAATTTATCTGGATCAGCAAGGGCAGTTGGCGTTGGCTATGGGGTTAGTGGGCACACCTTATTCGGTGTTGTTAAACCCTAAAGGCGAAAAGCTGTACAGCTCCCATGAATCGGACTCTGTATTGGATGGTTTTATCAGTCGGCTGGGGCAAGGTCAGCAGTTACCTGCAGAAGCTGCCACATCGGATTTGACTGCTGCAGCCCAACAAAAGCTGTTAGCTAAGTATCAAACCGGTGAGCAACTGGTGTTTTTTACCGCAACCTGGTGCGACTGGTATCTGGCTGAATCACGACCTGACATGGCAAAACAATGTAAGGATGCTCAAGCTGGCTTGAATCAGTTAGCGGCTTTGTTACCGCAAAAAAACTGGAGTGGGGTGGTGAACCATTTATGGACGGACGACAAAGCTCTGGCTGAATTTAATGCTTTGTATCAGATGAAAGTACCTTTTCAGATTGATAGTTACGGCCTGTTATTTCAACACTTTAATGTGCGTAGTATCCCTGTTCTTCTGAAACTAAAAGATGGCAAAAAGGTGGCTGAGATCAGTGATTTTTCAAAGCCGCAGCACCTAGTCAAACAGCTGCAATAGGTTTGGGGCAGTAGTGGCACTGTTGTAGTGCCACTACTATGTGACGGCTTATTTAAACACTGAAGTTAAAAACTGAATCATGTCATCCAAAGTAGGTGTAGCTAAATCTTTAAAGCAGCCCTTGGTATAGTCGTTACAGCCGCTATCAAGAAAGCCGTGGCCTTTGCCTTGATATATTTTGAACTCCACCTGCTGTCCTGCAGCTTTAAGCAAACTGACATAACCACTCGCAACTTCAGGTGTGGTCAGGCCATCTTCACTGCCGACCAATACAAACTGAGGCGGTAGTTTGTAACCAGCTTCTGGCAACAGATACAGAGGCGATACCGCTTTGTAATACTGCTCATGGCTCTCATAGGTAATGCCTTCGCCAAACAAGCCACGTGGACTGGCGTTGCCCCATTTCCAGAACGGGTTTTGCTCTGTTTCAAAACCGCCTTTTGCGCTTTCGAGTAAATCAAAAGCGGCGTAACTTAAGATCACCGCCTGCATTTTGGCATCATCGGCAGCTGCCACTTGTTCAGCCGTTTTACCTTTTGGCAGACAACTTGGAGTGAACTTCTGTTTTTGTGGCGTAAAACCTGTTGAATCCAAAGAGCGGCCTGCCAGCATCACCATAGACGCTAAATGACCACCGGCACTGTCGCCAGTCACAGCTATTTTAGCCGGGTCGCCGCCGTAGTTTTGAATATGATCTTTAACCCAAAGCACAGCACCCAAAGCATCTTCCACTATCTCGTTAACTGTGGTGCTGTTGTTATTGTCGCCAAGCAGACGGTAGTTCATATTCACCACCACAAGATCAGCATGGCTTGCCATATACAAGGCCATATCACTCATAATAGCTTTGTTATTCACCAGCCAGCCGCCGCCATGAAAAATCACCAGCACAGGCAAAGGTTTAGCCGCTTTTTGCGGGCTGTAGATATCAGTCGTCAGCGCAAAGCCTTTCACCTTCACCCATTCAATATCTTGATGTACCTTCACTTCATTGAGCGCCAACACCTGTAGGCTAAAAAGTGAAGCAATAAAAAAGACGATATAAAAAACAGCAACTTGGCCCATACGCATAAAAACTCCTGATTAGTATTGCTGGCGCTTTGCGCTACCAGGCTATGGTTTTCCATTGCTTTTATAGAAACACGATTTCGAGGTTGATACCAAGGCAATTCTGCGTAGCAGGCTTTTGTGCGAAAAAACGTTAAGCGGATAAATAAATTGTGAAAGGGGTTTACACAAATGGTTAGGGCGCCTGGCCTGGGAAATAGTGGAAGGCGTAAATTAATCAGCTGAAATAAAGAAATACTGTAGGGGTCGGGCTTGCCCCGACCCGCATATCTATCTTAGAAAACGCGAATCTGAATGCCGGTAGCGTGACAACGGCCAATTTTCGCTGCACATATGGACAAATACACAGTGTTATTTGCTTTATCAAGAAATCCGGCCCGTTTTGACACAATACACAGGCACATTTATTTGTTGCTGAAGAAAGAAAAAGGCTCTAATTTAGTAACTTAAAGTGGTCCAGCTTAAAAATAACAGGCAAGAAAAAAGTAATAATGTGCCAGCACGCTTTTGGCAGGATTGCGCGGTATTTATTTGGAATTCATGTTTTTTATCAATAAATTAACGCAGGACGGTTATCTGGTAAAACCAGGGAAAGCGTGCCGGCACAATATACAAATGTTCTGTCTCGCCGGGTTAAGGGCTTTAGATCGGCGGAGCATAATGTCCAGATTTAAAGAACAAACTAATCTTGAAAAGTTTGTGTTTTTCTGCAACGCTCGAAGCGTTCGCGTCACCGCTGATGCGAGCATGCAGACGGATGGCGCGCACAAGCTTCGAGTAAGGCCACAAACCCCAACACCGGCGAGTTTTCGCGTCGAGAATTGTTTTACTGCTTAAGTCATAAGGAACCAAGGGAATGGTGGTCCACCGCAAACCAAAGACAGAACAAGACGCTGCAACGGACGCTAAACGCGCCGTTGAGCTATATCGTTATGGTAATTAGCAATTAACTTAGGAGATATGAAATGGATTTATTAAATTCGGGGAAAGTAAGAAACAGAATCAAAGTCAGAAGCGTTATTTTAGCCTTGATTGTCCATGTATATCTGGCTGTTTTTACGCTTGGCATTTCACTTATATTGTTGCTGATCATAGGGCTGATAACAAACTCATTTATAAATAGAGAGATGGTCGAAGCATCATCTAACTCTAATAAATTCAAGAAAAACTTTCCTTTTAAATACTATGGTCAGATATTTGGTAGTTTCCAGCACGTCTTTTCTCATTCAGAAATAATAGAAAAAAACTTGTATCTGGCTATCGAATCAGAGCTATGTGATAAAACTCCAATAAACACTTTGGAGACGGTCACGATAACAGATATAGATAACGACTTATCTGAAACTGAGGGGCGAACCTTTATTCGAGCCTCGTCAACTAATACTTCAAGGGGCACATCTATAACAATTGTTCTTAATCAGGCAAGATATGGGAAGATGCAGTCTATAGAATGGCGAGTGCTTGGTGGCGGGTTTATCGACCGTGATAAGAAATTTAATTTGGTTGCATATTCTGTATTTACGTTTTTGTTTTGGATAATACCTTACGTAAAAAAAGAGCATGATTTGTTAGCCAGAGTCAGAACGATATATCCTGGTTCATTCAATGATATTGATGTAATTACCCAAATAAGATGCCTTCACGATGCAGTCTTTAATGCAATGATAAATGAATTGGAAAGAAATGAAATTGATACGAGTGAGCTAAAAGCTCAAAAAATGCAAGTAATGAATATCACAATTTCTGGTGGTAAAGTTAGTATGGGGAATGTTGTTCAAGGCGCTATGAATAAAGTATCCAATGCTGCTAAAGGAGGAAAGTCATGAGTAAAGGAAATATAAATATCACTATTTCAGGTGGTAGTGGAGAATTTGGCAATATTGTTCAAGGAGATAATAACAATATGTCTAGCACCACTAAAAGAGCGCTAGAGGATTTTAATTCTAATATCTCTGACTTAATAAGGACAGGTAACGTAACTGAAGACCAAATTGAGAGCTTGAAACGAGAAGTGGATTTACTAGCTCGAGGAAATAACGACAAGGATCTTGTTGACCGTGCACGAGTACTTTACGAAAAATACTCATGGGCGATCAATCCGCTGAAAAAGCTATTTGCCATTATTTTGCCATAACAAGGGCAGCAACAGCGACGCTCGTACCTCGCGCGCATTCTGCCGACGTTAAGTTCTCATGGAGGTTTAGATGCCAAAAGAGACATATTTATTTTTAGGTGCTTTAGTAACAGCGCTTATTGGAATTTTTGTGGCGAGATATACGAGTGGAGTTCAACTAAAGATCGCAAAAGATAATTCGGAAAAAGATATTCGACTCCAAGCAGATCGTTTAGCTGATGAAAGGCTAAAGAACGAGGTTGCACTTGAACGCGATAAACTCGAAAAGCTGCATAAGATCCTTTCTGTTATCTCGTTTGAGAACTCGCAAACAATGAGTTACATCCAATCATCAGAAACCGAATTGTCCGATTTTCGAAAGCGTTATATCGAAAATTGCGATCGGCTCCATGATGCTTTAGCCATAACAGATTTGTATTATCCAGATATGTCAGAACCAATTAGACAGATATTCGGACAGGCAAACTGCTTTTGGGGCTATCAAGAAGGTGTAATTAGAATTGATATAAAAACCAATGAGCAAGGTTGGCAGTCCAACATGCTCAAAGTACTCGATGCTGGTGGTGTAATAAATAAGCATGTGAAAAGCCTTCAATATCAAATTTCTGAGCGTGGTAAAGAACTTAGCAAAGCATTTCAGCGGACAAGCCGCTGAATGCGGCGTTAGCTTTCATACTTAGTCAACATAGGGATAACGCGATGCATGGATCGCAATCTAAAACTTCATTAATAATCTTGGCTGCACTCGTTTTTTGGCTCGGAACCAAGGTGGCACACGCTGACGATGCGCTACAAGATTTCCTTGCCGAGACTCTTACTGCGGCGAGTGGTAAATACAATTTACCGGCAGTTGCTGCTGTAATACAAATTGGTGGCGAGGTAGTGGCTGAGGCAGCGCATGGTGTTCGCGCGCGTGATCGGCAAGAGGCTGTGACTGTCGATGATCGTTGGCATATTGGTTCAAACACCAAAGCACTAACCGCAACAATGATTGCACGGCTAGTTGAACAAGAGATAATTCGATTTGAAGACTCGCTTGCAGAGTTATTACCGACGTTAGCCAACGAAATGGATCCTGCATACCGGAGCATTACGCTCATGCAATTGTTGGCTAATACAGCGGGGTTGCCGGCGTTGACCGACGGCGAGGAACTATCGCAGTTCGAAACCGTGATTAAATCAAATCCCGACGTGGTTGCACAACGAAAGGCGATCGCGCGCTATTACCTCTCTGAACCACCTACCTCAGTAGCTGGTTCATTTGCATATTCTAATCTTGGCTTCATTATCGCAGCCTCTATTGCAGAGACGCGAACAAATAAATCTTGGGAAAAGCTCATCAGTGAATATGTATTCCATCCTCTAGGCATCAACAATGCAGGGTTCGGTGCGCCAGGCTCCGCCAAAATAGTCAATCAACCTCGAGGACACCGGAAAAATTGGTGGGGCAGGCTGAAACCAGTTGAACCTGATGACGAACATAGTGATAACTTTCAAGCATTTGGTCCAGCCGGAACTATCAATATTTCACTTAAGGATTGGATGCGCTTCGCACAGGACCAACTTGATGGAGTACATGGTCGTGGGAAATTACTAGATGCGACAACCTATCGTAAATTACACACGCCAGTTACCGGTAACTATGCGCTTGGTTGGGGCGCCGCATACCAACCTGAGGAGAGTGGTACGCTATTACTTCTTACTCACAGCGGTAGCAACGGCTATTGGCTTGCTGAAATTCGCATTATGCCTAAGCGTGACATAATAGTTCTTAGTGCTATAAACTCAGGTGATGCTGAAGCCGATGAAGCAATAAAATATATACGCAGGCGTATTGTTGAACGATTAAAACCTTATGAGTAAACACAGCGTTGTGATTTGGCTTATCTAAGCGCTAACAAACGCCAGAAAAACGTCCCCTATGTGCGCTCGACGCACAACAAGTTGTTCGAGTGTGTGGCGGCGTTAGCACCAAAAAAGTTGAGATATGGCAAAGGTTAAGAAAAAGCTTACTTCGGCTCAAAAGCGTGCGAAAAAAGCCGCGAAGGCTGAGCGACAAAAGAAATATCAGTGGGTCTTTGTGAATGGCAAGCAAGTCAGAATAAAGCGGCCTCCGATTGTGGATGGCATACCGGTAGATCAGTTCATTGAGGAGAATGCTGATTCGTTCTGGTTGTACCAGAATGAACTGTGGGAGCTAATGCCGGTGGAAGATTCTATTTTCGAACCTGCCCCGGCTACTGAATTGGAGACAAAGGAAGATTAGAATGGGGTACCGTTTTGACTTCAACCACGGTGTTCGGTTGAGTAGTGCTAACAAAGCCAGGCGAGCGACGCCAAACTGCGGCGTGCCTGCTGGCAGCGTTAGGGCTAAAATGCGTTTCGCATCCTAGTTACGGGTAGCATTGTAAAGTTAAGGAAGAAAATGAAGAAAATGGTTTATGGATTACTGCTGCTCATACTGGGAAGTCACTGGAGTAGTTGGGCTGCCGCGAATCTCCCTGCAGTAAAAGAGCAGGTGATTAATAGTGCTTTGCTTGGCGAAAAGCGCGACCTAGTGATTTACCTGCCAGCGGATTACCAAAACAGTCAGGATCGTTATCCGGTGTTATACCTGACCGATGGCGACATTCAGGGACCACATACCGCTGGCACAATAGATTATTTAGCAAAATTCGAGCAGATGCCGCCGATGATTGTGGTTGGCATTGTGAACCGACAAACCCGAGACAGAGATCTCACGCTGACCCCTTCAGACAAGCAAAACCCAAATCAGCTGGAAAACGCAGACAGATTTTTAGCCTTTGTTGAAAACGAAGTTATCCCTTTTGTGAAACAACAGTACCGAACTCTGGACTATCAAGTACTGTCCGGTACATCCCATGGTGGTCAGTTTGCTATCAATGCATTGGTTAAACGACCAGACTTGTTTCATGGTGTTATCGCCATCAGCCCCTCTTTATATTGGGATAACCAGCAATTGCTTGACGTTGCCGGGGCGGCTTTAAAAAGTGATCGCCTGCAGGGGCGCTTGTTTGTTTCTATAGCCAATGAAGAACCGACCATGACAGAGCCGTATCAAAGGTTTGTTGATTTGTTAGCACGTTATCCATCTGACAAGTTGTTCGTCGCGTCTCAAACTTTTAGCAAGGAAACGCACAATACGACCGTGTTGCAAGGGCAGTATGCCGGGTTAAAGTATTTGTTTTCCGAATGGCCTATTCCTGAAGGTGAACCTAAAACTTTGGCTGATTTGCAAGCAAAATTTGCCATTCGTTCGAAACTTCTCAAAACAGACCTCATGATCCCACAAGATAAAGCAAACGGTTACGCTGGGTGGTTACAATATTTAAACCGGAAAGATGATGCGTTGGCATTACTGAAGTGGAATCGAGCAAGTTATCCGCAATCTTTGAATGCTCATACAGCCTTAATTCAGGCTTACTTACATTTCAAAATGGCAGAAGATGCCAAAGTAGCACTTAGAGATGCATTGCAGACATTAAATGAGCTTAGCCCTGAACAAAAAGCACAGCTTGAAGCTTTGTTTACTTAGCATGTTTTCGAGTTCAGATGCGCTAACAAACGCCAGCAAACCGCACCTGCGGCACTCGACTCACAACAAGTTGTTCGCGTTTTGTGGCGGGCGTTAAATTTCATGGAGAGTCTGGTGTTCAGTAAAACTAAAAGAATAGAAGCTGAGCTTGATGAGCTAATAAATATTCATGATCAAGGTTGTGGATTCGGTGATCCCGATGCCCTTAAAGAGCATGAGAGGAAAATTGACTTACTGAAGCACAAGCAAATACAGGAAGTAAGTAAATCAAATAATCGTATAGCCGTTTTCAACATTGTTATTGCTTTGGTAAACGCAGGCATACTGATTTATCAGGTCTTTTACAGTAAATGAAAATTAACAAGGCGCATCACTCGCGGCCCATGTGCTTTGCGTTAAATTTTCAATCGGGTTTAGTGATGAATATTGAGATCGTAGAAAAGGCTGATTACCTTAAGCTGCTAGAAATCTGGGAGGCATCTGTAAGATCAACCCACGAATTTTTAGCTGAAGATGATCTGCAGGAGTTAAAGCCGTTAATTCTGCAGCATTACTTTGACGCTGTTGATTTAAGGTGTGCTAAAAATGTGCATGGTGAAATTCAAGGGTTCTGCGGCGTCCATGATGGTAATATTGAAATGTTGTTCATCGCACCAGATGCGCGCGGAAAAGGCATTGGTGCAATGCTTTCAGCTCACGCTATCAAAGAGCAGGGTGCATCAAAGGTCGACGTAAATGAACAAAACGAACAGGCGTTAGGATTTTATCAGCATATTGGCTTTAAAGTGATAGGTCGCTCACCACTAGATGGTCAGGGTAAGCCTTATCCGCTGTTGCATATGGCGCTTTAAAAATTTAACAAGGCCAGGCTTGGCGACGTCTTTTCCGTTACGGCTTCGCCTCCACTACAAAGCCGAGCATGCTGGCGGCGTAAGCTATTTGGGAGCCAGCAGATATCACTATGATCGTTTATTGGAGTTTTAATCCCATACTGTTGGAGTTAGGGCCATTGTCTATTCGCTGGTATGGTCTCTTGTTCGTCGGCGGTTTCATCGTTGGTCAACAGCTTTTGGGCCGGATGTTCAGAAGTGAAGGTATTGATGCCCGTATAGCTGAGAATTTACTGCTCTATGCATTAGTCGGTGCCATTGTTGGCGCCCGTTTGGTTCATTGTTTTGTCTATGAACCAATGTACTACATGCAACATCCATTTCAAGTCCTGCGGGTTTGGGAAGGTGGGCTTGCCAGCCATGGTGGGATAGTCGGACTTGCAATAGGGCTGATTCTTGCTGCCCGTCGGCAAAGTCCTCCGCTTTCTGTGGTTTGGTTATTCGACCGCGTCACTATTCCTGCATTACTTGCAGCTACAGCTATTAGAGTTGCCAATTTTCTGAACTCAGAAATTGTAGGAAATCCAACTTCAGGCGGTTGGGGGATCGTTTTTGAGTCAGTAGATCAAGTTGCCAGGCATCCAGTTCAACTATACGAGGCTAGTGCATATTTTTGTATAGCCTTGATGCTATGGATGATGTACCGAAAGGGGGTCGGTGCACGCTCTGGGTTTTTGCTTGGCATCACTTTGATCCTCGTTTTCAGCAGTCGAATAATTATTGAAATTTTCAAGACACCGCAAGCCTCGTATGATGGAGCACTTTTATTTAGTGCCGGGCAGTTACTAAGTGTGCCATTCATTATTTTTGGTATCAGCCTTATTTGGAGAGCAACGAAAGCCGCGAACATTACGTCTAAGCCGAAGCCGCTTCGCCGCATGTCTTAATTCGGTTGTCAGGTTGTAAGAGTGAAGTTTGTGCGATCTGGTTTTTTGGTAGGAACTATGGTTATGCATGATTGTTTTAGAAGCGGCGGTTTGTCACCCGTGCGCACGACATAGGAATACTCAGCTTAGTGAGGTCATCAATGTTGATACATGAATGCAGGTCTTGTTCACTCGCAGAGCTTTGGTTTGAAGCTGATGATTCAACGATTTTTCTGAATCTGAGCCGGGTTGCGACTGAAGAAGAACTTGAGAAGGATCACCTGCTTGAGTCAGTGGGAAAGACATAGAATCAGTGCAGATAGAGATCGCATTTTGTCCTTACTGTGGTTCAAAGCTCACTGAGAGTGAACAGGTTGTTGTTCCAAATTTTAGTCACTTCAGCATAGGTGGTAACAAATAAACATTCATAACAAACCGCGTCATATGCACCTTCGGGCTGCGGCTATGCTCAATTTCGCGCTTGCGCGGGGCGTTGGAATTAACAATGATAAAGGCTCAATATCAGCGTCAGCAGAGTCTCCTGAAGAGTATTTTGGTTTATGTTGCCCCATTTAAATTGGATATAAAATGACAAAATTTAGTCTGTTTGCCTCGCTCTACTTATTATCAGCGTGCGTCTGGGCACAAACTTCAGCTATTGATATCCATGCCGCAGTTGATACTCAACTGCGCACTAATGAACAAAAACATGGAATTCCCGCGCAGGCCGTGCTTGTGCTGCACAACAGCGATATTTTGTACCGCAATGCCACTGGCACTACTGCGATCGATGGCAGCACATTGGTCACGCCGAAGACGGTTTTCCCTGTCTACTCAGTCAGCAAGCTCTTCGCCATCACCCTCGTTATGCAATTACAGCAGGAAGGAAAGCTTGATATTTCTGCTCCAGCCTCCCGTTATGTCGACAATCTGCCGCAGTCCTGGCGCACTATCCGTATCGATCAGTTTCTAAACCATGTTTCGGGTGTGCCTGAATATTTTGACAGTAATGACTTTTCGCGGCCGTTTCCGCCTAGCCTGGAGGCCGTTTTTGCGAACTTAAAAGATGTGCCTGTATCTGCACCGGGCGAGCGAACGCGCTACACCAATACCAACAACCTGATGATTGCAGCTGTCCTTGAGTCTGTCACGCGGACGCCATACCGCACACTGGTGCGCCAGCGCATTATTGAAGCGCTTGACCTTCAGGAGACCTGGCTTAAGCTCGCCGACGTTCCTAAGGCTCGCCTTGTTGAAAGCTACAGGGCGAAGGAGGGCAAGCTTGTGCCTGATCTGACGATCGCCTGGCCGGATTACAGCATCGCGCACGGAGGTGCTTACATGACTTTGGACGATGCAGGCAAATTTATGTCCGCCGTAGCGCAAGGTCTTCTTGTTTCAAAGGCGGAGCTAAAACGTCTTTGGCAGCCTTATCAGTTCGCTAACGGCGATCTTGGCTTTTTTGCTGCAGGTTGGGACTATGGCAGGTCAGGTCGCTGGCACCAGGTTGGCCACGACGGTGGCACCAAGGTGAGGGTGCGCATCCTGTTCGATAAGGATCTCAATGATCATTACATCGTCATCTATCTGACGAACGGCAATAAAGATGGTGTCTGGTCGAGTACGCTCGTCGATTCGGTCCAGACGCTGATAGTGCCGAAATAGCGGTAGCATGACAAAGTTGAGACCCCACCATTGAGTTCAATAGAACCTGGAGTCAATTGGGACAGCTTCGCCGGGCAAGAACCGTGGCCTCTTAGCCAGCAACTTTGAGGCAGGCCTCAATAGGATGTGGCACGATGCAAGACCTGACACTGAGGGTTTCTTTTTTGCAGCAAAGTGGGCTACCTGACCCATGCTGTTACATTGTCAAAACATCCTTTACAAAGTCTGGAGCAGTGCGGTAGCTGCGAGGACCGTAATTCAGGTGACTTCCTTCAGCAGTCCAGCCTCCCAATACACCGCCAATATTCTGTTCCCCCAAATCCATGGTTTTTTCATAAGTGTAATAAGAGAAGGTTGCACCTTGTTTTTTCATCAAAACAAAATAGCAGTTTGGGAAATCATAGGGGTCAGGAAATGTGATCAGAACGGCATCATGTTCAGCCAGATCTGTAACCACTATGTTGTTGGCGTATTCTGGGTTGATAACTTCGGAGGCCACTTCCATAAACCTTGTGACATCGCCATTTTTCAAATCTGAAAAAAATGCACCATCAGACTCGTAAAGCCATTGAGCGATGAGTTTGTGTTGAAAAAAATAAATGCTTTTTGAAATCTGCGGTTCGTTTTGATTGGTTTGATTTGGAGCCGATGCTTTCGTACTTTGTTGTGTCGCGCATCCTGAAACACACAGAATCAGGCCAAATACAACCGACGCCAGCAAACCTTTCTGAGATACTTTCATATAGTTGCCTTTTATCCTTCACTTTAAGCAGTCTTTTTAAAACTGATGCGCAGCTTGCGGCATTGAACACTAGAAATCGTTAATTTTTTAGCAAATTTTAGTTTAAATAACATGTACTTCGATGTGGTTTCTATCGATTATGGTTAGTCGTCTTATGAACGTCAATTTACCAAAGTACCATCCTGAATCGGTAGCGGAGTAGCTGCAGGATAAAACCTAGTCCCCGCCATCCTTTTTCTTCTCCGGCACTGGCAGGGTAGTCTTTTGTTTTACTTCTTCGGTTAACTCTTTTGGTAGTTCATCAGCCGGGGCTCGGGTTTCGTCTACTTTTTTATTGGCTTTATCTTTGGCCCACTGTTTAGCTTCTTTTTCTAAAGTGGCTTTGTCTTTGATGGTGTTGAAAGGTTTCTTTTGATTGGCCTCGGCACGGGCTTTGGCCTCTTCAGCGTATTGTTTCGCTGCTTTTAATTCTTCTGCTGATTTGCCGGTAAATTGCTTGAACATATCCTCTTCAGTCAGCATGGCTTCTTGTTTCATTTCGGTAAAACGTTGTTTTGGCTGGCTTAATAGATCGGCTTTGCCTTCTTCAACCTTTTGTCTGATTTCTTCCAGCGGATCCATGGCTTTTTGCTTCAGGTTTTCTTCCAGCGCATTTTGCACTGAACCTCCTGCTAAACCTGTTTCAACAAAACCAGTTTGTTCTTCTGACAAGCCCAATCCCTGGCCTATTTTGCCTGCAGCTGCGGCCACAGCTTTTTGTTTTAACTTTTCAGGGCTGGTGTAGTCGACCAGCTCTTTTGGCCAACTGGGTATGACTTTACCTGCAGCACCTTCAATAACCTGATGGAAAATCTCGGTTTTTCCGCCCGACACCAACAAAATAGCCATTTGGTTGTGATCGGAGTTCCAGACAAAACCTGCTTTTTCGGCCAGATGAGGCAAAGGTGAGTGTTCTGATACCACAAAAAACAACGGGCCTTGTTGCTGTATGGCTGTGGCTGTATTTAATAAAGTGACTGCAGTGCGGTAATTACTTTCACCCATTAATGCCACCATAGGGTCTCGGATCAACGGGTTTTCAAACAGGTTCACATCCAGCGGGTTAAAGCCAACCAAAGGGCGCATTAATTCACCAAGAAGCTGTGCCTGCGAGGTCATTAATAAGGCCGGAGCAATACAACCTGTTAATAACAAACTACACAACATCACTTTGATTTTTGACCACAACTTCATAGCTGGCTCCACACCTAATAACTACATTGGTTAATTAATGCGCGCAGGCTAGCAGAAATAGGCTGTCAAACATAGATAGCTGACTGGCAGCTGAACAAAAAAACTGTAACTGTTGTGTTCGACGCTACGGCTTTGTTGGCTGCCTTATTTCGGGCAATGCAGATTTAAAGGGATAGACGGGCGGGTTGTAGGGGCCGTGGCTTGTCCTAGCCCGTCAATGGGCACGCGGTATCATTAGACGGGCGGCTTTATAAACTTTGAGCGTACTGAAATAACGCCTTGAGGATATTCATTTTTTTCACATCATCGCCTGCTTCATGCGCCAGGTTTTCAAGCGCTAAACCAAATTCTTCAAAAGTTAAATTAGGTTTATCCAGGCCATGCGTTAGTTTGTCGCTGCGATAGCGTTGCCAGCGTTGTTGCTCCTGATGGGTTAAGCTTTGTGGGTAGTTGCGGGCTCGGTATAAAAACAGCAATTGATTTAATCTGTCTTCACTAAAAAGCACTGGGTTGGAGGCCAGTTGGTCAGCATTCATCTGATGCAGCTGTTCCATGCGCTGTTTATCTTCGTTTGAAACAAAACCGTTGTACAGCTGATAGTCCGGATTAGTCTCCACACTGTAATCAGTTGGCAACTGATACAGCTCCATCACTTTTGGCTGAATAGCAGAGCGGTTTTGCCGTAGCCAGTCCAAATGTTGCAAACAGGCGGCTCTGTCTATGCCTAAATCTGCAGCACGTTGCTCAGATAAAGTTTTAGCAGGGGATAACACAGGGCATTTATTGATATGAATAAGTTTTAAACCAAGCCGCTGTTGGTTTTCATCTAAGTCTGCAGTTTTGGTATACAAAAGTTGCTGCAATGAGGCTAAATCCAGCTCCAGCAAAGGTTTGGGGTCGGCTTGCAGGTTGTAGCAAATCACGGCGTTTTTATTGCTTGGATGCGGCGCTAAAGGCACTATCCAGCTCACACAACCCTGAATAGCAGGGAAGCGGCCGGACACATGCACCAGCGGCGTTAAATTCACCAAATCAAACAACTTACTGACTTCAGTTTTTTTACGTAAATCCAGCAGGTACTGAAATAACTTAGGTTGTTTTTCTTTCACCAGTTTGGCAATGGCGATAGTGGCGTACACGTCAGATAAGGCATCGTGTGCGCGTTGGTGTGATAAGCCATTGGCTTTGGTTAAATCTTCTAATTTAAAGCTTGGGCTGCCATCAGCTTTTTCTGGCCAGACAATACCTTCAGGTCGCAGCGCATAACAGGCGCGTACTATGTCGATTAAATCCCATCTGCTGTTGCCATGTTGCCATTCGCGGCCATAAGGCTCATAAAAGTTACGGTATAAGCTGTAACGCGTGACCTCATCGTCAAAACGTAAGCTGTTGTACCCAAGCACACAAGTGTTTGGCTGGCTGAATTTTTCCAGAATACGGCGACAGAATTCGGTTTCAGGCAAACCTTTTTGATTACACAGCTGTGGCGTCAAGCCAGTGATCAGCGCAGCCACAGGATGAGGTAAATAATCGTTCGCCAACTGGCAATACCACATATCGGGTTCGCCAATAGGGTTTAAATCTAAATCTGTACGAATACCACCAAACTGGGCCGGGCGGTCTTTTTTTGGATCCGCTCCCCAGGTTTCAAAGTCATAAAAATAAAAGCTGGCCTGTGGTGTTGCCAGTGGTGTCGATGGTTGGCTCAAAACAGTGGCATCCATAAATGCGAAGACAAAGAACGGGCAGTGTAGCACTGGTGCGTAAAGGCGTCGATTGGGTTGCTATGGCGTGAGAGCAAAATCAGATTAATCCTATGTGTTTAACAGACTGATCTGCTTAGGCTAGCCGGTCCGTAATTACCTATGCTGTGTAAATTAAATTGTAGCCCTGAACCTATAACCCGGAGAAAAGCATGTTACCCATTTCTGTGGCTGTGGTGGACGATCATCCGTTTTTACGTTTGGCGGTAAAAGCAGTGCTGGAACGGCATAACTTTGTGGTGGTTGCAGAGGCGGATAACGGCGTGGATGCGATTGGGTTGCTGAAAAAAACGCCTTGCCAGTTGATGATCCTGGATTTGGATATTCCACAAATGAGTGGGTTGGAAGTGATACGCCGGGTCAACCAGCGTTATCCGGACACCCGTATTCTGGTGCTGACAGCGCAGGAGCCGGCAGTTTATGCAGTACGCTGCATTGAAGCCGGAGCTTGTGGCATAGTCTGCAAAGCCCAGCCGCTGGAAGAGTTAGCAGAAGCGGCTCGTTTGGTGATGAAGGGGAAAAAAGTATTCCCACAACCTGAACTCTATGGCGAACAGCTGGCAAGTTCAGAAGCTGCTTTATTGGCGAGTTTAAGCAACAGAGAGCTGCAAATAGTCGAGCTTTTATGTAAAGGCCATGCCAATAAAGACATTGCTGAAACTATGTCGATTAGCCATAAAACCGTCAGTACCCACAAAACCAATATTCTTAGCAAACTGAATTTAGGCTCCTCAATGGAGCTGTTTGATTTTGCCAAAAGGCACAATCTGTTATGAGGTTAGTGGTGTGGATTTTTCTGTTGCTGATTCCTATGGTGTCGGCAGCACAGCAACTGCAGCTGTTTTCCCGCAGTACTGCGGTGATACAAGTCGAAAAAACAGCGGTTGAACAGCACTGGCTGATGGCAAAAAAAAGCCTGGTCTTTGGTGCGCTGGACGATCAGCATCCGCCTTTTGTGATTAAAACCAATGGCAAAGATCTTGAGGGCATCACCGCAGATTATCTGGGTTTGATCAGCATCGCTTTGGCTTTGCCAGTAGAGATCCGCAGTTACGCCACTAAAGCAGAGCTGATAGCTGCTGTGCGATCCGGTGATATAGATTTCTACAGTTATGCCCGTATGAATGAACTGGATGTGGCTGATATTGTTGCGACAGAGCCTTATGCAGACGATATACCAGTGCTGGTCACCAGCACTCATCAGCAGTCAGCGGAAAAACTAAAGACTGTGAAGTCACCCAAACTGGCTTTTTCCAAACATTATTTAACCCCTGAACTGCTGCAACAAAGTTTCCCTGACGCAACACTGTTGCCCTATGACAATCTGACTCAGGCCATAGAAGCTGTGGCTTTAGGCCATGCGGAACTGTATCTGGGCAATGTGATCAGCGCGCATTATTTAATTCACACCGGCCATTTTTCAGAGCTGCACATCAGCAACTTTACGCCTTTAACGTCAGGGCATTTTAATTTTTATACCTCAACGCAAAAAACAGAACTGCTGGCACTTCTGAACAAAGTTATTGCCGCTGTGCCGCAAACCGGGCAGCAACAAATTTTGCAGCGCTGGAGTGCAGGCCGTGCGCTTTATATGCTGGCTGAGCGCATTGAGTTATCCGAAGCTGAACATCGTTATATCGAAGGCAATAAGCCGGTGCGCTTAGTGCATATACTGGGCGATACACCATTTTTGATGGGCTCAAAAGACTTAAACCAAGGTGTGGGTATTTTAAAGTCGCTTACTGAAGCCATCAGCGCCAAAACAGGGCTGGAGTTTGAATGGGTGGCGGCGCGATCGTTAACAGAGCTGTTGCAACTGCTTAAAGAGGGCAAAGCAGACATGGCAGCCATTCTGTCACCAAATGCAGAGCGCGCAGAGTTTCTGAACTTCACAAGGCCTTATCTGGTGACCTCCTATGCGCTGTTAACCCGCTCAGATGCGTCTATGTCACAGCTGCGGTTGGAGCAAATGGCTGGCAAAACTTTAGCTATTCAGAAACATCATGCAATAGATCCGTATCTGCGCTCTACCTATCCGGATCTAAAGCTGAAGTATGTTGAGAACTTGCAGCAAAGCGTGGATGCCGTATTAAAGGGCCAGGCAGATGCTTTGGTGGAAAACCTGGTCATAGCGCGTTTTTACGCTGAATACAGTTATAAAAATCAGCTGCAAATCAGCTCCAGCTTTATGCCCTCAGCAGCGCGTTTTAGTCTGGCGGTATCAAAACAACAGCCAGAGCTTTACAGCATTTTGGATAAAACTCTGCTGAGTATTCCGCCGGATCAACTGGCGCTGTTGTCGGATTGGTCGGTGAATACGGCGGTCCCCAACTTTTGGCAGAGTTATCGCCAACAGCTTATGCTGGCAGCTGCTGCTTTTGTGCTGATTGTGTTGGCGTTTTTATTCTGGAATTTCTATTTACGCCGCCAGGTGCGGGAGCGCCAGCTATTACTTGAACAAGTGGAACAAGCCAAAGAGCAGGCCCTTGAGGCCAGCAAAGCCAAAAGCTTTTTCCTCTCGACTATGAGCCATGAAATTCGCACTCCGCTGCACGCCATTATTGGCACTTTGGAGCTGGCTAAACGTCAGGCAGATGACAAGCTGTGGGATTTTACCGCCATAGATATCGCTTACGACTCGGCCCAGGGTTTAAAAGAGCTGATAGGCGATATTCTGGATATCGCCAAAATTGAAGCGGGCCAGCTGGAACTCAAACCCCAGTGGCTGCAATTGCAGGATGAAGCAAAGCGGCTGTATCAGGTCTTTGTGGGCATGGCCAAAAGCAAAGGTTTGTATCTGAACTACAAAATGGATTTGGCTTTAAAGCCCTATCAGGTGGAGCTGGATCCTTTGTTATTTAAACAATTGCTGTCGAACCTGCTGAACAATGCCATTAAATTTACACCGCAGGGCGGGGTGGAACTGAGTTTAACTTTGCTGGAGCAGCAGGGGGATCAACTGCGGGTTCAACTGAAGGTGAAAGATACTGGCGTGGGGTTAAGTCCTGAACAAAGCGAAAAAGTGCTGAAACCTTTTGCACAGCTGGCGAACTCAGAACAGGTTTCTGGTGAACGAGGCACAGGTTTAGGCCTGAGTATTTGCCAGACCATAGTGCAACTGATGCAAGGCAGTTTTTCTATCCAAAGTGAAAAAGGTCAGGGCACTGAAATTCAGATTGAGCTGCAACTACCTTGTAGGGCTGCAGTGCATAGTGAACATAACGAAATTACAACTGCACCAACCACAGATCAGCACCATCAACCCTTAAAGCTGTTGGTGGTGGATGATCATCAGGTCAACCGCATGCTATTGCAGCGCCAATTGAGTTATTTAGGTCATCAGGTCTGGCAGGCGGCAGATGGTGCAGAAGCACTAGAGCTTTTACAGCAACAACCGGTGGATTTAGTGCTGACCGACTGCAATATGCCACGAATGGATGGTTATCAGCTTGCTCAAGCCATTCGAGCTGCCCAGGCTTTGCAGCATTTAGCGGTGCTGGGGCTGACCGCCAGAGCTCAGTCCGATGAAATTGCCCGCTGTATAGCAGCTGGTATGAATGACTGCTTATTCAAACCCATTAGTATCAATGAATTACAACAAAGTATTCAGAAGTACGCCAAAGGCAAAGCGGCTTTTAATATAGACGCTTTGTTCGCTCTAGCTGGGCCTGATCCTGCCTTTGCCCGCCAGATGCTGAGCACTTTATGTCAAAGCAATAGTGACGACATAGAACAGCTGAAACTGCTGCTGCAACAATCGGATTGGGACGCGTTGAAACGACTGGGGCATAAAATCAAAGGTGCAGCAGTGTTAGTGCAGGCAGAGCAGTTACTCGAAAGCTGTGAGGTATTAGAAAAAGCCACAGAGCAGCAGATCACCAGTGCCAGTTTACGTGTGCTGGCCGCCTTAAAAGTATTTAACCGCGAAGCACAGCTATGGTGCGACAACAGCCAGAAGGAGTTGGCCTCAAACGAGGAAAACTAAATGCAAAACCCCAATCTATTGAATGTGTTAATAGTCGAAGATTGTGCGGCGCAGCAATTGTATGCCGGACAACTATTAAAACAGCTGAAGATCCAGCACATCAGTTACGCATCCGATGGTGAGCTGGCTCTTCAGTTGTTACAACAGCAACAACAAACAGATGTGATGCTGATCGATTTGGACATGCCGCACATGAATGGCGTGGCGTTATTAAGACGTATAGCAACACAGCAGTTATGCCAGGCTGTGATTATCACCAGTGCGAAAGACGCCTTGTTACTCAACAGCGTGGCCACTATGGCAGAAGCTGACGGCTTGCAGGTACTTGGCACTTTGGCTAAACCGCTGAATAAAGACTTACTGAGTTTATGTTTAAGTCGGCGTAAAGCCGAGGTTTGGCCTGCTGATTTTGAGAGAAAAACTCCGGTGTTTGATCAAAAGCTGTTGTGCGAAGCCATCAGTGAGCAGCAATTTTCGCTTTGTTATCAGCCGATAGTAGATATGAGTTCAGGCCAGATCATCGCAGTAGAAGCCTTAGCTCGCTGGAACCAACCAGAACTTGGCATGGTAAGGCCTGATGTGTTTATTGCAGCAGCAGAGCAGTGGGGGCTGATTAACGAACTGACTTTGCTGTTACTGGAGCAGGCGTTAAAACAACTGCAACAGTGGCACGACTTAGGGCTTGTTGTGCAGTTGTCTTTTAATTTATCGCCTTTGTCCTTGTCGGACGCGGCTTTTGTTCAGCAACTGCAGCAAAAAGTGCAACAGGCAGACATCAAACCACAACTGATCTGCTTTGAAGTGACAGAAACCCAGGATTTTACCCAAGTCTCTGCCGCTATTGAAAGCCTGGCGAATTTACGTCTTAAGGGTTTTGGCATTGCGATTGACGACTACGGAACAGGTTTTGCCAACGCCCAGCAGTTATCCCGCATCCCAGCGACCCGACTGAAACTGGATCGTAGTTTAACCGACGGCGTTTCAGAGCGGCCACAGCAGCGGCTGGTACTGGAAAATACTATTCAACTGGCACATAAGCTGGGCTTAAGCTTGATCGCAGAAGGGGTCGAGCGACTGGCCGATGCCATGGTGTTAAAACGCTGCGGCATCCAGTTGGTGCAAGGCTATTTGTACCACAAGCCTTTAGCGGCAGAAGACTGCACTCTTGTGCTTTGTAATAGCCCGGAGCAACAGGCAGCGAGTTAAGACAAATAAACAGGGCCAGGGATGGTGGGGTGATCTGTAGGGGCAGGGTTGATCCCTGCCCGTTTTTTTATCAGAACAACAAGCAGTCAACAAGGTTGTAACTTGTGCGAGGTGGATATGTCCAAAATTACTGGGGCGAGTAGCGCAGTCAACAAGGCTGCAGCTTCAAGTACGACGCGGACACCATAGTGCCGGGAGCACTATTGAACAGCTTTAGCTGGCCCCGATAGGTGTTATAGATATTCCCTAAGTAATTGGAGTTGCAGCTAGGCGACAAGCGAGCGAGACCCCAGGAGCATAGTAGTCCTATGTGACTGGGGCGAGTAGCGCAGTCAACAACGCTGCAGCTTCAAGTACGACGGGAATAAAAAAGGCAGGTAAAACATCTACCTGCCAAGGCACCGGTTGGGGTTAACGAAGGATTATGGAGCCGGGGTTGGTTCAGGCTCTGCTGTTGGCAGCGGCGTTTCAAAAGACAAACTGACGACACCTGAGTAGTTATCCGGCGTGTAACTGGTGGTGGCAACTGGCGCTATGGTCATATTTACCACCTGACCTGCTGCAGCCTGACTTGCACCTACTACATCAGCGGCAGTGGTGGTTAAAGTCACACCATTCACAGCAACAGCTAAATTGATGGTATTGGAGAACGTGCTGCCTATGAGGGTTGAGCTGGTCACCGCGGCCTGAATAGCGCCAGTGGTGCTGCCCATATGCAGTTGCTTCTGAATAGGGGTTAATACGTTATTAAAAGTGTTCCATTCCATACGCTGTGGCGCAGTAAAAACGTCGTCCCCTGGCAATGCATTCACAAAAAACTCAGTGGATGGCACATCAGCCACTATAGTGATTTGTTTTTGCTCGGTCTGGGCTGCAAAGCTGGACGCAGAAAGACTTAACAGCATGGCTGAGGCAAAGAGAGTAGTTACATTTTTCATCGGCATAAGCTCCTGTGATCAAAAGTAATGCAGCCCTCGCGGTACTGCGCAATGATGAGCAACTCACCATAGTGGTTATCTTAAGTGGGGCGCTCTGGCCCTTCTATCGGACTAATCTGAAAATAGCGCCGGGATAAAAATATTCTGTACAAGGGGCAGAAGCAGCATTCAGGATCAGAGCTAGTACCTTTTCAATTTAATTCTGATCGATTGAGTTACCAGTCAGTTGGTAGCTCATGGACCGGAACTAAGACCGTAATTGCCCTGCTTTGATG
>NZ_JAVDWR010000010.1:0-121244 GCF_031457405.1 Rheinheimera soli | reverse complement strand
GACTGGAAACCGGCGATGAATCAGTTCATCATCATGTACGGTGATCGTGTATCACTATGATAAACAGCCACTTACACAGAAAATTTTACATACTCCCTCTCGCCAACAAGAAGTTGGCATGGTTTTAAATCTACGCTCCAATATAGAATTTTTCTTTATTAATAAACGCAATAGCAAATCCAAATGGAAAAATACTGAAAACATAATGAAAGAGCTCGCCGCTACAAAGGACTCAGATACTTTCAGAGATGCTGCTAGTAGAGTTGAGTTTTGCGGGCGGCAGTGGATATCCAGTTGTGAAAGGTGGGAAGAAATAAAACCATTTTTATCTGACGAATATCTAGATGATTATTTCCTTGGATAAAAGAACTAACAAGGAACATCAGTTCGCAGCTAAACGCTGTCGGACTCGCCCAAGCACTCTCCGCTTTACGCGGTGTTAATTGCCAAATGAGGCTCATATGAAACTACAAGGTACGCGATGGTTTTATACCGAGTCACCTCAATATATCGACTCTCTAGATGTTTTGACGGAACACCTTCGTTCGCTGCTTGCGTCCGGAACATACGTAAATGATGATTGGGACCCTGATGGGCCAATTCTCGTCGAAGCAAAGGAGCTAGTAGAGCGGATCGATGGAATGAAAATAGAGATCTATGCCAAAGAGCATCCGCCACCACATTTCCATGTTGTAACAGCAAACTATAGAGCTTCGTTTACACTAGATAAATGTGAGTTACTTGATGGAACTCTGCCATCCAAGCAGCGAAGAAAAATTGAATATTGGTTTTCTACCATGAATGCTAAATCTGCATTAATCGAGATTTGGAATAGGACTCGACCGGAAGGCTGCGTAGTTGGCCAGTATGTCGGGAAAAGTAATTAACAATGCGAGGTACAGAGACGTCTTTTTTGTTGCCGCTTAGCCTCCACTGCACAACTGCGCTTGCTGGCGGCGTTAAATCTACTTGGCCCCAGAGTATTACTAGGAAACATTTATGGACTGGATACCGGCTATTTCTTCAACGTCTGCATTAGTGGTACTAATTTTTCTGTCTAGAAACCTGATTGTTACTCGACTGATGAATGCTGTTAAGCATGAATACGATAGTAAATTAGAAGTACTAAAAGCAGATCTATCGAAGAAAGAAAAAGAGATTGAAGCATTGCGTCAAGTAGGGTTTAGTGGATTACAGCAAAGGCAAACGGTTTTGTTTAATAAGCAGGTTGAAGCTGTCGAATTGCTATGGGCAGCAACTTGTAAACTCTACTTAGGTAAGCCTTTATCTGAAATGATGCTAAGAGTAAAAACCGAAGAAGTATCTAAAGCTATCAGCCAAGATGCTAACCTGCAGAAGTTCTTCAAGTATATTTCCATGCATACAGACATGGAGAAAATGACAAAGGTAGACGCTCAGCCTGCTCGACCATTTGTTAGCAAACTTGCTTGGGCATACTATTCAGCTTACAGCTCAATTATTTGGCATTACGTTTTACAGGCCAAACTGTTTGAAAATGGACTAGGTGATAGCCTTCTTGATGTGGAGAAAATGACAAATATGGTAAGTGTTGCGTTGCCCCATCAAGAGGAATTTATTAAAAAGTTCGGCGTAGGCGCTTTTGGTTATCTATTAGACGAATTGCAAGACAAGATTCTTCTAGAGTTAGATTCGATGCTTAGTGGAAAAACTCTAGATTCTACAGCGCTGGAAAAAGCAGCCAAAATTCAAGCGTTAGCCCAAGAGTTAAGTAAAGAAAACAAAGATTTAACAAGTCAAGCAAGTGGGCCGCCGCAAAGCGGCGCCCTTTCTTGATGCGTTATGTGCCTTAGTAGCGTCTTAGTATGGAAATGCCCTTCGACAATAATTCAGGTGAAAAGTACGTCTTAAATTGACGCTGCTCTGGAAAAAAAAACCATAACCAGGTGTCCTTTTTTGCCTAAATCGCGCAAAACCACCAGCAGCCTGATCAGTCATTTCCAGTAGAACCGCTCAGTGTTCACCAGCAGGGCTAGTATTTTTGTGCAGCGCCTACAAGGTGGGGTTACGATAAAATAAATCGAATATCCGAAATTAAAGCAAAGCAGAGATTCGTTTTTTTCGAGAGAGCCTGATCTAAACAGCTGCAATTCGCTCTTTACTGCCAATAAGAAAAGGCCATACCAACTACTTGAACCAAATTCCCTATTAGGGCGTGAGCCGGACAAAATTGGGTGGCCAAGGTTTTAAGACGCGGAGTGTTTGAGTAAGGAGCGGTAGCGACGAGCGAGTTGCCGAGTCGCCTTGGACGCACGATTTTGAGCCGGGCTTTATACTCACTTCGTTCGTCCCCCTTCGGGGCCAGCTAAAGCTGTTCAACGCAAGCGTTGTCGCTGCGACCTAGGGTCGCCTTTTATGAATTACATCCATTTAATTCACCCTACGGGCCAGCCTTCGGCTGTTAGAAAGTGCTTCCTGCACTTTCTTGCTTTGGATACTTTTTTTTCGCGAAGCAAAAGAAAGTATCTCGCCAGCAGCGAAACGCTTTGGGCGTCATTTCAAGTTCTGAGTCAGTGGCCCAGCAAAGCTGGAGCACAACATAGGCGCTAACACTCGGTTAACGCCTAGTTTTTTCTATTATTTTATAAATAACCTCAGAAGCTTAGTGGCAGGATTGCCCTGCCAGCGTTAGTCAATTGGTATTAAAACTTCCTCACATGCACTGTCACTTCCTCGCGGTCGTGGTACAAGTGTTTGGCCTGAATTTCAACGTCCAGTCCTGCTTCGTTGAAGTTATGCTGCATCATATCCAGCACTTCAACCACTGTTTCGTAGCGTTTTTTCATAGGTAGCTTCAGGTTAAAAATACTTTCCTGACACCAGTCGTTGATCAGCCAGTCACAAACCAGCTTGCCAACACGTTGTGGTTTTTCAATCATGTCGCAAACCAGCCAGTACACGTTACGTTTGTCCGGGCTGAATTTAAAACCGTCGACCTGAAAGTGTTTTACCTGGCCTGTATCCATTAAAGACTGGGCCATCATGCCGTTGTCTATAGCTGTTACCATCATGCTGCGTTTAACCAACTGATAAGTCCAGCCACCAGGGCAAGCGCCTAAGTCCACTGCTCTCATACCTGAAGTTAAACGGGTTTCCCATTCGTCTTTTGGAATAAACTGAATAAAAGCTTCTTCCAGCTTTAAAGTACTGCGACTTGGTGCATCAGATGGAAACTTCAGCCGCATAATGCCGTTTTCCAGCGGGCTGTTGTTTTCAGGGTAAGAAATACCTAAATAAGCACTGCTGCCACTTTGCATAAACAAATGCAGTACCGGGGCGCGGGAGTTTTCTTTTTGCAGCAATACGCCAGCTTTACGTAACGACTGGCGCAGTGGCACAGTGAGTTTACGGGCTAAAGTAGATAAAGTTTTGCCGTCGTTGGTTTCAGGGTATTCCACCCGCAGCTCACCAAAAGCAGATAATTCAGCAGCTATTGCAGATTCAACCACTGTAGTAATACGGTCAGCAGGATCCAGTTGCAGCATATCTTCCACCAGCAAAAACCACTGACGGGCAAAAATAAAATTAGTAAAGTCGTAGTCACGATAAAAGGCGGCTAACGCCTCACTGTCGTAGGCTTCAAAAATGACAAAAGCTGCGTCTTTGGTCAGTTTGCAAAAACCAAACACCTCTTCCTGCGCTGCTTTATCCTGAATTTCACCGGCACATTCTTTTTCAAAACCTGAACGGCAGTACAGCAAAAGTTGGTTCATGCTGCACCTCCATGTGCAGCACCCTGAAGGGCAGCCTGCGGCTGTGAAAATTGTCTATCCTGCCAATTTTTCATACAGCACCTCCATATGCAGCACCCTGACGGGCAGCCTGACTGGCAGCCTGCGGCTGTGGAAATTGTCTATCCTGCCAATTCTTCATGTTATTTCCTGATCCAAGGGCTGATGGCCAAAGCCAGCCAGCTTAAAATAAGCAACTGGCCACCTAAAGGCGCCAATGCTGAAAAATGTAAAGGCAGCTTAAATACACCAGCCACCAGAGTATAAACAAATAACCAAAGCCCAATTTGCATCGCAGTTACTGCAATACGGCTTAGCCATGGGCTTTGTTGTTGCAGCTTGTCAAAAGCCGATAAGGCCAATAAAGCCACAACATGGAAAGCTAAAATAAAACCTGCACTTAAAAGCGCAGCCAGTTGTTCTGTATCTATAGTGCCACGCCATAAATGCATTAAAGCAGCGGCTGAACCTACAGCCACGGCGCCATAAAAGGCGGCCAGACTAGTGTTAATCTTCCAGAATACGTTCATTAATAAAGCTCCTGCTTAGCAAAGAGGCTTGTTCAATAAGCTGCTGTTGGCTAAAACCTGATTTCTTTAGCGGCGAAAAATCATGATCGCCACTTTGTAACCACTTTAGATCTATGAAAGGCCAGCTTTTATCTGCCAGTTCCTGAACGCTGCCAAAAGGGTCTCTTTCCCCTTGCAACACCAGTACAGGCCTTTTTAAATCGGCAAAATGTTCTGTACGCCAATTGTCTTTTTTCGGCGGGTGAAAAGGATAACCAAAAGCTATCACTGCCTTTACTGCGCCCGACAGCAATTCAGATGCAGCAAGCATAGTTGCAACCCGGCCACCCATCGATTTGCCAGCAATAACCAAAGGTAAATCTGTGGGCATTTGGTTTATTTGCTCTAAAAGCTCAGCCATTAATACCGGCATTTTAGCTGGTAGCTGTCTTTTACCTGCCAGCGTCTTTTGCATATAAGCAAAGTTAAAACCCCAGACTTCAATACCTTGATTTGCCAGTTGCTGCGCTAAAAGCTGACAGAACTCTGATTGCACCGGCGCTCCGGCACCATGAGATAACAGCAATCTGGCAACAGGATTTGTGCATAAGGCTAACTGCTCTGGCATTTATTAATCCGGTGTCGAATTATTAAAATGTTGTTCAGCAAAATCCTGCTGATCCAGCTCAACCTGTTTCGCCATCCACTGCCTGAACGCGACAATTTTGCCAAGCTCAGTCTGGTTTTCACGACACACCAGATAATGCGAGTCTTTGCTCAGCAATACATGGTGAAAGGGCACTATTAAGCGGCCTGAGTTAATATCTGGCCTTGCCATTACGTTATGCGCTAAAGCCACACCCTGACCATGAATAGCAGCCTGCAATACCATAGCTGTATGCGAAAAAATTGGCCCCTGATTCACATTAAAATTCTTAAAGCCCTGACTGACAAACCAGTCTTTCCAGGCCTGACGTGAGCCATCGTGTAATAAAGTATGGTGGCGTAAATCGGCCACATCTTTTAAAGGTTTGACGCCGTTTAATAACAAAGGCGAACAAACAGGCAGCAAATATTCGGTATGCAGTTTATCAGCATGCAAATTCCGCCAGCTGCCACGACCATAATAAATAGCTACGTCCACATCGTCTGTTAACGAACCTTCGTCTGAGTCGACGGCTTTAATCCGCACGTCTATATCAGAATGTTCTTCACTGAATAAACTTAAACGTGGCACCAGCCACTGAATGGCAAAACTTGGCTGCAAACTGACGGTTAAGGAGCCTTTAGCACCACGGGCTAATAACTTTTCTGTGGCTTCATGCAGCTGCAGAAAAATTTCTTTAATATCTAAAAAGTAACTCTGGCCTTCTTCAGTTAAAAGCAAAGAGCGGTTTTTCCGCATAAACAGCTTTAAGCCTAAATGGTCTTCCAGCGCTTTGATCTGGTGACTAATAGCAGCCTGAGTGACAAACATCTCTTCAGCCGCTTTAGTAAAACTAAGATGGCGTGCAGCGGTTTCAAAAGCCTTTAACGCATTAAGAGGGGGTAAGCGCCGAGCCATAGCTTGCAGCCTTAGGTAAAATAGAATTAATTTTTCTAATGCGAATTATAAAGAAAGGCGCAACTTTAAACCAGTCACGCCTTCGGGATCTGCCAGAATTATTTAGCTTTAGGAACGTAACCTTCGATCTGAACTTCTTTGCCTTCAAATAAAAATTGCTGCATCTGTTCTTCCAGCAATTTGCGGTGTTCCAGATTCATCATATTCAGCTTTTTTTCATTGATCAGCATAATTTGTTTTGACTGCCATAAAGCCCAGGCTTCTTTGCTGATGCTGTCGAAGATTTTTTTGCCAAGCTCACCCGGGTACAGCTGAAAATCTAAACCTGCTGCTTCTTTTTGCAAATAAACACAAAATACCTGACGGGACATTATTCACCTCATTGCTTAGCTTTTAAAAAGGCCGATATTGTAAACGACTTCATCGTCAGCAGTTAGTTTTTATTCAGCCAGTTTTTTTCAATCCAGCTGCGAATAGGAGCAGGTAAACCAATCTCCATCACTTGCGCTTTGTTATACCAACTGCTGCCTGAGGGTTCTGCCACACCAGACACCGGATGCCAAACCGAAGCATCTAACTTGTAATGTGAAAACACATGCTGAAACTGACCTTGCAGCTTAGCTTGTAACAAGGCTTCAGCGCTTTCGTCCACTTGAGGTAAAGACCATAAATCAGCCCAGATACCGGAATCCGGCCTTTTTTGCAGCAACAGCTTATCGCCCTGCTCTATCCACAAAAAATGCCCTGCTTTAGTTGGCGTGGTCTTTTTAGGTTTAGCTGTTGGTAACTCAGTTACCCGGCCCGTATTAAAAGCTACACACTGAGTTTGAAGAGGGCAACTTAAACAATCTGCTTGTTTGGGTTTGCAGACAGTAGCGCCTAAATCCAGCAGGGCCTGAGCGAAACGTCTGTTGTTTTGTTTTGGCGTTAATAAATCAGCCAAAGCCCAGAGTTTTTTATCTACAGCAGAAGTGGTTGGTACACCTTCGATGCCAAATAAACGGCAGAATAAACGCCTTACATTACCATCTACTATAGGGCCATAAGCATCGTAAGCAAAAGAGCGGATAGCTCCAGCTGTATAACGGCCTATACCGGGAATGGTTAATAAGTCGTTTAATTCAAAAGGAAACTCACCTAAATCATGAACTATGTATTTAGCTGCTTTATGTAAGTTACGGGCTCTGGCGTAATAACCTAAACCTTGCCATAACGCCATCACAGTGTCGGTATCGGCGGCGGCTAAAGCATGAATATCAGGCAGCTTTTGCATCCAGCGCTGAAAATAGGGGATCACTGTAGTGACCTGAGTTTGCTGCAACATCAGCTCGCTGACCATTACTCTGTAAGGGCTTGGGTCTTGTTGCCATGGCAAGGCATTACGGCCATCGGTTTTTTGCCAGTCGACAACAGTATCAGCAAAAAGATCAGGGCAGGTTAAATACTCAGAAGTCAGCACAGTGTTAAGCACTCAAAATTAGTTTTTCGAAACGGCGCTTAGCCTAGCATTTTTTGCCATTTTTGTTGAATCAAGATTAGCGGTTGAGCATTAGCGGCAGAACAAGGATAATGTGCGCCGCATTCGCAGCGCTATAAAAACAAGCTGCATCACATTTTTTGGAGACCAAGATGACCCACCCGGAACAACCAAACACAGAGCCACAGGACGAAGAGCTTCAGGAAAACAAATACCTGCGCCGTATCCGTAGCTTTGTTTTAAGGGAAGGTCGTCTGACCAAAGGCCAGCAACGCAGTTTAGATTTGTTCTGGCCAACTATGGGACTTGAACATCAGGCTACGCCTTACGATATGAAAGCAGTCTTTGGCCGTGAAGCCGACTTAGTGCTGGAAATTGGTTTTGGTATGGGCAAATCTTTGGTGCAAATGGCTAAAGCTGCACCAGATAAAGACTTTATTGGTATCGAAGTGCATAAACCTGGTGTAGGCGCATGTTTAGGTGAAGCCGAAACTGAAGGTGTTAAAAACCTGCGGGTGTTTGAACACGATGCCATCGAAATTTTAAACGACTCTATTGCAGACAACAGCTTAAGCACTGTGCAGCTGTTTTTCCCTGATCCATGGCATAAAAAGCGTCACCATAAAAGACGTATAGTGCAGGCTGAGTTTGCCCGGTTATTACGCCGTAAGTTAAAAATTGGCGGTGTATTCCATATGGCAACCGACTGGGAAAACTACGCTGAACATATGCTGGAAGTGATGAAAGTTGCCGAAGGTTACAGCAACCTTTCAGAAACTAACGACTATGTACCTCGCCCTGATCACAGACCTCTGACCAAATTCGAAAACCGTGGTGTTAATTTAGGCCATGGTGTTTGGGATCTGATGTTTAAGAAGGTTGATTAATATGTTGGACAATACCAGTCAGCTGTTGCTGCGTAATATTGATTTTTTATCAGGCAAAGTGCTGCTGGTAGAACCTATGGCCGACCGTCTGGCGGCAGAGTTAAAACAAAAAGCGCCAGAGCTGGAGCTGTTTTGTTTAACGTCCAACTTCGCTGTGGCTAATAACTGGCAGCAGCAAAGCAAAAGCCCTTGTTATCTGGGTGATGCTTTACCAGCTGATTTAACAGTAGACAAAGTGGTGCTGTTTTACCCTAAAAGCAAAGATCAGCTGCAAAGCTCTTTAGCTCAGATCAAAACAGCGCTGAATGACAAAACCGAAGTCTATCTGGTGGGTGATAACAAAGGCGGCATTAAAAGCCTGGGGAATCAGGCAGAAAAACTCGGACTAAAAGCCTTTAAACACGACAATGCCAAACACTGCTTATGGTTTGAACTGGATGGCTTGTTACAAAGCGAGTTAAAAACCTCAGAGTTTCACGAGTTCAGTATCGAAAAAGCTGGTATCAGCTTAAAGCTCTGTTCTCTGCCTGGCGTGTTTAACCACGGCAAACTGGATTTAGGCACTAACTTATTGCTGGAACATTTGGGTCATATTCAGCAAGGTAAAGTGTTGGATTTTGCTTGTGGTGCAGGTTTTATCGGTGCGTTTTTAGTAAAAAGGCATCCGGAAATTAAACTGACAGCTTCTGATATCAGTACTTTCGCGGTCAGTTCTACAGCTGCCACTTTAAAGGCGAATAAGTTGCCGGGCGAAGCTATTGCAGCTGATGGTATTCCATCACGCAGCGCAGCCTACGACCATATTGTCAGCAACCCACCTTTCCATACAGGTTTAAAAACCGACTATCACATCAGTGAGCAGTTTTTCCGTGACGCTTTTAATGAGTTAAAGCCAGGTGGCACATTAACTTTAGTGGCGAACGTGCATTTACCCTACGTGGCTCAGTTGACTGAAATTTTTGGTCAGGTAAAAGAGCTTGGTCGTCGCGACGGTTTTGTGGTTTATTATTGTAAAAGAGACCGCAAATAAAAGGATCTGCTGATGAGACTGGTTTTGGTTGTACTGGCTGGATTAACCTTCAGCACTGGCGCTTTGGCGAACTGTATTCAGTCGCCAGAGAGAACCCAAGCCTGTCCTCATCAGATCTATCGGCTTGGTCAACTGGAGAACATGGCAAAACCCGCCATGTTATGTATCTGCGCTGCTGATTTTAAAGAGTTTTTAACTGTACCTGCCGACGAAGAGGAAGCACATAAACAAAAGCTGAAACGCCTGAAGCTGGAGTACGCTTTAGGTCAAAAAATAGAACCCATACTGCAAGTATTAAGAAACTAATTCTGCTTATTGTCCCAATACAATCTGACGTGGATTAAATTCGCCTAAATACTCTTCGGCTTGTTGCAACAGCGCAGGAACCAAAAATAACTTACCCTGCTCTACCCAATAAATAGCATTTTGCTCAAACATAATAGCCAGCTTGATGGCTTTGCTTTTATCGCAAAGCACGGCCCAGCTTTTCTCCTGAAAACGAAGATCAGGTGAACAACCAACTATCTCACGGTAAGGCACATTCATGCTGTCGAGGGTGTTTGCAAAGTGATTATCAAGTAATAGATTTCTGGAAGGGTTTTGCAGATGGCCACAAGGATTTTGGGCACTGATAATAGCAAAGTTAATTTGATCACCAAGGGGTTGATGGCACAAAAAAACACTCGTTTTGTAGTTATCCCATAAGTCCATGGTTTGTCCTCATCGCCACAAGTGCGTCAACTATAAACCTGTTTTTATTTTTTGTCAGGGGATTAGCTGCTGTTACTGGTGAAAGTTTGCAAATGCGTGTAACTTCAATATTATAGCTTTGACAGAAGATTGACGGATGACGGAAGGATTCATGGGCCCAGCGTTAAAAGTGAGTTCAATTAAAAGCGCACTGATCTGGGTTGTGATGCTGATTTGCAGCATCACTCTTTGTGTGTCCCTGACCATTGCCACCTTACAAGATGTGAAAGCTGAAAAGAAAAACCTGTCTGAGCAACTGCACTCTTATGCCGCCATTATTGCCTTTAACGCTGTAGGCTCTATCGAAACAGATGATTCAGAAGTAGAAGACAAACGTATCGCGTCTTTTGCCGCCGAATCCCGACTGCACAACATTCATATCTATAAAATTCAGGAAAACGGCGAGCTGAGCTTTTTTGCCAGTTACAACAGAAGAGACGTTGGCCCCTATCCTACCCAGTTCAACAAAGTAGAACAGTACCAAAACGCCACCATAGGCGATGGGGTAATGGAACTGACTAAAAAAATAGAATCTGGCGGTAAGTTAATAGGTTATGTCTATATGCGTGCCAGTTTGGATGAACTGAGCCGCTATGTGCAAAACAGAGTGTTATTCGATATTTTAATTGCCCTCTGCTCTTTAATAGGTGCTTTTATTATTGCCAACAGATTACAACGGCGCTTTACCAAACCCTTGTACAGCTTGCTGGCTTTAGTACAAAAAATTTCCAAAGAAAAAGATTATCAAATCCGCGTACCCACTATGGAAATAGTTGAGTTTCATAATCTGGGCAGAGCGATCAATACTATGCTGGACAGAACTGAACAGCAAATGACCAAACTGCGTAGCGCCGAAAGTGAAATACGTCAGCTTAATCAGGATTTAGAACAAAAAATTAATGACAGAACCCTGGCACTGAAAACTTCAAATCAGGATCTATTAAACACTTTATCCACCCTGCACCAGTATCAGAATCAAATTGTTGAAACTGAAAAAATGGCCAGTTTAGGTCAAATGGTTGCTGGTGTAGCCCATGAGGTAAATACGCCTATAGGGCTTGGCGTTACAGCTTCTACTTTAATGCAGGACAAGCTGGCCGAAATACAAAAAGCTTTTGATGATAAGAAGTTAACCTCAAATCAACTGGCAAAATTTCTTGGTGACAGCGCTGAAAACCTTGGCATTATTTACCGCAACCTTGAACGAGCAGCTAACCTTATCCGTAGCTTTAAGCAAGTGGCAGTGGATCAATCCAACGACAACAGAAGATACTTTAATATGTATCAGTTGCTCAATGAAGTGCTGTTGTCATTGCGGCCTAATCTGAAAAAGACTCAACATCAGGTGATACTCAATTGTGATGAAAAACTGGAACTGGAAAGTAAACCAGGCCCTATAAGTCAGATTTTAATAAACCTTATTATGAACAGCCTGATCCATGCTTTTGAGAATATAGAGCAAGGTACCATGACCATCAGCGTCACTTTGGCCAATAGCCGTTGTTACCTGCATTATCAGGATAATGGTGCTGGTGTACCCGAGCATATTAAAAAGCGCATTTTTGACCCTTTTGTCACGACCAAAAGAGGCGAAGGTGGCAGCGGGTTAGGTATGCATCTGGTTTATAACCTGGTGACTCAGGCTTTAAACGGGAAAATTCATCTGGAAAGCTCTTTGGATCATGGTATCGACATTCAAATCGACTTTCCTGTGATCCCTAAATAAGATAAATGTATAAACAACAATATGTTTTTCAAACACTTAATTGAGCTCTGGCTAATTGTTAACAAATAAACTTGTTAACAAAATCTGTGGTCTATATAATTGTTCAGACAATGACCATGGGTCACTTTCTTTCTAAAAAGATACAAATCAAATACTTAACTACGTTCACATAAGGTTTAAGCATAATGCAGACCCCTGTTATTCTGATTGTTGAAGATGAAGAAGTAACACGACTGAATCTGGTCAGCCTGTTTGAAGGCGAAGGCTATGATGTGGTTGAAGCAGTGAATGGTGAAGAAATGAACCAGAAACTGTCTGAGCACAAAGTCAATTTGATTGTTATGGATATCAATCTGCCTGGCAAAAACGGTTTGATCCTTGCCCGTGAATTACGCCAGAAAGAAAATGTAGGTCTGATTTTTCTGACCGGACGTGACAGTGAAGTCGATCGCATTTTAGGCCTGGAAATTGGCGCAGACGATTACCTGACCAAGCCTTTTAACCCACGTGAACTGACCATTCGTGCCCGCAACCTGTTAAACCGCACAGTCTCTCAACCAGTAGTGGAAGAGCATAAAAGTGTGGTGAAATTTAATGGTTGGGTATTGGATGAAAACAGCCGCAACCTGACATCTCCTGAAGGTGTGTCACGCCGTTTACCTAAAGGTGAATACCGTGCCTTACGTTTAATGCTGGACAGCCCGGGTAAAATTTTCACCCGTGAACAACTGATCCGTCATATGACAGGCCGCGAACTCAGAGCAAACGACAGAACTGTGGATGTAACCATTCGCCGTATCCGTAAACATTTTGAGTCCGACGTGGATAGCCCAGAGTTAATCAGCACCATTCACGGTGAAGGTTACCGCTTTGTAGGCAAGTTAGAGAAATAATTGTAGGGGCGGGTCTTGTACCCGCCCGTCTCAAATTCCAATCCGATGCCGGATAGGGTTTATCCCCGCCCCTCTAAAATTCAAATAGAAGCAAACGGATTAAGTCCAGCTTTCTATATATTCCTCCAGAGCGGCCAGGTGCCGCTCTATTGTTATATGGAAATTGATCAGTTGATTTTCCATACCTTGCAGTTCAATACTTTGTTCCAGTAGTTTTGCCTGATGCTGCACCCACAATAGTCCCACCGAAGCTGCAGCCCCTTTTAGCTTATGAGCCGCCTCCTGAAACTCTGTAACGTCCTGCTGCACAGCTGTCTCCATCATTTTATTAATGTAACCAGGCAACAATTGGGTAAATAGCTGCACACTGCGTAACATGGTCTTTTTACCTAAAGACTGCAGATAGTCGTCCAGGGTTTGCTGATCCAGAATTTGCTGATCATGAGCTTTTTCGGCGGTGATTTCTTTAGGTGCAGGAGCACCAAAAAGTTGATGTAAAATTTGGTCCAGCTTATTGGTATTAATAGGTTTGGCTAAAGAGCCATCCACCCGCACATCTTGCAACTGTTGCTCGGCTTTACGCACATTAGCGCTTAATACCACCACTGGTAGTCTGGCTAAAGCGGGTTCAGAGCGGATAAAACGCGCCACCTGATCACCCGACATATCAGGTAATTGCATATCCAGCAGCACCAGATCTATATCATCTTCGGTTTCAAGCAAAGCCATGGCATCTTCGCCGGTTTCCGCCAGAATGACCTGATGACCACGCTGCTCCAGCAAGTTAGTGGCAATTTCAGCATTTAAAGGCACGTCCTCCACCAGCAATATAGTTAAAGCCGGATACAAGGCCTGCGGTACTGCAACTGGCGCTGATGTCAGCTGTGCAGGTAAAGACATGCTAAAAGTGCTGCCCTGTCCTGGCACACTGCTCAGTTTAATCTGACCGGACATAGCTTCAACTAAAGCACGGGACACAGATAAACCTATGCCTGAGCCCACTATACTTAAACGCCGGCCGTCGCTGGATTTATAGTACATATCAAAAATACGTTGCTGTTCAGCCTCCACTATACCTATGCCTGTATCTGTGACGCTAAAACAAAGCTCAGCCGGATCATCAGTTGTTAATGAAACCTCCAGTTGCACAGAACCACGGGCGGTAAATTTCACTGCATTATTAATTAGATTCCATAACACTTGCCGGACTCTGGTTGGATCCAGACGGACATAAAGCTGGCCTGGCACAACTTCAGGTTCAATAAACAACAGGCCTTTTTGCTGACAGATTAAGTGGGCAAAATTACAAATATCGTGGACAAAATCATTCAGTGGTACCGACTGATAAACAATATCCAAATCCTGGCGGTCTATTTTATCTAAGTCGATAATATCGTTAAAAATATTACCTAAGGTTTCAGCACTGCTGAAGATGGTATTGCTCCAGCTGCGTTGCTCTGTGGATAACGGACTTTCCAATAAACGCCTTGTTAAACCTACAATACCGTTGAGCGGCGTACGCAGTTCATGACTTAAGGTGGCAATAAACTTGCCTTTGTCCTGATAAGCTTTTTCCAGTGCCTGCTCGGCCAGTTTACGGGAGGTAATATCCCGGCCAAAACCAAGCAAACCTATATAGCGGCCTTGTTTATCAAAAAATGGTACTTTACGCATTTCAAACCACAACATGCGGCCATCGGGAGTTTGATAATCCACATCCAATGTCAGTTCTGCCCGACTGGCAGAAATTTCCTGATCCGTAAGAATAGCTATAGGAGTTGATTCAGCGTCATAGAGCTCTGCCGGATAATGACCTATCAACTCTTTGGCGGATTTACCCATAATGACTTCAAACATCTTATTACAGCTGACAAAACGGCCGGTTTCGTCGCGGTAATAAAATAAGTCAGGCGAGCTGTCGACTATAGAGCGGATTAATAAACTTTGTTCTTCCAGCTCTTGCTGGGTTTTACGGCGTTCAGTAATTTCACGGCGTAACTCGTCCACAGCACGGCGTTTGGCCTGAAAGGCTTTTTTTCGTTCTTCAATTTCAAAGTTCAACTGACGAATGGTTTCCTGCATGTTCTGGTTCAGTAGTTTTTCCTGCCGGATAGAATCCTGCAAATAAAACAGCGCTTCATCTAAATGCCGTACCAGATAAAAACTACTTAACAAAAAGGCGGGAGTGACAGAAGCAGAAAACAGCAAAGCGCCCAGAACCATGGACCAAAGCACCATATCGTGGATCAGCAGACTATACAGGCCTGTCATTACACCTGTCAGCGCCTGCAACAAGATAAAGCACAGGCAAAAACACTGTAACCAGCCCCATTGAGTTAAAAACCCGGCTAAACGCCGGACTAGCGGGTGAACACTTTGCTGCATTATCTGCCTTTGAAAATCATTTCGTCACAACAAGGGGTAAACTACCCGATACATAGTGTTGTTTTTAGTCCAGCAAGTCTGCCAGATCCAGCAGCTTTTTGTCCTGCTAAATTTTGTCCTCTACAGAGCTAAAACAGGTAAAGAACCATGGTTGTGGGCGTTTTTTAACCAAACATCAGTTTTACTGACGAAGAATGATTGACAGAAGATGACAGAGCGGTTAAATCTTAAAGCCATCTGAATTTAAGCATCTGCAAAGTAATATGCTAAAAAAAGCGGTATCGCTCTCTACATATTACTACTCGTCCTACTACCTGTCGGAGTGGTTTAACGAGTAGCCAAACCACCAGCTCACTGCTGGGTGTTTTGCTATTTAAAACTAAACCATAACAACTAACAGCCTGCTGAATATCACTCTGCAACCCGGTTGCCAGAGCAGACAGTGCTGTAATGAAGCAACAGGTAATAAAAAATGTTTAAACCATCTATGCTTTCGCTGGCCATTGCGGCTTGCTGCTTTTCCGTATCTGCTCAAACTGAAACTACAACAGAAAACGATTCAATAGAAAAAATCGAAGTCACAGGCTCCCGCCTCAAGGGTGTCGATTTAGAGGGCGCTCAGCCTCTGGTCGTGATCAGCAGCGACGATATTAAAAAATCGGGCGCCAATACTATTTTTGATTTACTGAAAGACGTAGGGCAATTGAGAGGCGGTGAAGGTACTTTCTCTACCTCTGAAAGTGGCGCCACTTCAACTTCAACACCTGCAGGTCAGGCCGCAGCATCATTGCGTGGTTTGGGCCCGGCATCCACCTTAACTCTGATTAACGGCCGCCGTGTTGCAGCCAGCTCTTTTGCCGCTGGCACTCAGAACTTTGTTGACGTCAACAGTATTCCTTTAGCCGCTATCGAGCGTATTGAAGTATTAGCCACAGGCGCCTCGGCCATTTATGGTGCAGACGCCGTAGCTGGTGTTATTAACTACATACTGAAAAAAGATTACGAAGGCGTGGAGCTTAATGCCTCTTATGGCGACAGCATGGCGTCGAGCGATGAAAGCCGCCGCAACCTGAATCTGGTGGTTGGTCAACAAGTGGCTGGTGGTCAGTTAACAGTATTTGCCGATTATTTTGACCGTAATGCCTTTAGTGCCCAGGACAGAGATTTTACCCGCTCTCCACTGTTAAAAAGCTCATACTCTTATCTGCCAAAAAACACACCCAACATTTATTACGACTCTGTACGCTCAGGTGATGAACTGGCCACGCCGGGCTGTGCGACAGCACTTGTAACCACAGAGTTTGGTGAAAAAATTTGCGCTTATTACCCCAATGAAGACGATCAGTTAAACTCAGATTTAACCAGTTATTCCACTGGCGCCATTTTCCAAAAAGACTTTGGTGATATCAGTTGGAATACCGATGTATTTTTCAGCAATACCAAGTCTGTCGCTATTTCAAGCCCTGCGCCAATTAACCAGTTGGATGACAGTGAAGGCCCTTATGTCGACGAAAGCGCTTTGGATATTTTTGGCCCGGCCATCCGTGACGAGTTACTCGACCAGTTAAGGATATCACGCTTTGAAACACTGGCTGGCCGCGAGCTTCGTGGTTTTGCTTTTGATGCCCGTTTTGGCACACCTCGTACAGTAGAAATAGAAACTGATGCTTTGCGTTTAGTCAGTGCTTTGTCAGGTTCTATTGGCGATTGGGGCTGGGAGTCAGCTGTGATTTACTCAGAATCAAAATCTGATCAGGTGGCTACCAAGGGGATCTATAACAGATATAAATACCATGCAGCCTTGGCCGGAGAACTATGTTCTGATGGCACTATCGCAAGTTATAACACCACAACTGGTACTTTAAGCTGCTCCAGCGGCTCTTTAGGTGCTATGTATAACCCTTTCCTGCAAAATGACAGCAACAACGACGCTTTGTTAGCTCTGGCTCAGGAAATGCCTACCCGCAAAGGCAAAAGCACTGTAATGGGCTGGGATGCGCGCTTTAATGGCGATTTGATGGAATTTAACGATGGCGTGATAAGCTCTGCTTTTGGCCTTGAGATCCGTAAAGAAAAAATCACTGATACCCCTTCAGACAACGCAATAGCCAGGGCTGAGAATGGTTATCTGGTGGATGTATTTGGTTTTGGTTCCAGTTTATCGGCGGCTGAACGCACTCAATGGGCTGCATTCTCTGAATTTAACGTGCCACTGGCCAGTACTTTAGATATGCAACTGGCGGCACGTTATGACCATTTTGATGACTTTGGCAGCACTTTTAACCCCAAGATTGGCTTTAGCTATCGTCCGGTAGAAGAGCTGATTGTCAGGGCCTCTTACGCTACTTCATTCCGCGCACCTTCACTGACTCAGGCTGGCGTAAAACTTCGTACCACCACTGCACGTTTTGATTGTGGAGCTAATCAGGCGGTAGCCGATTTATTCTGTGAAGGTTTTGGTGATGAACGCGGCAACAATGTGCTGGAACTTGGCAACCCACAACTTAAAGCTGAAGAATCCAACTCCATCAGTTTAGGTTTTGCATTAAGCTTGTCAGAAAACAGCACTTTAACAGTAGATTACTGGCGCTTTGAACATGAAAATCTGGTTGATACCAATATGACCGGGGTTTTAGCCCGAGCCATTGGGGACGCTTCATTACGTCATTGTGGTTTAGTACCTGAAGGTGCACAGGGCATCTCTTTTGATGCAGCTTTATGTGATGTAACGGACAGTGCAGGCCTGAATATAGAGCAAAGCGGTGCCAATATGGCAGAAATACTGGATGCCTGGGTAGCGTACGACGACCCACGTTTTGCAGAGTTACCACTGTTCCGTGACCACGTATTGCTGCTGGAAAATACCGGCGAGCAAACTGTCAGCGGTATCGATCTGGCTTACGATCACAGATTTAATACAGAAGTTGGTACTTTTGGCCTGAGCCTGGATGCCACTCATTATTTGTCTTTTGAACGCAACAAAGCGGGCTCAGACGAAATTGAAGAGTTGATTGGTAGTTGGCGTTACCCTGAAACTGTAGCTGGTGTGCGTTTCAACTGGTCTAAAGGTGATTTCTTCAGCAGTATTTCGGCCAACTACACAGACTCTTATGAAGATGACATTTCCGGTTTACGCCGCAGAGAACTCAGAGAACTGAATGAACTGGGTGAATTAAACGCAGATGGCAGCCGACAGGTCTCGTCCTGGACTACATGGCGTATGAATCTGGGATATGATTTTGCCCAAACCACAATCAGCTTTAATATCGACAATCTGTTTGATCGGGATCCACCAGCAGCTTATGGTTCAAGCCGTGGTTTTGACTCGATTAACCATGACGCTTTAGGCCGCAGCTTCCGTATTGCATTAAGCCATAAGTTTTAACAGCAAGCGAAGCGAATAGCAGAAGCCGGGGTCAAACCCGGCTGTATTTAACAGGTAAATCTCATGCAAGTTACAAGCAAAAAACCGGTCAGCATGCCGGACGCCTTTGTCATACTTTTTTTTGTGATGATAGCGGCAGCTATTGCATCTCACCTTATTCCGGCTGGTTACTTTCAAATGTTACCGGAGACAGTAAATGCAGCAGGTGAAACGGTTAAAGCACGTATTGACCCAAATAGTTTTCAACTGGCGGCTGAGCAAAATAAAGCAGTGCCTTTATTTGGCGAAGGAGGTGAAGTTGGCTTTCTGAACTATGCCTTTGAGGGCATGGTTTCAGGCGACAAAATGGGTGCAGCTATAGGGGTTATTGCCTTTATTTTGCTGACAGGTGGTGCCTTTGGCATCATTATGAAAACGGGAGCTGTGAATAATGGCATTCTGGCTTTAATAGCCAAAACCAAAGACATAGACTTTTTATTTATACCTCTGATGTTTTTTCTGTTTTCTTTAGGCGGTGCAGTTTTTGGCATGGGTGAAGAAGCCATAGCTTTCTGTATCGTTTTATTGCCTTTAATGCTGGCTTTAGGCTACGACGCTATTACCACTGTACTGGTTACTTACATAGCCACCCAAATTGGTTTTGCTACGTCCTGGATGAACCCATTCAGTGTTTCTATTGCTCAGGGCATAGCGGGTTTACCCTTGATGTCTGGAGCGGATTATCGTATTGCGCTTTGGGTTGTGTTTACCCTTTTCGGCATCGTTTTTACTATGCGTTATGCGGCAAAAATTAAAAAGAACCCACAACTTTCTGTCAGTTTTGCTTCAGACCAAAAGCTGCGGGTTCAGCAGCAGGAACAACAAAGCAGTAGCTTCGGTAAGTTAGACGCCGCTATTTTATTGCTCTTTGTTGCAGGCATTATCTGGGTGATTTGGGGCGTAGTAGCCAGGGGTTATTATATCCCTGAAATTGCCACTCAGTTTTTTGCATTGGGTGTCGCCACAGCCATTTTAGCTGTAATTGGCAAACGACTGACGGTGAACGAATCAGCTGATGCCTTTAAACACGGCGCCGCTGAGTTATTGCCTGCCGCCATGATTGTCGGTATGGCCAAAGGCATAGTGCTGCTTTTAGGGGGAGACGACGCAACAGAACCTTCAATACTCAATACTTTACTGCATTATGCCGGCAGTAGCTTTGATGGTTTTTCAGCTTATGTTTCTGCCTGGTTTATGTTGATTTTCCAATCGGTATTTAACTTCTTTGTCACCTCAGGTTCAGGCCAGGCTGCTTTAACTATGCCTCTGGTTGCGCCTTTGGCCGACTTAGTGGGTGTATCAAGGCAAATCGCCGTTTTGGCCTTTCAACTGGGCGATGGTTTAACCAACTGCATAGTGCCTACATCAGCTTCTTTAATTGGTTGCTTAGGGGTAGTACGGGTCGACTGGATGTTATGGGCAAAGTTTGCCTGGCGCTTGCAACTCTGGCTTTTTGCGCTTGCAAGCACAGCAATGCTGGTCGCAGTAGCCATTGAATATCAATAAGGACATAAAATGAGCACAGTAAAACTATTTAAAAATGCCCATCTGATAAGCCCTGCGGATTTGGGCACAATGGATCTTTTAATGGCAGGTTCACAGATCGCAGCTTTGCAGCCTGGTTTTGATACTGGCAGCAGTAATTTGCCCATCGAAGTGATTGATGCCAGCGATTGTTATTTAGTGCCGGGTTTTGTTGATTCTTTAGTGCATTTTATTGGTGGTGGCGGTGAAGGTGGTTTTGCCAGCCGCACTCCTGAGATGCAATTAACAGATGCCACTTTAGGTGGAGTCACTACAGCTATTGGCGTTTTGGGCACAGACGCCACTACCAGAACTTTAACTAATCTGCTGGCCAAAGCTCATGCATTGGAAACTGAAGGCATCAGTACTTATTGCCATACAGGTTCTTACGAAATTCCATGCCGGACTTTAATGGGCACTATCACGGATGATTTGATCCTGATCGACAAGTTTATTGGCGTGGGCGAAATTGCCATCAGCGATTTCCGTTCTTCTCAACCCACTAAAGACGAAATCCGTAAAGTGGCAGCTGCGGCTAAAGTGGGTGGCATTTTATCAGGCAAAGCTGGCCTGGTCAGTGTACATGTAGGGAGCGGAGATTCTTTATTACAGCCGCTATGGCAAGCAGTTGAAGGTACAGAGCTAAAATTGTCACAGTTCTACCCTACTCATATTAACCGCAATGAAGCTGTATTTCAGGCCGGTCTTGAGTTTGCTAAAGCGGGTGGTGTTATTGATTTTACCACCAGCACAACCAGCTACGACTTACAACATGGCGAAGTAGCAGCTGCAGCGGCTTTAGCCAGAGCTTTAGCGGCAGGTATTCCAGCCATGAACCTGACCTTAAGCTCAGATGGCAATGCCAGTTTGCCAGTCTATAACGACCATGGAGAATTAGTTGGGCTTGAGGTAGGCCAGGTACAAACTTTATATCAGGTCGCCCGCCAGGCAGTGCTTGAATATCAGGTGCCTTTATCTGATGCCATTACCGCTATTACTGCAGCACCAGCAGCAATATTGGGGCTAAAGCAAAAAGGCCGTATTGCAGCAGGAATGGACGCAGACTTAGTGCTTTTGCATAAAAGTGATTTAACCATCCGTGATGTTTTTGCCAAAGGCCGTCAATTGGTCAAAAACGGCAAAGCTATAGTCAAAGGTACCTTCGAGCAATAACTTCAGTGCCAAAGAGTTGATTTTCTGTTCCATCATCCCAATTTAGCGAATATCCGACAAATTTAGTCGGGTATTCGCTTTTTTCGCTTAAGCTATTCGAAAAAAATCAGCTTATATAGCACATATTTTATACCGGCCAACGCGGCAAAATATGGTATAAAGTGCGCCAAATTTTCAGCAAGGTTTTTTATACAGCCTACCCATTGATGCTGCGGCTTCAGCAAGGACGGAGATAAAAAATCTATGCATTTGACGGACATTGGAGTATTCATGCCGACCACTATGCCAGATGTAGCTAACCATTCTTCCGCCACCACTGAAGGTGTTTTGGATTGGGTTGGCATGAGCCATATTGAACTGCCACTGATGTTTAGTGTGGCAGGCGAAGCACCACGCCAGGTCAGCGCCAAAGTTGAAGCTTTTGTGAACTTAAAAGATCCAAAAGCCAAAGGCATTCATATGTCACGGCTTTATCTGTTATTGGATCAGCTGTCGACAGAATCCAGTTTAAGTTTCGCCAGCTTAAGTCAGCTCTTAAACGAGTTTATCAGCAGCCATGAAGACTTAAGTACTCATGCTTTTGTAAAGTTTGATTTCGAATTGCATTTACGCCGCAAAGCTTTAATCACAGAAAAACAAGGCTGGAAAGCTTACCCTGTGACTATCACAGGCCAGTTAAAAGAGGGCAAATTAGGCGTAGAAATGAAGGTGAACGTGCCTTACTCTTCAACTTGCCCTTGCTCTGCAGCTTTAGCCCGCCAGCTTATTCAGGAAGCTTTTGTCGCTAAGTTTGCCGGTCACCAGCAAGTGAGTGCTGAACTGGTAAAAGACTGGTTAGGCACCACTCAGGGCATAGTAGCAACACCACACAGCCAGCGCTCCATCGCTGAGATAAAAGTACAGTTGAATAACAAAGTAGCTGACTTCCCTGTGATTGCTTTAATAGACGCTATTGAAGATGCTTTACAAACGCCGGTTCAGGCTGCAGTTAAACGCGCTGACGAACAAGAGTTTGCCCGTTTAAACGGTCAAAACCTGATGTTTTGCGAAGATGCAGCCCGTCGTTTAAAACACGCGCTGAACCAATTGTCTGAATTTGATGATTTCTGGCTGCGGGTAAACCACTATGAGTCTCTGCATGCACATGACGCAGTTGCAGTCACAGTCAAAGGTGTTTCAAACGGCTATCACGCATAAGTTTCGCATAAAAATATCGTGTAAATTACAAAAAAAGGTCGCATCAGCGGCCTTTTTTTTCGCTCTTTTGCCTTTAAACCAGTAAAAACCGCCCCTTTCTGTAATTTTATTACAAATCAGTCTGTTCAGGGCTTCAGATAAAATAGTCAGTTAAATGCGCCAGACTGGTCTTGCAATTTCCGCCTGAACTGGGTATATCTAACTGGTTATTTATGGATAGACGTCTAAACGCCATAAAAACAACGATGCGGACCACCTAACTGACTGAAAGCAGAGCTGTTGTTTTCTTTCAGGGATAAAAACGCCAAACACAAGAATAATAATTCACAAAATATACATTTTTATTTACTTTTTAGTTTTCAGGACAGGTTGGAGGAAGAGTCATGGCGTTGTATCACCACAGTCAGGCAAGAGAGAACTGTGGCTTTGGTCTGATCGCTCATTTAGAAGGCGTCGCCAGCCACCGTATTGTGCGCACTGCTATCAGCGGTTTAGACCGCATGCAGCACAGAGGTGGAATTTCAGCGGATGGGAAAACAGGTGATGGTTGTGGCCTGTTAATGCAAAAACCCGATAGTTTTTTCCGTGCAATAGCAGAGGAGAAAGGCTGGGTTTTGGGCAAAAAGTATGGGGTGGGCATCTTCTTTTTTAGTCAGGATCCGGTGAAGGCTGAACTGGCTCGCGCTATTATTGAACAAGAAATTACCCGTGAGACACTGACTTTAGTCGGTTGGCGTGATATGCCAACGGACACATCAGTGCTGGGTGATTTGGCACTTACTTCTATGCCACAAATTAAGCAGGCTTTTGTCAGTGCCCAGCCAGGTTGGAACGAACACGATTTAGAGCGTCGCCTTTATATGGTCAGACGCCGTATCGAAAAGCAGCTGACAGATGATGCGGATTTTTATATTCCAAGTTTTTCTTGTCTGGTGACCGTATTTAAAGGTCTGATGATGCCGGCAGATCTGCCGCGTTTTTATCTGGACTTAGCAGATGTTCGGATGGAAACCGCCATTTGCGTATTTCACCAACGCTTCTCTACTAACACTATGCCACGTTGGGCTTTGGCTCAGCCATTCCGCTTTTTAGCGCATAACGGCGAAATTAATACCATTACAGGCAACAGACAATGGGCCCGCGCCCGTCAGTACAAGTTCTCTTCGCCTTTATTACCTGACTTAGCCACTGCTGCACCTTTTGTCAGCCAGTCGGGTTCAGATTCCAGCTCTTTAGATAATATGCTGGAATTGCTGCTGGCCGGTGGTATGGATTTATTCCGTGCTATGCGTTTACTGGTGCCACCAGCATGGCAAGGCAATAAGGTGATGGACGATAACTTAAAGGCTTTCTACGAGTTTAACTCCATGCATATGGAGCCTTGGGATGGTCCTGCCGGTATAGTCATGACCAATGGTCAGCATGTGGCCTGTAACTTAGACCGCAACGGCTTGCGCCCTGCCCGCTTTGTTATTACCAAAGATAAGTTAATTACGCTGGCTTCTGAAGTTGGCATTTGGGATTACACACCTGATGAAGTGCAGGAAAAAGGCCGCGTTGGCCCGGGCGAAATGCTGGCTGTGGATACGCAGACAGGAAAAATCTGGCGCTCAGAAGAAATTGACCAGGATTTAATGGTTCGCCACCCGTACCGCAAATGGTTGTCAGCTAACGTACAACGTTTAGTACCTTACGAACAGTTTGAAACTGACCTGATAGGCAAAAGGGTCTTTACTGACGATCAGATGATGGTGTTCCATAAGCTGTTTAACTACAGCTATGAAGAAATTGAACAGGTCGTGACAGTACTGGCAAAAGACGGCCAGGAAGCGGTAGGTTCTATGGGTGACGATACGCCAATGGCTGTATTGTCGCAAAAAACCCGTACTTTCTACGACTATTTCCGCCAGTTGTTTGCGCAGGTGACTAACCCGCCCATAGATCCACTACGTGAAGCCCACGTCATGTCGCTGGCGACCAGCATAGGCCGTGAACACAACGTCTTCAGTGAAACTGCAGGTTATGCCCGCCGTATTCAGTTTGAATCTCCTGTGATGATGTACAGCGATTTAAAACAGTTAAAAGCGGCTGACGAGAAATATTACAAACATCACACTATTTCCCTGAACTTCGATCCAAATGACGAAGATATGGAAACAGCTGTGCGCCGTGTTTGCGCTGAAGCTGTGCGTGTGGTGCGTGAAGATAAAGTGGTGCTGGTGATCTTAACAGACCGCCGTATTGAACAAGGCCTGATCCCTATTCCGGCCGCTATGGCTGTGGGCGCTGTACATCACGCTTTAGTGGATAACCAGTTACGCTGCGACTCGAACATTATTATCGAAACTGCAACGACCCGTGACCCGCATCACTTTGCTGTATTGGTAGGTTTAGGTGCTACAGGTATTTATCCATTCCTGGCTTATGAGACTATTGAGCAACTGGTGGAAAAAGGCAGTCTGAACCTGACCGCCCGTCAGGCCGTGCTGAATTACCGTAAAGGTATTAACAAGGGCCTGTACAAAATCATGTCAAAAATGGGGATTTCGACTGTAGCGAGTTATCGCTGTTCGAACCTGTTTGAGGCTGTGGGTATTCATCAGAATGTGATGAAGCTGTGTTTCCCTGATTTACCTTCACGTATTCAGGGTGCCGACTTTGCTGACTTCCAGCAGGACGTGCAAATCCGCGCCAACAGCGCCTGGTTGAAACGCAAACCACTGAATCACGGTGGCCAGCTGAAGTACGTACATGATGGCGAATACCACGCTTATAACCCTGATGTAGTGCAAAGCCTGCAAAAAGCCGTCCGCAGTGGCAAATATGCCGATTACAAAGTCTATTCCGACTTCGTAAATCAGCGCCCTGTAGCGCATTTACGCGACTTATTTTGCTTAAACAAAGCCAATGCCACTCCTGTCGCTTTAGATCAGGTGCAAGCTGCTGAGCAGCTGTATCCGCGTTTTGACAGCGCCGCTATGTCTATCGGTGCTTTAAGCCCTGAAGCGCATGAAGCTTTGGCTATAGCAATGAACCGTTTAGGTGGCCGTTCTAACTCAGGTGAAGGTGGTGAAGATCCACGCCGTTTTGGTACTGAGAAAAACAGTAAAATCAAACAGGTCGCTTCGGGTCGTTTTGGCGTCACACCTCATTATCTGGTGAATGCTGAAGTGATTCAGATCAAAGTAGCCCAAGGCGCTAAGCCCGGCGAAGGTGGCCAGTTGCCAGGTGAAAAAGTCACAGCTGAAATTGCGCGTCTGCGTTATTCAGTGCCAGGCGTGACACTGATTTCACCGCCGCCACATCACGATATTTATTCAATTGAAGATTTGGCTCAGCTGATTTTTGACTTAAAACAAGTGAACCCTGAAGCGCTGATTTCAGTGAAATTAGTGTCTGAACCAGGCGTAGGTACTATTGCGACCGGTGTGGCTAAAGCCTACGCCGATTTAATTACCGTATCAGGTTATGACGGTGGCACAGGTGCAAGCCCGCTGACGTCGGTCAAATATGCTGGTTCACCATGGGAGCTGGGTTTAGCTGAAGTGCATCAGGCTCTGGTTGAAAATGGTTTACGTGACCGGGTTCGGCTGCAGGTAGATGGCGGCTTAAAAACCGGTTTAGACGTCGTTAAAGCCGCTATTTTAGGTGCAGAAAGCTTTGGTTTTGGTACCGGCCCTATGGTGGCTTTAGGCTGCAAATTCTTACGGATTTGCCACCTGAATAACTGCGCGACCGGTGTAGCCACTCAGGATGAGACCTTACGCCGCGATCACTTTAACGGCTTACCAGAAATGGTGATGAACTACTTTAAGTTCTTATCGCACGAAGTGCGTGAGCTGATGGCTGAACTGGGCGTCACTTCACTGGAACAGTTAATAGGTCGTACTGATTTATTGTCTATCCGCGAAGGCCAAACGCAGAAACAAATGAAGTTAGACCTGAGCCCGATTTTATTGGCCTCTGGTGTTAAATCAGATAAATCCTTGTTCTGCGTACAAAACAATAACCCGTTCGATGATGGCGCTTTAAATCAGGAACTGGTGAAACGCTGCGCCGATATGGTGAAGTATAAAACCGGTGGCCGCTTAACTGTGCCTATCCGCAATACAGACCGTTCAGTGGGTGCGGCCTTGTCTGGTTTTATTGCCCGTCATCATGGCAATCAGGGCATGGCGACCGACCCTATTGTGATTAACTGCATAGGTACTGCAGGCCAGAGCTTTGGTGTCTGGAACGCCGGTGGTTTGCATTTATCTCTGCAAGGTGATGCCAACGACTATGTAGGTAAAGGCATGACAGGTGGCCAAATTGCTATATTCCCGCCTAAGGGAGTCAGCTATGCCAAAGACGACGCCACTATTGCAGGCAACACCTGTTTATATGGTGCAACTGGCGGCCGTTTCTACGCTGCTGGCCGTGCCGGTGAGCGTTTTGCCGTACGTAACTCAGGCGCCATAGTCGTTGTAGAAGGCACAGGCGATAACTGCTGTGAATATATGACAGGTGGTGTAGTGATGGTATTAGGTCAGACCGGCGTTAACTTTGGTGCTGGTATGACAGGCGGTTTTGCTTATTTATTAGATGAACAGGATGACTTATGCCTGCGGGTGAACCCTGAACTGGTGGAAGCGCTGGATGTCAGCACACCAATTCTGCAGGAACACTTACGTAGCTTGTTGCATCAACACGTTGAGGCTACCGGTAGCGAAAAAGCGCACCGGATCCTGACGGATTTCAACAACTACTTAAGCAAGTTCAAACTGGTTAAACCCAAAACAAGTGACGTCAACACCTTGCTTGGTCACCGCGCACGCTCTTCTGATGAGCTGCGGGTTCAGGCGATGTAAGGGAGGCAACTATGGCACAGAATGTTTATCAATTTATCGACGTAAAGCGGGTTGACCCACCAAAAAAGTCACACCGCGAGCGGACCATTGAGTTCGTAGAAATTTATCAGCCTATGACAGACACTCAGGCATCAGGTCAGGCTGACCGCTGTCTGGACTGTGGCAACCCTTACTGCGAATGGAAATGCCCTGTGCATAACTATATTCCGCAGTGGCTGAAGCTGGCGAACGAAGGCAAGATTATTGAAGCGGCTGAATTGTCGCATAAAACCAATAGCTTACCTGAAGTCTGTGGCCGGGTTTGCCCGCAGGATCGTTTGTGCGAAGGCGCCTGTACCATCAACGAAGGTTTTGGTGCAGTCACCATAGGTTCTATTGAAAAGTACATTAACGACAAAGCCTTTGAAATGGGCTGGCGGCCGGATTTATCGGCCGTAGTCAAAACCAGCTTAAAAGTTGCGGTGATAGGCGCAGGCCCTGCTGGTTTAGCTTGTGCTGACGTACTTATTCGTAATGGCGTTACCCCTGTGGTATTTGACCGTTATCCGGAAATTGGTGGCTTATTAACCTTTGGTATTCCACCTTTTAAACTGGAAAAAGATGTACTGAAACTACGCCGTGAAATCTTCACTGCTATGGGCATTGAGTTCCGTTTAAATACCACTGTGGGTGTGGATGTCAGTTTTGACAGCCTGCTGCAGGAATACGACTCAGTATTTCTTGCATTAGGGACTTACACCCCAATGCAAGGTGGTTTAGTTAACGAAAAAGCACCTGGTGTCTATGAAGCTTTGCCTTATCTGATTGGTAATATCAACCATCTGATGGGCTGGCAGACAGAACACCAGTATGTGAACCTTGCCGGTAAAAAAGTAGTGGTATTAGGCGGTGGAGACACCTCAATGGACTGCGTGCGTACTGCGATTCGTCAGGGCGCCAGCAAAGTCACATTAGCCTACCGCCGCGACGAAGCCAGCATGCCGGGTTCACGCAAAGAAGTACAAAATGCCCGCGAAGAAGGTGTGGAATTTATGTTTAACCTGCAGCCACTTGGCATCAGGTTAAACGACGAAGGCCATGCTTGTGGTATAGAAGTAGTGACAACTGCTATGGGAGCAGCCGATGCCAAAGGCCGTCGTAACGCCGAAGCAGTGCCGGGTTCAGAGCAGGTATTAGAGGCAGATGCTGTCATTGTCGCTTTTGGTTTCCAGCCAAGCCCACCACAGTGGTTAAAAGATATGGGTGTAGAGCTCGACGACAAAGGCCGCGTCGTGGCCAGTGAAAAAAGCACTTACCCACTTCAAACCAACCAGCAAAAAATCTTCGCAGGTGGCGATATGGTCTTAGGTTCAGATCTGGTAGTCACAGCTATAGCCCAGGGCCGTAAAGCGGCTGAGGGGATATTGGATTACCTAAACGTCTGATTTAGGCCTTCGCACTTGCTGTAGGGGGCGGGTTACGGGCAGGGACAAGCCCAGCCCCTACAGTACCTGCTCTTCTTAAATTCGAATAAATCCAAGGGCATCGGCTAACACTGATGCCCTTTTGTTTTCTTTTTTGTTTCCTTTTTCGTCCGAGCTACACCTAAAGTATATGCACCTTAAGTCTAAGTTCGCTTTGCATCATAATTCGCTAAAGTAAGGCGATAATAAAAGCATAGCTATAACTAAAAACTGACAGGGTACTCTATGACATCAATTACATCGCTTTATCAGCAGCACAAGCGGCTGGCCACTGATGATCCAGAGCATTTCTGGAGCCAGCAGGCCAATAAACTGGCCTGGTATCAAAAGCCGACCAGCATCTTAAAAAAGCTGGATGATCATCATTACCAATGGTTTAGCGACGGCGTGATGAACACCTGTTATATGGCGCTGGATCATCAGATTGAACAAGGCCGTGGTAATCAAACCGCTTTGATTTACGACTCCCCCGTCACAGGGCAAACCAAAAAATATAGTTACTTGCAGCTCTGGGATCAGGTCGCGCTTTTTGCTGGTGTGCTCAAAGCCAATGGTCTGGAAAAAGGTGATCGGGTAGTGATTTATATGCCGATGATCCCAGAAGCGGCCATAGCTATGCTGGCCGTGGCTCGTTTAGGTGCAGTGCATTCTGTTGTTTTTGGTGGTTTTTCGTCGCATGAACTGGCGATGCGTATCGATGATGCAACACCAAAACTTGTTATCAGCGCCTCCTGCGGTATCGAAATTAACCGCATTATTGCCTACAAACCGCTGTTGGATGAAGCTTTGCAAAAAGCCAGTCACAAGGTGCAGTGCAGTATTGTTTATCAGCGAGCGCGGCAGCCTTGCGATTTAGTTGCTGGGCGGGATCTGGACTGGCAGCAGCAAATGCTATTAGCAGAACCAGCAGCTTGTGTGCCGGTGCTTGCTACAGATCCGCTTTATATTCTGTATACCTCAGGCACTACAGGCAAACCCAAAGGCGTTGTGCGGGACAATGGTGGCCATGCTGTGGCGTTAAATTACAGTATGCAAGCTGTGTATGACACTAAGCCAGGCGATGTATTCTGGGCAGCCTCAGATGTCGGCTGGGTGGTTGGTCATTCTTATATTGTGTATGCGCCTTTATTGGCTGGCTGCACTACAGTGCTGTACGAAGGCAAACCTGTATTTACCCCAGATGCCAGTGCTTTTTGGCGGGTCTGCGCCGAACATAAAGTGAATGTATTGTTTGCAGCTCCCACCGCCTTTCGGGCTATTCGCAAAGAAGATCCGCAAGCGCTGCTGCAAACTTATGATTTATCTGCACTGAAGTATATTTTTATGGCAGGAGAGCGGCTTGATCCGGCAACTTATTTTTGGGTGGTCGAAAAGATTGGCAAACCAGTGATCGATCACTGGTGGCAAACTGAAACCGGCTGGCCTATCAGCGCCAATCCGGCCGGGCTTGAATTAATGAATGCCAAAGCAGGTTCATCCACAGTACCTGTACCGGGTTTTAAGGTTGAAATTCTGGATGAAAGCGGCCTGCCTGTGCCTGCCAATCAACAAGGTTATATAGCGCTGCAACTGCCGTTACCGCCTGGCTGCTTAAGCAGTATCTGGGGCAATGACGAACGTTTTGTCGATGGTTATTTATCCACTTTCCCAGGTTATTACGCCAGTGGCGATGGCGGTTACATAGACGAAGACGGTTATTTATTTGTGATGGGCCGCACTGACGATGTAATTAACGTAGCAGGCCACCGTTTATCCACAGGTGAAATGGAGCAAATAGTTGCCAGCCACCCTGCCGTCGCCGAATGTTGTGTGATAGGTATTTACGAGGCCATTAAAGGCCAACAACCTTTGGCTATGGTGCTGGTGAAAAATGGTGTGGATATCAGTGAAAGCCAGCTTGAGGCTGAACTTGTTGCTATGGTACGACAAGAAATAGGCGCTTTGGCTTGCTTTAAAAAAGCTATTATAGTCCAACGTTTACCTAAAACCCGCTCCGGCAAAATTTTACGTAAATTGCTGCGACAAATAGCCACTGGCAGCGACTATGCGGTGCCATCCACTATAGACGACCCGGCCTGTTTACCTGAGCTTGCAGAGCTGATGCAGCAAAAGGATTTAATTGGCACAGCCTGATCACTTTGCAGTAAAGTAAAACAAAGTTTTTACTAAGAAGCATTATGAGCAGTTATCAGCCACTACTGACCAAAGCACCAGCACAACTGATCCAAGCCAATGGCCAACCGGCCTTTGGCTTGTTTGATGGTTCAGTCCCGGATTTTAATCTGCAGACTTTTGTTTATCAGAATTTGATGGACAAAAAAGCCAACACCCTGGCCCGTTATTTTCACTACAAACAATTTCAGTTTATTTGTGTCACAGGCTCAGACTGGGTGCTGGCCGTGGCTATTGCCGATATTCGGTATGCCAATTCAGGTTTTGCTTATTTGTATCGTTTTGACACAAACCAGACTGTCAGCAAAGGGCTGTTATTGCCTGGCGCTTTGGGCTGTAAAATGAGTGATTCACCATCAGCAGGTGAAGCCAAACAGCAGTTTGCTGCTTATAAAGTCACAATAAAAACCAGCCCTAGTGACTGGCAATTAAACATAAATACCAATGAGTTAAAGGCAAATTTAACCATAGAAAAATCCAGCCAGATGCCTTTAGCTTTATGTGCCCCCACAGGCTATAACGGCTTTACTTATACCGAAAAATCCAATGCCTTGAAGGTTTCAGGTTCGATCGAACTTCAGGGTCACCCATTAGATTTAACTTTGGCTTTAGCTGGTTATGATTTTTCAGCTGGTTTTATGCGCCGCCAAACCAGTTGGCGCTGGGCCAGTATCAGTGCCATGGTTGACGGCAAAGCTTTTGGTTTGAATATGGCCGCAGGTGTCAATGAAACCGGCCTTTGTGAAAATGCGCTTTGGTTTGATGGCCACATTCAGCATCTAAGCCCCGCCTCTTTTGTGTTTGATCGCAAAGACAATACAAAACCATGGCAAGTCAGCAGTCTCTGCGGCGAAGTTCAGCTTGAATTTACCCCTTTGTATTGCCGTCAGGAAAAGGTCAATATAGGTTTACTTGCCAGTAACTTCCGCCAGTATGTTGGGCTTTATACTGGGTTTGTGGTACTTCAAAATGGCAGCACACTACAACTGAATAAAGTAAAAGGGTTGGCAGAAGATCATTATGCCAAGTGGTAACTTAGCGATTTTCTACTGGTCCGCCAGGCAAAAAATAACGTATGCAAATGCCTGTCCAACATATCAAGTAAATACGTAGTGAACACTTATAGCCCTGAAGATTTATCCCGCATTATTGAAATGGCATGGGAAGACAGAACACCTTTTGAAGCCATAGAAAACTTATACGGCTTAAACCAGCACCAACTGATTGATTTGATGCGTAAAGAGCTGAAAAGCGGCTCTTTTAAACTATGGCGTAAACGTACAACAGGCCGTACGACTAAACATTTAAAGCTACGCTCGCCTGAAATTAATCGTGCTTACTGCCCTACCCAGTACAAGAGATAAACAGTATGACTTTATTACCCTGGGCTCAAATGAGCAGCGAAATAAATACTGATTTGAGTCAGCGTATTGTACAAAGTCCAGAGCAAGCGCTTTGGTATGAGTCTCCTGCCAAAGATATTCACAGAAGGCCTTTAGACAGAATAGGTGCAGAAGTGGCCAAAGCCACCAGCATAGTGCGTTATTTAGCCGGCAGTCAGTTTGACTCACATCAGCATGGCGGCGGCGAAGAAATTCTGGTACTGGAAGGCACCTTTTCTGATGAACATGGCGATTACCCAGTTGGTACTTACTTACGTAATCCACCCGGCACTTCACACGCCCCTTTTTCCAAAGAGGGTTGTGTACTGTTGGTAAAACTATGGCAATTCAGTGAAGGCGATACGGAACAGCTTTGTATCAAACCAGAACAACAACAGTGGCTACCAGGTTTAGCGCCAGGCTTGCAGGTTCTGCCTTTGCATCAGTTTGATGGCATCAACACAGCCTTAGTGCGCTGGGCACCCAATACTCACTTTCAGCCTCATGTGCACGCAGGGGGTGAAGAAATTTATGTACTCGAAGGTCTGTTTCAGGACGAGTTTGGTAGCTACCCTAAAGGCAGTTGGTTACGCAACCCTGGCTTAAGCAAACACCAGCCTTTTACCGGCAGCGAAGGCGCATTGATTTATGTCAAAGTGGGGCATTTAGGGGCACAATTGCACGAGGGCTTTATTAACAAATAAACCTGATAAGGGAAATGTTATGAAAAATGAAAGTATTATATAAAGATTATATTGACCAACTTCAAACTATATCGTAATTTCCGTTAGCGCTTCTGGGCGCAATAAATTATAAAAATACGGAGATTTTATGAAATTAACTTTGGTTGCTGCAACCTCTGCTGTGTTGTTATCTTTAGTTACATCCCCAACAGTCCAGGCTCAATCTGGTTCTATAAATCCATGGAAACATTGTGGTATCGGCGCCATGATTTTTGATGACAATGGAACAGCTGCTGCCATCTCAAATATCATTTGGGACTTAGGTACTACAGCTGTTTCATCTAACATCAGCTCTGATAGCTCATGTAAAGGTAGCCGCGTAGCTGCAGCTCAGTTTATCAATGACACTATAGTGACTATTGAAGAAGAGACTGTATCTGGCCACGGTGAGTATCTGACTGCCGCTTTAAATATGATGGGTTGCGACGCAGAAGCTCATTCAGCCATTATTGAACAGGTTCGTACTGATATTGATTTAGACATTGAAGGCAACTCAGCAAAAGCAGAAGCTTTTTACCTGCAGCTCGACGCTAAAGTATCAGGTGACTTTGCGGCTCAATGTAAGTTGATTTAACTGGCTATTTGATCTCAACAAACCCGCTTCGCTGCGGGTTTTTATTTTTGTGGCTCTGTATGTATATATTTTCAATATATTCTTTTGTTGCATTCTTGTTTATGCTTCCGCTTATTGTTCAGGCCAATCTTCTTTGGCCAACACCAGTCAAAATAGCTGAATTGAGTCAAGACCCTTATTGGCTGGCTTTATTACATATGAGGGACACTACCTCAGGCAGCGAAATAATAGACCCAGAGTTTTTTCTTGCAACAAAAGGCTCTCAGGATGCAAAAGCTGAGCTTGCAACAACTCTGCACAGCTTTTTTATGGCGGCAGAAAGCGACAAAAATACACATAGCCAATGCCGTTTTCCTGCACGTTTTAACTGGTTAAAACAGCAATTACCAGAACTGCTTTCACAGGCTCCACAAATCCAATGCCCTTTACTGAGTGAATGGACGGATAAAGATCAAATTAGTTCTGTCAGCGCTATTTTTGCCAGTGGTTACCTTGGTAACCCTGCTTCATTTTATGGCCATGTGCTATTGAAATTTAACAGTTCCTCCGGGTCGAAAAATATTCTTCAGCAACAAAGCCTTAACTTTGGTGCCGCTGTACCTGAGAAAGAAAATCCTTTGATTTACATCACCAAAGGTATATTCGGTGGTTACGATGCGATGTTTTCACATGGCCTGTTTTATCTGAATGTACAAAGTTATGGTGAGGCAGAATTACGGGATCTGTGGGAATACAAATTGGACCTGCAGCCAGAACAAGTGAAGAGTCTTAGTTTACATGCGTGGGAGCTGATAGGCCGCAACTATCAGTACTTTTTCTTTAAACAAAACTGTGCCTTTCGTATGGCTGAATTACTGGAGCTGGTGGTCAATGCTGAGCTGATCAACAAAAATCAGCCCTGGGCTCTGCCTGTGTCAATTTTCCATAATCTGGCGACGGTACAACAGCAAGGAAATCCTTTGGTTGAAGATGTGGTGCAACACCCTTCACGACAACAAAGATTTCATCAGGCTTATCTTGATTTGCCAGAGCCAATAAAAGAGTTGGTTGCAGTGATGGTGCAACAAGGATTCATCACAGAGCTACCAGACTATCAACAGTTGCCTGTTGCACAAAAGGTAAAAGTGTTGCAGCTGTTGTTTGATTATCTTGAGTTCTTACGGATCAGCAAACACGAATTGTACTCAGAACAAGCCAAGAGAGAGCTATTAAAAGCGCGGCTGATTTTGCCTGCGGCTACAGAAAACCCTGTGTATAACACTGCCGCAGCTCCTCACCAAAGCACTTTACCTTCATTACTGCAGCTCAGTGCAATCAGCCATCAGCAACGGGCGGCTTTGCAACTCAGATTCAGAGCAACCTACTACGATATGTTGACCAGCGATACAGCCCGTGTCCCCTACTCTGCGCTATCGATGTTTGATCTGAAATTACGTTGGCAAGATGGCAAAGCTGACTTGCATAGCTTTGAGCTGCTGAACATAGAAAACATGAACCTATCGGTGACAGGACTACCAGCAGACGGCGGTTATGCCTGGAAAATGAATATTGCGTACAAACCACAAGATTTAAGCTGCTGGTATTGTCAGAGCCTGCAATTTAATGCGGGTTTAGGCAACGCAGCTCAATGGCAGGCTAGCCTTTGGTATCTAATGCTTGATGGCCGTTTGCACCAGGATCGTTTTGAAACGGGTGTCACTTCAGCAGAACCAAGAGTTGGTGTAGTGACTGATGTCACCCCTTGGTGGCGCAGCCAACTGGAACTAGGTTACAGATATTACTTTTTTGGTGATCAACAGAAATTTGTCAGCAGCAAATGGTTAAACCGTTTTGGCCAGCACAAAAACTGGGATCTGCGTTTTAGTGTAGAAAAACAAAAAGAGACCGAAGTAGGTCTCTCTTTTGGATATTATTGGTAACACTTACAACTTTTTACTTAATTCACCACAGCCACTAAATCTGAGCGAATGAAATCAGATAACACAGCCTGATGTTGTTGCGCCCACAAGCCCATAGCACGGCCATCTCCTGTGGTAACTTGTTCGATAAAAGCGCTGGATAAGGCCTGTGTGGCGGCTTTGATCACTTGCTGTTGTGGCGCTACGTCTTCACTGCGGCGCCAGCCTGAAAAAATGTTGTGGCTGCCTGAGCTGAACACTGCCAGTACTTTGTAACTGCTGGCCATAGCGTAATACAGCTCAAATCTGTCTGCCGGAGATGAATAATACCCCGGCACTTTAATTTCATCTTCAGTGGTGGTGATATGTAAAGTGGGGATAGTCACTGCTGCCAGCACTTGATCCAAAGGCTGATCGTTATAAAAAGGCGGGGCTGAAATTAAAATAGCAGCTTTAATCCTGTCATCTTTCAGGCTGACTAATTCACCCTTTTGCTCCACCTGAGCACCACTTAATAACATTGAGGTATTAGCGCCATAGGAATGGCCCGCCATCATAATATTCTGCTCGTCGAAATCTGCTGCGTATTCAGAGGCCAGAATTTTATCCAAAGCAAACTTCACATCTTGTACCCGGGCTAAAGCTTCGCTTGCATCCGCAGCATCCATTAAACGCAAAGGCAATAACAACCTGTTACCACGCCATACTTTGCGGTCACTGCCGTCGTGTTGCACATGCAAACTGGCATAACCCTGACTGGCCCAGTACTGACCTAAATAAGCGTAACGCTCTTTCGAGCCGCCTAAACCGTGAGAAAATACGATCAAGGCTTTGGCTTTTTTCTGATGGGCAGGTTTAAACAACAAAGCCGGCACGACCCGCTTCCTGCTTTGATCCAGCCAATCAAAACTGATTTCGTCGATAGTCAGCGATAAGCTTTGAGCAACTTCAGTAGAATGCAGCACAGAGGGTAAATTTAATTGCTGCTGCCAGACCACAGAAGTTAAGGCCTGTTTTTGCGAACAGCCACTTAAAGACATCAGCAGAAGTCCTGTTAATGCAGCTAAGCCTAAAGCTTTTATCCCGGTCACAGTTCGCATATAAATCCTCTTTACTAAAATCTGACAGCACTTGCCAGCCTGACTGGGTACGGACAGAACTGAAGAAGGATCTGTCCTATATACCCAAGTGACGCAAGTATCGGCTTTGCTTGCTCAATTAAAAAGCGATAAAAATTGATAAGGCTGTTCAATAAATTCGAACAGAGTTTTTAGGTGTAGAAATTTTATTGGATTTATCAGTTTGAGCGTTGCATCTGCCATTCAGCCAGCTAAGGTTAGAGCAGGTGCTTTCTGCTTGAGCTGTTATGACCTTCCGCCAAAACCCTTTGTTCCACACTTTGTTTTTTCTGGCCTTATGTGCAGGGCTGCTCGTTGCATTGCTGCTGGTCCATCTGATGCCACAGCAGATGTTAAAACCCCTCAATCCACTGCATTATTTTCCTGTCACTGAACAAAGTTCAGAATTACAGCAGGTGCTGCTCCAGCCAACCGATCAATGGCAACTCCTGCCGGGCTCAACCGCCAGTCTGGGTTATCAGCAAAGTTCCTACTGGTATAAAACCCGGCTGAGCGCCAGCAGCACAGAAACAGCCTTGTCGGTGCAGGCGCCCTTTTTAGATCAGGTTGAACTTTATGTACTGGATCGGCAATTAAAGCTGCTGCACAGCTATCAGCTTGGAGACAGGCAACTCTATAAGCTGCGACCTTTACCCACGCTGAATTTTGTTATTCCGCTGCCAGCCAGTACAGAAGATTTGTGGCTTTTTGCTAAAGTGACCAATCAGGGAGCCAATATGTTGCCGCTGCAACGCAGCAGCACCCGGGAAATGGAGCAGCAGGAACATCAGGCGGTGTTTATCCAAAGCCTGTTCAGCGGTATTTTTTCATGCCTGATTGCACTTTCCGCCGGACTTTATCTGATTTATCGCCATGGCTATTTTTTGGCTTTTTCCGGCATGTTTTTTACAGTGGTGTTAATACAGCTGGAAATTAACGGATTATTGTTTGCTTATGTCTGGCCAAACTCACCTGACTTCAATCTGGTGATTGAATATGGAGCAGTGCTGGGTTCTTTATTCGCATCTGTTTTTATGCTGTCATTTTTCCGCACCACCGACAGCCCCAACTGGTTGATGTGGCCTTTTCAGTTGATCCGGATTTTTGCTGTGTTATTGCTGTTTGCCAGCCCTTGGTTGGGTGGCTATTGGCTGAAGAAAACCGGAGTAGAGTTAACGGCTTTAACGGGCTGCCTGATGTTGCTTGCCAGTTTCTGGTTACTGCATAAACGCCATGCTCATGCGTTGTTTCTGTCAATGGCATTATTAACCATGCTGACTGGTGTGGCTGTGATGATACTGCGTAGTAAAGGTTACCTGCCTGAAGTAGTGCTGACCAATTCAGCTATGGAAGTAGGCAATGCCTTAGCTGCATTGTTTTTTGTGTTTGCCATGCTGCAGAATTTATATATGGAAAAAAATAAAAAAATTGCATTTCAGCAGCAAATTCTTGATCAGCAACAGCATATTCAAAACATGCAGCAGAAAGCTCTGGATCTGGCACTGAAAGAACATGTTTCTGATTTACCGAATAAACAAGCGCTACTCAACAGGCTGGAACAACTGGATCAACAACGAAACAGTGATTTTTATCTGGTGATGATAGAACATCAACGATTTCGGCAGATTGAACGGGCTTTAGGGGTGGAAGAAGCCAATCACACCATTATAGGTTTTAGCAAACTACTCAAACGCTGGGGTGAACAGCAACGCCAGACAGAAGCACAGTACCCCAGTTTGTTTGCGCTGGAACGGGATAGTTATGCTGTGCTGATTGCTCCAACGGATTTTCGTTCACAGTTTGAACTACTAAGGCACCAACTGGACGCTTTGTTAAAAGTAGACAATCTGCAACTGGATTTAGGCACTGTATACAGCTCTGTGCATTATCCGGCCGATTGCCCCAAAGCCGTTGATACTCTGGATTTAGCTTTAGCCGCCATAGAACATGCCGACAGAGCTGGCGACTACCTGCCTTATGAGCCTTTGTATCTGGAACACAATCTGGAGCATATCCACTTATTGTCTGAGCTGAATATCGCACTGCAGGACGACTTACTGGAGCTCTATGTGCAGCCTATTCTGGATATGAAACAACAAAAAATTCATGCTGCTGAGTTACTGATCCGCTGGTATCACCCCAAAATGGGCCAGATAGCACCTGATGATTTTATTCCATTAGCTGAACAAACCGGCATGATCAGTCAGGTCACCGAATGGGTGCTGGATAAAAGCCTGATCCTGCAAAAACAACTGACAGATGCCGGCGCTCATCTGCGTTTGTCGATGAATATATCTCCGCTGGATTTACGTAACACAGCTTTAATTTCAAGGGTCATAGAAGCGGTCAAAAGCACCAGTTACTCTAGTGTACCGCTGCAACTGGAGCTGACCGAAACTGCTTTTGTTGATTTAGTCAAAGACTCAGAACAAGCACTTAAACTATTGGAGCGCTCTAATATTCGGATCTCTTTGGATGATTTTGGTGTGGGGCAATCTTCTTTAGCCCGTTTACAGGGTTTACCTTTAGGTGAGCTAAAAATTGACAGGGATTTGTTATGCCAGGCAGTGCGGTTAAATGACGATACGGTTTTAAGATACGCCGTCATGTTAGGCAAGTCTTTGCAACTTTATACAGTGATAGAAGGAGTAGAGACCTTAAAAGAGCTGGAGTTTGCCCGACGTTTAGGCGCTGATGCAGTGCAGGGTTATTTGCTGGCTAAACCTATGCCTTTTGCCACTTTTAGCCAATGGCTGCTTGATTTTGACCAGCAAGGTTTCAGGTTAAGCTGAACTCCGCCACACAAGCTGATACAGAGGCAGGCATAAGCCCGCCTCTGTAGCATTATAAAGTCAGGGGATAAACAGCATCAGCTGGTTTTGCTTTTTACCAGCAGCAATCCAACCATAGCGGAACTGATCACTACTGTTTGTCCTGGTTCGACAAGCAGGGCGACATCTTCCGGATCTAACCTGACCCGCCATTCCAGACCACAAAACTGAATATGACTGTCACTGTCTTTATTTGCTTGCTCAGTCAACACCAGCTCTGTACCAACAAAATCAGAAATAGCGCTGTCTTCCTGCAAACGGATGCCGGTTTTTTGCAGTTTACGCAAAGGCTTCCACAGCAACACAGCAGATAAAGCCGTTAACATAGCCAAACTAAGCAGAACCAGACTGGTGTCATCCGGCAACCAGCCAAACCACATCAGGGCGGCGCTGACAAAGGCTGCAATAGCCAAAGACAGTAATACTTCCAATACACCAGGAATCGCAAAAGGCAATAAAGCCAGACACAACAAAGCCAGAAGTAATAAGCCGGATAACAGATTCAGTTCCATAGATAATCCTTACATAGTCCTTAAGACAAAACCCCGGATTTTTGAATAGCAGCCACCACACCCAAAGCTTCAGCTACTGTATTTCCGGCTGAAGACTTATCGTTATCCATCAGTACTACTGTAGATTCACGGGCTATGGCTTTTTTCGCGGCAATAGCTTCAGTGGCTAAATCCAGCAACACTGCAGCCTGACCTTCAGTAGTAGCTGCTGCCTGACCTATCATGGTTAATGCTCTGGCTTTTGCTTCTGCCACTAAGGTAATAGAAAGAGCTTCACCTTCAGCTTTTAATACCTGCTGCTCCCGCTCCGCTTCAGCGGACAGTACTGTCGCTTGCTTGGCACCCTCAGCTATATTGATTGCGGCCTGACGTTTACCTTCAGAGTCCAGAATAGAAGCGCGTTTTTCCCGTTCAGCCCGCATTTGTTTTTCCATGGCATCCAAAACAGAAGCCGGAGGATTAATATCTTTAATTTCATAACGCATCACCTGCACACCCCAGGCGGCAGAAGCCTGATTAATGGCATGGATAATTTTGACGTTCAGGCTGTCACGTTCTTCAAAAGTTTTGTCTAAATCCAGCTTACCTATTTCAGAACGCATTGATGTTTGTGCCAGTTGGATCACGGCATACACATAGTTATCAATACCATAAGATGCTTTGTAAGGTTCCATCACCTTGATATACAACACGCCATCTATCGTCAGGCTGATATTATCTTTGGTAATAGCGGATTGGCTTGGAATATCAATGGCGCTTTCTTTTAATGAAACTTTGTAGGCAATACGATCAATAAAAGGAATAACAAACTGCAAACCTGCCGTTTGAGTTTCATAATATTTGCCTAAACGCTCAATAATGTAAGCCATATTTTGTGGCAAAATCACCACAGTTTTGCCAATCAGTATCAACACAGCCAGTACCAGAGCTGCTGTGACAATTAAATTTGTTTCAAGCATAACTTGTCCTTAAGAATGAACTAATTAAATATGGCTTATAGCTTAACGGATTTTTGCGACCTTCAAGGAATAATATTCAATTTATTAACAATTAAATTGCGTATCAGGCCAAACCAGGGTTAAAGGCTAAAACGTCAGCCAATAAAACTAGTTCTTTATATTGCGGGCATTTACACTTAGCGCTGTGGATGCCCTGAGGTTTTGTTATGAAGTTGTTTTTACTGACGCTTGCCTGCGCATTTATGTGCTGTTTTGAAACTCAGGCCAGCAGCTCTGAAACACCGAAGCAGGTATTGATCCCCAAACCCCGCTCAGAATTTGATATTGGTCATCAGTATTACAGCAGCTTATTAACGAAAGCTTTAACCAAAGCTGCTGCCGGGCGCAAAGTACCAGAGCTGAAGACCACTTTTATAATGGAACAGGGCCGTGCTTTGCGCCAGCTGGATAAAGGTGAGTTTTTAGATGTATTTTGGGTGGGTACAGATCTGAAAAAAGAACAGGAATTCCGGGCTATCCGTATACCTTTGGAACGCGGTTTAATGGGCTTTCGCAAATTTATTCTGCATAAAGACTCAATCGCAAACTTTAATAACATCCACAGCCTGCAGCAACTGCAGCAATTTACCGCCTGTCAGGGTGCTTTCTGGCCTGATGTAGAGATTATGCGAAACTCTGGCCTCAAAGTGGAAGAAGCTCCTGTCTACGAAAATATATTTAAACAGATGGTAGCTAAACGTTGTGATTATTTCCCACGCGGTGTGCATGAAGGGGTGATTGAACTGAAAAAACGCCACACTTTATACCCTGAGCTGCTACGTTATGATTCACTGATGTTGCACTACCCTTTTACCATTTATTTTTTTACCCATAAAAATAATGAAGCTTTGGCTTTATGGATTGAACAAGGGCTGGAGCAAATGATTGATGATGGCGAACTGCTTCAGCATATGCAGCAGCATGAGCTTACGCGCCATGTATTTCCTCTGCAACAAAAGACAGCCACTCAGTGGATCAGCATAAAAAACCCACTGTTAAGCCCTGATACTCCTGTGAATAACAGCAGATATTGGTTTCAAAGCAGTGATTTTAAAAGCAGCAATTGATATCTGGTCGGATTTCAGTTATTTCTGAACTAAGGTTTTTCAGGAAATGTGGTTATGCTGCAAGCTACAGATATAGCTGATCTTATTTTAAAAGGCTTTCGCCGCCATTTTAGCTTGTTTCAAAAAATCACCGCTTTGGCCCAGCAAAGTTATGCCCAAAAAAACTGGCTGGAATTGCAACGTATCAGCTCGGAGCGAATTTCTTATTACGATTTACGGGTAAGTGAAACTCTGGCCTTACTGCAGCAAAAGCTGACAGGCACTGAATTAAATGACTGTTTGTGGCAACAGGTGAAGCAGCAGTACCAGCAGTATTTATTATTTCATCCGCAAGCTGAACTGGCTGAAACCTTTTACAACTCGGTATTTTGCCGCTTGTACGAACGCAAGTACTTTCATAATCAGAATATTTTTGTTGAGTCCACTTTAAGCAAACAACGCCTGCCCGCTCCAATAGCTTCGGTGTATGAAAGTTATTTTCCGGCTCAATATGGTTTAAAACAAAGCATCAGAGCTATTGTCGCCAGCTTTCATTTACAAGCTCCTTTTGTTGATTTAGAGCGGGATATCCGTTTATTGGTGCGTACTTTTATTGGCCAGTCCAGCCATGGTCATTTCCCTGTGCATCTGGTGCGTTTTGATGTTTTAAAGTCGCTGTTTTTCCGTAATAAAGCCGCCTATATTGTTGGGCGGGTGGTGACACCAGACGGTCAGCAGCCTTTTATTATTCCGCTGCTGCACGATGAGGATCAGGGTATTTATGTGGATACCTTACTCACAGATCCACAACAAATGACCATAATTTTTGGTTTTTCCCGCGCATATTTTATGGTGGAAATGACAGTGCCTTCGGCTTTGGTACATTTTCTGAAAGAGCTGCTGCCGCATAAAACCCTGGCCGAGCTGTATTCGTCCGTTGGCCTGCATAAACAAGGCAAAACCGAGTTTTACCGTGAACTGCTGACGCATCTGGATAAATCCAACGATCAGTTTGTTGCGGCGCCCGGCATTCGGGGCATGGTCATGATGGTATTTACTCTGCCCTCTTTCCCTTATGTGTTTAAGGTGATCCGCGACAAATTTGCGCCAACCAAAGAGTTTGGCCGCGACACAGTCAAAGCCCGTTATCTGTTGGTGAAAAAACACGACAGGGTTGGCCGCATGGCCGATACCATGGAATATTCAGATGTGGCCCTGCCGCGCAACAGATTCAGCCCTGAATTGCTGGAAGAGCTGCAACAAAGCATTGCTGGTTCAATGCAGATTGAAGATGACATGGTGATTATCAAACACTTGTACATTGAGAGGCGGATGCTGCCGCTGAATTTATATTTAGAGCAGGCAAGCCATGAGCAAAAAGTGAAGATGATGGCGGATTATGGCCAGGCGCTGAAAGATATGATTGCTGCTAATATTTTCCCTGGCGATATGCTGCTGAAAAACTTTGGTGTCACCCGCCACGGCCGGGTGATTTTTTATGATTACGACGAAGTGCAGTACCTGCTGGATGTGAATTTCCGCACTATTCCAAAAACCGATAACTACGATGATATGTTAAGCAATGAGCCCTGGTATTCGGTGGGCCCTGGTGACGTATTCCCTGAGCAAATCACAACTTATGTCACAGCACAAAATGATATCCGCCAGATGTTAATTCAAAGCCATCCTGAACTGATGGATGCCAGCTACTGGCAGCAAAAGCAGCAGCGTATTCGTGATGGCATAGTGGAAGATGTGTTTCCTTATCCACAAAGCCAGCGCTTTATATCGCTATACCCGCGATAACTCACTTAGAGTATGAATTAAACGGTATCAAAGCTTTATTAGCTTAAGTACAATGCCGCCGCCCGTTCAGGCATGGTGTCTGGCGGTAATAAAGGATCCGGTTTGTGTCTCATATCAATTCAGTGATGGCGCTGCGAGAGCGCGAATTACAAAAAACGGTCCGGGTATTTAATGCCCGTGGTAGCCGTGTTATTCGCTGCCCTTTGTGTTTATTGCCGGTGCCGGATTGTATTTGCGCAGCCAAACCCAAACCATCCAGCCGCAGTGCCTTTTGTTTTGTCATGTATAAAGGCGAAGCTTATAAGCCCACCAATACAGGGCGTTTAATTGCAGATGTAGCGCCGGAAAACTTTGCCTTTGTCTGGGACAGAACCCAACCTGATCCAGAGCTTTTGGCTTTGCTGGAAAATCCTCGTTACGCCCCGATAGTGGTATTCCCTCAGCAATATGCAGCGGCTGAGCGTTGTATTAATGGGGTCAAGACTGGCGATAAAATTCCGCTTTTTGTGATGCTGGATGGAACCTGGCGTGAAGCGAAAAAGATGTTCAGCAAAAGCCCTTATTTAGATGGTTTTCCTGTGCTTGGCATTCAACCAGCAAAAAGTTCCTTGTATCAGTTGCGCGAAGCAGCTCATGAGCACCAGCTTTGTACTGCTGAAGTTGGCATTGCCGTATTGGAGTTGGCCGGAGATCAACAGGCAAGTGAAGATTTAGCTGGTTATTTCACTACCTTCAGGCGCAATTATATTGCCGGTAAACCTCATTTAAATTTTGATCTATAACGCTGACCAGCCACTGGGTCGCATCCAGAGGTAAGTCATGGCCTGCAGTAGGATGTGTCAGTAAAGGTGCATTGAGTTGATTGGCTAAAGCTACGCTGCACTGTGGCGACACCAGTTGATCCGCCAGACCAGAAAGAATTAACACCGGACAAAGTGGCTTGCGTTCAGCCCGAAAACGACTGGCGGCCCAAAGCTGACGTAAAGCATTGGTGCGACTGACGGGGTGTTCTATGGCCCATTGCTGCCATTGTTTTAAAACCTCAGGCTGCAGTGCTGAGCTGACTGTCATTTGCCATATCAGCTCTTCGCGTTGTATCGGGCCTGCCAGCACAGATAGCAGCACTTTGAAGTAATTACGCATCTGCAGTCTGTGCCAAAACGGGCTTAACCCCGCACTGCTGCTGTTTATCAGTACCAGAGATTTTACCTGCTGTGGCGCATCAAGCGCCCAGTCCAGCGCCAGCATGCCGCCCATGGATATAGCCACCAGATGAAGCTGTTGCCCCTGATACTGTGGGTAGCGCTCTGCCCATTGTTGTTGCAGTTGTTGCCGTAAAGCAGGCACTGAAGTGGCAGATCTCTGTTGGTTTAACACCCCACAACCGGGCAAATCCAGCGTCAATACCGGCCGCTTAAGTGTTGCACTTAACAAGGCTGGAAAGTTCAGCCAGTGCCTGCTTTCGCGTAATAGACCACGCAGCAACAGCACCGGTGTTTGGTCTGTCGTTAATTCCATCTGGCCAGTACCATAGTCAGTACCATAGCTCCATTGCCTCTTGTCTGAGCATGCGTGGATGCATAACCCGCCGCCACTGCTGATGTGACGCTGTGGCTGCTATTAAAAAATGAAACAAGGTTAAATGAGTACGCAACACCCGTTTTACTCTGTGCGGTTTTACCGGATGAAACAACCCCAAACTGGATAACAACTGAAAGGGATTTTTCCGCACCCAGTTCCATGACCCCATTTCCAGAGTTAAAGGTAAAAACACTGTGCTCTGCTGCAACGACTCATCGTACAAATAATCCCATAAATCGCCATGACATAAATAATGCAGCGATTGAGGTTCAAACTGATAAGCCTGATGTGGATAGCTGTCAAATAACAGCTGGCGTAAACGGTAGAGTTCGGCTAAATGCGGTAAAGGTTTACGGCTTTTGGCGTAAGGAAACCAGATCCTGTCTACCTGACCAAAACCAGAGTGACAATCCAGCACTATACTAAAAGAGCTTTGAAATAACTTTTGCCGCACCAGTTCAAACAACACCTGATTTTCGGCTTCAGGTTGCTCTGGGTTGCCTCTGAACCAGGGCAAACGAGCCGAATACTGCTGCCCACCCACTAAAAACGCCGCTTTATCTTCACAGTGCACTGGCGCATTACGCATTAAATCCACACCATTGCCATTGCTGCGTCTGTGAGTCGCCATACCTACAGGGTTTACCATAGGTAAAAATAAAACATTTAACTGGCTTAACTGATGCTGTAAACCATGGTCCCACTCCAGTCTTTGCAGCAAACTTTCCAGAAAGGCAATCAGCACTGCAGAGCCAATACGCTCCAGTCCATGCACTCCACCAGTTAACAGCAGCGTAGGTTTAGTCGCATCAAAAGTGGCCAATTCAATTAAGTAACTGGGGTATGAATGCAGGCCAGCATTAAAACGGGCCAGTTCTGTGGTTTTTACAGTGGCAGGTAAAGTGTCGATCAGCGCCTCCAGCCGGATCAGTTCAGGTAACAGAGAACGTTGTCTTTTGTTTTGCACAGTCAAAGCCAATGAATTGAATTATCAACAGAATAAAAGGTTGTAAGGCTGAGGTTTTAGTTTTTTTGATGAACTTTTAATGACAGCGATGACCTTAGAGCGCGGGGACAAAACTCTGGTAATCAGCCCTTAAGCCATGCATACTTTTATAGCCTTCGTACTTGAAGCTGCAGCTTTGTTGACTGCGTGCTCTCGCCCCAATCACATAGGACACTATGCTCATGGGGTCTCACGCTCTTGTCGCCTGGCTGCAACTCCAATTACTTTGGCTATATCAACTTATTGAAATGGAGACTCTTTATGCGTTTTGCCATATTACTGCTGGTTTTGTTGCAAAGTGCCTGCTCATACAGCCCCAGGGACTCTGATGAATGGTGGTACGACAGAATGAAACGGGATCATCGTTCTCAGTGCAATCAGCTTCCTGCACAAATCAAAGCTCAATGCCTGGAACGTCAGAGCGGAACTTATGAAGACTTTTTAAAACAACAGGAAAGCCAGCAACAGCCCCCTACAACACCAGCTTCTGAGTCAAAAAATCAATAAAACAACGCACTCTGGGGTTCGCCTCTCCTTCGCTGTAATACACTGCATACACAGGCATCAGTACCTGCTCACGTAAATGCTCCAGCACTGGTACTAAGCGCCCTGCCCTGATGTCTTCCTGCGTCATAAAACCGGATAAGCAGGCGATGCCGTTGCCATGCAACGCCAGTTGCCGAATAGTTTCGCCGCTGTCGGCTGAGACATGAGGGGTGATTTTATACAACTCTCCGTCTTTATCCCGAATAGGCCAGCGGTTTAAAGTCTCAGCAGAGCTAAAGCCTATACAGCGGTGTATGGCTAAGTCAGCTAAAGTGTCTGGGGTGCCAAAACTGGCCAGATACTCTGGAGATGCCAACAAACGCCTGAAGCCTGCACCTAATTTACGTGCCTTTAAGCTGGAGTCTGTCAGTTCACCAAAACGTATTGCTACGTCGACCCGTTTTTCAATCAGATGGATAAAAGATTCAGAGGAATCCAGCGTTAATTCAATTTCAGGGTAAAGCGCCAGAAACTCCGAAACCAGCGGCACCAGTTGATGCAAAATAAAAGGAGTGGCCGAATCAATGCGTAATTTGCCAGCAGGCTTGTGGCTTCGGTCCATTAAAAAATGATCAGCCTGACTCAGTTGCCGCAAAATGCTGCAAGCCTGCTGATAATACCATTCGCCTTCAGAAGTCAGTCGTAAACTGCGGGTGGTACGCAATAACAAAGCAACGCCGAGGCGTTGTTCCAGCTGTTTCACTCTGCGACTCACCACAGAAGTAGCTTGCCCCAGTTGTTCTGCTGCCGCAGTAAAACTACCGGTTTTTACCACAGTGACAAAAGTATCTAACTGTTCAGTCTGTCCGGCCATTGTTGCTCTCTTCGCAATAGATATTTGCCATTACATCTATTTTTCACAATAACAAAATCCAGCACACTGACGCCACTTTAAATTTGCGGAGAAATTATATGCCACTCGCTTTATGGGCTTTAACCTTAAGCGCCTTTGCCATAGGCACCACTGAATTTGTCATAGTGGGCTTATTACCTGTGATTGCTGCCGACCTGGCAGTGTCTTTACCTTCAGCTGGCTTGCTGGTCAGTTTATATGCTTTAGGTGTTGCTATAGGCGCGCCGGTATTAACGGCACTGAGCAGTAAAATGCCCCGCAAAGCTTTATTAATTGGACTGATGGCGCTTTTTACTCTGGGTAATCTGCTGGGGGCTATGGCACCGGATTATTACTCCCTGATGCTTGCTCGTGTGCTTACAGGTATGGCACATGGCGTATTTTTTTCCATAGGTTCGACTATAGCCACCAGTCTGGTAGCAAAAGAAAAAGCAGCCAGCGCTATAGCTTTAATGTTTACCGGCTTGACCGTTGCTTTAGTGACAGGTGTACCACTGGGCACTTTTGTCGGTCAATATCTGGGCTGGCAAGCGGTGTTCTATGCAGTGGCGGTTTTAGGTTTTATTGCGATGATTGGCTCAGCGATTCTGGTGCCAAATAACTTAGCACAGCAAAAATCTGCGACTTTTCCGGAGCAATTGCAGGTACTGACAGAACCCCGTTTACTGATGGTTTATGCCACAACAGCTTTAGGTTATGGCGGTAGTTTTATTGCATTTACTTACCTTGCCGCCATATTGCAGGACGTGTCGGGTTTTGGCACAGACCATATTGCCCTACTGATGCTGCTTTATGGTGTATCTGTGGCAGCAGGAAATATTTGGGGTGGTAAACTCGCCGATAAAAAAGGCCCTATAGCAGCCTTGAAAGTAATTTTTTTAGGTTTGGCTGGCGTGTTATTGCTGTTGAGTGTTACCGCCTCTCAGCCAATTTTGGCTGCTTTCACTGTATTGCTATGGGGCGCAGTGGCTTTTGGTAATGTGCCGGGTTTGCAGCTTTATGTGGTACGTCAAGCCGAAATTTATACCCCTAAAGCAGTGGATGTTGCCAGTGGTCTGAATATAGCCGCTTTTAACTTAGGTATAGCCTTTGGCGCCTGGGCCGGCGGTGTAGTGGTCAGTCAGTTTGGCTTAATGTACACCCCATGGATAGGAGCTTTGATTGTATTGTTAGCTTATGGTTTAACTCATATCAGCGGCAAACTGGATCAGAAACTGAGTGCTCAGATAGCCTGATCGCTGAAAAACAGCCTGGCTTTTAAAGATCAGGCTTTTTCGTTACATGAATACAGTAAAAATCGACCATTTCGTCTTTATCCGGCACCAGCACCTGACCATCCTGCTCAAAACCAAGCTTCAGCAACAAAGCCTTAGAGGCCTGATTGTCCGGCGATACTATGGCAACCAGTGTTTTTAAACCGCTGTGCTCTGCAGCATAAGCCACTACTGCCTTTGCGGCTTCATACGCATACCCCAAACCAAAAAACTCTGGCAGATAGGCATAACCTAAATCGGTTTCAGCTAAAAAGTCGCGCTTAATCAAGCCACATAAACCTATGGCCTGGCCCTGCTGATTTTCAACCAGCCACATGCCATAGCCATGCTGCGCATAACTGGCGATAGCACCCTGTTGCAAATTCCTTTCTGCATCTTCAACAGTTCGAACACCTTTATCGCCTATATGCTGTAAGAAACTGGGATCGTTGTAGAGACGTAAGGTAAATTCAGCATCACTTAGCTGAAGTTCACGCAAAGTTAAACGCTCGGTTTTACAAATCAACATAAATTCCTTCTTAAAAAAAAGGAGCCATATGTGGCTCCTTATTTCACAAAGATCAGTAGTTACTTCTGCTCTTTTTGCTGTTGTTCCAGCCGATTTTCCCAGAAAGTCGCGTTTTTAATGCCTAACTTCACAGGATCAAAGGTGACAGGACCGCCGTTCTTTTTCTGCTCTTCATAATCGCGTAAGCAGCGCATGGTCGGCTTGTACATAAAGAAAATAACCAGGATGCCAACCACGTTAACCCAGGCCATAATACCCACACCCAAATCACCAATATTCCAGATGTAACCGGCACTGTTGACTGTGCCGTAAGCCACCATAAACATCAGTATCAATTTAAACAGCAGATTTGGCAATTTGTTGTTTAATATACGGTTTAAGTAAGCCACATTGGTTTCTGTAATGTAGTAATAGGCCAAAATAGTGGTAAAAGCGAAGAAGAAAATAGCGATGCCTGCAAACACCTGACCAAACTGTCCAAACACACTATGCAAAGCCATTTGGGTAAAGGCTGGTGAAGCAACCACAGTGGAGGCGTCAATATTCTGCAGTATCATAGTGCCAGCACCTGTGACCGCATTAAAGTCTTCAGTTTGCACGTTGTATTGCCCGGTGATCAAAATCATTAAGGCAGTTGCTGTACAGACAAATAAAGTGTCTACATAAACAGAGAAGGCCTGAACTAAACCTTGCTGGGCCGGGTGGTCAACTTCTGCGGCTGCAGCAGCATGAGGACCAGTGCCCTGACCTGCTTCATTGGAGTAAATACCCCGTTTTACACCCCAGCCTATAGCAGCACCAAAACCAGCCTGAGCGGTAAAGGCATCACTAAAGATTAAACCAAAAATTGCCGGCACTCTGTCCAGATTCAGGAATACCACAATAAGCGCCAGAACTATGTAACCCAAGGCCATAAAAGGCACCACAATTTGGGTAAAGTTAGCAATACGTTTGATACCACCGAAGATAATAAAAGCCAGAATAATCAGAATAAAAGCGAGGCCAATCAGTTTGTTACTTCCGACTTCACCAAAGCTGGTGACCACTGCCGTACCTTCACCAAAAACCTGAGTAATAGCGTTGCCTACCGCATTCGCCTGAACACCTGGTAAGAAGATACCGCAACCAATAATAGCGGAGATAGCAAACAAAATACCCAGCCAGCGCCAGCCCAGACAACGTTCAAAGTAATAAGCCGGACCACCACGGTACTGGCCATTTTCTTCTACTTTGTAAAGCTGACCTAAAGTGGATTCGACATAAGCAGTACTGGCACCTAAAAAGGCTACTACCCACATCCAGAACACAGCACCTGGTCCACCAAAGCCGATAGCTGCAGCAACACCTGCTATATTACCTACACCAACCCGACCGGATAAAGACACAGCCAGAGCCTGGAAGGATGAGATCCCTTTGTCGGATTCATTGTTATTCAGCATCAGTTTGCACATTTCTTTGAAATGACGCACCTGAGCAAAACGAGTGAGAATTGAGTAAAACAAGCCTGCACCAAGGCAGAGGTAAATCAGCGCGGGGCTCCAGACTATGCTGTTCAGCGTACTAATAAAGCCTTCCATTTCCCTTCCTTATAATTATTCTGAGTTTAACTTTTAAAACGCCGCATAATTTGCCATAGCAAAAGCACAATTGCCAGACGGCAAGCTGATTGACCAGAGTTCTGCGTTAATTCGCTGCTTTGGCCATTTTGATCAACACTTTTACTTAACTGCAACAAGATACCGCAACTTAACTGCAACAAGATACCGCAGCCAAAAGCGCAGGACCATTGTTATTTTGCCGGACAAGGCTGAATGACGTTCAAGGCTTCAGAGGTATAACCAGACAAACCCCACTGGTCACAACTTTAAGTCCGGTGAACCACTGCATTTGTCGATTTCATCAAAGCTTTGGTTATACTGGCTACATCAACCACTGTGGGAGCAAGCCAGTGTTTAGTCTTCAAATCAAGCCTTTACTGCGCTACCACTGCCTGTTTTGGTTTATTATTTTTGCACTCAGTGTGTTTAGCTGGACGCTGGATTTTTTTATTTGGCGAAAACCTGACACTCTGCATTATCTGGCAATGAGTTTTATCAGCGAAGCAGCAACCATGTTGGTGACAGGCGTCTTGCTGGTCTGGTCGCAGTATAAAATTAACCAGCATAATTTTGCTATATGGCATTTAGTGCTGGCCGCTTTGTTGCTGACTTGTATTTACATTCCGCTGGAGAATGCGCTCTGGCTGATCACTATGAAAAATGAACGCTTTGATCTTCGTTTTTTAATCAGTAACCTCGACAGCCACACCTTAGCATTTTTTGTCTGGACAGCACTTTATCTGGCCTACATTCTGAATCAGCAACGCCATTTCCGCATGGCAGAATCAGCTCGTTTAAGTCAGAAAATACAACAACTTGAATTGCAGGCACTGCGACATCAGTTGAACCCGCATTTTACCTTTAATGCACTGAACTCAGTCTGCGCTTTAATAGAAGCAGAACGTTTTGAGGATGCCGAACTGATGTCTGAGCAACTGGCGTCTTTTTTACGTTATTCTTTAAGCAGCTCACCGGACAGCCTGGTGCAACTGGCCGATGAACTGGCTGCAATAGAAGCCTATCTAGCGCTGCAGAAAACCCGCTTTGGCAACAAACTCAAAGTCGACTGGAAAATCGATCAGAATGTTCGCCAACACCTGATCCCGGCTTTGTTACTGCAACCTTTGGTAGAAAATGCCATTAAATATGCCGTAGCTACCCAGCAACAAGGCGCCACCATTACTATTGCCGGACAGCAACACAATGGCCAGCTTTGCCTGCAAGTTGAAGACGACGGTCCGGGCGAACATGCCATCACCCAGTTGGGACAAAGTTCAGGCGTAGGTTTAACCAATATAAAAAACCGCCTGAATCAGCATTTTGGCACAGCGGCCAGTTTAGTAGTACAAGCAAAGCAACGGGGTTTTCTGGTGTCTATTCAGTTGCCGTTACAAGGGGCAACTGCATGAGTTCAGTCGCAAGATTTGAGGTCGATAAAGAAAGATTCTGGTACTGGCATTTACTGTTCTGGTTGATTTATCTGCTGATCAAGTTTATCCATTTAGCAGTTCTGGTGCCATTGGAAAATCGCACCGTATTTCCTTATCTGATGATTTACGCTTTGATTAGTCTGGTGAATTTTGTAGTCACAGGTTATTTGGGGCAAAAAGAGCTGGGGCTGAATATCAGCATCCAACAGCAGGCACTACGACTGGCATACTGGCTTATTCCACTTTGGCTGGTACTGACGCCAGTACGTCAGCACCTGATGCTGACTTACGCTTTTATGCAAATTCAAACTGAGTCTGTGCTGCGTTACGCTTTGGCTTTTAATCTGGTGTTATTGCCGATAGCAGGCTGGTTTGCGTTGTTTTTAGTCTACAAAGCTAACCTGTTAAACAGAGCTCAGTTCAGACAACAGCAGGAATTAGCCCGTCAGGCACGTATTGCCCGCTTAAAAGTATTACGTTATCAGCTTAATCCGCATTTTATGTTTAACACTTTAAATGCGCTGAATTCACTGATAGTGCAACACAAAGGACTGGATGCCGAAAACCTGATCCTGCAGCTCTCTACTTTCTTACGGCATTCACTGAAAAACCATACTGAACATTTGATCCCACTCAAAGAAGAACTGGACGCTCTGGCTTCTTATCTGGCTATTCAACAGGTTCGTTTTGGCGAGCGGTTGCAAGTGAACTGGCAATTGGATGAACAGGCTTTGCAGCAAAAAGTTCCACCTCTGTTGCTGCAACCTTTAGCAGAAAATGCCATCAAGTATGCAGTGTCAGAACTGAAAGGCCATGCCTGTATTGATATTGAAGTAAGCCAGGAGTCCTCAGTTTTAGTGCTAAAGCTGTCTGACAATGGCCCAGGAACTCAGCTGGCGGCTGGCTGGCCGCAGCAAGCCAGTTTTGGCAGCTTGCATAATCTGGCGGAACGTCTGAGTTTGTTGTTTCATGGCAAAGCCAGCTTAAGTTTTAGTCAGCAACAAGATAAATTCACCGGACAAATCTCCCTACCTTTGGAGTTACTGCATGCAGCAGATTAGAACTGTAATAGCCGATGATGAGCCATTGGCCATCAGTAATTTAAAAGCCAAACTGGCGACTTACCCCAATATCCAGATAGACGCCTGCTTTGATAATGGTGATGAAGTATTAGCTTATTTACAAAGCAATGCTGTGGACCTGGTGTTTTTAGATATCCAAATGCCGGGGATCAAAGGCATCGAAGTATTAAAACAACTGAATAAATCTTCCGCCATGGCAGCGCCTTTAATTATTCTGGTGACAGCCTACGACAACTATGCTTTTTCGGCTTATGAGCATTTTGCTTTTGATTATTTACTCAAACCTGTATCGCGTCAGCGTTTGGCCCAAACTTTGCTGGACGCCAAAACCGCTTTGGATAAACAGCAGGATATGCCACCAGCTATCACCCAAAATAAACTGACCTTTAAAACCGGTGCTTCCACCTTGCTGCTTGATGATATAGATATTCTGATGATTGAGGCGGCTGGCAATTATATGTGTGTGTACACTTTAAGTGAAAACCTGATTATCCGCGAAACCATTAAAGAACTGATGCAACGCTTACCGGCTCAGTTTGCTCAGGTGCACCGTTCCACTATAGTGAATTTGCACCATGTGCATAAAGTGCAACCTCATAATAATGACTACCAGTTGTTGCTTTCCAATGGTCAGACAGTCGCTGCATCCAGACGTTTTAAAGCAGATTGGTCAGCACAATTATTACCCGCGAAATAGGAAAATACTGAAGGCGGAAAGCCCGGGAAAGTCAAAAATTCCCGGGCTTTTTTTGTGTCTTTTTTGCGCAAAAAATAACAAAAAGTAACCCATCACCTCCGGTCACTTCTGCTATTCCTTTGGTCACAGAAGGCAGGAAAACCAAGGCTTTGGGCGCCAAAATACAGTTATGGCAAAAGCCATAACCCAACTCAGAGGATAGCACCATGAAAGCACCATTATTTTTCGCAGCTGCGGTACTGACCCTATCAGCCGCTGCCAGCGCTGAGCCATCTTTTACTCCACATATTTACAATGTCCTGGTCGAAACCTGCAGCCATGCTCAGGATGATGATCGCATCGCCTTAAATAAAACCCTGAAAGCCAGCCGGCTCTCCAAACAAAAAGCGGTCGATAAAGTGGTTTGTAATGGCCAGCCTTTAGTGACTTTTGCCCGCAACGCAAATGCAGTAAAAGTAGTCTCTATGCTGGAACCTTATGAAAACCGCTCTAAAGGCAAAGTGTCAATTTCTGACGTAGTGGCTCCGTAACCACTGCAGATCAGGAGATTCGTCTTTGGTTTTACATTTCGGCATGCCAGGTACAGTGTGGGTCAGCCAGTTCAGTGAACACCTGAGCAGGCTGGCCTGTTTGCATTGAATGGGTATGGGCAGCAGGAAAAATTACGGAGCCTGACAACAACAAAGCTGTAGCTGAGATCAAAGACTCACTTGCAGTGTTGCCCCATTTTTTGTTTTAACGGCGACTTCAGTCACTTCTATAGTTGATCTATTTTTTTTGCGTAATACCAGGCAAGGCCCACTAAAAACACAGCACCAATGACCAGTGGAAGCATCGCTGGGGACTGCCATAAGCTTTGCTCTGCATCAAAGGTAGTTCCGAGCATTACGCCAAAAGCCGTACCAAATAACATACCCAACACCGTAAAGCCCAGCATCAGCATTTTTAAACTGCTTTTCAAAGCATTACGTTTTGCCTGTTGTACCGCACTTATCATAAAAATCTCCCTCAGACTGAAATTGAGCGTCCATTAAGTATATAGTCAGGCCGTAAATTGTCAGAATCAGGCTATAAAGGCAAGACGAAATCTTTAAGTACAGAGATAGTGCAGATGCAAAAAAGGCAGCCTTGCGGCTGCCAATGTCAGTATTACCCGACCACGTAGTTCAGCAATTACTTGGCCATAAATCAGTTGGTTAGGAGAACTGATTCATGGTGTTGTCTTTCCCTGAGGCCTTCAGCGCAGCTTCCCCTGAGAAGTACTCTTTGTGATCATCACCAATATCAGAGCCAGACATATTCTGGTGTTTGACACAGGCGATGCCCTGGCGAATTTCTTTACGTTGCACCCCTTCGACATAACCCAGCATACCGGCGGCACCGAAGTACTCTTTAGCTAAGTTGTCAGTCGACAAGGCCGCTGTATGGTAAGTAGGTAAGGTGATCAGGTGGTGGAAAATACCAGCTTCACGGGCACCATCAGCCTGGAAAGTACGGATACGGTTATCCGCTTCCAACGCCAGCTCTGTTGTATCGTAATCTGCACTCATCAGCTTGGCTCTGTCGTAAGCCGACACATCTTTGCCTGCTGTTTTCCATGCATCAAATACTTGCTGACGGAAGTTCAGTGTCCAGTTAAAAGACGGGCTGTTGTTGTACACCAGCTTGGCATTGGGCACCACTTCACGGATACGATTGACCATTTCAGCAATCTGACCGACATGAGGTTTTTCGGTTTCAATCCACAATAAATCGGCACCGTTTTGCAACGAAGTAATACAGTCCAGCACCACACGATCCACACCGCTGCCCTGCTTAAACTGGAATAAACCACTGGCTAAACGTTTTGGCTTTAACAGCTTGCCGTTGGCTTTCACCACCACATCGCCGTTTTGAATATCGTCAGCACTTTGGATGTAATCACCGTCCAGGAAGCTGTTGTATAAATCGCCCAAATCACCGGCTTGATCCGTTACCGCAATTTGTTTGGTTAAGCCAGCACCTAAAGAGTCAGTACGGGCCACGATAATGCCGTTTTCAATGCCTAATTCTAAGAAGGCGTAACGCACAGCGTTAATTTTTGCTAAGAAATCAGCATGGGGCACTGTCACTTTGCCATCCTGGTGACCACATTGTTTTTCGTCAGACACCTGGTTTTCAATCTGAATGGCGCAGGCACCGGCTTCAATCATTTTTTTCGCCAGTAAGTAAGTGGCTTCGGCATTACCAAAACCCGCATCTATGTCGGCAATAATTGGCACGACGTGAGTTTCAAAGTTGTCGATTTTAGCCAGTACTTCAGCAGCTTTGGCCTGATCGTCTTTAGCGCGGGCGTCATCCAGCTCACGGAATAAACCACCTAATTCACGGGCATCAGCTTGTTTTAAGAAGGTGTATAACTCTTCGATTAAAGCTGGTACTGCCGTTTTTTCGTGCATGGATTGATCCGGCTGAGGACCAAACTCTGAACGCAAAGCTGCAATCATCCAGCCGGATAAATACAGGTATTTTCGTTTAGTGCTGCCAAAATGTTTTTTGATAGCAATCAGTTTTTGCTGACCGATAAAGCCATGCCAGCAGCCTAAAGACTGAGTGTACTGGCTGCTGTCCGCATCATAAGCTGCCATGTCTTCACGCATAATATCAGCAGTGTACTGCGCTATATCCAAACCTGTTTTAAAGCGGTTTTGTAACTGCATGCGGGCAGCAGACTCAGCATTAATAGCATTCCAGCCTGCTCCTTGCGCTTTACAGCTTTGTTCCAGTTGTTTAATGATCTGTTGATAAGCTGACATGATGCATCCTCGTTATGTTGTCTTTTGTTTAGCTGGCATTTGGTAAGTACCCTTGTTGACATTCACTATAGGTTTCAAAATACAGATTCATATAGCTGATTTTTTTGATTCTCATCATTCATTGTGTGAATATAGAAAGCATGCAAGCAAGACTTCATCAGCCATAAAAAGTGGAAACAAATGAATATCAGTAAAATTGACCTGAATTTGTTGGTGTATCTGGACGTATTGTTGCGGGAAAAGAACGTGACAAGGGCTGCCAACCAGTTAAATATCACCCAACCGGCGATGAGCAATGGCTTAAAACGGCTGCGTGATTTATTAAACGATCCTATTCTGGTGCGTACTTCGGACGGTATGGTGCCGACAGAACGAGCCAAGGAATTAGCTCCTGTAGTGCGTGGGGTTTTGCTAACTCTGGAAGAAACCTTACAACCCAACAAAGATTTTGAGCCAGAACACAGCCATCGAGTGTTTCGTATTATGGCCAGTGATTACGCTGCTTCTACTCTTATTCCGGCCTTATTGAAAAAGCTGCGGGCTCAAGCTCCAGGCACCTCGCTGGATATTATGACGCCGTCCGATGTCACCTTTCATGACGTGGAAAACGGCAAAGTGGATATGGCGATAAACCGCTTTGATCAACTGCCGCAGTCTTTTCATCAAAAGACCATATGGCGCGATAGTTTTGCTTGCCTGGTCAATAGCTTAAATCCAATTTTGGGTAACTTTAATTTAGACTCTTATTTAAAAGCCCAGCATATCTGGGTCAGCAAAACCGGCTTTGGTGTAGGTGTGGGTATGGATCCGGCTGATGTGCAAAAACTGGGTTGGGTGGATGAAGCCTTAGCAAAGTTCGGTAAACAGCGCACTATCAGCGTCTTTACCCGTAATTATCATGTGGCTATGCACTTAGCAGTAGAAACAGATTTAATTGCGACCTTGCCTTTACGGGCAGCGCTTTTGTATCAGAATGACGCGACGATGAAAGTCTTGGATCCGCCTTTCCCTATTCCATCAATAGAGCTGAAAATGATCTGGAGTCCGTTATTGCATCAGGATGCCAGTCATATCTGGTTGCGGCGCTTAATTACAGAAGTAGCAGACGAGCTGCACTTGTAATCAGGAGCCAGAGCTTTGGCTCTGGCTCCTCTTGTATCAAGCAGTTAACAGCTCATAAGCTGGCAAGGTCAGGAAGTCGACCAGTTGATCGGCTGTGGTGATTTGCAGCAACAGTGCCTGAGCTCGCTCAAACTGCTGTTGTTGCCACAACTCTTCGCCTACTTCTTGCCTTACCACAGCAGCTTCCTGCTGCAGCATTTGGGCAAACAAGTCTTTGGTCACTAGCTGGCCATTGTTTAAGCTTTTGCCATGTTTAATCCACTGCCAAATGGAAGTACGACAAATTTCCGCTGTAGCCGCATCTTCCATCAGGCCATAAATAGGCACACAGCCCTTACCACTGATCCAGGCCGCTATGTACTGCAAAGCCACGCGGATATTGATACGCATACCTGCTTCTGTGCGTTCACCTGCGCTTGGCGCCAATAAATCGGCAGCAGTCACAGGCGCATCGTCAGCGCGGCTGATATGCAACTGATTGGTTTTACCATCAAGCAGATATTTGTTAAAAACTCCATTGGCCGTAGCAGCTAAACCCGGATGCGCCACCCAGGTGCCATCATGACCATTGCTGGCTTCACGTTCTTTATCCGCAGTCACTTTGGTTAAAATCGCTTGGTTTGCTACAGGATCTTTAGCCGGAATAAAAGCCGCCATGCCGCCCATGGCCAAAGCACCACGTTTATGGCAGGTTTTGATCAACAGTTTTGAATAAGCTGATAAAAATGGCTGATCCATAGTCACGACCTGACGGTCTGGTAATACGCGGTCAGCATGATTTTTTAAGGTTTTGATATAGCTGAAAATATAGTCCCAACGACCGCAGTTCAACGCCACTATATGCTCACGCAGCGCATGCAGAATTTCGTCCATTTCAAACACTGCAGGCAAGGTTTCAATTAATACCGTAGCGCGGATAGTGCCGACAGGCTGATCAAATTTAGTTTGAGTAAAACGGAAAACCGCATCCCACCAGGCTGCTTCTTTGTAGCTTTGCAGCTTCGGTAGGTAATAATACACACCAGATCCATTGGCTAAACGGGTTTGGTAGTTGTGGAAAAAATACAAAGCAAAATCAACCAGCGAACCCGGAACTGGCTCGCCATCCACTTCTAAATGTTTTTCCCATAAATGCAGACCACGAACACGGGCTATCAATAAGGCCTGTTTATCACGCAACGCGTACTGTTTACCTGATTGCGGGTCGCTGTAGCTGATAGTGCCTAAGTTGGCATCACGTAAGTTGATCTGGCCTTCTATCACGCCATCCCAGCTTGGCGCTTGCGAGTCTTCAAAATCAGCCATAAAGACTTTTACATCAGCGTTTAACGCATTGATGATCATCTTGCGATCGACAGGGCCGGTGATCTCTACTCTTCTGTCCTGTAAATCGGCAGGGATAGCAGCTACTTTCCAGTTGCCAGCACGGATATCAGCAGTGTCAACACGGAAATCCGGTAAAGCACCGCTATCATAACGCGCCTGCTCTGCTGTACGTTGCTGCAGTAACTGCTTTAAAGCAGGACGAAATTCGCGGGTCAGTTCAACCACCAAACGGCAAGCTTCCGGCGTTAAAATAGTCTGGAATTCAGCCGGTAAACGGCCTTTGATCTCTAATCCTGCAGTGTTGCTGCTTGTCATTGTGTTGCTCCTTGTCTGTAGCAATAGGAAGTCTCTTCACTATAAGCCGAACAGAGGTCGAACCCCACCATTTCAACCATCAATAGGCCATATGCCAGACATTCAGCAAACTTATATAAATTAGAGCACAAACACTAACTTATTGGCACGTCTTATGCTTTATCTACTCTGCAGTCAACCAATGAGAGCTGCAGAGTCAAAAGTTTGTCGGAGGTCATTAATGGAAGTTTTAATTTTAGTCTTAGCCGTATTGGTTGTGGTTGCCGCTTTTTTAGCCAGCCGTTTTATGAGCCATGGCAACCCCTTTCCATTTAGTAAAAAAAGCAGCCTTTTTACTCAGGTCGAACGCTCTTACCTGAACATGCTGGAACAAGCCGTTAAAGGTAAGTACAAAGTCATGAACAGAGTAAAAATGGCCGATATTCTTGAATTAAAAAGCAATGTTGATGCCAAGTCCCGTATAGCGGCTTCGGTAAAGCTGAATGCCAAGTACCTGGATTTTGTATTGTGTGATCCTGATGACATGAGCATTGTTGCTGCTGTTGATCTGGTGAACAATAACAGCAAAGACGGTCATAAAGCTGTGCCAGACTGGTTTGTCAGCGGTGCTTTTGAAGCAGCTGGTATTCCTTACGTACGGATGAAAATTAAAGCAGGTTATTCCATAGCCGATATCCAGCAAGGTTTAGCGGCGAAAATTGGTCAAAGTGGTCTAAAACCAGAACCTATATTAAAAGGCACTGTGAAGAAAAGCCCGACCCGGCCGATACGCCCTCTGCAACCCGTGGTTGAAGCAAGCACTTTGCCTTCGATTATTCCGGAGCGTGGTATTCGTTCACAGTCAACGGCCATGATCCACTGACAGCTCAGCTGTTAACAGACGAACTTTTAGAAAGAGTTCAACAACTTCAGGCATTTGGAACATAAGTCACTCCGCTCGCCTAAAGACCGAAGCCGCTCGCTGCAACGAGCGGCTTCATTTTTTCTCAGATCCTGAAAATTTTTCTAAAGTCCGCGATCCTTTTGCCGATAAGATGGTTGGAAATATGGCATGGGAGTGACTATGACACAATCCGTAGGCTCAGCTGCAGTCAGCCAGAGCTATGAACTACTGGGTGCCAGTCTGGCAAAATCCCAGCAAAAACAGGAAGGGAGACAAACAATGCAGTTGCTGGAAAGCGCTGTAAATTCGTCTCCGGCATTGCAGTCGCCAAGTCCGGTTTCTGTCGGCAACCTGGGTCAGAATATTGACATCACGGTATAAGCAAAGAAGGGCTAACGCAAGTTAGCCCTTCTTCTTTTCACACAAACTGCTTTAATTCCATTCGCTTGCGGTAGGTAAAGCAGCAAAAGCGCCGAACTTCTGACAGGTCAGGGACCCGGCTTTAATGGCTTTGCGGATCACCTGCTGTTGCAGTTCTTTTTGCATCAGCAAATCAGCGACACTACAACCTGAATCCAGCAGCTGCGCTGCCTGAAATAACCAGGCGCCAACAAAGGCATCACCTGCTGCAGTAGTATCCAGCACAGGCACTGTAGTCACAGCAACGGAAAAGGAATCTGTTTTACTGTAACTTTTCACTTCATCTGCACCCGCAGTGACGACCAGCCATGAAGGTCGAAAATCCAGAATATGCTGTAACCAGTGTTCCGTACTTTGCTCACCAGCCAGGTAAGTCAGTTCATCTTCACTTAACTTCACCAGATCAGCCATTTCCAGCAATTGTGTCACCAGCTCAATGCTGGCTTTGCCTTCAGTCCACAAATTGTGACGTAAATTGGCATCCACCGATACCAGCCAGCCATGTTGCTGGGCCAGTCGCACCAAAGCAAAACTGGTTTGGGCTATATCAGGTTCTGTCAGGCTGTTGGAGCATAAATGCAAAATGCCTTTGTTTTGCCAAAGGTCGGCCGGACAATGATCCACCTTATAAAGTAAATCTGCGGCAGGCGGCCGGTAAAATGAAAAGCTGCGATCGCCCTGATCATTTAATGCCACAAAAGCTAAGGCCGTTTTAGCATCCATAGTCTGGCGCACTGCACTGCAATCCACGCCATAACTTTGCAGTTCCTGTTGCAAAAAATCACCAAACATATCCTTGCCCAGCATACCGATAAATTTACTCTGGCCACCTAATTTGGCCACTGCCACAGCCACATTAGCCGGAGCTCCGCCAGCAAAACGATGAAACAGACCTGGCTGGGCCTTATCCTGTAAAAAGTCGATCAGTACTTCACCAAAACAACAAACCGGAGTCGGTTTCATCTGCCTTATTCCCCTTAAATACCCCAGTACAATGAGGCAACAAACTAAAACGTTTCAGACTAACTTTAACTATTTAAACCTGAAGTGTAAATATTCAACACTGAATTTAAACATTTCACAGTTAAAAGTCTTGCCAAAACAGAGAAAATGAAGTTCTATTAGGCATATCACACTGTAGGTCCGGACCAGTTTATATGCAAAAAACCACAGCACAGCTGCTGGAAAACCCAGAGCTGTTGCAATTTGAAAGCGAAAAGGCACTTAAACGATTAAGCCAGTCTTTAAAAACAGCAGCAAAAGACAGCTGGCCTGAGTTGAAAACCAGGCTGGAGCAACAGCTGCCCGCTTTGCTTGAACTTTATTTAAGCCTATACGGCGAGCACTACGACTGCTACTACCATCTGGAGCAGTTGCTAAAGCTGCTGGCAAAAAGCTCGGCGCAGCGTCCGGCCTATTTGCGACTTGAAGATGCAGAGCCACAAGACTGGCATAAGGCACCCAGCGCTTTAGGTGCAGCCTGTTATGTCGACTTATTTGCCAAAGATTTTAAAGGCCTTGCAAAACGCATCCCTTACTTAAAACAAAGTGGTATTAACTATTTGCATCTGATGCCACTGTTTAAAGCGCCAGAACCTAACAGCGACGGCGGCTATGCCGTATCAGATTATCGCAGCACCATGCCACAGCTGGGTTCTATGCAGCAGTTATCCGATCTGATGCAGCAACTGCACCAGCAAGGCATTAAGCCAGTACTGGATTTTGTCTTTAACCACACCTCTGACGAACACCGCTGGGCAGAAAAAGCCAAAGCCGGTGATGCAGAGTATCGTGAGTTTTATTTTTTCCTGACCGAACAGGAACGCGATCAATTTGCCCCAAGCTTACGTGAAATTTTCCCGGAAATTCGCCGGGGTTGTTTTACTCAGGACAAGACTTCTGGCTTATGGGTCTGGACCACCTTTAACAGCTTTCAGTGGGACTTAAATTACGCCAACCCTGCTGTGTTTAATGCCATGGCTGAAGAAATGCTGTTTCTGGCCAATCAGGGCGCTTCGGTACTGCGGTTAGATGCTTTGGCTTTTGTCTGGAAACAAGCGGGCACCAGCTGCGAAAACCTGCCCAAAGCCCATAGTTTAATTAAAGCTTTTAATGCAGTAGCCCGCATTGCAGCTCCGGCTTTGCAGTTTAAATCTGAAGCTATAGTGCACCCGGATGAAGTGGTGAAATACATAGCACCAGAAGAATGCCAGTTGTCCTATAACCCGCTGTTGATGGCGCTGTTGTGGGATAGTTTAGCCACCCGCAATACCAGACTATTAACAGAATCCTTGCGCAAGCGTTTTGACATTGACCCCCAGTGCAGCTGGGTGAATTACATTCGTTGCCATGACGATATAGGCTGGACTTTTGATGACAGTATAGCCTGGCAACTGGGGATCAATCCGGATCATCACCGCCAGTTTTTAAATCAGTTTTACACAGGTCAGTTTGAAGGCAGTTTTGCTGCTGGTGTGCCTTTTCAGCAAAACCCTGTGACGGGCGATTGCCGTGTGGCGGGTATGTTATCGTCTTTGGTTGGGGTAGAAAAAGCTGAAATCGAAAACAATGCATTACATCTGGAGCATGCTCTGCAACGCATCTGCCTGCTGAACTCAATCATTTTAAGTATTGGCGGTTTGCCACTCCTGTATATGGGTGACGAACTGGGCTTAAAAAATGATTACAGCTATGTACTGGACCCGGCTAAAAAAGACGACAGCCGCTGGGTTAACAGAGTGGCAGTGACTGATAAGCAACTCGCTTCAGCTATTTCTGCCGATACCTTATCAGGCCGGATTTATCAGCAGTTACAGCATTTGATCCAGACCAGAGCTAAGTTGCCATTGTTAGGTGCTGGCAGTACCACCCTATTGTCTGATGAGAATCCGCAGCTGTTTTTATACCAGCGCCAACTGGATGGAAAACGCTTAGTGGCAGTGGTAAATTTCTCTGAACATGCCCAGCTTTGCAACTCATTAACAGGTCAGTTATGGCACGACGAGCTGAGCAATAAAACCTTGCCTGCCGACGCTTTACTGCTGACTCCTTATCAGGCGCTGTGGTTGAGCCCGGTAAATTCCTGAGTGATTCCCTGATAACACTCTCCCAAAGTGTTTGACTTTTGATGCCCCTGCAAAGGGGCTTTTTTTATGCTTTTTACCCAAGTCCACTCAGATGAGAGAAATCCACTTATTTAGTTCTCTAAGAACCCGCCAATCACCGCATTTAGCCTTGATCTGAGTACAAAAACAACGCACCATGAAACCGCTTCCAATGATAATGACAAGGACAGGCTTATGCTTTTTTTAAAGAAAAAACTGACTACAACTGTGCAGATAATCAGCCTGATTTTAGCCAGTACTGCTGCAGGCTTCAGCTATGCCGATACAGCTCCAGTTACGGCCACTGAACCTCAACTGAGTGTGCAGTTATGGTCAGTCAAAGATGCCATGCAGGCAGACTTTGAAGGCACACTGACCAAGCTTGCCGCCATGGGGTTTCAGGGTGTTGAGTTTGCTGGTTTTTTTGGCAAATACGCCAATGATGCTGCTGGTTTAAAAGCATTTTTAAACAGCTTAGGCCTGAAAGCTTCAGGGGCTCATGTACCTTTTGAAAAATTCAGCACGGAGCAATTTGATGCCACTGTCGCTTTTTATAAGGCTTTAGACTGTCATTATTTAATTATTCCCATGGATCAGCGTGCTTTTACTGTGGAAGGCGCAAAAGCTGTCGCTGCCGATTTGGCTGCTGTGCAGGAAAAACTGACGCCATTAGGTATGCAGGTGGGTTATCACAACCATAAACCAGAAATGCTGGGAGATGCAGGCAAAACGCCATGGGACCTGATTGGCAAAAACACCAACAGCAAAGTCATTTTGCAGCAAGACGTGGGCTGGACTGAAGTCGCTGGCAAAGATCCGGTAGATTTTATCAAAGCCTATCCGGGCCGCACTGTGACCACACACTACAAGGCTTCAGCCCCAGAGCCGGGCAATACGGAAGATCCAATTATTGGTAAAGACACCACCGACTGGAAAGCTTTGATCACCGCCAATAAAACCATAGGGGGCACCCAGTGGCTGGTGGTAGAGCAGGAATCTTATCCCGCAGGTATGACCCCAATGCAAAGCGTTGAAGCTTCATTAAAAGGTTTACAGGCTATTATTGCCGAGATGAAGTAACAGCAGGTTTTGATAAGAAAAAGGCTGGTATTATCACCAGCCCCTTTTTGCCATATAGACAGTATTAATCCAGCTTACGAACCCAGATATTACGGAAGCTGACGCTGTCGCCATGGTCCTGTAATTTCAGCGGTAAACAGCCGTGGGCTTTGACTTGAGGCGGGCCTATCCATTCAGTGGTACCGGCAATTTCAGTGTGATTTTGCACTAACACACCATTATGCAGCACTGTGATGTAGCCTGGCGATAAGCGCTTTTCACCTTCAAAACGCGGCGCTTTGTAGATAATATCGTAGTGTTGCCATTCGCCCGTTGGGCGGGTCGCATTAACCAGCGGTATGGTTTGTTTATACAAAGCACCAGCCTGGCCATTAGGGTAAGTCTCATTCTGGTACGAATCTAAAATCTGAATTTCGTACATCTCCTGCAAAAAAATCCCGCTGTTATTACGCAGCTGACCTTCTTTATCCATCCGATCTTTGCCAACCCGCCATTCCAGATGCAACTGAATATCGCAAAACGACTCTTTACTGCGGATGTCCCCAGTGCCGGGTTTGACCGTTAACACACCGTCAGTCATAGTCCACTGTGCTTCTGCACCAGTATTGACCGACTGCCACTGTGATAAGTTTTTATCCAACAGCTGTAGTGCATCCGAAGGAGCCTGACCTTCGACAGCGGTCACAACGGGTGGTACCGGAGTCCAAACTTCAGTTTTAGCGGCCAAAGCATGGCGCTCTGCATCTGATAATTGGCTGATATCTGTGGCAGCCATAGCAGCAGTGCTTAGAGACAAAGCTGCGCCAATCCATACATAATTCATCATCAATACCTTAAAAAGGCGGAGACCCGCCCTATCTGTTGCTTAGTTAGTTGCCCAGGCGCGATCGCCTTTTTTATACGGCAGATTGCCATCGTACCGGCCTGGTATAGCGACATAACGCAGCACTTCAGTCGCCGCCACTTTGGAGGTAAAAAACACCATCAGGGTCAGTTGTTTTAACAACACAAAATAATGCGGTAACGGCTTGCCTGAGTCTTGTTTGGCTTGCTGATCCAGTTTTGACAACAATTCGTGTTTTTGCGCCGCAGTCGTTTGCATAAAATCTTTACCAAACTGTTGTTTTGCTAAAGCTTTTATTGTTTTTAAGCCCTCAAAAAACACCGTCTGGTACTTCAGCTCATAACAGTCTGCCACCATCACCGCCATCACAGCACCACAGCCAGCATCTTTTGCGCCTGGTGTGCTGGTTTTTGGCAAAATGGTTTCAGCAATTTCATCTAAAAAAGCAATATCAGACTGAGTAAAAAGCGCTTTACCCGCATCCGCTGATTTCAGATCGGCAGCCCATAAATCACCGCCCACCATAGCAACGCCGGTAGCGGCTGCAATCATTTTTAATAAATCGCGTCTGTCCATGTTACAGGTCTCCTTTTTTCAGAGCGTCCACTGCATAAGCCGCAGCACGGGCAGTCAGCGCCATATAGGTTAAAGACGGATTGACACAGGAGGCTGACGTCATAGCTGCGCCATCTGTGATAAAGACGTTCGGTGCATCCCAGACCTGATTGAAGCCATTTAATACCGAAGTTTTAGCATCACGGCCCATACGGGCAGTGCCCATTTCATGGATACCTTTACCCGGATGGCATTCTTCGTTAAAACCTCTGACGTTTTTAGCACCACCCGCTTCAAGAATATCTATACCATCCTGCATCATATCTTTACGCATTTTGATTTCGTTGGCTTTAAGCTCAGCGTCCATCGCCAATACTGGCAAACCCCATTTGTCTTTGACTGTGCGGTCTAATGAAATTTTATTGCTGTGATCCGGTAAAATTTCACCAAAACCACTCATACCAATAGTCCAGGGACCAGGTTCTGCCAGCGCATTTTTCAGATCGGCACCAATACCCATCTCAGCAACATTACGTTGCCAGCCCTGACGACTGGCCGCGCCCTGATAACCAAAACCACGTAAATAATCACGTTTATCGTCGCCCCAGTTACGGAAGCGCGGAATATAAAAACCTGTAGGACGACGGCCAAAATAATATTTGTCGTCAAAACCTTCCACTTCACCATAAGCACCAGCATTTAAATGGTGATCCATCACATTGTGACCCAGTTCACCACTGCTGCTGCCCAAACCACCTTGCCAGATATCTGTGGCTGAATTCATCAGCACCCAGGTGGAGTTAAAAGCTGAAGCATTCAGGAACACAATTTTGCTGGTGAATTCGTAGGTCTGCATGGTTTCGCTATCCAGCACTTCCACACCACGGGCGCGTTTTTTGTCTTTGTCGTACAAAACCTGGGTGACAATAGAAAAAGGCCGCACTGTTAAATTGCCTGTTTTCATCGCCACAGGCAAAGTAGAGGACTGAGTACTGAAATAAGCGCCAAAAGGACAACCTAACCAGCATTTATTGCGGTACTGGCAATTGACGCGGTTTTGCTCAGGTTTAGGCTGAGAAATGTTAGCCGTACGGCCACAAATCAGATGCCGGCTGCCACCAAAAGATTTTTTCAGGCGAGCAGCAACTGATTGCTCCACCACGTTTAAATCAAAAGCAGGCAGGTACTGGCCATCTGGTAAGACATCCAGGCCATCCCTGTTACCGGATATGCCAGCAAAACGCTCTACATAGTCATACCATGGCGCTATATCGGCGTAACGTATAGGCCAATCGACCGCTATGCCTTCTTTTAAGTTGGCTTCAAAATCAGCTTCGTTAAAGCGGTAACTCTGACGACCCCATAACAAAGAACGACCACCCATATGGTAACCACGGAACCAGTCAAAACGTTTTTTCTCGACATAAGGCGAGTCCTGATCGTTGGCCCACATGCCATAGGTGCTTTCATTCAGCGGGTAATCCCGCTTCAGCACCGGATGCAGTTCCTTCATTTTTTCTGTTGCTCTGTCGCGGTGTGGAAAGTCCCAGGCTTCTTTAAAGGCATTGGTGTAGCCTTTGATATGTTCAATATCGCGGCCACGTTCTAATAACAGAACTTTCAGGCCTTTTTCGGTCAGCTCTTTGGCAGCCCAGCCACCGCTGATGCCGGAACCTACCACTATGGCGTCGTAATGATTCTGCGCAACTGTCATCTTGTTGTCCCCTGTTGAACCTTATTCCCCGAATGACATTGGGTTGAGGTCCTGTTTTCATTTTTTTATAGCTAAGCAGTCAGGCTGCTTAGTCCCGGTTTATACGTCACAAATACGAATAGCCTGAGCCAGCGACTGCGCCCTGCCTTCTTTAGTTTTGGGTGTTGGCACGAATTCCTGTGCCAGATAGCCGCTAAAACCTGTATCACGAATAGCTTTGGCTATAGCGACATAGTTCAGCTCCTGCGAGTCATCAATTTCATGGCGACCCGGCACACCTGCAGTGTGGTAGTGGCCAAAATACTGATGGTTATCTTTAATGGTGCGGATAATGTCACCTTCCATAATCTGCATATGGTAGATGTCGTATAAAAGCTTAAAGTTCTGTGAGTTCAGTCGCTTACAAAGCTCAATAGCCCAGGCTGTGCCATCGGCCAAATAGTCCGGATGGTCGACTTTGCTGTTAAACAGCTCCATTTGCAGCACCACACCACGTTTTTCAGCCTGAGGTAAAATCTGTTTTAAGCCTTTCACTGCGTTTTGTAAGGCTGTTTCTCTGTCCATGCCACGGGCATTGCCGCTAAAACAAATCAGGTTTTTATAACCAGCTTGTGCCACTAAATCTATGTGGTTTTGGTAGCGTTTTATCAGCTCTGGATGAAACTTCGGATCCGACCAGCCATCTTCCAGATTCAGCTCAGCGCCATTACACATAGAGCTGTCGACACCATGTTTTTTTAATACAGGCCAGTCGTCTGGCCCTACTAAGTCTATGGCCGTAAAACCTAAAGATTTCACCAGCAAACAAAGCTCTTCGATGGATAAATCGCCATAAGTCCAGCGACTGACCGAATGACGGATATTGCCTTTAAGTGCAGCGCCACTGACAGGAGCAGCCAATACAGAGCCGCTTAGCAATAAACCAGAACCCAGCACCGAAGCACCAAGTGCCCCGGCTGCCAGTTGTTTTAACAGTTCACGACGGGGCAAAGTCCGGCTCATGGCTGTTTGTCCTCTGCTTGTTGTTGCAATGGCTCGTTTTTAAAAATAAGCGCAAAGAGCACCAGCACGACTGCGGCAAAACCTGCAGGGAACAACCAGATCGAAGTCCAGTCTGTCGCTTCAGCGCTGCTGTAAGCCTGAGTAATGTGGCCTGCAACGCTAAAGCCAATCAGCATACCTACACCGTAAGTAGCCAGCGTGATCAGGCCCTGAGCTGCACTACGGATTTTTACGCCAGCTTTGCTGTTGGTGTAAATCTGGCCGGAGACAAAAAAGAAGTCATAACAAATACCGTGCAACGCTATACCAATGACCAGCAACCATAAGCCCTGCCCGGCATCACCATAAGCAAACAACACATAACGTAATACCCAGGCGGCCATACCTATTAATAAGGTCCAGCGAATGCCAAAACGATTCAGAAAGACTGGCAATGCAAGCATAAATAACACTTCAGACACCTGGCCTAAGGTCATTTTGCCTGTCGCATTTTCCACGCCTATGCCGGTCAGGAAAGGATTGGCATTCTGGTAATAAAAGGCCAGTGGAATACAAATCAGCACTGAAGCTAAGAAAAACAACGCGAAGTTACGATCTTTTAATAAGGCCAGGGCATCCAAGCCCAGTAGCTCACCTAATTTTAATTGTTGGCCACGGCCAGCAGGTGGCGTTGCAGGTAAGGTAAAACTGTATAAACCTAAAGCTAACGAAGCCACAGCACACATCAGGAAAGTGTTTTTCAGAGCGCCATCTGCGATTGCTTGCTGAGCATCCCAGCCAAAAGCGTAACTAATGACTAAACCAGCAGCTATCCAGCCAATAGTGCCCCAGACACGAATTTGACCAAATTCCAGTTCAGGTTGTTTTAACTGACCAAAAGACACAGAGTTCACCAGCGCCAGTGTTGGCATATAAGCCAGCATGTAGCCTAAAACCAGTGGATAAAAGGTCGTAAAATCAGCGGCCTGATACATAAAGTACAATAAAACAGCACCAGCTAAATGCAGCACCCCCAATAAACGTTCAGCATTAAAAAAACGGTCGGCTATCAAGCCGACTATAAAGGGCGCAATAATGGCGCCCCAGGACTGAGTTGAAAAAGCCATACCTGTTTGTGGGCCTGTGGCCTGCAGATTCTGACTTAAAAAAGTACCTAAAGTGACAAACCAGCCACCCCAGATAAAAAACTGTAAAAACATCATGCTGCACAAGCGTATTTTTATATTGTTCATCGTCTTCCCCGTTATGTAAGAGCGGTGCTTATTATTTTTATGCGATTACGGCTTTAAACCCAAAATCCGGCGATTACGCGCCTCGTCTGTTTTTGCTCCGGCAAAGTCATCAAAGGCTCTGCTGGCTTTTTCAATCAGGTGAGACGCGATAAATGGAGCCCCTTCGCGTGCGCCCTGGCTTGAATCTTTTAAACAACATTCCCATTCCAGCACGGCCCAACCGTCGAAACCATATTGGGTTAATTTGCTGAAAATACTTTTAAAATCTACCTGACCGTCACCTAAAGAACGGAAACGCCCCGGTCTGTTCACCCAATCCTGATAACCGCCATACACACCGCTGCGACCATTAGGACGGAACTCAGCATCTTTGACATGAAACATTTTGATTCTGCTGTGGTAGCGGTCGATAAAATCTAAATAATCCAGCTGTTGCAGCATAAAATGGCTTGGGTCAAACAGAATATTGGCGCGCGGATGGTTGTTGGTGGCTTCTAAAAACAGTTCAAAACTGGCACCGTCATGCAAATCTTCGCCAGGGTGAATTTCGTAGCAGACATCCACACCTGCTTCGTCAAACGCATCAAGAATAGGCAACCAGCGTTTAGCAAGCTCAGCAAAACCCTGCTCCACTAAGCCTGCCGGACGTTGTGGCCACGGATAAACTAAATGCCAGAGCAAAGCGCCGGAAAAAGTAGCATGAGCTGTTAAGCCTAAATTCTGACTGGCTTTGGCAGCCAGTTTCAGCTGCTTGATAGCCCATTCTGTGCGTTCTGCCGGTTTACCACGCAAAGCTTCAGGTGCGAAGTTATCAAACAACTCGTCATAAGCCGGATGCACAGCCACGAGCTGGCCCTGCAAATGAGTCGACAGCTCTGTGATTTCAACACCCACAGCACGGCACTGCGCCAAAATATCATCACAATAGGCCTGGCTGCTGGCCGCTAATTCCAGATCAAAAAAGGCCGGATTATTGGTTGGCACCTGAATGCCTTTGTAGCCTAAATCGGCCGCCCACTTAGCCATGCTAACCACATGGTTAAAGGGAGCTTCATCGCCCATAAACTGAGCCAAAAATATGGCAGGACCTTTCATCTTATTCATTCGTATTCCTTGGGCCAGCACTCTGGCAAATCAAAAACTGAACACTGCTTAGTCAGTGAAAAACGGCCTAGTCGATGACAGGCAAAGACAGCCATTTTTCATTGCTGCTCTGACTGCTGCTGACAGTTTCAATAAAAGCCATACCACGCATGCCGGCCTTAATACCTGGTACACCGCTCGGAGTTCCTTTTTCGCCAGCGCGAATAGCAGCAGCAAAATCACGGTATAAATTGCCCATAGCTTCCAGATAACCTTCCGGATGACCTGCTGGTAAACGACAGCGGCGTGAAGCTTCAGCGCCTAAACCAGCCTGACCGGCTCCGGCACGCAATACCTGCACAGGAGCGCCATGAGGTTTTACCACTAAGGTATTAGGTTCCATTTGTTGCCATTCCAGTCCACCTCTATCGCCATAAATACGGATTTTCAGTGCGTTTTCTTCACCGGCACAAATTTGACTGGCGAGCAAAACACCACTGGCTCCGCCATCAGTGCGGAATAAAGCGGCACCATCATCGTCCAGCCGTCGGCCAGGCACATGGCTTTTGAGTTCGGCACAAATTTCGGTGATATGCTGGCCGCTGATAAATTCAGCCATACCAAAAGCATGAGTACCAATATCAGCCATACAACCACTGGCACCGGCCTGGGCCGGATCAGTACGCCAGCTCGCTTGTTTGTTCTGGCTGCTTTCTAAATCTTCGGTCAGCCAGCCTTGTGGGTATTCAACAAAAATTTTGCGGAGAGTGCCCAAAGTACCGTTTTGCACCAGCTCTTTGGCTTGCCACACCATAGGATAACCAAGGTAAGTGTGCGCCAAACCATAAAGGCTGTTACCGGAAATTAAATCCACCGCCAGTTGCTGAGTTTCAGCTAGCGTGACCCCAGCTGGTTTCTCACAAAACACATGAAAACCTGCGGCTATAGCAGCGCGGCTGATGGGCACATGCAATTGGTTCGGCGTGACTATCACTAACAACTGCATGCGCTCTGTTTCCGGCAACGCTGCTTCTTGTTTCAGTAATTGTTGCCAGTCGCTGTACAGGCGGTCTGGACTGATACACAACTCGTCACCTGTACGTTGGTTGTTACCGGCATCCCGGCTAAAAGCGCCACATACCAGTTCAATCTGGCCATCCAGAGCAGCAGCATGACGATGCACTGCGCCAATAAAAGCGCCTTCACCGCCCCCTACCATACCCATGCGGATTTTTTGCTTGCCTGCAGCTTTCATGGTTTTTCCTTGTGCTGTACAGCCTGATACGCAGTTCAGACTGTAGATCAAAAATCGAAGCTATAAAAAATGTAACGGATTACATTTTGTGTCGTCAATAGAAAATCCGTTATTTGTCGCAAATTTTGCACTTTAATTACACAAAAGCCGAAAAACACCGCACCAAATAAGAGCATTTGCACTAAATAAGCGAACAGCTTTTGTTAAAATCGTCTTCACTTTTGCAATAAAGTGATTTATAAATGATATCGGTTACATCAGCAGTTTTATAAAAATTGCCTGCTGAAGATCAGCAGGCTAAACAGATGCACAGTAGTGAATATCCAGATAAAATCCAGAGCAAATTCATAAGATGAAAAGTATTCATGTCCAATATTCGTGATGTAGCACAACAAGCCGGTGTTTCAGTGGCCACAGTATCCAGAGCCTTGCAACAACCTGATCTGGTGTCTTTAAAAACCCGCACCAAAGTACTGACTGCCGTCAAACAGCTGGGCTACAAACCTAATCTGATGGCTGTGAAGTTTCGCTCCGGCAAAACCCGTAATCTGGTGGTGTTGGTGCCTACTGTTGCCAACGTATTTTTTGCCCGGGTGATCAGCGGCATGCAGCAAGCGGCCCACGACAAAGGTTATTCCTTGTTGTTATGCAATACGCTTGCTGACGAGGAGATGGAACAAAGTTATGCCCGTATGGTGCACACCTCACAAGCGGACGGCTTAATTCAGCTGCGGGCTTACAATCCTTTTGCTCAGCTGGAAATGAAAACCGGCACTGTATTGCCTATGGTCAATGCCTGTGAAGTGCTGGACCGCATCGCCTGCCCTACTGTGCTGTTGGATAACAGAGCAGCAGCATGCGCTATGACGGAACATTTACTGGAACTGGGCCACAGACGTATAGCCATGATCAAAGGCCCACCACGCAGCCCACTGACCCGCGACAGGGTAGCGGGATATCGTGATGCTTTAGATGCTGCAGGTGTCGCTTTTGATGAAAGCCTGCTTTATCCGGGCGATTTTACGTTGCAATCGGGCCATAAAGCCGCCACCGAATTATTGGCCTTGCCAAAGCCTCCTACCGCCCTGTTTTGTGAAAACGATGAAATGGCCATAGGAGCTATCCAGGCTATTAAACAAAAGGGCTTTACTGTACCTGGTGATCTGTCTGTGGCTGGTTTTGATGATATTTCTTTTGCCGCTTTTGCCGATCCACCACTGACCACCATAGCTCAGCCCGCTGAAGAATTTGGCAGTACAGCGGTCAGCTTATTAATAGATTTACTCGAAGGTCGCCTGGGTAAAGCACCTAAAGTCATTTTACCTTTTGACCTGATCCAACGTGCCAGCACAGGTCCTGCTCCCGCAGGGTTCAGCTGACTTTATTTAACCGGCTGGCTGACGCCACCAGAGCAGGAGCAACCTATGCCATACGACCATTCGATCGTCAAACAAAAACCGCAATTGCTGGATCAGCAAAGACGGCAATTTCTGAAACTCAGCGCTTTGGGTATTGCGGGTTTAGGCCTGGCGTCCTTGCCTATCTCAGCAGAAACTAACACCACAGCAGCTCCAGCCAAAGTGGTGCCCGGCCTGCAGCTTTATACGCTGCGCGATTTGATGTCACAAAGTGTAGCCGATACGTTAAAACTGGTCTCTGGTGTGGGCTATACCCAACTTGAATTTGCCGGTTATTTTGATCAAACGCCAAAACAAATAAAACACATCATGGATAACGAAGGCCTCAATGCTCCATCAGGCCATGTCCCTTTGGAAGTGATGCAACAAAATCTGGATCTGGTCATAGAACAAGCCCAGATCATGGGTCACAAATTTATAGTATTGCCTTACCTGACAGATGAACAACGTAAAACTATTGACCAATACAAAGCCTTAGCAGCGTTTTTAAACAAAGCAGGCGAAAAAATTCAGGCCGCAGGTATGCAGCTGACTTACCACAATCACGACTTTGAGTTTTTTAAATTATCCGGTGAAGTTCCTTATGACGTATTGCTCAATGAGACAGAGACCAGACTGGTACAAATGGAGCTGGATTTATACTGGGTAGTGAAAGCCGGTCTGAACCCCCTGGATTTATTTGCCAGAGATCCTGGCCGTTTCCCGCTCTGGCATGTCAAAGACATGGACAAAGCCGGTGGTTTTGCAGACGTAGGCAAAGGTGTGATTGATTTCAAACCTATTTTTGCTAAAGCCAATCAGGCAGGTTTAAAACACGCTTTTGTCGAACGTGACCAAACCGACAACAGAATAGAAACCATTCGTCAGGGTTTTAGTGCACTCAGCACGCTTTTAGCCTGATCTGACAAGGCGTAAAAGCAATCATCAAAGCCGGGCATTGTGCAGCAAACTCCGGCTTTAGGATTGATTATTTTATGGACAGACTTGACATCAGTTTAATTCAGAAGTAAAACGATTAAGAGATGAATTAAAAAACTTCATCCAATGATTAAAAAAAGCGACTCTATAGCAAAAAAGCTGGCAGTTGCTTTTTTATAAAAACAAAACTTAATCGATTAAGATTCTACCCGACAGGGGGCAAATACAATGTTCAAGCAACAGAAAGTTTCAATCGCAGTACGGCAGGTATTATTCGCATCTTCACTTATTGCAGCTGGCCCAGTCTGGGCTCAAAGTGCTGCTACTGAAACAGCAAGCACAGAAAAAGCTGAAACCCAAGCCTTTGAAACCATAGTGGTCACAGGCAGTGTGCCGGGCCGTACCCAGATTGAATCTGCTATTGCGGTAACCAGCGTAGATGCAGAAATGATCAAAAACTTCCAGCCAAGCTCAGAAGCTGAAGTATTCCGTATGATCCCGGGCATTCAGGTGGCAGGCACTGCTGGCCCTGGTGGTAACTCCAATATTGCAGTTCGGGGTTTACCAGTAGCTACTGGTGGTTCACCTTTTGTGCAAATTCAGGAAGATGGTTTACCTACAGTGCTGTTTGGTGACTTGCAGTTTGGTAATAACGACTACTGGACCCGCTTTGATTCCAGCGTCGACAGAGTGGAAGGGGTACGTGGTGGTACAGCCGGAACCTTTTCCTCTCAGTCACCTGGTGCCATTATCAACTACATCAGTAATTATGGTGACACAGACGGTGGTTTGATCCGCCTGAATACGGGCGTAGGCCACGACGAGAAAAAAGTTGATTTCCGTTACGGTGGTGCAGCCAGCGACAGCGTTAACTTCCATATAGGTGGTTATGTTAAACAAGGCAAAGGCCCACTGGACGCTGCTTTTAATGTCAGCGAAAGTGCGCAGGTAAAAGCCAACGTCACTAAGTTCTTTGAAGACGAAATGAGTTACATCCGGTTTTTAGTCAAAGTAGCTGACACTCAGGAGCCAAATTACACAGGTGCTCCTGCACTGGCCAACTATGATGGCAGCAGCTTCACTGATTTACGCCCTTACCCTGGTTTTGATGGCCGCAACCAATCCAACTACTCTATCCACAATCAGGAATTCCTGATCGTTAACCGTGATGGTGTCACAGAGCGTGTAGACATGTCAGGCATTACTACAAAGTCGTTTTCACTGGGCAATGAACTGCATTACGAATTTAAAAACGAGATAGTACTGGACAACAAAATGCGCTGGACTGATATGAGCGGGGGCTTCACTTCACCGTTCTTTAATGCAGCCACTACAGCCAGTGTTTTAGGCTCAACAGTCAATGGCGCAGTAGTCGACAGTATTCGTTTTGCCAACGGCCCTAATGCAGGCCAGCTATACAATTCGCCTTATCTGAACAACAACACTAATGTAAACACCAACATTCGTGATGTCGGCAGTTTGGTCAACGATTTAGCCATCTCTAAAGAATTTGCTTTAGGTGATAACACCTTTACCGCCCGTGCTGGTTATTTTTATATGAATCAGAATGTGGCAGCAGACTGGCATACCAACAGAACCTATTCTGAACTCAGCGGCAATAACCCGGCTATGCTGGACTTATTTGATGACGCAGGCAATCAGTTGACTGCGAATGGCATTGCAGGCTTTAACGACAACTGGGGCAGTGCCAATGCCCGTGATTACGACCTAGCCTACACAGACACAGCCCCTTATCTGGCGCTGGATTTTGACACAGACCTTTATACAGTGGATGCCAGTGTACGCCGCGATACGGTTGACGCTTCAGGCTGGACAGCTGCTGGTGGCGACGTCTTTACTACAGTGGTAGATGGTGTTGCTATTCCAACCCTTACCTCCAATGGTGCCCGTGAAAACCTGAACTATTCCGTCAGTTACACCTCATGGACAGTAGGTGGTTTGTATAAACTCAACGAAGACACCAGCCTCTTTACCCGGGCGTCCAAAGGTGGTCGTTTTAATGGCGACCGTCAGACTGTCAGCGGCAAAATTAATGCCGATGGTTCGCTGAATCAGCAAGGTCAGACGTCAGCAGTCGACTTTGTTAATCAGTATGAGCTGGGTGTAAAACGCCGCGGTGAAGTGATGGATGGGTATTACACTTTTGAGCTGACTTTACTTAAAGGTGACTTTAAACAAAGCACTTATGAGTTATCTGCAACCCGCTGTGGTGGTGTGGCAGGTGGTTGTGTGATTGATGCTGAATACAAATCTCAGGGCGCTGAAATTCTGGGTACAGTGCGGATTGGCGACTTCTCGCTGGTGGGTAATGCCACTTATTCAGACGCCGAAAAACTATCAGCAGGCGCAACCAACTGGACTCGCGCTGATGGTATCCCTGATTTAATTTATACCTTATCCTCCAACTATCATATTAATGATCAGTGGGTTGCAGGTTTAAATATCACAGGCCAGACCACAGCTATTGATGGCGCCGGCAATGAATATCCGGATAACTACACTTTAGGGGGCAGCATCAGATACAGCCCAACTGATAATCTGGAATTTGGCTTTCAGGTGTATAACCTGACAGACGAGTTTGATATCCGTGGTAATGGTGCTCTGGCAGACGCTTCAGTCAATCCGACTGTGATCTCTGGTAATCCAGTGATTGGCCGCACAGCCACAGCCTCAGTGACTGTCACTTTCTAAGCTGTAGTTCAGGCACAAGCAAAAAAGATAACAGCTGGTAAAGTAAGAACTGCTTTACCAGCTTTTTCAATTTATCGCTTATTGCTCCATTTGTTTCAAGGACAAGGCATGACCAGAGTTCAACTGGCACAACAGCATCTGCAACAAGGCAGGGCCGATCTGGCCATACCGCTGCTGCGTCAGCATCTTGAGCTGGTGCCGGACGATTTTATCGCCTGGAAATTATCAGGTTTTGCCTGGCATGAAGAACAATTTGAACCAGAAGCAGTTTTGGCCTTTAGCAAGGCCACAGTTTTACAGCCTGCAGATGCTTCACCCCTGATGGCGCTGGCCCAAAGCCAGTTTTTTTCCGGTTATTCCGCAGTAGATAGTTTTTATGAACTCACCAGTCTGACTCCGGCCGATTTACATGCGTACCGTGGTTTGGCCTTGGCTTTGGCCGCTGATGGTGAACAGCAACTGGCGGAGCAACTTTTAATACAAAATCTGGCCGCCCATCCGCTGTGGCTGGACGGTCATAAACTGCTAAGCAGTATGAGGTTTACATCAGGTGATGCCATTCATTTTAGCGATAGCTATCAGCAAGCCTGTACACAACAACCTCAGAACCTGGCACTCTGGCTGGACTGGTTTCGCTGTTATGCTCAGCTCAAACAATGGCAAAAGTGCGAGCAGGTTCTAGCTTTAGCAGAACAATGTTGTGGCAAGCAAAAGCAACTGACCTTAGCCAGGCTTTTTGTCGCCGCAGAATCAGGCGATACCAGCAAAGCGGCGCTGTTATTTACAGAAACAAACCAAATACAAGATCCAGTGCGGGCTATGGCTTTAGTCCGTTATCAGTTGCGTCAGGGCGATGTGAAGGCGGCTGAACTAAGCGCCCTGCCCTGGCTTGAAACTGCATCAGCAGCTGTATTCTGGCCTTATATCTCGCTGATTTGGCGCTTACTTGGTGATGACAGAGCCAAGGGCCTTAGTACAGAAGCTGTGCCAATCAAGGCTTTTGATGTGCAGTTAAGCAGCACCGAATTACATCAGTTGTGCACTGTGTTGCGTTCTTTACATAAAGCCAAAGCAGCTTTTGCTGAACAATCAGTGCGGGGTGGTACCCAAACCGACCAGAATATTCTGCTGCGCCATGAAATGCCGCTGCAACAATTAAAACAAAAACTAAAAGCCGCAGTGCAAAGCTACGTGCAACAACTGCCCGATACAGCAACCACAGATCCATTTTTAGCGCGGCCACGCGACCGGGCTTTGCAGGGCCGCTGTCGCTTTTCCGGCAGTTGGTCCACTTTATTAAAAACTCAGGGTTTTAATGTCAGCCATACCCATCCATCTGGCTGGATCAGTGCTGCTTTGCATCTTGAGATCCCAGCCGCAGAACAGCTGGGCCAAGCGCCTGCGGGTTGGCTGCAGTTTGGCGCGCCACCTGCGGAGCTTCAACTGTCATTAGATCCTCAACTTCAGCATCAACCACAAGCTGGTACCCTGGTGTTATTTCCATCCACCTTATGGCACAACACTGTGCCTTTTGAGTCGGGTGAACGTTTAACTTTAGCCTTTGATATTGAACCTCAGCCTTTTAGCAGCGGAGCGGCCAGATAATGCATTCTGAAAACAACAGCATAAAAAAAATAGTGATAGTTGGCGGCGGCACTGCAGGCTGGATGACAGCAGCAGCCTTAAGTAATGCATTGCAGCAGGGCTGCCACATTAGGTTGATTGAATCAGAGCAAATAGGCACAGTAGGAGTAGGCGAAGCTACTATTCCGCCCATTCGCTTGTTTAACCAAAGCCTGGGCATAGACGAAAACGACTTTATCCGCGCCACTCAGGGCTCTTTTAAGCTTGGTATTGAATTTATCAACTGGGGAAAACAAAACCACAGTTATTTCCACCCTTTTGGCAGCTATGGCCGACAGTTTGATTTGGTTAGCCTGCATCATCACTGGTTGCAGGCTAAAGCTGTGGGCAAAGCCGGATCTTTTGATCAGTATTCTATGGCCTGGGTGGCAGCACAGCAGGGCCGTTTTGCACCCCCTGTCCCGGATCCACGCCATGTGTTATCTACCCATGATTATGCCTATCATTTTGACGCTGGCCTCTATGCCCGCTATTTACGCCAGTATGCAGAAGCCAAAGGCGTGCTGCGTATCGAAGGAAAAATCAGCGTTGTAAAACAAAACCCGGTGTCGGGTTTTATTGAAGCAGTACAGCTGGATAACGGTCAGTTGGTGGAAGGAGAGCTGTTTATCGATTGCTCTGGTTTTCGCGGTTTATTAATTGAAGACACATTAAAAACCGGTTATCAGGACTGGTCACACTGGCTGCCATGCAACAGAGCCTGGGCAGTACCCAGTGAGCGTGGCGACTTTACTCCTTACACCAAATCCACAGCTCATGCAGCTGGCTGGCAATGGCGTATTCCGCTGCAACACCGCACCGGCAATGGCCATGTATTCAGTAATCACTTTATGAGCGAGCAGCAGGCTCAGGATATTTTGCTGCAAAATCTGAATGCCAAAGCTTTAGCTGAACCCCGAATGCTGCAGTTTGTTACAGGGCGGCGTAACTTGTTCTGGAATAAAAACGTAGTGGCTATAGGCCTTGCCAGTGGTTTTTTGGAACCGCTGGAGTCCACCAGTATTCATTTAATTCAGGCGGGCATCGCCAAGCTGCTGGCACTGTTTCCGGATAAAGACTTTGACCCTTTGCTGACGCAGGAATACAACAGAGTGGCTATTCGCGAAATAGAAAATATCCGCGATTTCATCATTCTGCATTACAAACTGACAGAGCGGGATGACAGCGAATTGTGGCGTTATTGCGCGGCTATGCCAGTACCAGACTCGCTCCATTACCGGATAGAGCAATTTAAACGTCAGGGCCGGTTAATACCGGGCGAAATGGATTTATTTGGCAACACCAGTTGGCTGGCTGTGCATATAGGTCAGTTTAATACGCCACAAAAAACGGACGCTGTGTTGGCCTACCGCAGCATTGAAGGCGCAGAACGTTTAGCTAAACTTAGTCAGGCGATGCAGGCTGCGGCTTTGTCTTTGCCAACTCATCAGCAATACATAGACAAATACTGCAAAGCCGCCCCGCTCTGAGCTAAAACACAAAGACAGGCCAGGGCTGCCTTTGTTGTAAAACCTGCTAAAACTTAATCATGGCCCAGCGCTAAACGTCTGGCAGCAGGTTGAACAAAGTGGTTCCACCACAGCCCCAGCATTAACAGCAAAGCAAAGCCTGTTGCCAGATAAAAACCATAACGCATATCCCCCATAGCATCCCCCACCAAGCCCATCAGTAAAGGCCCTAAAGCAGCAGCTAAAGCGGTGAAAGCCAGAATTAAACCTGCAGCCGCGCCATGCTGCTGGCGTGGAAAGCAGCTGATACCTTTAGAATTTAACGTGGGGTACATCATCGACATAAAAAGTCCGGATAGCGGCATCAGCCATAAGGCAGCGGCGACACCGTAATACATGCTGAAAGCAAAACAGATAAAAATGGCACTGCCAAACCAGGCTAATAACGCTGTCCAGTTAAAACGCAGCAGCAACCACTCGGCCAGGAAACGCCCTGCGGTACGCAGAATAAAAAACACTGTAATGGCATGGGCGGCCAGCACAGTGAAGTTGCCATCATAACTTTGCAATAAGGTTGGCAACCAAACAAAAATGGCGACTTCAGTGGCAACATAACAAGCGATCGCCAGCGAAAACCCCAGCGCATGTTTATCTTTCACCAAGGCCAGACTTTGCCAAATTGAACTTTGTTGTTGGGGCTGATAAGCCGGATAATCCAGTCGTAACGCCATCACCAATAACAGAGCACAAATCAGCCCGGCCAGCAGATAAAGTTGGGTCCAGTCCAGTGACGCCGCTATCAATAAACCAACCAGAGCAGGGCCAAATATTGCACCTAAGCCAAAAAAGCCTTCCACCCTGTTCATCAGTCTGGTGTGACTGTTGGCATCAGGACTCACATCGCCCACTAAAGCCAAAGCGCCGGTTTTAAACAAACCTATGCTTAAACCACTGACACCCAACAACAACAGGTAATACAAAAAACTTTCGCCAAAAATAAAGGCCACACAAGCAATGGCATACAAAGCCAAACCAGCAAGAATGACTTTTTTTCGGCCAAAGCGGTCGGCATACCGGCCTAAAAACAAACCGGATAAACCAATAAATAACATAGGCACATAGTGAAAAGCGGCGGCCTCGGTGAGGCTCAACTGAAACTGCGCTACCACTTGCGGAATAATGACGCCCACCGCATCTGTGGTCATAGCAAAAACAAAAAACATCAGGCAGGTCATCCATTTCACCTGAGTAAAAGCACTGGGCGGCAGCGCTGCTGTGGGTGAAGGTGGCGAGCTGGCTTCTAAAGTGTGAACTTGTTGCATTGATCTACCCTGTCATAACGCATTCGATTTTATCGATGCTGATTTTTATCAGGAAGTACAACCCCAATCAGCTCAAGGCTGAGTGTAGTCGGCTTCCATGGTATCCGGCACGCTTTACCCTCCCCAGGGCACAATGACAACGTCATCCGGCATGTCCGATTATTCCTTTTTAATTGAGCTTTAAAACTACAACTTAATCGTTTAAGTGGCAATATAAAAATTCAACTATAGGGTAAATTTATTTCAGCTGGGAGAAGGAGGAAGGTTCATAGTGACAGTGCAGTTGTGACAGAGCCGCAGGGGCCACTTCAAGATCATCACCCGCATTGAAGACCCTGCAGTTATTGCCTGCCTCCTCACGCCCCTGCCACAGTAACGATACAACAAGGTGCCGCCGGCACAGGATCCATGCTATAAAGCATTGATCTCCTATCCCTTTTACCACGACCAGGAGTTGTCTGTGGATATAAATACAATCATTCAGGCCCTTGGCGGCCTCTCCATGTTTTTATTGGCTATGCGTCTGATGACCGAAGGGTTGACCTTATTTGCAGGCAACCGCCTTAAACATTTACTGGGTAACTGGACATCAACCCCCTGGCGCGGCGTTGGGGTGGGTATTCTGGTGACAGGGCTGGTGCAGTCTTCCAGTGCAGTGACAGTTGCCACTATAGGTTTTGTCAACGCCGGGATCCTCAGCTTACGTCAGGCGATGGGGGTTATTTTTGGTACCAATGTTGGCACTACCATGACAGCCTGGCTGGTCAGTCTGGTGGGCTTTGGTTTCAAAATAGAAGCACTGGCGCTGCCCATTCTTGTGGTTGGGGTTGGTTTACGTCTGATGGCATCATCCACACGCTGGAAAGGCCTGGGCGATGCGCTCACTGGCTTTGGCCTGTTTTTTCTCGGTTTAGATTTACTCAAAGAGGCTTTCGAAGGCATAGCCAGCAGTTTCAGCGCTAATCTGGGCGCGGGAGTAAGTACTAACTGGGCGGGCATGATCCTGATCGGCTTTGTGGCCACCCTGCTGACCCAATCTTCCAGTGCCGCTATCGCCATCATACTCACAGCTTCTGCCGGAGGCATTATCGGCTTTGAAGGGGCCGCCGCCGCCGTCATCGGTGCCAATCTGGGCACAACATCCACTGCTGCATTGGCAACCTTCAAGGCCACACCAGCGGCTAAACGCCTTGCACTCAGTCATATAGGCTTTAACCTGATCACTGGCATAGTCGCCCTTTGCATGCTGCCACTGATGCTTGGTCTGGTTAACCTGCTGGGTGATGCACTGGATATAGAAAGCACCCCCACTGCCCTGCTGGCACTTTTTCACACCCTGTTTAATCTGCTGGGAGTGATTATTATGCTGCCGCTGGCCAATCGTTTCGCCAGCCTGCTGGAGCGGCTGTTTCACAGTGCGGAAGAAGATATTGAACGCCCACAGTATCTGGATGCCACGCTCAGTGGCACACCAGTATTGGCGGTATCAGCACTGAAGCAAGAACTGATGCGCTTGTCCGATATTCTGGTTTGCCTTTTACGCGATGCCCTCAGCGGCCCCCACTCCATACCTGAACTAAAGCGCCGCGCTGAAGCAATCCATACATTGGGCGCAGCCATAGCAAACTTTATCACTGGTATACGCCCGGATGCGATGGAACACAGCACAGCCAATGAGCTGGCCAGCGCTCTCTACGCCGCGCGTTATTATCAGGAGTCTGCTCAGTTGGCTCCAGGTTTGCGCCGGCTGGCACAAGACCAGGTACTGCTCTCTGGCGCAGAAAAAGTGGCTGTGAGCACATTATTAGAACAGGCAGAGCGCTGCCTGGAACCGGAGCTGTCTGGCGATCATTTGCAGGCCCGCGAACGGGTTGAAGCACTGCGCAACGCCCACCGCGATGCGCGCCGTCAATTACTGGAAGCGGCAGTCCGGGGCAACCTGCAACTGGTCGATTTGGAAACTATGCTGGAAGGCCTGGACTTCAGTCGTCGCGCCATAGAACTAGGTATCAAAGCCGGACTGTTGTTTCACACCAGTCAGAACTCAGAAGCTGTCGCCATCCATCCTGTTTCAGAGGCCGATTTGAATAAAACTCTGAATACAGATCAGTACCCAAATGTACCTCAAGCGAGTGATGACAAATGAAAAACAAGCCGACGATCAGCAGTGCAGATTATGCCGTAGCCCCAGGTACTAAACTGGATTTGCACCAGCATGCCACGCTGGCAGAACCATTCTACAGCTCCTCAAAAGATTATAAAAAACAGCTGAGCGACAGCACCGATAAACTGAAAAAAGCTCAGGAATTATTTTATGCCGACAACCGTTATTCCTTGCTGATCATCTTTCAGGCGATGGATGCTGCAGGTAAAGACGGCGCTATTCGCCATGTGATGTCGGGCATTAACCCACAAGGCTGTCGGGTACACAGTTTCAAACACCCAAGTGCTACTGAACTGGATCACGATTTTCTCTGGCGCAGCCATTGCGCCCTGCCCGAGCGTGGGCAAATAGGTATTTTCAACCGTTCTTATTACGAAGAAGTGCTGATAGTAAAGGTGCAACCCCAGCTATTAGAGGCGCAAAAACTGCCGTACAAAAACCTTAACTCCGGGCCTTTCTGGCGTGATCGCTACCGCTCTATTGTTGGCTCTGAAGCTCATCTGGTGCGCAACGGCACCAAGGTCATCAAGTTCTTTTTGCATCTGTCTAAAGAAGAACAATGCCGCCGTTTCCTCGACCGCATCGACAACCCCGACAAAAACTGGAAGTTCTCCGAAGCCGATACAGCACAACGCCAACACTGGGACAGTTATATGAGTGCCTATGCCGAGTGTTTAAGCAATACCAGCACAGCAGTTGCGCCCTGGTATGTGATACCGGCCGATGATAAGAAAAATGCCCGCTTAATCATTTCCGCCATTATTAACGAAACTCTGGCCAAACTGGATTTAGCTTACCCACAAACCACTGATGCGCGCCGGGCAGAGTTAGAAGAAATTCGCACTAAGTTGCTGCAGGGTGAGCTTTAGTTTTGGTGGTTGGGAGCTGGGGGGCTGCTCACCCTATTGGTTAGTGCGATATACAGTATTAACTTTTGTGCCTGACCCTGAGGTACTATTTTTCTGCTGCCTCAACGCCCACAGAAGGCGCGCCATCTTTTGGCGTCGCACTGTCTGCGATTGTTAGATGGATTATTCTTTGGGCCTTAGGTCTTCTATGATCTGCGCATCAATCCAGTATAAATCGGATTGAGTGCCCGCCTTGCCGTTTGCATTTGGCACCATTCTATTGAACAAGAGATATTTACCGTCAGGTGTGACCTGTGCGCCCCTCTCTTCAGCTGCTGTATTTACCTTGTCCCCCAGATTAATAGCTTCACCCCAGGAGTCATCTTTCTGGCGGAAACTGATATAGAGATCAGCATCGCCGTACCCGCTCTCTCTTTCACCGTCCCACATCAGGTAGCTCTCGTCAGGGGCGATGTATGGATGGGCATTCCATATGCCGGTATTGATCTCCTTCGGGAGCGGCTTCGGGTCTTGCCATTTGCCACTCACCAGCCTTGAATACCGAAGAATTCCATCACCGGCTGAACTGCCTCTCTCGTCCAGAACTAAGGTACCTTTGGCTGAGGCAGCAAGGCTCATAATTTGTATTGCTTCAAAAGCAGGACCAAGGCTTTTCAGCTCTGACCAACCGTCAGCTGTGCGCTGCTTATAGTTGGCACCATAATGCAGGGTTTTGCCGTCTGGGGCGTAAAAGGGTCTGCGCTCTTCAGCCGGCACCGCTATCTTCTGCCACTGATCGCCCGCCTTTCTAAAAATGACAGATTCCGGTTCTCTGGCGTCACGAGAGTGTTTCCATCTGGTGACAAAAAACTCGTTCATGTCTGGGGAGAAACCACCAGCGTCCCCCCATTCTTCTGTATTCACAATGCCGGCAGCAAAGGGCTTGGCGGTTAAACCCGGTGGTGTTTGCCCCAGGTAAGGACCTTTGAGTACAGGAAATTCATCTTGGCTATAACTTTTGCTACTCATAGTGAGTATAGAAAATAGCAAAATAACGAACATACAAATACGATCCATCACTTATTTTTCCTTTAATTCAGTTTGTTATCTCACATTTATGTGGAGGTACAACCTTTGACTTTACTCAGTACGTAAAGTGTTGCCACTACACTGGGTTTACCGTCGGCATTTTCCTGAGTCGTAGGTAAATCCCTCACTGGTAAAATGCCAAATAGCGTCAAAGGCTCTTTTCGAAACTCAGCAAGAATGTGAATTTATAGGAATAAAAAACAAAATGCCTGACGTCCAACTGACTTCTACATGACGTTATGCTGACGGCCAATATTTTATTAATTATCATGCAGTTACAAACCTTGGATAGTAGTTCATAGCTTATGTTAGTATGGGTCCTCTTACTCTGGCTCACTTTTCACATCAACTTTCATTTTGGAAAGCGCAACCATGGCGACACAATATTGGGTAGGTGATTTTTTTATCGATTTAACCCGCAATCAAATCACCCAAAAAATGTATTCTCAGACTATTCCTCCTAAAGCTTTGGCGGTGCTCACCTATCTTGCTAAAAATGCCAATAGAGTCGTTAGTCAGAATGAGTTATTAGCAGAAGTATGGCCAGACACTGTGGTCACCCCCAATACCCTGCAACGAAGCATCGCCCAATTAAGAAAAGTTCTGGAAGAAGACCGTCAACATCAGTCCTATATTAAAACCCATGCCAAACAGGGATATAGCCTGGAGGTTGAGGTTCGGTGGCAGGAGAAAACCGGGTCGGGAGCGCTCATTGGAGAGGATCCCTTTGCAAAAACAGATATAAACCTGTCTGTAGCCAAATACTCAGCAAGTGATGAGCATCAAGCAGCTATAGTCACCCGGGCCGATGCTGATCATGCAACTTCAGATAACATCAATATTGATAGCGCCCATCTTAAGCACACCAGGAACACAACATCGGCGAGTGCCACTTTAAGACTAATGTGTATTTTTGCTGCAGTTATTATTCTTGGAATTATCGCTGTTAACTACATTTCACCAACACAACCGTTTAAATTGTCCTTTGGCGAGTTACGCTCATTAACAGCCACTGACAACAAAGAACATAGCGCTATCTATTCGCCTGACGGTGAATACATTGTTTTCCAGCGCTATTCAGTTGAGGTTTGTACCATTGGTACCATCTGGGCGAAAAACACCAAAACCCAGCAAGAAATCCAACTGACTAAAAACCTGGGTTCCTACAGCAGCCATAGTTTTTCTAAAGATGGAAAAAAACTGGTTTTTATTGAAGCTGACAACTGCAACAAACCCATCACTCAGAAGGAATGCTATAAACTAATGAGCCTGGATTTTGAAAAAGCACTTGCAGCGCCTCAATCTCCGAGCGTATTCATGGAGTGTAAAAATTCAAAAATAGCCAGCCCTGTGTGGCTGAACAATAATAACGTCGTTATGTTTCAGGAGTTTTCTAACGGTAGGGAATTAGCCAGCTATTCGATAGCGGACAACAAAAGTACGGTCATATACTCGCCGGAAAAGGGTAGCTTGATTAGCCTTGCCTACTCAGTCAGAGACGATCTCATCGCCCTGACCAGTATCCACCAGGATGGCCAGAGCTATATTGAAATACTCAAACCTGAAGGTCAGGTTTTATCCAGTCATCGTATCGAATATCCGCCAGAAATATCGAATTTAAGGTTTATCTATCCAAAGTTTACGCCAGCAAGTGATCAGCTTATTTTTAGCACTGGCAGACAACTCTTCACTCTTTCTTATAAGGGGAAAATAACCAATATTAGTTTCCCGCTTGTGCAACCAATCCACGAGCCGACATTTCATCCAGACGGTAAACGAATGCTGGTGACAAAGGGAAACTGGGATAGTGATATCGCGACTATATCCTTGTCACCAATAAAAAACTATCCTTTAGCGCAAACTCAAACAACAGAAAATAATATTTACCCGACACTAGAGTTCACCATAAAAGAACGCTCGACGCTGAAAGAAGACGACGCCATTTTTCAGCCAAATGGTGAGTTAATCGCTTTTAGATCTGGACGTTCCGGCAATGACCAAATTTGGCTAACCGATGGCAATGGCTCACAGCAACTATCCCATTTTCCGATAGATACCTATATTCATGGTCTGAATTGGGCTGCTGATGGCAAGAGCATTTTAGCCAATGTTAATAATGTACTCACCCAGATAGACCTGGATTCAAACCAAAAATCCTTTCCATTCGCCCACCGTGTTGAGCAACTTTTCCAATGGAATAGTGAAGACAATACTGCCTTATTGCTTGTGCGCATCAAAGGAACGGTAAAGTTTGCTGAGTTCAACCTCAATAACTCCGGGTTAAAAGTAATAACGGACAGACAAATCAACTGGGCACTTAAAAGTGCAGATGGACAATTGATTTACACCGATCATATGGACCGCTTTTGGCGGCCAGGTCCTGCCGAAGACCAACTGATCGAATCACTAGACAATCAGGGAAATAACAAGCGATTCATAATAAAGGGTAATCTAATTTATGGGATCAATGAAGAGTTTCAATTGTGGTCTTATGATCTTAACGAGGATAGATTTGAGATCCTCGGCAATACACCTAAAACCCTTGATTATTTAACAGGCATGAATCAAACCGACATTTTAGCTACCATTCGTATTAGCGCTAAAAAGGAAGTGGCTGAACTTATTTTGGCTGATTAGTTTTGCTTTCAGCCTCTCAACGTAATCTGATCCAGTAGTTCAGTGCACCGCGCTAAGTGAGTAAAATCACAGAACGAAGTGTCTATGGCAACTAAAAAGAACCGTAAGACCTATACCGCAGTGACCTTCCCCCATTGTCGCAGTCAATGGTCGTTTCACGCACAAAACCAAACTCCACAAAAGCGAGGATGGGTATAGTTCTAAGCAGACCGCCTTTCGCAGGGATAGCGAAAGGCAAGACTACATGGACGTATTTACGGCGTGTCTGAGAGAACAACCCTAAGGCAACTGAATTTTATAATCCTTCATATGCTTTAAATAAGCGACCAGATGGTCGATATCCTCTGCACTAAACTGCGGGAAAGTCGGCATTTTGCTTTTGTATCTGTAACCAGAGGCATTCGGGATAAAGGCTTTTAAGTGATCGTCAGTCCAATATTCGGTGATGTTTTTTGGCGCATTCAGCTCCGGGCCTAAATCGCCGCCTTGCAGGTTAATGGAATGACAGCTGATGCAGCTTTGCTTAAACAGTAAAAAGCCCTGATAGGCCGCTGAGTTTTGCTCTGCATTGGTTGGATATAGCTTGGGGTAACGTTGCTGGAAACTGACCAACTCTAATTTCACCAGTTGATAAGGCCAGGGTCTGGTTTTTTCGACTGCTTTGCCTTGTTTCCAGACTAAATAAAATGGCGCTGGTGACACCATAGCTTTACCCTGGGCTACGGGCTCAAAGTCAAAATCTTTTTTACCCGTTTCGGCAAATACCAGCACAGCCTGGTCGTCCAGCAGAAATTCAAGCGGCATAGTGGGCGCATAGCCATCAGAAGCCGTCAGCACTACTTCATCGGCAGCCTGACCCAGCTTATAACCTGCAGCTTTTAACAGTTGCAGTAAAGACACGCCTTCAAAGCTTTTTTCGCTGTTGTAGACAGGGTCAAATAACTTGATTTGCTGTACTGGTACTTTTTGTTTGATGTCCAGAAGACTCCAGCGCAGCTTTTGATCAGGCAGCTGAATATCCAGACTTTGGGCATAAAGAGGTGAAGATAAAACACCACATAGCAAAAATAACACCGATGCCAAAAGTCTGTTCATGGCTGCTCCTGCCTGCTCTGTTGATAAAAAGATACTGTGCTGAATTGTCCGAATTCAGTCTAGCTCTACCACAGCCACCAGCGCTTCATGATCAGAAGGATACAAGCCGTTGTATCTTCTGTTATCCACCTGATAACTTTGCACCTGCAGGTTTTTACTTACAAAAATAAAATCTATGGTTTGGCTGGGGCTATCTGGCTCTCGGCCAAATCCATTAAAAGTGCCAACATTTTTGGAAAGCTTATCTTTAGCCACCAAAGCACTGTCATGCAAAACTTTACTCAAAGCCAGATAAGGCGCACTATCAGGCTCTACATTAAAATCCCCTGTCAGCAGCACTTTGCTCTGCTTTGGTAATTTGTCCACTTCGGCTTTTAGCAGCAAAGCGCTTTGCAATTGAGCCTGTTTCCCCATATGGTCAAAATGAGTGTTCAGAAAATAAAAACTCTGACCGGATTTCAACTCTTTAAACTGAGTTTTGGTAAAAGTGCGGTTCAGGTTTGCATCCCAGCCTTTTGACACTTGTTCTGGCGTTTCAGACAACCATAAGGTTTTTGCCGACAGCAGCTGTAATTTGTCTTTGCGATAGAGCACAGCAGTGCTTTCGCCTTTGGTTTTACCGTCGTCCCGGCCTTTTGCATACCATTGATACTGCGGCAACATAGCCACTAAATCATGCACCTGAAACAGTTCAGCCTCTTGCAGCCCAATCAAATCTGGTTGTTGAGTCTGAATTAAATGCGCCAGTAAAAACTTACGTTCAGGCCAGTACTGCGGTGTACCTTGCGCTTCACATAAACCACAACGAATGTTGTAGCTCATTAGTTTTAGTTGTTCGGCTTGTGCCAGCCCAGGTAAAACCAGCAGGGATAACATAAGCAGCAAAAATTTCATACAGTGAGCCTGTTCAAGTGCAAAGAAGCTACAAAACTAACCTAACAACTTTGCCGAATTATTAATTCTGAAGGCATTAGTAAATCTGCAGCCAAATCACCGGACAGCAGCATACGGGCTGCAGTGCGGCCTTTTTCGTCGCTATGCTGGGCAATAGTGGTCAGGCTGGGATAAAAACGTTCAGCCTCTTCAATGCCATCAAAACCTACCACTACTAAATCTTGCGGTATTTTAATGCCCAGCTCACGCGCCACCGCCATAGCAGCCAAGGCAATACGGTCACTCATACAAAGCAGCACTTGAGGTCGTGGAAATTGAGTTAAAGCTTCACGGGCTGCCACTAGAGCAAAATTGTGGGTATTCAATGGAATATGCCAGACCGCATCTGCGGGTAAATCGCGGCCTTGTTCTATAGCAGCAGCTAAATAACCGTCCAAACGGCGGCGGGAAATGGCTTGTTCTGTGCTGTACAGCTCATGCGGCTGAATACGGCAGACCCGGTCCGATTCAATTAAGCGCAAACCCAGCACCGCCACTTTGCCCTGCATTTTAGCAAAGGCATGTTCGGCAATACGATGGGCTGCAGCGTAGTTATCGACGTTGACCGACACTACATTATCCAGATTGCAGTCGACTGTGATTAACGGCTTGCCACTTTTAACAATGCGGTTCAATTGCTCAGGGTTACTCGGCGCACCATACAAAATAAAAGCGTCAGGCACTGCTTCAGCACTGCTGCTACTGGTGTTGTGGCGGCCGGATAACAACAGCATATCCATGCCATGCTCCTGCAGCACTTCGGCCACCCCTTTGATAAATTGATTGGCAACAGGGTCGCTGACTGAATATTCCAGGGTGTCAGACAATAAAACCGCCACTATGCCAGAGCGGCCTGTACGCAAACTGCGGGCTGCGGCATTAGGGCCGTCGTAGCCCAGTTCAGTGCATTGCTGCAAAATACGCTGGCGTAATTCAGGGGAAAGTTGATCAGGTCTGTTATAGGCATTGGAGACAGTAGCGACCGAAACCCCCAGATAAGAAGCCACGGTTTTCAGATTTAATTTTTTTGGTTTTTCTATTGCCGACACAGCTATAACACCCTGTTTTAGTTCAGGCTTTATCATGCCTGTTCAGTCACAGAATTGCCAGCACCAGAGGCAGGGACAGTAGCAGGAAGTATCAGGCTGACCAATAAGCCCGCGCCCTGATTTTGCAGGCTTAAACTGCCGCCATGAGCTTCAGCTATATCCCGGCACAAGGTTAAACCAATGCCCGACCCATTCTCCTTGCTGGTATAAAAAGGCACCATGGCATGGGCTAAGGCTTCGCTTGTCATGCCGCCGCCTGCGTCCTGAATATGAACAAGCAGTTGATCCGGCAATTCGGTAAAACTTAGCTTGATCAACTGGGGGTCAGATCCAGATTCATGCGCATTTTTCAGTACATTCAACAGCAACTGCGACAACTGCAATGAGTCCGCCAACCAGATACGCTGTGGTAAATCGCCCTCCAGCTCAAACTCGTATTGATCCTGTAACTGATTAATCAGCCTGGCCCAGTGCACTGGTGCCAAGGCGGGAGTCGGCAATTTGGCAAATTGGATATAAGACTGTAAAAACTGATTCAGATGCTGCTGGCGCTCACTGATGGTCTGAAAAATTTGTTGCAGCTGTTTATGCTGCAGCTCTGTCGCCACTAACTGGCCGGAATAGGCAAGGGATGATAAAGGCGCCAGCGTATTATTTAGTTCATGCCCTATCACCCGCAGCAGTTTTTTCCAGGCTTTCACTTCTTCACGATGGATTTCACGGGTCATAGGTTTTAACAGATACAACTGATGCGATTTTTGGTTCAGCGAGAAAAAACTAACAGACAAATGCCAAATCGAGGCAGGTTCGCCCAGATGCAATAACCCTTGTTGTCCACTTTCAATAGCCAAAGCCAGTTCGGGCAGCTCTGCCGTCAGTTCAGAAAACAGTAAACCTTCAAACTTGCGGCCCTGATGTAATAAGACACGCGCTGCCGGATTGCTCATCAGCACCCTGCCGCTTTGATCGGTTAACACCATAGCGCTGGGGCTGGATTGTAAAACCGTATCAAGCAGCAGTTCACGTTGATACAAAGTGGCGCGTTCTTGCCGTAATTGTGCAGACATTTGCTGCAATACTTCAGCTAAAGGCTTAAGTTCACGTAAAAGATGGCGGTTGGCATCGACGTTAAAACTGCCGTCCTGCAAGTTCTGAGCATGTAAATTCAACGCTTCAATTTCCTGCAGCAGCGGTTTAAGTGCCCAGTGCAAGACGAAGATGATCAGCAGATCAAACCCCAAAAATAGCCCATACCAGAGCGGTTCAGCCTCCAGATAAGACAACAACAAAAAAGCCGGCACAACTAAGGCCAGCACCAGCAAATATAAACGCCGGATCAGCTGCATAAGCTCTTACACTGGTTCAATGCCATAAAACTCCATTCTCCGGTACAGCGCCTGCCGGCTAATACCCAATTGTTTAGCTGCCCGGGCTACCACACCCTGAGCCTGCTGCAGCGCCTGCTCTATCTGCTGTTTATCCAAATCATCCAGCGTTTTTTTAACTGCACTTTGCTCCTGAGGCAAGCCCAAATCGCCAGCATCAATTTCATCGGCCAAGGTCAGCAATAAAGCGCGCTGACATAAATTTTGCAGCTCACGCACATTGCCCGGCCAGCTGTAACTTTGCAGCGCCTGTTCGGCTTTTTTAGTCAGGCTTTTTTGACCTGCTAGAAAATGCCGCGCCAAAGGCACAATATCATCCACTCTGTCTTTCAGGGCTGGTAAATGCAGCTGTACCACATTGATCCGGTAATACAAATCCTGGCGGAAATGCCCTGCATTAATGGCATGGCTTAAATCAGCATTGGTCGCACTGATAATACGCACATCCACTTTGCGGGTTTGACTGGAGCCTAAACGTTCAAACTCACCGGTTTGCAACACCCGCAATAACTTCATTTGGCCAGATAACGACAAGTTACCTATTTCATCCAGAAATAAAGTGCCACCGTCTGCAGCTTCAAAGCGGCCAATACGGGTTTTAGTCGCGCCGCTGTAGGCACCGGCTTCGGCACCAAAGAGTTCGGCTTCCATTAAATCGGCCGGTAAAGCGCCCATATTTACTTTAATCAAAGGCTGCTGTTTACGGCTGGAATTGGCATGCAGTACTTGAGCTATGCCTTCTTTGCCAGAACCATTTTCCCCGGTAATCAATACTGCGGCGTTACTTGGAGCCAGTTGCAATGCCATTTGCAGCAGTTGCTCCATAGCAGTACTGGCAAAGACTAAGCCGCATAAATCTTTACCGGCAAACAAACCTAACCTTTCCTGCTGTTTGCGCTCTGCCTTTAAGTTTTGTTCGGTCAGTTGTTTGATTTTTAGTGTGTTGGCAACAGTGGTCAGCAAACGCTGATCGTCCCATGGTTTGGCGATATAGTCGGTGGCACCGGCTTTCACCAGTTCCACCACCATATCCAGATGAGTCCAGGCTGTTAGCAGCACGACGGGAATGGCCGGGTAATCAGAGCGCAACTGATAAAACAGCTCTTTGCCCTGAACACCACTCATTTCACCCTGAGCAAAGTTCATATCCTGCAAAATCAGATCAATAGATTGCTGCTGCAAAATGCTTTTGGCAACACCGGGCTGCTGCGCCATAAACACCTGATACCCCTGCAACTGAAACAGGGTCATCAGGGCTGTACAGACCGCCTCGTTATCATCGATGACCAGTATTTTTTTCATTATTTATAAGGTCTTAGTTGCTGTGGCCGGAGATATCCGTGTTGCTATTCTGGCAGGATACCATGTGGCCAGCGTGACACAAAGCAGCAGTAGCAGCATAGTCAGCAGCGGCAGCCAGACTGGTACTGCAGGTATGCTAATGACTTTAGCCAGACTGATGTTTAAACCGTAACAGACCAGAATACCAAAACCAGCCCCTATGGCTGTGGTCAGCCAACTTTCACTTAATACATCCAGCAAAACACGGGCTTTACTGGCCCCTAAAGCTCTTTTGATGCCCACTTCTTTTTGCATTTGCAGCGCATGAAAATGAGCGTGACTGTAGGCAGAAATCATCGCAACCAGTAACATCAAACCACTTAACACAGCTAATAAGGTGGCTAAACCAATTTCAGAGCGGAATACGTCGTCACGGTTTTCGTCCATCCGCAGTACAGTGCCAATATCTATTTCGGGTTCAGCATTTCTGATCACTTCGGCTAATTGTTTGCGCACAGCTTCAGATTGGCCTGGCGCGACTCTGACGATTAATTGATAACCTTGTTCAGCTCTGTGAAGAGGACCAAATATAATCTGACCATAAAATGGATGGCTGGCGTAACGCTGTGAATAAAAGTCCGACACCACCCCGACCACAGTGCCATTGTTGGTCACTTTACCTACCGGGTTTTGTTCAGCAAACAGTTGTTTAGCCAGCTTTTCAGTCAGCAGAATATTATCAATCCCCCAGTCCTGTTGGGTTAATAAACGGCCTGTGATTAATTGAACACCAAGTACCTGAAAAATTTGCTCTGAGCTGTAGTAGTAAGGCACTGAATCCACATTACTTTCGTCTTGACGGTCTCGTTCGAAAATATTCCAGTTTGAGCCACCTTGCCGCAACGGGATCTGATTAACAAAGTCTGCAGCTTCCACGCCCGGTATTTGTCTGACCGCAGTCAACTGTCGTGAAATCACCTCTGTTAAGGCGGGCTGAAGGCGCAGTGTTTTGCTGGTTGGCTTGACCCATACAGTCAGAATTTGCTCTAAAGCCAACCCCGTAGGTTGATCGACCAGTTCTTTTGCAGCACTTGCCAATAACAAGGAGTTCACCACTAAACCTAAAGTGACGGCCAGCTGTAACAGTAATAAAGCAGTCACCACTTTGCGACGCAATAAGGATTTAACTATTAAAAATACAGACATGATGCTCTCCTTATTGTTTTAGCTGTTGATTTAGCGGACTAAATGAAGTTTTGAATGCCGGATACAAGGTCACCAGATAGCTGATCAGCAGCACAAACAGCGCCATCACACCCAACATCTGCCAATCCCAACTGGCCAAAGCGCGGGTTCCAGGTAATAACGAATTAATAGTCCATAAACCAAGCTGAGCAAACAGCAGGGCTGCGGCAAAAGCTAAAGCAGAACTTAACAACACATCGGCCATAATCTGGCTTTGCAGCTGCCAGCGACTGGCACCTAAAGCACGGCGTAAACTAAATTCATACTGGTTGGCCATATAACGGTTCAGTGACAAGTGGCTGGCGTTGACCACACAAACCAGCAGAAATAATGAAGCAACCAAAGCAAAAGCATCCAGTTGATCATTGGTTGCACGTAAGGCTTTTTGCACATTCAGAATATTGTCCAGCTTGTTGCTTTCAGGTCTGGTATGACGGCCTGCTGCTTTTTCATCCTGTACCAGGTTTTTCAGATACTGTTGATACTGCTGAACTTTTTCCGGGCTATCCAATTGCACCCAAAACTGTAATTGGTTCACAAAGTTGGTTCTGGCCATTTGTGGGTAGGTGGCCATATCGCCATCCCAGTCCACATCAAAGAATGAATTTTGAGTATTAGACTGAATAGCTAAATCGTAAGCGGTTTCCAGCGGAATATAAATATCCTCGACAGGCTCAGCCGAACGGCGACCATTGACATCATATAAACGTGGCAACATGCTCCAGTCATCCAATACCCCAATGACTTTATACAACTGATCATCAATCAGCATATCTTGCCCTACCACTTCAGTACGGCCAAAAAATTTAATGGCGGTATTTTTGCTAATCACCACTTCCATCCGGGCTTTATTATCAGGCCAGGCTTCACCCTGTAAAAAGGGTACATTAAACAATTTAAAAAAGTCGCGCTGGGTCACACGCAATTCCACCTGACTGGGCGTAGCCTGCTGGTTTTCCAAAGTTTTGGCATAAGCGTTGCTGGAGTACATAGCGGCTTCGGCAGAGGTAATGCCGCTGCCACTCATTTTTTGCACATCCATATAACTTATCACTCTCGGTGGCTCAAAACAGTCGGTGCAATCACCCGGTGTCGAATTCATCCGCGCCATAAAAAGCATCTGGCTTTTTTCTGGTATTGGGTCGCGATTCATCCAGTAATACAAAGTGGCGTTACTGAAAAAGGTGCCTAAACCTAAACTTAAAATCAGCAGAGTTAAGGCATAAGGCAGAGGGGCTCTTTTAATGCTGTGCCAGCTCAGCTTCAGGTTATGAACTAAGGCTTCCATCTTAAGCTCCTGCTGCTAAAGGTTCGTACATACTGGAGTCATTGAGCTGACCGTCCACAATTTGAATATGCCGATTGGCGCGGCGGGCCTGATCCGGGTCGTGCGTCACCATTAAAATGGTACAACCTTGCTGGTTAATTTTTTCCAGTAGTTCCATCACCTGACGGGCCATTAACGAGTCAAGGTTTCCTGTAGGTTCATCCGCCAGCAATATACGGGGTTCACCTGCAATAGCACGGGCTATAGCCACACGCTGTTGCTGACCACCAGAAAGCTGACTTGGGTGATAGTCGCGTCGAGCTGCTAAACCTACAGTTTCTAAGGACTGCTCTACCCGACGTTTACGTTCGGCTGAACTAAAACCACGATAACGCAGTGGCAGTTCAATATTGTCGTACAAGCTAAAATCTTTAATCAGGTTAAAACCTTGAAAAATAAAGCCTATTTTTTCATTTCGAAGAGCTGACAATTCACGGTCAGACAAGCCTTTCACCGAACGTCCATCCAGCAAATAATCGCCCTGATCAAAACTTTCCAAAGTACCAAGCACATTGAGCAAGGTGGATTTACCTGAACCTGAAGGGCCTGTTAAAGCAGCAAACTCGCCTTCATTCACTTGCAGGTTAATTTGTCTAAGTGCATGAGTTTCAATTAGATCTGTGCGGAAAATTTTGCTTAAATTATTAATTTTAATCATAGTTTTCTCCTTTGGCAGCTACGCCCTTATTCCTGTAGAGACTGTTAGTTCAACTGAACTCTGTCTTGTTGTTTAAATTCATCCAGATTTGAGATAACCCACTGGTCACCTTCTTTGGCACCTTGTAAAATTTCGACGTACTGTACTGAGGACGCGCCTAAGACCACTGAGGTTTTAACCGCCAGATTGTTCGTCACCTGATAGGCAATACGGCTGGCACCTGAACCGACAAAGTCGCCCCTTTTGATGCGAAGCACGTTGTCTTTTTGCTCAATAATGACGCGGGCAGATAAACGCTGGTTCTGACGTAAGCTGGTGCTGTCGTTCTGAGAGAAACGTACTCGTGCAGTCACTAAATTGTCTTTCACTTCGGGGGCTATATGGCTCAGCTCACCTTTGAGTTGCTGATTGCCTAAATTCACTTCAACCAGCATGCCAACAGCTAAATCGCGGATATAACTTTCCTGCACCGAGAGCTCTGCTTCATAGCGGCTTAAATCAATCACTGTTAATAAACCTGTGCCAGCCAGTACATGGCTTTGTTGCTCTGCCAGCCAGTTGCCCACCTGGCCTGTAACTGGTGCTTTAATTTGCAGTGCCGCCAGTTTTCGATCCAGTTCAGCCACAACCAAAGCCTGACGAGCTAAGGCCGACTGACCAGACTTTTTTTCAAAACTCAGCTTGTCTGAAGCCAGTGCCACCTTACGCTTGGCGTGGTCAAACTCCAGCTCAGCCTGCAACAGATTGTCTTTCGCCACGTCGTAATCCAATTGGCGAATGACACCCATTTTGATCGACTGCTCAGCGCGAGCCAGTTCACGTTTGGCCGCAATTAAATTCACCTGAGCCGTGTTTTGTACTTGCTCCATATCCAGTTGCAGTTCACGCGCTAATAAAGCTGAACGCTCGAAGTCGGATTCCATACTGGCGAGTAAAGCACGTTGTTGCTCCAACTCGTTATCCAGAGCCGGGCTTGATACCACAGCCAATAAATCGCCTAATTGCACAGCTTCACCCGGTTGTTTCAGATACTGCACCTGGCCTGCTTCCTGGCTAAATAAAGTGGGCGCATTAGCTGCCACTACCCTGCCCTGTACCGACAAGTCACGGGTAAAACTGCCCCGTTCCACTAAAGCCAACTGCACCTGATCTTTGGGGAGCACTAAAGAAGCCTGAGCAGAGCTGGCCGCCAGCAGGCTATAACTGATATAACAGACACCAGCCATAAACAAAGAGGCGAGCACTAGACGGCGCCACTGCCTGGTTTTACCCGGCTGGATTTGAATATCCTGATTTTCTGTACCCTGGATCATCTTTGTTCTCCATATTCTGATTAACCAGATATAGCAGGGACTGTGCCAAGGTAGAAAAACAACATAAGCCATTGTTTTAATAAAAAATATTAAAATACACCGAATGCAAAAAACTGTCCGCGGACAGAAAAAGTGTCCGCAAAAACCAAGCGGACAGCGGACATAAACAGACGAAGGAGTAAAAATGCATTATTTATTGCAGTATCAAACATCGGCAGATTATCTGGAAAAACGAGTATTGTTTCGTGCCGAACATTTGCAGTTGGCCTGGTTGGCCGCAGAGCGGGGTGAGCTGGTCTTAGGTGGAGCTGTAGGTGAGCCTATCGAGAGCGCTTTACTGCTGTTTAACGTAGCAGATCCGGCGCAGGTTCAAGCCTTTGCCGAATCGGATCCCTATGTGATCAACGGTTTAGTCAGCAGCTACCGTATACTGCCATGGCATACGGTGGTTGGCGAACAAGCCGGGACACCAGTGCGTTAGTTATTTCTTCAGCCACTGCCCGTTCAGCTGGATAAACTGACCTGCTTCGGTTTTTTCAATGGCTTTTTTACCTGCGATGGCTTCAACATCAGACAGTTGAATGCCATTTTTAGCGGCCAGTTTCTGATACTCGGCCTTACGGGCCTGGTTAATCAAGTCTGCGATTTCTTTGGCCTGAGCAGAGGAGCTGACCACACCTAAATAGCCATTAGGTTGTTCACCGACCAGGCCCTGAGTTTTAGCAGGACCTAAAGCCGACATGGCTTGCTGCAAATCCATCGCCAGCAAAGGCAAACTGATGGCAAACACACTTGATAGCAGTAATTTATGTACAGTTTTCATTTTGGCTCTCCTTAAAATAAACCACTGGAATCACTAATCAATTCGTCCAGTTCTTTGTCCACTTTAATCAAAATTTCATGCTGAATTTTGACATTCAGATTGATATTAATAGGTTCACTTGGCATAGCAACCTGCACTGTGGGGGTACAGGCTGCGCTTACTAACATTGCCAAACATAGGCTTAGGCCATGTGCCACCCCCTTAAGGGCAGCCTGCGGCTGTGAAAATTGTCTATCCTGCCAATTACTCATCGTTACTCCTTGCGGGCGTCTTTGGCTTTTTGAGCTGCCAGACGCTGTTGAACCCGTTTTTTTACTAACTCGCTGACCTGACCACTTAACTGCAAACTGGTGATCATGGCCGGTAAATTTTCTTCTAAATTAATGTTCAAATTCACAGCCCGGCCTTTTTCAAAATCCGGGTTATTACCTTCCAGTTTAAGCGCCAGCAACAACTGACCCTCTTTGCTGTAACTGACTCCGGCCGACAAGGCTGAAAAATGAAAATTTTGCAGCGCCTGCATCACTATTTTCATGCCCTGATTCGACTGTGCCATAGCTATGGCTTTCTCAGACTGATAGGAGATCCGGCCACCAGGTTCTAACGCAGCCACTGAGCCCTGAGCTACTGTCAGTTTGCCTTGCTCTATGCTCAGAGGCAAAGTGCCGGATAGTGTTCCCTGGCCTGTCATATCTGCGCTTGGGTGCTGTTTTAACAGTTCTGCCAGCTGTAGTTTATCCAGTTGCAGCAATACTTTAGCATCTTTACTTAAATCAATCTGCTGCTGTACTGATCTCACCTGACCGCCAAATAAAGCCAGTTGCAGCTGTTTCAGATCCAACTGGCCTGTTAACCAGTCTGGCGCTTTGGTTTTGTATACAGCCTTAAGCTCTACAGGCCCAAATACCAGACCATGATTCACCTGCTGCAATTTCAGATTATCAGTCTGAACAGTCCAGGCCGTACCCTGGCTGAACAACTTTAAATTTGCGCTTAAAGCATTAAATACAGTTCTGTCGTAAATGCCACTAAGCTCCCCCATCACCAGTTCGCTTTGCTGTTTTGTTAGCTCCATACTGGCTAAATCAAACTCCAGCAGTCCTTTGCCTGACAGCTTGCCCTTTTGCAATGTCAAAAGTTCAGGCCAAAATGGGCCAATTTGTAATGGATTACCTGCCAGAAAAAACAATTGTGGCAAAGTCCAGCTCAGACTGATTCTCTGATCAGCCAGTTTCACTTTATGCTCAAGTGACAAAGACTGACTGTTCGCCAGCCGACCTTCAGCCAGTGCTTGCTGCTGTTGATATGAGGCTTTTCCCGCCCAGTTCCAATCCAGCGTTTTTAGCATCGCATGCTGCAGCTGCTTTACATCAAGTTTCAGTTCAGTTTGTAGTTGAGTATCTGCCAGCTGTGCCGGGTCTATCTGCAGTTGCAAAGTCTTAGCATTCAGTACCAGTTGTTGTATCTTCAGATCAGGATGCTGATAACCGGACTTAAGCTGCAGGGGCTTAGTCGCTTCAAATTGCAGCTGATTGTTGTGCCAGACAGCCCGGCCGCTTAACTTTAAATCCAGTTCAGAGAATTGATGGTGTTGCCAATTCAACTGGCTACTTGCAAGACTTAGTTCAAACTCTGGAATTTCTAGTTGTTCGGCACTTGGCTGGATCAAAGCTTTCAGGGCCAGCTTTATATCCCCCACCCCCTCAACCGATACAGCTTGTTGATTGGCCAGTTGCAGCTGTATATGTTGGCTTGGCTCGCTGTAGGTTAAAGACCCCATCAGCAAACAGTCGGCGTTTTCAGCACTGTTGCTCAGCTTGCTGTTTAAACGGGCACAAGGTAACGAAACTTCAATCTGTTCAAAAGCTAACACTTCAGGTAACCACAGTGGCAAAGTCGGCAGAGTAACAACCTTTGTTTCAGACACTGTTTCGGATTGGGTTTCAGCAGCTGTTGCCAGTTGCAAATCCAGTTGAGCTTTCAGCGATTGAGCCCGCACCAGATCTAAAGGCCAGGGCCAGCCAGTCCAGCCCAGCTCCAGTTGTTCAAGTTGCAGCTGCTGCTTGCCATAAAACGGCAGTTGCACGGAAAGTTGGGCAACACGCACCTGTCCCCATGATAAATCAAGGCCTTGCCATTTGGGGTTCAGTTGATTCCACCAGTACTGCAACTGAATAAAAGCAAACAAAATGCCTGCCAGCAGCAATAGCAGCAGATTCCACTTTAACCAGGACCTTGATTTTTTTACGCCAGAACCAGCCTTCGCCACATCATCCCCTTTTTGCTTCATTCAACTTTAAGCCCTTTGGCTGAATCGTCAGTGAACTCAATCTGCTAGTCTGGCGCTAAAGTCAGACACTAACCAGTACTTTTGAGCCTGTCTCCCTGGCATTGTATCGTTTTGTTACATAGTTGTAGCTTTTTACCTTGCAGTAAACGTGTTTTAATCGTGCCATTTACAAGGAGGGACCAATGAAAAAATCTAAACTGGCCTTTGCCATCGCTTTTGCTATTACCTTAACTGCCTGTGGCAGTCAGCTCCAAACCAACTTACCTGCTGGCGTCAAATTAATCGAACAATCTGAACCCCGGCAAGGCATCCATATTCCGTATAAAAAGTATCAGCTGGATAATGGTTTAACTTTAATAATTCATGAAGATCATTCAGATCCACTGGTGCATGTGGATGTGACCTATCATGTAGGTTCAGCCCGCGAAGAGTTAGGTAAATCTGGTTTTGCGCACTTTTTTGAGCATATGATGTTTCAGGGCTCTGAGAACGTTGGTGATGAGGAACACTTCCGGATCATCACAGAAGCAGGTGGCACATTAAACGGCACTACTAACTCCGATCGCACCAATTATTTTGAAACTGTGCCCGTCAATCAGGTAGAAAAAATGCTCTGGTTAGAGGCTGACCGCATGGGCTTTTTGCTGGACGCCGTCACAGAGAAGAAGTTTGAAGTGCAGCGCGAGACTGTGAAAAACGAACGTGGCCAGCGTATAGATAATCAGCCTTATGGCCGCTTAGGCGAACGCGTGGCTCAGGCTTTGTATCCGGATGGTCACCCTTATTCCTGGCCTGTGATCGGCTACATGGACGATTTAAACCGCGCCAACGTTAATGACGTGAAAGCCTTTTTCCTGCGTTGGTATGGCCCAAACAACGCGACTTTAACTATAGGTGGCGCAGTCAAAGCTGAAGAAATGTTACCTTTAGTACAAAAGTATTTTGGCTCTATTCCTCGTGGCCCTGAAGTCACAGCCGCAGCCAAAGTTGCGGTAAAACTGCCAGAAACCCGTTATATATCAATGGAAGACAATGTCCATTTACCACTGCTGTATATCACTTATCCGACCGCTTACGCCAACCATAAAGACGAAGCAGCTTTGGATATTTTGTCGGAGATTTTAGGCGGCGGTAATAATTCACTGCTGTATAAAAACCTGGTGAAAAACCAGTTGGCCGTGCAAGCTGCAGTGTCTCACCCTTGCCGTGAACTGGCCTGTGATTTTTCGTTATATGCCTTACCAAATCCAACTTCAGGTAAAAACCTGGCCGATATAGAACAAATTATCCGCGCCAGCCTGACTGAATTTGAACAACGGGGTGTCACAGACGACGACCTGTTAAAAGTAAAAGCAAAAATTGAAGCCGGCAGTATTTTTGGCCTGCAAAGTGTTTCAGGCAAAGTAAGTCAACTGGCCGCCAGCGAAACCTTTTTAGGTAAACCTGACACTATTGGCGACGATATAGCCCGTTATAACGCTGTGACTAAAGACGATGTGATGCGGGTGTACAACACTTACATCAAAAATCAACATTCTGTGGTAATGAGCGTAGTGCCAAGAGGTCAAACCCAGTTAATTGCCAAAGCGGATAATTTTAAGCCGGTGCAACATGATTTTGGTGGCCCTTCAACCACTAAAGCAGAAGATCTGCAGGTACGTAAAGCCACGGATAATTTTGACCGCAGCAAACAGCCGGTTGCAGGTGTGAATCCAGCTGTTGAATTACCTGCTACCTGGACTACAGATCTGGGGAACGGTATTCAAGTGCTGGGCAGCCAAAGCACAGAAACCCCAACCACCTCTTTGTTGCTGAAAATTCCTGTCGGCAGTTACTACGAAACCGCTGACAAAGCGGGTGTATCAGCTTTAATGGCTGCACTCTTGAATGAAAGCACCCAAAACTACAGCACAGAGCAAATGAGCCTTGAGCTGGAAAAACTGGGAAGCAGCATCAGCATCAACAGCGGTGACAGCTATATTGATGTCTTTGTTTCCAGTTTAAGTAAAAACCTGCCACAAACCTTGGTATTACTGGAAGAAAAATTACGTAATCCGGGTTTTAAAGCGGAAGACTTCAGCCGCCTGCAACAACAAACCCTGCAAGGTATTCAGCACAGCGCCACTAACCCTGGTTACCTGGCAGCTACTGCTTACAACAAAATGATGTACGACGGCAGTATTGCAGCAGTGCCAAACGAGGGAACACTGGAATCCGTCAGTAAGCTGACTCTGGATGATGTGAAGAACTGGCACCAGACCTACTTCAAACCAGCAGGAGGCCAGTTGATTGTCGTCTCTGATCTACCTCAGGATACTGTAGCGACAGAGCTGAAAAATCAGTTGGCAGACTGGCAAGGTAAAGGCCCATCGATACAGGTCAATACAGGTAAAATGAAAGCTCAGCCCGGCACTATCTATCTGCTGGATAAACCCGATGCACCTCAGTCTGAAATCCGTATTGGTAAGCGTTCACTAACACAGGACATCACGGGTGAGTTTTATCAGGCCAGCTTAATGAACTTTGTATTAGGCGGTACTTTTAACAGCCGTATTAACCTGAATCTGCGTGAAGACAAGGGCTACACTTACGGTGCCCGCGCCAGCTTTAGTGCGGATAAGTTTGCGGGTACTTACACCGCATCTGCGGCAGTACGAGCTGATGCAACTGTCGATTCCATCCGCCAGTTTATCAATGAAATTGACGCTTTCAGGCAAAAGGGTATTCAAGATGATGAACTGGCCTTTATGCGCCTGGCTATCAATCAATCGGATGCACTGAAATATGAAACCCCTAATGCCAAGTTAGGTTTTATGGCGCAAATTCTGGAGTTTAATTTAACGCCGGATTTTGTCCGTGAGCGCAATCAAATTGTATCCAGTATCAGTAAAGAACAAGTGAATGCTTTGGCAGCCAAACATCTGGATACCAAAGAGATGATCATACTGGTAGTAGGAGATGCAAAACGCTTAACCACTGAACTGGAAACACTGGGTTATCCGGTGCAACAAATCAGTATGTAAAACCGCTACTCCTGATAAGGCCGCATTTGGCTGGCTTTATCAGGAGCATAGTTTCGACCCTTACCGCCATTTTATTCCATGCCCGTCGCCGCTGTACTGCCTTAACATTGGCGTTATTTGGTTACAATTTTCTACCATAATTTGATAGGTGAAAGCATCTTTGCTCGCTACACTATGGCTGCAGTTTTTCTGCTGATTAAAGCTTAAAAGTCTCTGGAAAAGCAGTTTCTGGCTAGAAAATCCGGGCTCCGCAGCTTCATTTTTCTTAAATTTTTATTAATTTATGACTAATCGTCACAAATTCAAAAAAAACGTGGCAAACTAGCCTGCCCACTAAAGGTGTGAGTAATACATCAGATCACCACAAGGATCTGACATTAGCCTGTGGATGGTTCTAATCCGAAAGTGCAGCAAAGTCGTATTCTGAATGCTGAACCTTTTGGGTCCTAAATTAACTTTTTAATCTGGTCACTGTTATGAAAAGATTTAAATCCATTTTATTTGCCGTTCTGGGTCTGCTTTGTGTGTTTATGGTACTTGCAGGGGTCAAAGGTGGCCAGATTGCAGCCATGATCGAATCAGGCGAAACTTTTGTGCCCCCACCTGAGTACGTCAGTACTTTTAGTGTGGAACAACAAAGCTGGCCTAATACCTACAATGCCGTAGGCACAGTGCTGGCCGACGAAGGTATTGTGATTGCCGCCGAAGTGCCGGGCCGGGTAAAGAAAATCAGTTTCAGCAATGGTCAGCAAGTCACAGCAGGTACAGTGCTGATTGAACAGGAAGCCACTAACGAGCAAGCTCAGTTGCGCTCAGCTGAAGCCAGTTTAAAGTTAGCCAAAACAAGTTATGACCGTTTGGTGCAGTTACGCCGCACTAATATTGCCACTCAAAGTGAGTTAGACAACGCCAAACAACAACTCGACAGTGCCTCTGCTCAAGTGGATAACTTAAAAGCCACTTTGCAGAAAAAAGTGATTCGTGCACCTTTTGATGGCCGTATTGGTATTCGTCAGGTGGATTTAGGCACTGATTTACAAACCGGCACAGCCATAGTGTCGTTGCAGGCCACCAACAAAGTGCGGGTAAATTTCCCTGTTCCACAAAACTGGCTGACACAAATTACCAAGGGTTTACCTGTTGAAGTGTCAGTCGGCGAAGGCGCTGTGATAGTCAAAGGTGAAATCAGTGCTATTGGTGCGGAAATTAATACCAGCACCCGTAATGTCATAGTGCAGTCAGTTTTAGACAACAGCACTGATGTGTTGATCCCAGGCATGGCCGTCTCAGCCACTGTCACCTTAACCGAACCTCATCAGTTACTGGTGGTGCCAAGCACAGCCATTATTTACGCCCCTTTTGGTGACACTGTATTTGTGGTCGAAAAAGATGATAAAGGCGGCTTAAAAGCTCGCCAGCAATTTATCCGTTTAGGCAAAGCCCGTGGCGATTTTGTTGAAATAATTGATGGCTTAAAAGCCGGCGATCAGGTGGTCAGTGCAGGTGCATTTAAGTTGTTTAATGGTCAGTCTGTGGTGCTGAGTAAAACCCAGCCACCAGAATTTAAAGCTGCGCCAACACCAGCTGATACCTGATATGTGGGCTCACATCCTAAATCATTGATCACCAGCCATTAACAATGAGCAGATTATGAACTTTACCGATATTTTTATTAAAAAGCCTGTACTGGCCATAGTGGTCAGCCTGCTGATATTGCTGGCTGGTTTCCAGTCGATGAGCAATATGACGGTACGACAGTACCCACGTTCAGATATAGCTGTAATCAAAATTACCACAGCTTATATAGGTGCCAATGCTGATTTAGTCCGTGGTTTTATCACCACGCCTATAGAACGGGCTATCGCCTCAGCCGGTGGCATTGACTACATCGAATCTCAGAGCACTATGGGTGTTTCTACTGTCATAGCCCACTTGCATCTGAACTATGACCCACTGAAAGCCATGACGGAAATCAGCGCTAAAGTGAATCAGGTGCGTGGTGATTTGCCACCAGAAGCCGAAGTACCAGCTATTGCCATTGAAGCAGCTGACAGTGAGTTTGCAGCAGCATATTTAAGCTTCAGCTCGGATATCCTGGAGCAAAACCAGATCACTGAGTTTTTAAGCCGCTCAGTACAGCCGCGTTTAATTGCCATCAGCGGCGTACAAAAAGCCGATATTTTAGGTGGCCGTACTTTTGCCATGAGGGTCTGGTTAAAACCGGAGCGTATGGCGGCTTTAGGCATCACAGCTTCGGATGTACGCGCAGCTCTGACCGATAACAATGTGCAGGCCACTATAGGTCAAACCCGTGGTGCTTACACTCAGGTGAATTTACGCGCCAACACCGATATGAAAGGTGTGGACGAATTTAAACGCATGATTTTACGTCAGAATAACGACGGTATAGTTCGTTTGTCTGATGTTGCCGACGTTGAACTCGGGGCCGACGACTACAATGTTGATGTGAATTATTCAGGTGAAACCGCCGTCTTTATGGGCGTCTTTGTCGCGCCTAATGCGAACTCGCTGGATGTGATTAAAGCTGTTACCAAAGAGATGGAAGCAATCCGGGCCGAACTGCCTGGTGGTTTAACCGGCGAAGTCTCTTATGACGCCACTAAATATATTGAAGCCGCCATAGACGATGTAGTGAAAACACTGGCTGAAACCCTGCTGATTATAGTGGTAGTGATTTTCCTGTTTTTAGGCTTCAGTCGCTCCGTGCTTATTCCTATCATCGCTATTCCGCTGTCGCTGATTGGTGCCATGTTTATTATGAAAGTCTTTGGCTTCTCCTTAAACCTGCTGACCTTATTGTCGATAGTTCTCTCTGTTGGTCTGGTGGTGGACGACGCTATTGTTATGGTGGAAAACATTGAACGCCATATTCAAAATGGCCTGAAACCATTTAAAGCAGCTTTAGTGGCGGCCCGTGAACTAGGTGGCCCTATTATTGCGATGACAGTGACGCTGATTTCGGTCTATGTGCCCATAGGTTTACAAGGCGGTTTAACCGGTACTTTATTCCGCGAATTTGCTATTACATTAGCCGGCGCTGTGACTATTTCAGCTGTGGTGGCTATCACATTGTCGCCTATGATGGCATCCCGCATGTTAAAGCCTCATACCAACAACAGAGCACCACTGGATGGTATTTTCAATAAATTCCAGGGCTTTTACAGTCGTAAACTCGAAAGCAGTTTAAACAACAGAACAGGGGTTTATGTATTCTGGATTGGCATTATGTTGCTCTGTGTGCCTTTATACAGCATGTCACCCAAAGAGCTGGCACCGATGGAAGATCAGGGCGTTATTTTTGGTATAGTCGACTCGCCTGCCAACTCTACTGTGGATCAGTCGTCTTATTACGGCAAATACGTCAACGAAGCTTTTATGTCAGTGCCAGAAACCGACTTTACCTTCCAGATCACTTTCCCGACTGGTGGTTTTGGTGGCATGGTAACCAAGCCATGGGCTGAACGTGAACGCACTGTGTTTGAAATGCTGCCTGAAGTGCAACAGAAACTGGCAGAAATATCCGGTGTACGGATATTACCTATTACACCTGCAGCCTTGCCAGGCGGTGGTAACTTCCCGGTTGAGTTTGTGATTGCCTCTACTGCGGACTCACAAGAAATTTACGACTATGCGCTGAAGCTGGAACAAGTGATGCGTGAAAGCGGTATGTTCCCGTTCCAGCTGATTGATATGAAAGTAGATCAGCCTGAGTATCAGCTGAATATTGACCGCGATAAAGTGGCCGATTTAGGCTTGAATATGCGGGATGTAGTGCAGGATCTGGGCACTTTATTGGGTGGTGGCTACGTCAACCGCTTTAATATGTCGGGCCAAAGCTACAAAGTGATACCACAAGTGAAACGTCTGGAGCGTTTAACACCGGATGATTTAACCAACCTCTATATCAAAGGCCCTGAAGGCCAGATGATCCGGGTCGATCAAATCGCCAGCCTGAGCCACAGCACAGTGCCACGCAGCATTAATCGTATGCAGCAGCTCAACGCAGTGAAAATCAGTGGTGTGACGATAAAGCCGCTGGATGAAACTTTAACCTTCCTCGAAACTGAAGCGAAGAAGTTACTGCCAAGTGGTTATTCTATTGATTACACAGGTGAATCGCGCCAGTTAAAACGTGAAGGTAATACCTTCCTGCCAGCCTTTACGCTGGCGGTGACTATGATATTCCTGGTGCTGGCCGCTCAGTACAACAGCTTCCGTGATCCCATCGTCATTCTGCTTGGTTCAGTGCCGCTGGCGCTCTTTGGTGCTCTGGTCTTTACCTTCCTGAAGATCCCGGCGCCAATGCCATTTTTCACAGATGCTTTTACCAGTACGCTCAATATCTATTCGCAGGTGGGTTTAGTCACACTGGTGGGTTTAATTGCACGTAACGGTATTCTGGTGGTGGAATTTGCCAACAAGCTGCAGGAGCAAGGCAGAACCAAACTGGAAGCCATTCGTGAAGCTTCTGTACTGCGTTTACGCCCTGTAGTGATGACCAGCTTCGCCACTATTGCCGGCCACACGCCGCTGATATTTGCTGAAGGTGCAGGCGCTGAAGCCCGGAATTCGATTGGTATAGTACTGGTACTGGGCATGACCATAGGTACCTTTATGACGCTTTTTGTTTTGCCTTCGGTTTATATGCTGATTGCCAAAGATCACAGCCATGACAAAGTTATGCTAGAAGATGATGAAGAAGAGCATCAGGTGAAACCAGCCTGACCATTACTGGTTGAACGAAGGGCTGACTCAGGTTAGCCCTTTTTTTTGCAGATCCTGCAAGTTTACGGAGCCAGCAAGGAACCAAATTCTTCCTGTGATACAGCTTTTGACCATAAATAGCCCTGAGCACAACTGCACCCCGCCTGCTGTAGCAACACCAGGCTTTGTGTGTCTTCCACCCCTTCGGCCACAGTATGTAAACCTAAACTGGTTGCCAGCTGAATAATGCCGTTGACCAGTGCTAAGTCTTTTGCATTGTGACCAATGCGGGCAACAAAAGAGCGGTCTATTTTTAAACTGTTCAGACTAAACTGGCTTAAATAGCCCAGATTGGAATAGCCGGTGCCAAAATCATCAATGGCAAAGCGCACACCCAAAGCGGACAACTGATCAATTTGTTGTTTCACTAAGGCCGTATCATCAATCAGCACAGACTCGGTCAGTTCCAATTCCAGCCAATGCGCCTCTAAACCAGTATCTGCCAGCACTTGTGTCACCACTGCAGGTAAATCACCTTGTTTAAACTGCATAGCGGAAATATTCACCGCTATACCTAAAAGAAAACCTGACTCTTGCCATAGCTTTACCTGAGCACAGGCTTTTTGCAGCACAAAAAGCCCAAGCTCCTGAATTAAACCGGTTTCCTCTGCCAGAGGTATAAAAACGTCTGGTGGAACAACCCCCAGTTCTGCATCAGACCAACGCAATAAGGCCTCGGCCCCACTGATCTGATTGGTTTTTAGATCATAGGTCGGCTGGTAGGCCACAGTAAAAAGCTGCTGTTTTACCGCCACACGCAAGCGCATCATCAGGTTAAATTTATCCAGCTGTTGCTGCTCCATGTCAGAGTGATACCAGCAAAATCTGTTACGGCCCATTTTTTTTGCCTGATACATAGCCGTATCCGCTTTTTTGCACAGCAGATGAAAATCAGTGCCATCTTGCGGAGTTCTGGTGACCCCAATAGAAGCTGACAGCTGAACTTTATGCTGCTGTACTACAAACTCTTGTTGGCAACTCTGTAATAAGTTTTGAATGCGTTGTTCAAGCTCAGCCGGATCTTTCCACTGGCTTATAATCACCACAAACTCATCACCACCAAAACGACTCAGTACATCCTGTTCTGACAACTGGCTTTGCAGCATTGCCGCCAGTTGTTGTAATACTTCATCACCAGCCTGATGACCCAGCGCATCGTTAATAGGTTTAAAATTATCTAAATCAATAAATAACAAAGCCACAGATTGCTGTGCACTGGCAGCCACAGCACGCTGAAAACCCAGTTCACACTGAGTTCTGTTCACCAGACCTGTCAGCGGGTCGTGCTGAGCCAAACGCTGAATTTCCAGCTGAGATTTCACTACCCGTTCGTTTTCTTGTTTTAACTGCAGCAACACATCTTTGGTATCCCGGGCTATCAACCTCATGGTTACACCACTGACCAACAACAGAAGATTTAAGGTAATAAATGTATTTAATGTGGCCACAGCAGGACTAAAAGAAAGCCAGTTATACAAAGATGCCAGGGCCAAAAAGGAACAAAACAGCAGGATAAAACCAAATAACAGCAGATAAAAACGCCGGCCACTGTACATAGCCGCATAAGCCAGCACCAGCGGATAACCCAGAAGCATCAGATCAAAAATACCTGAGTTGATACTGATCAGACTACAGATCATTAAAGTCAGCAGCCACAACAAGGCGCCAATGGCAAAGCGGATTTTACGCCGCTGCAGCAAGATTAAAATACAGGCCAGCCCCACAGCACTCGTCAACAAAACCGCAGAAGAAAGAGGGCCGGAAGCAACTGAGCCACTTATAACAGCAAGCAGACAAATCCAGACAATTTGTTTCAGTCGCTTTAACTGTTTAGCAGTTAAAGCCGCGATTTCAGAGCCAGCTGAAAATTCAAATAAGGTCCACTGCTTCATATTTTGCCTTGTCTCTGCATTGCCAGCATACTGCTGTCATTTCCCATTAGAAACGATAAAACCTGCAATACCCGGCTGGATATCCAGAATACCAGACTGCTAACAAATTAATACAGTCAGAGTTGGGTTAATTTGTTATGAACATAGTTTCAGACCTTTGCGGTATGAATAAAAACACCGGCACTAAGTCCGGTGTTTTATCGTTCAAATACGGCTTATTGATTACATGCTGTAGCGAACGCCTAAGGCAAAAGTACGGCTGTATAAGGCAGTACCAAAGTTGCCTGTGGTTGCATTATTACCATAATAACTCTGATACAACTCGTTGGTCAGGTTGGTGCCATCCAGCGTCAGTTCAAACTGTTCTGTCAGTTTGTAGCTTAACTGAAAGTCCATACTGGCCTCTGACTTGTTGCGCCTTTCCAGCGGATTAGCAAACAAAGCCGCTTCATAGTTCGCCAGGAAACCTTCACGCCATGAATAGGACAATCTCATGCCTAAATCATTTTTATCGTACGCCAGTACCACACTGTAGGACGAATCAGAGACACCAAACAGATCGGTGTCTCTGTAGCCCGTGATCTCGCCTTCACTATTAGTATCAGGTGTGGTTTGTGACGAAGACAGGCGGGTATAACTGGCCTGCACACCAAAACCATCCAAAGCTTCAGGTAAATAATCAGGGAACCAGACCAAACCAATTTCAGCACCTGATAATTCCCCGGCAGAGGCATTGTATGGCTGAGTTAATACAAACTTGTAAGGTGTTGGATCAGTGGCCGATTTTGGCGCTGTGACTGAACGGCGGAAACCTACCACAAAACCGTCAATATCACGTCTGAACACAGTACCGTACAAAGAACTGGCTTCAGCAAAGTACCACTCCAGTGACAGATCGTAGTTTTTTGATTCTGTTGGTTTTAAATCAGGATTGCCACCCCCTGCAGTGCCATAGCCTATGCCTGTAACGTCTTCGTTATAAATAATCAGCGGGTTTAAATCACCAAAACCCGGATAACGTAAAGTTTCGGTGTAAGCAACACGGGCTTGTAAGTCGTCGGTCAACTGATAACGGGCAGACAAACTTGGCAGAATTTTACGGGTTTTGCTTTCACCCGCCGTGGTGTTTTGTACTGTGCCAGGAGCGCTTTCCTGATAGAAGGTAGAATCTGTGTCTATGCCGGTGTAGCGGGCGCCCACTTCACCATTTAACGCACGACCTGCAACTTCTGTTTCAAATTTACCCTGTAAATACAAAGACAAAGTGGTGGCGTCTATATCAAAAGAACGCTGTAAATCCAGTTTATTCATGCCATACAAAGCACGAAACTCGTCTGCGTTGTCGCGAAGGTGATATCCATTCGCCACAGCCCATGAAGTTGGCACTTTGGCTTCACCATCCATAAAACCACTATTGATCGAAGCCAAACCATCCAGAGTGGCTACATTAACACCACCACCACCGCGATCCTGACGGCTAAACGAGGTAGTTGCCCCCCGTTTGTCATAACGCACACCAGTTTCCATTGTGGTAAAGAAGCCATCCAGCCGGTACACCAAATCTGAGGTAAAGGTAAGCGCATCACCTTCGTCTTTATTGGCGTTGTCGTACATACCATCAATCAGGTAAGCCGATGGATCCGCCATACTGGATTCATCCACTGCTGCAGTGGCAGGATTATCTTCAAAGTTAAAGCCCGGAATACCGGCATTGTCATTAAAATCGACATTCAATCTGTAGCTGTTGCCTGGACGCACAAAACGCATCGCAAAAAAGTCGCTGTTGTATTCACTGTCCTGAACCACTAGTTCAGATTTCAACGTCATATAATCTGATAATTCCCAACGGCCACCCAAAGCATGCAGGTAACTGTCGGTTTTACCTGTTGCTAAATCACCACTGGTAAAAACCCATGGGTCGTTCACCGAACGTGACTTCACTATGTTCGTGCCCGGATGCAACTGCACATTAGCTGCAGCTGTGGCCTGTGCCGGAGTCATACCAGCATAACCGCCCCACCAGTCGGCAAATGAAAACAGCAGACTGTTAAAACCTTCATTACGAAACCCGTTATAAAAGGACTCAAACACGTATTCTGATTTTTCATCAGGTGCAAATTGCAGCGAAATATTCGCAGCAGGACGCTCACGTTCACCGTTGTAATCGCTTTGGAATACCGCATCACGGCTCAGCATATAAGGTGTCGCCACACCATTAATATCCAGTGTCGCCCCACTAGTGGACGGCAGACCTGCTAACAAGCCTGGTTGCCAGATTGGGTTCTCAGCCACGCCAGGTTTATCCAGAAAAATACGCTCATAAGGGGTAAAAGGCGCAGTAGGGTTTGCCGTCATAAAAGGCAACATAGCGCCTGCCGTCACACTTTGATCTCGATAACGCATTCTGGAATAAGAGACGTTCACCAAAGCACCAAAGTGACCTGAATCCAGCTGCCAGTTATTGCTGGCTAAAGCACTGAAGGTGGGGTTAACTTCTTCATTTTGTTCGGTATAAATACCACGGGCATTGGCAATAAACTTAGCGCCGTCAAAATCAAAGGGTCTGTGGGTTTTTACATCAATAGAACCTGCAATACCACTTTCAATCTGACTGGCAGAACGGGTTTTATACACATCAACCTGTTTAAGCAAACTGGCAGGAATATCCTGCAAAGCCACAGCAGTGCCCGATGCGGTAAAAATATTGCGGCCATTGACTGTAGTGGTGATATCACTTAAACCACGGATTGAAACTGCAGCCACTTCGCCTGAAGCACGGTTGGTTACCTGCACACCTGTGACACGTTGCAAGGATTCAACCACGTTATTATCCGGAAACTTGCCTATGTCTTCAGCCACTATGGCATCAACAATTTGTTCGTTGTGACGTTTTACGCCCAAAGCCTTATTCAGACTGCCACGTATGCCTTTGACTTCAATGATTTCTACTTCTGTTGCTTTGTTATCTTCCTGCGCTGCAGTAACTGGCTGGCTCATCAGAACAATAGCCATAGACACCGCACTGCTTAAGACGGATCGCTTAAACATGAGCTTCTTCTCCCCTTGTCGTGGTTTTATTACACCTTCCCGGTCAAAACACAACAGACCTTCGAGGCATTTTTTTATCATTTCTCAAATCATGCTATTGTATGACTAATAGACTGTCAACTAAGAGATGAAGAAAAAACTGGCGGTTCAATTTCAGGGAATATCAGAAGAAGGGGGAATAAAACTCAGGAAAACACGGGGAAATGCGATACAGATAGCAGCGGAGCGACTCCGCCGCTATCTGACAGCACAGCAAGTGAGGTTACCTTCAACTGTCATTGTAAAATGGCAGCAACATTGTTTTGCACCCGGCTGTATTTTTTAACGACAGCAGGTTGCTGTAACAAAGCCTGTAGTTGCTCTACTGTTGTTTTCACATGCTCTGTCTGCCAATGTGCTGTTTCAGCCTGGCTATCTGACCATAACTCCCAGGTAGACAATCTATTCAGATCTGTGGTGCAGGCCAGTATTTCATAACTTTCGCAGCCATCCTCCAGCACAGAGTCAGTAGCCAAATGGCTTAAAAGTAACTTCGCTTCTTCAATGCAATGGGGCTGAACGAACAACTCCGCCGTGACATAAACTTTTGTCATCTCAACTTCCTTAAAAATGCACAACTATCTGGTAAAACACTAAGGTTTTGCATGGAACAGGCTGCCTTTCTGTTGAGCAGAATCCAACCTCAGGCACTACGTTTTATCACTAAAAACACGCCAGACACCATCATGGCTAAACCCAGTAAACGCTTGCCGTCTAACAAGGATTGCTGCGCCCCCAAAAGCCCATAATGATCAATTAAACTAATGGCAATCAACTGCCCCAAGAGCACAAAAGAAATAGCGTTGCCTACGCCATACTGAGGGGTCACCCAGGTGACACTTAATACATAAAAGGCCACCAGCAATCCTCCCAGATAAAAATACCAGGGGATATTGGCGCGAAATATGTTGCCTGGAACACCTTCTGTTTTTAACAAAAACGCAAATGACAGAGTAAAACCAACAAAAAATAACAATGCAGTCGCCAATGCAGAACTGCCAAGCTTAGCCCCCAAATGGCTGTTTAACGCCGCCATTACTGGTATACCTATGCCAGCTGTCAGCATCAAGGTTGGAAACAACAAATTGCTCGCCATGACTTTAAACTCCAGGTTTAAATGGGAGGTTCCGCGTCAATTAAGCTGCGGAACCTCGGATCATTTAATGACTTAATTGTTTAACCATGGCTTTGGCTACATCATCAGCACTAGCCGGATTCTGGCCTGTAATAACACGGCCACTTTCAATCACAAACACCTGCCAAGGCTGCACTTTGCGGTATTGCGCAGCAGCGCGGGTTAAAGATTCTTCCATTAAATATGGAATATCATTAATAGTGCCGTAGTCGATTTCTTCCTCGCGGGTAAAGCCAGTGACAATGTGACTTGCCAGCAATTTTTCACCAGAACTTAAGGTAATTGGCAATAAAGCTGCAGGGCCATGACATACGGCACCTATCACCCCGCCTTTCTCGTAGTGAGATGCGGCCAGCTTAGCGAACTCTTCATTGCTTGCCAGATCCGATAACAAGCCAAAACCACCAGGGTAAAAAATGGCGTCGTAGTCTTCGATGTTCAACTGATGCACAGGCACAGTGTTATTCATCTGATTCTGAAAATTCACATCACTCAGAATCTGGCTATTCACTTCATCACCTTCGATGTCAGTGCCATAAATCGGCGCTTTGCCACCTTGAATCGACGCAATTTCATAATCCAGCCCACTTTGCATAAACACATGCAAAGCATGCGTCAGTTCAGGGGAATAAGTGCCATTGGCCTGGTCTGTGGTACCCAGGGTGGCATGGTTAGTTACAACTATCAGTACTTTTTTCATGATGATGTCCTTTGTTTAACGGTTGATGTTTTGACAACGGAAGCAGTTTATTTCTTTTCCCATAAGATGATAATTAGGTAATATGGCAAATCATCTTTGCTGTACAGCAACAATAAAGAACCACCACACGAGGAGCCAGCAATGGATAACTTTGAAGGTTTAATTGAATTTGTGGCTGTGGCTGAAGGGCAGGGCTTTTCCAGCGCAGCAAAACGGCTAGGATGCAGTGTCAGTCATGTCAGCCGTCAGGTGTCCCGGCTTGAACAGCGTTTAGGCTCAGCCTTGCTCGCCCGCACTACCCGCCAAATCAGCTTAACCAAAGCCGGACTGACCTACTATCAGCAGTGCAAAGATTTGATCAATGGGCTGGAGCAAGCCAATGAACAGGTAAGCTCCCAGCAATTTCAGGTCAGTGGTACATTGCGAGTCAGCGGTGCCGGGCCATTTGCCGAGCAATTTGTCGCTCCGGTATTAATGTCTTTTGCCGAACAACACCCCAACCTGACCATTGAAATGGATTTTAATACCCGCATGGTAAATTTTGTCGATGACGGTTTTGATTTTGCTATTCGTTATGGCGAATTAAATGACTCAAATCTGGTGGCAAGAAAACTGGCCAACAGGCCCATGATGGCAGTCGCAAGCCCTGACTACCTAAAGCAACATGGCACACCAAAGCATCCGGCCCATTTAAAAAACCACCACTGTATTATTTCCAATAATGACCATTGGCTGTTTAACAATGCCGGCACTGCGGAAAGTATTAAAGTCAGCGGACGCTGGCGCAGTAATAACGCTCACGCCGTTGTGATGGCCGCTGAACGGGGATTGGGCATTGCCTATATGCCCAAAAGTAGTTTCAAAGCTGCAGTGGAGCAAGGCCGCTTAGTTCCTGTGTTGGAATCGTATTGGGGCAAAGGAGCCAATAGCTGGATTGTGTATCAGAACAAACGATTTCTACCGCTGCGGGCAAGGCTGGCCATTGATTACTTAGTGCAACATTTTGCGGATTGGGCTGAGTAAAGCCATAAAACAAGCCAGCACTGAGGCTGGCTTGTGTTAGACCAAAACTTACTGCTGCAACGATTTATCCCGTATCGCTTTAAACTCTTTTCCTAAACAAATGGGTCAAATCTAATGTGATGATCCCAGTGGCAAAAGATGGTTAATCTGACTTAACTCTTGCGTAACAGTGATCAAAACTTCAGCGTCGAACGTCTTATCCATACTAAAGTGCATAGCAATAAAACAGACCAATGACCAAATGAACCGCCACCAGAGCTGTCAGTTGAGTCATTACTTCCTTTACCTTTAATAACTCCTGAAAAAGCCGCATTGACAGATAAACCAGCAGGGTCTGTGGCAGTAATAGTAAAACTGTAACTGCCCGCCACAGTTGGTGTAGCCACAATATGAGTGTCTTCACGGACAAAACCTGCAGGCAGAGTGGAGATTTGGAAACTCAAAGCATCCCTGTCAATGTCTTCAAATACTTCATAAAAATCTAAGATATAAGTATCTCCAATATCGAGATTATTAATCAGCTGTCCCGATTTAATTCTTGGCGTATCATTTACATTATGCAAAGAAAATTCATAGGGTAGACTTAAATCCCACATATCTTTGCTGAAGGTGAAATTCAGATAGATTTTTGGGTTATACAGAGCCAAATCGTTTGATGTATTCAGTGGCCAGCGTGCGTCACCAGTTTTAGGCTCAAGAAAACGCAGACTGCCCAAATTAGGATTGGCTGTTTCATCTGCATTAACAACGAACCCGGTTAACGATGTCAGATGATTATTCAAATCTAATGTAATTTTCTCGTCCTGAAGGGCGTCAACCACTATGTCATTACTGGTGAAATAAATCTCCGGCAGATCCAGACGATGCCATACGAGTTCGTCCTCCGATGACGTCAGTACATAACCGTCTTGAGTCGCATGACGTAAAGAACCTCTCAAATTTACGAGTGATGAATTCTGGCCTGGTCTTATGGCAAGGGCAATAGTATAGTTTTCGTTAAATCTGAAGAACTCAAAACTGTTGCTGTGGCATAAAATATCTGTGCGCCCCAGGAAAAGACAATCGCCGGATAAATTCGGGCTTGAAGGAGTCTCCACAAAAGTTCCGGTTCCATCAGATAGTCGTATTTGAGCTTTCTGGCCCACTACCAGGTCTTCATCCTTTACATAAAAAAGAGGTGGTCTTTCAAACTGTTTTTCAGTCAGAGCAACACTCCAGCTTTGCTGTAAGCCAGAAGAAGTTAGAGCGAACATTGAAGCGGTAAACCTTGGCTCGCTGGCTGCTTTTTGGTAAACCAGTAAACCATGTTTAGTTGCCACTTTGTATTGCATCTGCTCAGGCAAAAGTAGCGATTGACATTTAGATGCCTCAAAGTTACTGACATTTGAACAACTTATGAAAATCCCATCTGAAGTGTGTAGCAGCAATGTATCTTCAAGTTCGAAGTAATTCATGTCGTAAATACTGGAGCTAAAGCCATGAGGGTATGGCACTTCTATCTGTCGGAACTGCTGTTCCGGAGTCCATAACCCCAAGTACAAAGTATTGTGACGAATACCTGCAAACCACCAGTTGTATTGATGATAAGCAGTTGCAGCAATATTCACTTGCTCATAATCAGCAGTCATTAACTGCGCATAACCACGAACAACAGGCATTTTGGATGAGTCATTCAACCAGATTTGTTTAGTGAATCCACCAAAAACAACAGCATTTACTTCAGGAAAGGATTCAGACACATGATTAGAGACTCCCAACTTGTGCTGCCAGCTGTTTCCTCTGAAATCATAAAGGTCTGAATCAGAGGCTTTCAACCATTCATCAAAACCGATAAAGATCCTGTCACCGACTTTATGTAAAAAAGATGAAAAATCTTTATAGTCGATTAACCCGACAGCTCTATTAAAAGATGAAAACTTAAATTGCTCAATCAGATGTCCACTGCTGTCCAAACGGATAACCTGTCTGGTAGCTGAGGGCTCTTGATTTTCATATTTATCAACCAGAAACAACGAATCTGTGGAGTTCTGATAAACCGCTGCAATTGAAGAAACTGAGCTAATTTCTGTCAGAGTTGATAGATCTAAGGTGATCATTTTGAATAATCCAGCATCGTACACAACCAAAGCTGAGCTATCTGGATTTAAATAAAGAGGTTCGACCTCAAGAATTGTCTCGAACTGGTAATTCAAACCATTTTTACGGTAAATTGCAGTTTCATTCGACCCACAGTCCACGACCAGCCATTGGCTGGTCATAAGAAAGTTTGTTGGAAAACCACAACGCGGAGGATCCAGCTCCTGAAGTCTGATTTGACCGTCACTTAAAGTGAAAACCGATACAGTGTTTACATATTGGTTTGCTCCATGACTTACAACACCAGAATCATCAAGCGCAGCGACCATATTTGCACGTTCACCCACAGAGTAAGCCAGTGGCAGCTCTACCGCATTTTTTATATAAGGAGTAGATTCCGAGAGTTCAAAAGCGGTAATTTTGTCCTGTTCGATCGTCCATAAATGTTGACCCGTCACGGCAAAATCATAAATATACTTCGACGGCAACTCACTGTCATCAGGCACGATAAAGCGAAGATTCACCCATTGGCCGTTAACAAACTCAGTTTCCATAAACTTATTGTTTGATAAAAACCAAAGACGATTAGCCTGAGTCAGGCTATAGCCATCAATATCACTAGCATTGAATACGGTCTGTCGTTGAACTTCTGCAGAAAATGACTGCGCAATAAATAAATTCAACAATCCAACCACTAAGACTCCTTTCCAGAACAACGACATACACACCTCTTTAGCTTCACTGGATCAGTAACTTACAAATAGCTTAAAAAATAAAACTAACTACATGCTAACGTATTTTCAATAGCGCTGTAGATAGTAGTTAACCTGAACTCGGGATAAGAAAATTTGAACTAACGGCCCTCCACATGATCGGATCTTTCGACCAAGAGAAACCCCATCACACAGAGGGCCTAT
>NZ_JAVDWR010000009.1:0-168841 GCF_031457405.1 Rheinheimera soli | reverse complement strand
GAACACCTGAGCTAAAAAGGAGCTGAGCCCAACGCGGGAAAAAAACTGGTGTTCACAATCACCAGAATAGGTGTTCAGATAAAACAGAATACGCACCTGTTCGTCATCATATCTCATCGTAACTAAAATTAATTAAGCAATGAGTTACATGACATTATCATTGTATCTGAATTGGAAAATAAAAAACTAACAGATACTTTGATGCTCTGTCAATGAAGAGCGCAGGGCGAAAGCAAGAGTATTGGTTTTTTGTTCAGCTCGCCTGGCAACTGATCTGAGATCAAAGACATAGCTGAACATGACAATTGCACAGAAAATAATATTCAAGTGCCGAGCAAAAAACATTCGAAATCTTGCCCAGTGAAATAACACTGTCTTGTCTCACCAAAGCAGCCGATAATGCGTAGAGCAGGCAGTTGAGGTGGTTATGAATTTGTTAAGTCGGTTGCATAAGGCGCCGATCCGGGTTATGCGGTTACAACGGCGTAAAAGTATGTCGCGTATTCGCTTTAGCATGATTCGGCTCAGAATGGCTTTGTCGCAAGAAACCGAAGAAACCAAACGTATGCTGCAAATCTACCAGCGCTCTTTGCAGGGCAAAGCTACTCAGGCTGAAATGCGTTTTGCTAACCATCAACTGGTCGACGTATTAAGAGCCACAGGCTTAGGGATTTTTGCTGTGTTGCCTTTTGCCCCTTTAACTATTCCGATTTTAATTAAAGTAGGCCGCAAACTAGGCATCGAAGTCTTGCCCAGCTCTTTCCAGCCCAAAGCCGAACGTCCTAAACGAATGAATGATTAATTCAGCGTCAGGGTTAATTCTTCGATCACTGCAGTCTCTGCTTCAGAATTAAACACCGCAACCAGAGTTTTATCGTCCAGATACAGCTGTAGTTCATACCCAGAATCAAAAGCATCCGGGTACTTTGTCATAAACTCAGCTTTGGTCAGCGGGTAGCCAGCGGCCACAATCAGCTGATGCAGCTCTTTGGTATCGTGTTGGCCAAACATGGATTCACCCAAATGCAGCTTAGCCAGTCGCTCATGGCTGTACTGCAATGACAGATAATTTCCGACCAGCAGCCAACTGCCGTCTGTACCTCTGTGCAACTGATGAACAGGAACCTGAGATTGCAGACTGTTTAGATCAGAGCCTGGATCAGGGCTGCCTTTTAGTTGTTGTAACCAGTTTTGGATAGGCTGTGATGAGTAAGTTGCTGTAGTAGCCGCTGTTTTTTCTGCTCCGGATAAAGTAAAACCTGTCAGTAGCTGTTCTGTTGTATTGGAGTTGTTGTTCTTAAAACTTTCGAACTGCAGAGCTAATTGACGCTGGTTTTGCTGTTGTACCAAGTATCCGGCTTGTTTTTGAAACTGGCCCGGCAGTGTGGCCAGCACTACAGATTCCCGGCTTTTTAGCGGAACTTTGCCTTCAATGCTCCAGTTGGTGTTGTCGTAAGCGTCGCGTAAATCAATACGATTCAGAGCGTAGTTTGACAGCAAATCTGAGTCTGTTGAAATCCAAAGCAAGGTGTCTGCAAAGGTCAGCCAGAGTTTACGACCATAGCCCCACATTTGCTGTTGATTATTCAGTTGGATTTGTATTGAAGGTTGTCCTAATAACGCCATCACCTGAGCTTTGCTCTGGCCCGGTAATACCCCTGCAACCCCCTGCTGAACTGACACTATGTAATTGGCCGGATCTTTATAAAGATCCGCAGGGGTGTCATGTTGTATCACTATTTGTTTTGCTGCTATTGAAATGAGTTTGGTACTTTTTATAATTTTGTTCCCGCTTGAGTTGTAGGGCGGCTGGCGCTCACTCAGGGTTTTATTGTCAGCACAATAATGAAGCAACTTTGCACTTACTTTTACCGTCGCAGTGTGGTCATCGTTATGACGATTCTGGAACTGAACAGGAGCGCTTTTTTCTATTTTTTCAATGGTAAGAGCTTCAGCGCCTGAGGCTGCAGCCTTTTGCTGAAGCTGTTGCAATAGCTGTTGGAAACCTGGTGCAGCGCTTAACCCCGCTATTGGATCATCCGTTTTAAGCCGGACACTGGCAACGGCTAACTCAGTTTGCCCGGAAAAACATTCAGGGTAGTAGTCCAGAATCTCAGGTAAAGGAGCCGCAGCTAAAGTTGCAGAGAATAAGCCGCTTAGCACGGCGCAAAGTGCTGCAGGGAACAGAGTGATCTTCATAAAACATCCTGTTTGTGCGCTGGCCCCGCACTTATTGGTCTGCTCAGCTGGCGGTTTTTTTTCCTTTCAACTTTTGCAGCAGTTGATCATGTTCAAACCAGACCACAAAAATCAGTGAAATAGCAAAAGGGATTAACAGATAAAATAAACGGAAAACCAGTAAAGCCGCTATCACATCAGCCGGGTCTACATTGGGTAAGGCCAATAAAAACATCACTTCCAGCACACCTAAACCACCAGGGGCATGAGACAGCAAGGCGGCTGAAAAAGAGGCCAGGAAGATACCCAACACCATAAAATAACCCGGGTTGCTTTGTTCTGGTAAGGCGTAATAAATAATGGCCGCAGCTGCTAATAACTCCAGTGGTGCTACCACCAGTTGTTTACAGATCAGCGAAAAACGTGGGTACTCCAGCTTGATGGTCCATAAATTGATGCAGCGTTTTTTCATAAAGCTGCCCCACAAATACAGGGCCACCAGAAGTAACATAGCGCCGCCAAGAAATAAGGCGACCCACTCTGGCAAGGCACTGTGAAACAAAGCAGGTAAACCTGGCTCAATCAACAATACAATACCAGCTAAAACTATGGTGCCCAAAGCAAAAGTAAAAGAGCAAAATGCGACCAGAATACCTACTTCTGCTGCTGTCAGGCCTTGCGAACGATAAGCTCTGTAGCGCACTACTGCACCAGAAAATACCGAGGCACCCAGGTTATGCCCTATGGCATAAGCAGTAAAAGAGGCTACGGAAATAAAGGTCCAGGATACTTTTTTACGCAGATGGGATAACGCCAGCCGGTCGTACCCCGCTAAGGCGACATAAGCAAATACAGTAGCTAATGCGGCCATCAGCCAGCCATGCAAAGAAATAGCTTCTAAACTGCGGACTACATCGTCGTACGAAATACCTTTGAGCTGTTCTATCAGCACATAGACAGAAAACGCTACAGCGGCCAATCCTATCAAGGGCCATACGTAGTCTTTTTTTATCATGGTCTCAATCCTTGCCTGTTTACTGCTTTAGCCAGAATAGGCCGGGCAACAACATGACGGGTCTGGTGGTTGTCCGGAGTTTCGTCAACGGAACTCCGGATTTTATAGTACTCACTCGGGCTCAACTGCCTTTAATGGTCATGATGGCTACTATAGCAATCAGCACCGGAGAAACCACAGCGGCCAGTAACCAGTAAATTTTCTGCACAGCTGCAGGTACTTCACCTGCCAGAATAGCTTTAATTTGTGGCCATACCCGCCAGCCAACAAAAGTCGCAGCAAACATACCACCTAAAGGCATCAGCACATTAGAGGCCATAAAGTCCATCGCATCAAATGGGGTTTTTCCGAAAATAGTAAAGCTTTCCATACCACCGCCAAAGGACAAAGCAGCAGGAATACCCAGCACTGTATAGTTCACTACAGCGACAGCTATAGTCGCTGTTTTACGCTGCATGCCGTATTCGTCAATCAGGAATGCCACTACAGGTTCCAGAATAGAAATGGATGAAGTGACAGCAGCGAACAACAATAAACTGAAGAAAATTAACGCCAGTATTTGACCGCCGGCCATTTGCGCGAATAGCGCTGGCATGGTGATAAAGGTTAAACCAGGGCCTGCTGCCGGGTCGACATTAAAGGCAAATACAGCGGGCAGAATCATTAAACCAGCCATGACTGAGGCTAAAGTCGCCAGGCCAGCAATCCATAAACCAGCATTCACTACCTTAGTTTCAGGGCTTAAATAAGAGCCATAAGCCACCATTAAACCAGCACCTACAGACAATGAAAATACGGCTAAGCCTAAAGCATCCAGCACCATTTTAATGCTCAGTTTGCTCCAGTCCGGAGTAATAAAATAAATCACCCCTTCAATGGCACCTGGCAGAGTCAGGCTGCGCCATACCATCACCAGCATCAAGGCAAAAAGGGCTGGCATCAGAATTTTACAAATACGTTCAATACCAGATTGTACCCCTGCAATCACGATCACTGCTGTGATGATCATAAACAAGGCGGTATAAATTAACGAAGAAGTGGGGTTAGCAATAAAGTGAGTGAAGGTATCACTCAATACTTTAGCGTCTGTGGTCAACACTGTGCCCTGAATGCTTTGTACTATATAGGCAATAGTCCAGCCTCCTACCACACAGTAGAAGCCCAGAATTAAAAACACCCCAAGGACGGACAGCCAGCCCGCTATATGCCAGTAGCCTTTGCCTAAAGCACGATAGGCTGAAGTGGCGGATTTTTTGGCAGTACGGCCAATCATCATTTCTGCCAGCAGCATCACCACACCGACAGAAAATACGCAGGCCAGGTACACCAATAAGAAAACGCCGCCGCCATTGGCACCAGCTACATAAGGGAATTTCCAGATCGCGCCAAGGCCCACTGCAGAGCCTGCTGCCGCTAAAATAAATCCGATACGCGAACCCCAGCTGCCGCGTGTTGTCGAGTTAGTCATGCTTATCTCTTATATTAGTTATAGTTTTTTGGGACCTTATCTATCTGCTGACTCATTGGTAAGACAAAAATGAGCCTGGAAGTCGCAGAAGTTACACCTTGGTGCAGCAGCAAGATAGAGGAAATCCGTGGCAAAAAGCAACCAAAAATCCGTCGCTGTCATCAATCTATCGTTAAACTCAGGTTAATCAGTGCCTGTTTAATTAAAACAATGAACGAAATTCATGTTAAGAACGTTCTATATAGTGGATGAGTTGTTTGACCAGGAGTCACGAATGCGTTTTAAACTAATAATCTGGATTTTAGTCATGACCTGTAGTTTAACCTTTGGCCTGGCCAAAGCTTCGGCCCGCACCAACAGTGTTGAGTTCCCTGCCGGATTACCCTGGCTGAATGTGACTGAACCTTTAACCATGCAGCAACTAAAAGGCAAAGTGGTATTGCTGGATTTCTGGACCTATGGCTGCGTCAACTGTATTCATGTGATCCCTGATTTACACAAGCTGGAACAAAAATATGGCAACCAGCTGGCTGTGATCTCTGTGCATTCGCCTAAATTCGAAAACGAAAAACAATTAAGCACTTTAACCTCCATAGTACGGCGTTACGGTATGCAACATGCGGTGGTCAATGATGTGGAGTTTCAGTTATGGCGCTCTTATGCCGTGCGTGCCTGGCCTACTTTTGTCCTGATAGGGCCTGACGGCAAGTATGTTGGGCAAACGTCCGGTGAAGGTCGATACGATGTATTGGATCAGGCTATTAAACAGCTATTAGCTGAGTTTAAAGGTGAACCTAACCTTACTCCTTTACCTATTCAATTACTGGACCCGCTCAACACTGTATTGGCGGCGCCAGGCGCTGTCACTGCAGATGAGCGTTATATCGCCATCAGCGATACCTTACATCATCAAATAGTGCTGATGGATCATCAGGGCAAGCTGGTGAAACGTTTAGGCACTGGCATAGCTGAATTAAAAGATGGTCATAGCGACAGCAGCGCTTTTTCTTCGCCTCAGGGCTTGGTGCTGGCTAACAACGCTTTGTATGTTGCTGATACCGGCAACCATGCCATTCGTCGTATCGACTTAACTAGCTTTCAGGTCAGTACTATTGCGGGCAATGGCGAGCTGGCGCAAGGCCGTTTAATTCCGGGTTCAACGCCAACTGAAGTATCGCTGCGTTCCCCATGGGATTTAGCGCTGGATAACAACACCTTGTATATCGCTATGGCGGGTAGCCATCAAATCTGGACTCTGGATTTAAAAAGCTCAGCGCTGAACCTCTTTGCAGGCACAGGGCAGGAAGCTTTGCTGGACGGCAAACGTCAGGATGCTGCGTTTAATCAGCCGAGTGGTTTAGCTTTAAGAGGCAATAAATTGTGGGTGGCTGACGCCGAAGCCAGTGCAGTGCGGCAAATCGATTTAAGCTCGGGTAAAGTTGATACCTTAGTCGGGCAGGGCTTATTTGAATTTGGTTTAAAGGATGGTGGTTTTAAACGGGCTTTGCTACAACACAATAAAGATGTGGTGGCGCTGGATAAAAATACTTTGGCAGTGGCTGATACCTACAACCATAAAATCAGATTGCTGGATTTAGACAAGCAGCAGGTGATGACGCTTAGTTTAGGCACTGAACTGAATGAACCTGGCGGTTTAGCAGTGTTTAATGGTGAGCTGTTTATAGCCGACACCAATAACAACAGGATCTTACGCTGGCATTTAAAAGACCAGAAACTGTCTGAAGTGCAGGTGCCTGCATCGGCTAAGGCAGATACAAAGCCAAAGTAGGTGGAGTCTGGTCGTTTATCTGGTTACACTAAAAGCAGAACAGTTGGGAAACTCAAAGATGCGTTTAGATAAGTTTATATGTGATTGCACCGGTCTGACTCGTAGTCAGGCCGGTAAAGTAATACGTCAAAAGCTGGTAACAGTGAATGGCGAAATAGCCAAACAACCGGCCTTGCAGCTCAAAGCATCCGATCAGGTGTTTTTAGAAGGCGAACAACTGCAGCTGATAGGCTTGCGTTATATAGTTTTGCACAAACCTGCGGGTTATATCTGCTCGACTGAAGATCCGGACCACAACACTGTGTTTACCTTACTGGACGAACCTTTGATGGAGCGTTTACATACAGTGGGCCGGCTGGATTTAGATACCACTGGTATGGTGCTGATCACAGACGATGGTCAGTGGTCACATAAAATCAGTTCGCCTAAACATCACTGCCCTAAAACCTACAGAGTCTGGCTGGCCGACCCTGTGCCTGAAGCCGTCATTGCGGAATTTGCTGCAGGTATTATGTTACGTGGTGAAAAAGACTTAACTAAAGCTGCGAAGCTGGAAATCATCGATCCACATCAAGTCTTGCTGACGATCAGTGAAGGTCGTTATCACCAGGTGAAACGTATGTTTGGAGCTATAGGCAATAAAGTCGAAAAGCTGCACCGCGAACAAATTGGCGCTTTGCCACTGGACCCGGATTTAGCCGAAGGCGAATACCGTTACTTAACACCTGAAGAAGTGGCGTTGTTCCGCTAATTCATCTGTAATTCAGCGAGTGAGTTTATACTTCCTGTTAAAACGGCAGCAAAAGCAAAAACGGCATAATCTGTTACATCTTTTAACATGATGAATGAACACTTCGCTTTGGTCTGTAACGCGCTGTCCGTTAAACTATGCAGGTCTAATCTCATTGAGTGTTATGGAGTTTTATATGTCGAAAATGAAAATCGCTGTTGCCGCTTTAGCTCTGGGAGCTTTGGTGTTGTCAGGCTGTTCTGCCACTCATACGGCAATCAGCAAACGTAATCTGGAAGTTCAGACCAAGATGAGTGACACCATCTTTTTAGACCCGGTAGCAGATGATAAACGTACTGTATTTATCCAGGTGCGTAATACTTCTGATAAACAGGGTTTATCGATAGAGCCTCAGATCATCGAAGCGGTGCAGTCTAAAGGCTACCGTGTAGTGCGTGATCCGGAACAAGCCAATTTCTTGTTGCAAGCCAATGTGTTACAGGCTGGCCAAACTGATTTACGCGCTCAGAATGAAGCCTTTGGCGGCGGTTTTGGTGGTGCTTTGGTCGGTGGTGCTATAGGTAACCAGTTTGGCAGTGGCAGTGGCCGTGCCGGTGCTACTGTAGCTGGTGCTTTAATTGGTTTAGCAGCTGACGCTATGGTGAAAGACGTGCATTACAGCATAGTCACTGACCTGCAAATTTCTGAGCGGGCGAAAAAAGGTGTAGTAGTGCTGGAAGAAAACAGAGCCAGCCTGAAACAAGGCAACAGCGGCTATAAAAATGTGACATCCACTGAAGAAACACAATGGAAACGTTACCAGACCCGCATTATGTCTTCAGCTAACCAGGTCAATATGGAATACGCTGACGCCGAACCAGAGTTAGTAAAAGGTTTGATGCGTTCAATTTCAGGTATTTTATAAGACTTAGGCTGCACAGCTTGAGCAGTTAAAATCCTGATTTCCCAGTGGCTGCCGTTTTGTTGTCTTCGGCGGCCATTTTTTTATGCTCTGCTGTGCTGCAGAGCACCCTCCGGGCCATCGTCGCTTCGCTCCGATGTTAAAAAAACGGCAGGATAGCCGTTTTTCACAGTGTGAGCTGCCGTAGGCGAACATCATGGACGATGTGAGTGAAAATTGCTCCGGGCCATTTTTTTCATTTGTTTTTAGTAGTCTGTCGCCCACTCTGAAAGTTTTTCACTGATCGCCCTGTCTCTGTTGGCTGTATCTATTGCAGTGCTTCAAGAGGATGATCGATGAACAAAATAACTTTATCTTTATTGCTGGCTTTAAGCCCTGCTTTGCAAGCCGCGGAACAGGCTACTCCTAACCAGTTTATTGACGTCTTTGCCAAAATTTTTGGTGAACATAAAGGCGAACGTAAAGGTCATGCTAAAGGCTTTTGTGCTGTTGGTAGTTTTCAGGCTTTACCTGAGGCTAAAAACTTCAGCTCAGTGTTTTGGTTATCTGGTGAGAAAGTGCCTGTCACTGCACGTTTTTCTATGGCTGGGGGCAACCCAAATGCGCCGGAAAATGCCCGTTCTCCGCGTGGTTTAGGTGTGCAGCTGAAAAGCTCAAAGGGTGAACTTCAGCATTTTGCCATGTTAACTACTCCTGTTTTTGGCGCTAAAGATCCGGAGAATTTTTTAGGCTTATTGCAAACCCAAATTCCTGACCCAGCCACAGGAAAGGCCGATCTGGCGAAAACTCAGGCTTTTCGTGCCGCTCATCCAGACACCCAAGCTCAGGCTGAGTATTTAGCAAAAAACTCGCCGCCATGGAGTTACGCCACCACGTCTTATTTTGGTATTCACACCTTTTTTATCAAAGACAACAGCGGCGTGGAGCATAAAGTGCGTTGGCATTTTGTGCCTGAGGATGGCGTCAAAGGTTTAACGCAAGCTGAAATAAAAGCACCACCGACAGACTTTTTGCAAAAGCGGCTTTCTGATCGCTTAGCTAAAGGCCCAACCCACTGGACTATGCAGTTGGTGCTGGGGGAAGCGGGCGATACTGAAACCGACCCTTCAGTGTTATGGCCAACACAGCGTACAACTCTGGAGATAGGGCGCTTGTCTATAACAGAACAAGGTGGCGAAGCCTGCACTGTGGTTAACTTCGATCCCAATGTACTAAGCGCCGGTGTGCGGGCCAGTGCAGACAGAGTGTTGCAAATGCGATCTCCGGCTTACGCTATTTCCTTTGGCAAGAGATTAACCAACCAGTAGCTGATTTAACGCTAAATCGAATGCCCAGGTCGGGTGCATTCGTATGCAGTCTGGCCCTGTGGCCTGAATTTGACTAAGCTGGGTCAAACTCAAAAAACAGGGATCTTCGAATGCTGAATAAATCATTGCTGGCGCTGGCTTTAGCCGTCGCTTTAACGGGCTGCGGCAAAGCACCTGAACAAACCAGCTCTGTTGCTGAAACTCCGGTTGTTGTGACCCAAACCGCAGCAGCACCCTGGTGGCAGGACGCAGTGTTTTACCAAATCTGGCCCCGCAGTTTTTACGATACAGATGGCGATGGCACAGGTGATTTTAAAGGCATAGAAGCCAAGCTGCCGTACCTGCAGGATTTAGGCATCAACGCCATCTGGTTAACCCCTATCTTCGAAGCGCCTTCTTACCACGGTTACGACTTCACCGAATTTTACGAAGTAGAACAAGACTATGGTTCTATGCAGGATTTTGAACAGCTGGTGCAGGCTGCCAAAGCGAAAAACATTAATATTATCCTTGATTTAGTCATTAACCACATCTCTGATAAACATGACTGGTTTCAGCGCTCTGCCAAAGGTGAAGCGCCTTATGCTGACTATTTTGTCTGGCGTGATGAACTGCCCACAGATGGCTGGGGCCCGGCCTGGAGCACTGAAGTTAAACCAGAAACCGTCTGGCACTATAACGAAGAACGCAAAGCCTGGTATTACGCCGCTTTTGGTGCCTCGCAGCCTGATCTGAACTTAAAGCACCCTGATGTGGTTGCCGAAATGAAAAAGATGGCCAAATTCTGGCTGGATAAAGGTGTGGCAGGTTTCCGTTTAGATGCAGTGCGTTATGTGCACGAAGATGGCCCACAACAAAGAGCTGATACCCAAGGCACTATAGACTACTGGGTCGACTTTACAGCGTACGTCAAAAGTGTCAGACCAGACGCTTATCTGGTGGCTGAAGCCTGGGTCGACTTACCTATAGCTGCTAAATACTGGGGCGATGGTAAAGGTCTGGACGCTGGTTTTGATTTTGAGTTTGGTTACAAAGTGCTGGAGCTGTTAAACGCTGGCAAACAAAATGCCGAATTTGGCACTATGAAGCAGGAAAACACCACGCAAGCAGACAACCTGCTGATGGCAAACTTACAACAACGTAAAACCACATCAGCGCCTATGGAGTTCTTCAGCCCTTTCCTGACCAACCACGATCAGCCACGTTTAAGCTGGCAGTTAGAGCAAAACTTTAACAAAGCTAAGCTGGCAGCAGCTGTATTGTTCAGCTCTCCGGGCACCACTTATATCTATTACGGTGAAGAAATTGCGTTAACTCAGGCGTCCGACAAAGAGCATATACACCGCCGCTCGCCGATGTTCTGGGATAACAGCCCTCAGGCAGGTTTTAGTACAGCAGAAAAAATCTGGGTGCAACGCGATGATTTATTCCCGCCTCAGGCTGAAAGCAGCTGGTGGACACCATTTCTGACGGCTCAGCAACAAGGCCCAAATAACGTGGCTGCACAGCAGGCTGATGAGAAGTCTGTCTGGTCTTTGTATAAATTCCTGATTAAACAAAAAGCCGAACGTGCCGAGTTTGGTATAGCAGGGGATTACAAAGCAGAGTTTTTAGCTGATGGTAAGTTGCTGAAAATTGTCCGGTCTTTAGGTGATAAACAAAGCCTGATGCTGCTGAACTTGTCCGCTGAAACTATGGCTGTCCCAGCTGATTTAGTGCCAGCAGGTTTGAAGGTCAGCTGGCAGGAAGATGAAACACCAGAGCTGAACGCTCACCAGCTGCAAATCTGGCAGAACTAAAGGCTAGGAAACAGGGGCGGAGTTAAGTTCTGCCCCTGCTTTCAAATCGATATAAAAACTACTGCCTTTGCCTAACTCGCTTTCAAACGACAAGTTGCCGTTGTGCTTCTCGATAATTGACTTACTGATACTCAAACCTAAGCCTGTGCCACCAAAGTTACGAACATCTGAGGTATCAGACTGGCTGAACGGCCTGAAAATCAGGCTTTTAAACTCTTCATCTATGCCAGGCCCCTGATCGATGATGGCAATACGGACTTGTCCGTCCTGCTGCTGCACCTGTACTTTTACTGTCGTATTGGCAAAAGAAAACTTCGCGGCATTAGACAATAAATTCGCCAACACCTGCATCAACCTATTGCTGTCAGCCCATACCCATACATCATCAGGTACAGCGCCTAGTTCTATAGTCACCTGATGCTGCTCGGCATAACCAGCCATTTGATCGACAGCGCAGTGCAACAACGGCTGCAACTGCACTTTGGCGAAATGGAAATTCATCTGGCCAGCTTCAATTTTTTGCATATCCAGAATGTCATTAATCAGTCGGATCAGGCGCTGGCTGTTTTGTTCAGCCAGTTCCAGCATGGCGCGAATTTTAGGTTCTGGTTCACCCAGCGCGTTGCCCAAAATTAAACCCAAAGCGCCATGAATTGAAGTTAAAGGTGTGCGAAGTTCATGGCTTACCGTAGACACAAAACGGTTTTTGAGTAAATCCAGCTGTTTGCGGGCGCTGATATCTTCATACACTGCTATACCAAAGGTCAGTTCACCGTGTTCGTTGTAACCGGGCCGGCCCCAGGCCTGCATATGACGGCGAATCCCATCCTGCTCAATTTCCATATCTTCAGTCTGGCTGATTTCACCTGCCAAAGCTTTCACTGCTGGCATTTGCTCTGCCGGATATATTTTGTTAGTGCCGGCCATAAAAGCCAAAGGCTGTTCAGGTTTCGGGCCTAATAATTCTTGAGCCGCTTTGTTGTTGTAGTAAGGGTGCTGATCTTTGCCCAGCACCACCACCCCCATAGGCAAATCATCGATCCACTGCCGGAACTGGTGCTGGGTGGTGGCCTGTAATGATTCGGTATAGCTGATAAAAGTGCGAACCACGACAAAAAATACGATGCAGTTCACTATGATGTAAGCGGCCCAGGAAGCTGGCTCGGCTACATAACGACTGATACTGACCGGAATAGATAAATAGCCCGACATAAAGCCAAAGGCAGTGCCAATCATACTTAAAAAGGTCGCCAGAGCTAACAATAGCGCCACTCTGGCCTGATACAACACATGAGCAACCAGACAACTTAATACCAGCCACCAAATGCCTGGTGAAGCAAAACCAAAAGTTAAAGCGCCGGGCAACCCCACAGCCCAGAACATCAGGATCAGCACACTGCCTTTGAAGCGCAGAGGCATTTTATGGCAAACCACAGCACCGCTCACCAGCAAAATGCCCACCACTACATGCACTGTGTACACGGCCAGCCAACCGGTATTAAAGGAACGTAATATCGAAAGCGGTACAGCAACCAGCGCAATCAGCGCAAAGCTGCGCCATAAGGAGTTCGTAAACTGATGGCGAATTTCGCTGAGCTTTTGTTGCAGCTCTGTAGTCGAAGCGCTTGGGGACTGACTCAAAAATCCATGTCTCTGCAGGTAGAATTGCTTCACTCTAACCAGCAGGGCACCAAGGTGCAATCTATCCTTTTGTCTTCAGCTGAAATAAAAGCAGGGCCGTTAAGGAAGCGGCCCTGCAACAGAGCATTTTACAGGTGAATACCGCCTGAAACTTCAATACGCTGGCCGTTAATCCAGCCACTTTGTTCTGACAATAACATTTGCACCACACCACCAATATCATCAGGCAAACCTACCCGGCCTAACGCAGTTTGTGAGGCAATATAGTGATTAATATCCGCATTATCCCGCACAGCGCCGCCGCCAAAATCAGTTTCAATAGCACCAGGCGCCAGCGTATTGACCCTGATACCACGCGCACCTGATTCCAGCGCCAGATAGCGGCTTAATACTTCAACTGCACCTTTCATCGCGGCATAAGCGCCATAACCTGGCAAAGCAAAGCGGGTTAAGCCAGATGAATAGTTCAGAATACGGCCAGCATCTGCAATCTGAGGTAACAGCTGCTGAGTTAAGAAAAATACACCTTTGAGATGCACATTCATCAAAGCGTCAAACTGCTGCTCTGTGGTTTCATTCAGTGCGGCATAAATGCCAAAACCTGCGTTATTGACTAAAAAATCAAACTGGTCGCGCTGCCATATTTGCTGCAAATGGGTAGCTAATTGTGCTGAAAAGCCAGCAAAAGACGATACATTGCTGGTATCAAGTTGTATGGCAGCTGCTTTGCGGCCTAAGGCCTGAACTTCTGCCACTACAGCTGCAGCTTCGTCCGCTTTGCTGTGGTAGGTAAGCACTAAGTCGACACCTGCTTTGGCTAAAGCTAAAGCGGCATTTTTTCCTAAACCGCGGCTGGCACCTGTAATTAAAGCGATTTTCTGACTCATGTTATTTCCTCTGTGGTTAAGTTTGGCTAATTCAACAACTGCAGTGTATTGTTTGATTTAATCCGGATAAATAATGAATAAACGGAATCACTATCCGTTATTTGCGGATAGTTTCTTGTAAAGAAAAAGGCAGGGTGGGAATGGACAGAATTCAGCAGATGCAAATTTTTCAGCGCGTGGCAGAGCTGGGTAGCTTTATCCGCACAGCTGAACAGTTGGGTTTGCCAAAAACTTCAGTGTCGGAAGCGGTTCAACAATTGGAAACTCAACTGAATGTGCGGCTGTTAAACCGTACCACCAGAAGAGTAGAGCTTACGCAGGACGGCAACAATTATTACCAGCGTTGTGTTGAGCTGCTGGCTGATTTTGATGATTTGCAGCAATTGTTTCAGCAACAACCTGAACAGCTTAAAGGTGTATTACGCATTGATATGCCCACAAACCTGGCGCGGGAAGCGGTGATCCCAGCCCTGCCAGAGTTTTTAGCCCAGCATCCGCAACTGCATATTCAATTGAGCAGCACAGACCGGCGGGTGGATTTAATAGCTGAAGGTTTTGATGCCGTGATCCGTATCGGGCAACTAACCAGCAGTAGCCTGATCGCCAGGCCTTTGGCGTTATTGCCGCAGGTGAATTGTGTCAGCCCGGCTTATCTGCAGAAATTTGGTATGCCTGAAACTCTGGACGATTTAAACAGTCACAACTTAGTGTTTTACAGTCAGCAACTGGCAGGTAAACCTGATGGTTTTGAATATCGTCAGGATGGAAAAATCAGGTTCCTGCCCATGTCAGGCGCTATCACTGTTAATAACGCTGAAGCATACACAGCGGCTTGTCTGGCTGGTTTAGGTATTATTCAGTTGCCGGAAGTGGCTGTGCGTCAGTTGGTGTTACAAGGCAAGCTGGTGCAAGTGTTACCAGAGTATCAGGCCGCTGCTATGCCCATTTCTGTGTTGTATGCACACCGAAGGCAGCTCAGCCGCAGGCTAAAAGTTTTTATCGATTGGTTGCAAGGACTGATTAATTCGGGCTACAACTAAAGAGTGGTCACTGTCGAAACAAAAGGTGTTAACCTGCTGATCCGGCGCACTCTTCACTCACCATAACTAAGGAGCTTCAATGCGCTATTTTTGCGTCAGTTTATTGTTGTGGTTCAGCACTGTTACTTTTGCGGCTATCCCTGTGGCTGATCAATTTATCGTGGATGGTGTGCCCCATGAGGTGGACAGCAGCCCGCTGAATAAACTGCATCAGTCTGACGAAATCCGGCTGAAACTGCAAAATCAGCTGGCCTGTGCCGCCGATCAGCGTGGTTATAAAGGCGTTTGGGAATTAAAAGGTCAGCAGTTGTTTTTAAACACCTTGCAGCAAAAAGACTGTACAAGCGAAGCTGTGGTCAATATAGACCCGCAGCTGTTATTCAGCGAAACACAATACCCGCTGAAAGCGAACTGGTTTAGTGGCGCCATCAAAGTGCCCTTAACCGACAAAGACTATAAACATTGCCTGACTGACGAAGGCTCAGACGAAACCATAGGTTATGCCTATCTGGCTATGGTGTATGAGTTTATTGCGGGTGAACTGGTAAAACAGTCGGAGCAGATAGTCACAGAAAACTGGCAAAGACCCCGCAGCAACTGCGCTAATGTGCCAACAGCCCGGGTTTAAATCAACAACTCACACTGGCGGGATTTATCCCCGCCCGTGGTGACGATACCGTGGTATTCCACACCCAAATACAACGCGGAACAGATGGACGGGCCGGGACAAGCCGCGGCCCCTACACTCCGCCGGTGTTTAATTCCAATCCAATATCAGAGCTCTAAATCCCAAATAATTGGAATACTGTCGTCTATAGCTGGAGTTTCGCCCAAATCCAGCTTTTGCTGGGCCGCTTTCTCAGCAGCAAGTTGAGCCAGTTTGGCATCACGCCGGGTTCTGCGTTGCTCCAGTAGTTTCAGAATGTGCGAGCGTTCAGCCACAGGCTTATTGTGCCAGTTAAAGCGTTCGTCACGCGAGCGCAAGCAGCCGAGGCAATAACCTCTGCTGTTGTTTTCGCAAACCCCAATACAAGGATTGGGTAAGTCAAACAGCTCTAATTGATCCATAACACTCAATAAAATATGGCAGTTAACACTAAGAGTCTGGCTTGGTCTGGTTGTTCAGTCCAGAAGCCGAAGGCTATTCTGCCTAAAAATGCAGCTTTTGTAATTTTTTTACAAAAATAGGCCAAAAGCAAAAATATCTGTTGACTTAAGATGGTTAGACGGCTATTTCTATAGGCATAAATTTTCGGCATCTAACGTAAAAACACCGCCGAAGTAAAATACTTAACCAAAGAGTTAAAATTAAAAAATGCGTTTAGCTTCTATTCTGAACATTATTGTGGTCCTCGTAATCGTGGTGATTAGTCACTGCGGGGGCTCGCGTTTGGAATTTTAAGCAGCAAAAAAATTCTCAACAAAACCCCCGCACCGAAAGGTCCGGGGGTTTTGTGTTTTAAGGTCCCCGGAAAATTCAAGAAAGGTTTTGTTGTACTGACAACAACATAGAAAATTTAGAGCTCAACCTAATTAAGGTTGCAGGGTAGATGAAAACGTAGGGGCGGGGTTTACCCCCGCCCGTCCAGCGTCCAAAGCGGTGCCGGATTAGTATTCATAAACCGCTGCAGCTTCAAGTACGAAGAGCAAAGGGGATACATAATGAAAGGCGCAGAACTGGTGATTAAGCTGCTGGAGCAAAAGGGAGTCGAACATATCTTCGGCTATCCTGGCGGAGCTATTATGCCAATCTACGACGCGCTGTATCAGAGCAAAGTCAAACACTACCTGTGCCGTCATGAACAGGGTGGTGCTTTTTCTGCCATAGGTTATGCCCGCAGTTCAGGCAAAGTTGGGGTTTGTATGGCCACTTCTGGTCCTGGCGCTACTAACCTGATCACTTCCTTAGCCGACGCTTTATTAGACTCAGTGCCTTTAGTTGCCATCACAGGTCAGGTGTCGCAAGCCGTAATGGGCACAGATGCGTTTCAGGAAGTCGACGTTTTAGGGTTAAGCCTGGCCGTGACCAAACACAGCTTTATGGTGACAGATGTGACCGAACTGGAACACACCTTAAACGAAGCTTTTACACTTGCGATGTCAGGCCGCCCTGGCCCGGTTCTGGTGGATATTCCTAAAGACGTGCAACTGGCCGAAGTGCAGTTTAAGCCACGTTTAGTGGAAGAAGCCGCGACAACTCAGCAGCAGTTGTTGCCAGCGGCTGCTTTAGATCAGGCACGTTTATTAATTCAAAATGCCAAGCGCCCAATAGCTTATATAGGCGGTGGTGTGCATATGGCCGATGCCGTAACACAGCTGCAAGACTTTTTAGCCCAAAGCCCTATGCCGTCTGTGACTACTTTAAAAGCCATGGGTACAGTTCCTCCGTCTAATGCCTATTACTTAGGCATGTTAGGTATGCACGGCACTCAGGCCGCCAATCATGCAGTGCAGCAATGCGATTTATTAATCTGTTTAGGCGCCCGTTTTGATGACAGGGTGACTGGCAAGCTGGCCGCTTTTGCACCTGACGCCAAAGTGATCCATATCGATATAGACCCGGCCGAGCTACACAAATTACGCCGTGCCGAATGCGCCATGATAGGGGATTTACGCGAATTATTGCCTGCGATGTCAGTACCCACTCACTGTGAAGACTGGTTAAAACATTGTTTGGCGATGAAGCAGCAACACGGCTGGCGTTATGACCATCCGGGTGAGCGTATCTTCGCGCCTTTAATGCTGAAACAGTTAAGCGAAAGGTTGCCGGACAACGCCGTAGTGTGCTGCGACGTAGGCCAACACCAAATGTGGGTGGCGCAGCATATGAGCTTTAGTCATCCGCGTAATCATTTAAGCAGTGGCGGCTTAGGCACTATGGGTTTTGGTTTACCAGCGGCCATAGGTGCGCAGTTGGCCCGACCAAAAGATACGGTAGTGACAGTCAGCGGCGACGGCTCTTTTATGATGAATGTGCAGGAACTGGGCACCATCAAACGATTCCGCCTGCCGGTGAAGATTGTCATCGTCGATAACCAGCGTTTAGGCATGGTGAAACAATGGCAGGAGCTGTTTTTTAACGAACGCTACAGCGAAACCGATTTATCCGACAACCCGGATTTTGTCTCTTTAGCCGCTGCTTTTGCCATTCCAGGCCACAGCATCAGCCGCAAAGATGAAGTATTACCAGCGCTGGAAGCCATGTTTACCTGGCCAGGCCCTTACTTATTGCACGTCAGAATAGATGAAACAGACAACGTCTGGCCATTAGTACCGCCAGGAGCAGCTAATCAGGATATGTTAACGGAGAAAGCCCAATGAGCAACCATGTACTGACCATCCAGACTAAAAACCAACCTGTGGTATTAGAGCGGTTATTGCAGGTCACCCGTTACCGTGGCTTTGAAGTGGCAGGCATGGAAATGAAACCTATGGCCGATTTCAGCGGCTTGCTGGTCACTTTGTCTATCGTCAGCGACAAACCTATCAGCCTGCTGACCAATCAGTTAAACAAGTTATACGATATCGAGTATCTGGATTGTGTAGAGTCTGAACTCACACAAGCCAAAGCAGGTTCAATGCGGGCTTAAGCCGCTAAACTTAAGACAAATTAAAAAATGGGGTCAGACCCCATTTAAAAATAACAAACTATGAATACCCCAAGTACGAAGGGGAATACACTAAATTGGAGTAATAAAGAGATGCCGAAGCTTAGATCCGCCACCACCACCGAAGGCCGTAATATGGCGGGAGCCCGTGCTTTATGGCGTGCCACAGGGGTAAAAGATACCGACTTTGGTAAACCTATTATTGCCGTAGTGAACTCCTTCACCCAGTTTGTGCCAGGCCATGTGCATTTACGCGATTTAGGCAAACTGGTGGCTGAAGCTATAGAAGAAGCAGGTGGTATCGCCAAAGAATTTAATACCATCGCCATAGATGACGGTATCGCCATGGGCCACGGCGGTATGTTGTATAGCTTGCCGTCACGCGAAATCATTGCCGATTCGGTAGAATATATGGTCAACGGCCACTGCGCTGACGCTATGGTCTGTATTTCCAACTGCGACAAAATCACCCCGGGCATGTTAATGGCTGCACTTCGGCTGAATATCCCGGCCATTTTTGTCTCTGGTGGCCCTATGGAAGCAGGCAAAACCAAACTGTCGGACCAAATTATCAAGCTGGACTTAGTCGACGCTATGGTGTCGGCTGCCGATCCAAAAGTATCGGATGCCGACAGCGAACAAATTGAACGCAGCGCCTGCCCAACCTGTGGCTCTTGCTCTGGTATGTTTACCGCCAACTCGATGAACTGTTTAGTCGAAGCTTTAGGTTTAGGCCAACCGGGCAATGGCTCTATGCTGGCGACTCATAGCGACCGTAAAGCGCTGTTTATCAGTGCCGGTAAGCGCATTATGGACTTATGCAACCGCTGGTATAAACAAGACGACGCCAGCGCTTTACCACGTAATATCGCCAATAAAACCGCCTTCGAAAACGCCATGATGCTGGATATCGCCATGGGCGGTTCCACCAATACAGTGCTGCATTTATTGGCCGCAGCCATTGAAGCCGAAGTTGATTTTGGCATGAACGACATAGACAGGTTATCCCGTATGGTGCCGCATTTATCCAAAGTGGCGCCGAGCACGCAAAAATACCATATGGAAGACGTACACCGCGCCGGTGGTGTGATTGCGATATTAGGTGAGCTGCTGCGGGCAGGTTTATTAAACCCGGACACACCTCATGTAGCGGGCAGTTCGTTGGGTGATGTGATCAACCGTTTTGATATCACCTTAACTAAAGATCAGCAGGTGCTGGATTTCTTCCGCGCTGGCCCTGCAGGTATCCGTACCACTAAAGCCTTTTCGCAGAGTTGCCGTTACCCAACGCTGGACGACGACCGCGCTGAAGGTTGTATCCGCAGCAAAGAAAATGCCTATTCACAAGACGGCGGTTTGGCTGTGCTGTACGGCAACATAGCGCCAAACGGCTGTATTGTTAAAACCGCTGGTGTAGAAAAAGAAAACCTGGTGTTTAACGGCCGCGCCCGTATTTTTGAAAGCCAGGACAGTTCAGTAGAAGCCATTCTGGCAGGTAAAATTGTCGCTGGCGACGTAGTGATCATCCGCTACGAAGGGCCAAAAGGCGGCCCAGGCATGCAGGAAATGTTGTATCCAACCAGCTACTTAAAGTCGATGGGTTTAGGCAAAGCCTGCGCCTTAATCACTGATGGCCGTTTCTCCGGTGGTACTTCGGGTTTATCTATAGGCCATGTATCACCTGAAGCTGCCAGCGGCGGCGCTATTGGCCTGGTCGAAGAAGGCGACGCCATTGCCATTGATATTCCAAACCGCAGCATCGCCATTGGTGTTAGTGATGCAGTATTAGCAGAGCGCCGAGCTGCTATGGAAGCCAAAGGCAAACTGGCCTGGAAACCTGTGGATCGCGTGCGCTCCGTCAGCCCAGCGTTAAAAGCCTACGCCATGCTGGCAAGCAGTGCCGATAAAGGCGCAGTGCGTGATTTGAGTAAATTGGAAGACCTATGAGTGCTGTGCAAAACTCTGTAAAAGAAGCTGTAAAAGACGCTGTAAAAGAACAAGGCAAAACTGCGGCAGACTGGCAGCGCCCTGCGCCTAACCCGGCTTTAATGCAGCAGTATTTAAGGGAAATTTTACTGTCGCCTGTGTATCAGGCGGCGATAGAAACCCCGCTGCAGGCTATGCCAAAACTCAGCCAGCGTATTGGTCAGCATGTGCTTTTAAAGCGCGAAGATATGCAGCCTGTGTATTCTTTTAAGCTGCGTGGCGCTTTTCATAAACTGCATAAAGTGCGTGAGCAAAACCCAGGCGGCAATGTAGTTTGTGCATCTGCTGGTAATCATGCGCAGGGTGTGGCTTTATCGGCCAGTAAACTGGGCCTGCACGCTACTATAGTGATGCCTATTACCACGCCGGAAATTAAAGTAGCAGCAGTCAAAGCCCTGGGTGGCAAAGTGCTGCTGCACGGCACCGCCTTTGACGAAGCCAACCGCTTTGCCATCGAGTTATCCACTACCCAGGGCGCCACTTATATTCCTCCTTTTGACGATGCCGACGTGATCGCAGGTCAGGGCACAGTGGCGAAAGAGTTGTTAAGCCAACATAACAAACTGGATGCGGTATTTATTCCGGTTGGCGGCGGTGGCTTATTGGCTGGTATGGCGGTGTATATCAAAGCCGTGATGCCGGGCGTTAAAGTGATAGGGGTAGAGCCAGACGACGCCGCCTGCTTAAAAGCCGCTATGGACGCGGGCGAGCCTGTTACGTTAGACAGAGTAGGACTATTTGCCGACGGTGTGGCGGTAAAACGCATAGGCACAGAAAACTTCAAACTGGCGCATCTATACTGCGACGATGTGATCACAGTCTCCAGCGACGAAATTTGTGCCGCCATCAAAGATATCTTCGACGACTTACGAGCCGTAGCAGAGCCTGCTGGTGCTTTGGCTTTAGCTGGCCTGAAGAAATATGCAGCAACTGCAGATCAGACTCAAAACCTGAGTGCGGTACTGAGCGGCGCTAACCTGAACTTCGATACTTTGCGTTATGTATCGGAGCGCTGCGAACTGGGCGAGAAAAAAGAAGCGGTATTTGCCGTGACTATTCCGGAAGAAAAAGGCAGCTTCCGCCGTTTCTGCCAAACCTTAGGCGGCCGCGCCATCACCGAATTTAACTACCGCTACGCCAGCGACAACAAAGCCCATATTTTTGTTGGCATCAAACTACGGCACGGTGCGGAAGAACTGCAACAGGTCAATCAAGCCTTATCAGCAGCAGGATACGACTATCAGGACTTATCCGACGACGAATTGGCCAAACTACACGTACGCCATATGGTCGGCGGCATGCCACCACGTTTAGTGCAAGAGCAGGTCTACCAATTCAACTTCCCGGAATACCCAGGCGCGCTAATGAACTTCCTGAACACCCTGGGCGAAAAATGGAATATCACCTTATTCCACTACCGCAACCACGGCGCCGCTACTGGTGATGTATTAGCTGGGTTTGAGATTGCTGATCATGAAGAAATAGCAGAGCATTTGGATACTTTGGGTTATGAGTATCGGTTGGTGACCAGTAATGGGGCTTATAAGGTGTTTTTGACTTCGTGAGGATTGAGGCTGCAAGCCAAACATTTGGCTTGCTAGTGTTTTGACTCCGAAGGATCTAACTACATGCGGATTTGTAGGGAACCTTTTTGAGTGGCCGCCTTTGAATTTTGCTGTGTATGTATAAGGAGTATTTTCTATTCATCTAGAAACCTTGTAACAGACTATCTATACCATCTGTACGATCTCGTCTAATAGACTCTAGGATATCTTTGGCTAGGTCAATTGGGAGCAATGCAATATGTTGATATTTCAGTATTTCATTGGCTGCTTCAAAGTTTTCTTCTTTATTTAGGAAAGACGTTGAGTCTTCGATAGAGTAATTCATATGGTTGTTTTCTTTGCATTGAGTATGTATTTTTTCTGCGAAATCAGATATTGATATATCTCTATTTCTTTTAATCTCATCGCAACCTGCCTTCGTGGCAATGATCTTTAGTATGTAGGACTCCTTTCCTCTATATGTAGTTACTACTATGGGGTTTGAGTTCATGCTAATTATTGAATGAAATATTTTATGATCACTGCTGCTGTCATCTTCTTCAATAATGGAGCGCAAGGCTGAATCACCGTTAAAATTCGCCAAAGAAACAACTCTTATTTTTGAACCGTAAGACAGGCAGAAACGCTCACTTGATAATTTAGGTTTGAAATGTTCACCTTGTTTTTTACTATATTCTTCATATTTTGAAATGTATTCTGAGAGGACGGTTTCGGCTATGGAAGACTTAAATATTGTATAGTTAATGTCAGCGCATAATTCGAAAACATTAATGTACTTATGCCAAGACGTGCTGTGGTACATTTTTAGCAAAACTTCATGGCTTTTCTCTTTAGCATCATGGCATATAAACATTGCTGCAAAGTATTCCATTAATGATTTGTGGGACCATCTGATGTTGCTTCCTTCTTTTACGAATAAAGGGACTGTTGTTGTTATGTCTTTTACAAAATTACTGGATGAGCATGATATGTCGGGACACTCCTTAATTATGCCGCTTATTATAATTTCAAGCTCATCCTTCATGAACTCAATTTTACCGCCATTTTTTAAACAGAAAAAACCCAACCTTCGAAGTATTGTGTGAAACTCTACACTATCAAGGCTACTATGCTTCTTTCGAACATATCCTACATCCTTACTTAAATCATGTGACTCAAAAAGTGCCTCGTAAACTTGAGAGTAGAACATGAATTTTTTCTGAGGTATGACTGTTTTGTGTCGGTATGAGCAGAAAAGCAAAGATACATATAGAGGCGTAGATAGAAAGTCATTTATATTGTTATCATTTGCATTCTTTATTCCAGATATCAATTTTGTCGCTATCATCCCCGTTGGGTCGTATTTGTTGATTAGCGTGAATGATTCATTTTTTGTCATTGGTTCAATGTTGTATCTAAGGAAGTCATGGAATTCTGATAGATATATTTCATGTCTCGATGTCACTAGGAACTTGTGGTGTTCAAGCTTGTTAATGAAGCCTTTTATTGATTCGATCGAATCTTTTGTTATCGAAGTTTCTAACTCATCAATGCCGTCGAATATAAAAACTAATGGCATTTTTTTTAAGACATCAACAAGGCAGTCTTTCTCAATTTTGAGTAGTGTAGAGATGTAATTTTCTATGTCTGAGTTCTGCAGCTTTCTTAGCTCAACAAACACAGGAATAGAATCTCCTTTTTTAATTACGTTGTGTATTACTCGCTTAGCAATGGTTGATTTACCCATCCCTGCATTGTCAGCAATAAGAACTTTTTTATCTTTTTTGAAAATGTCGGTAGTGTTTGTTATTTTTATCTTCTCGTTGTTCGCTACTTTACTTATCGTCAACGGTATATAAAGGTCGTCTAATTTTTTTGGTGCATTTTGAAAAGCAATTGTATTTATTATAGATGACTGCCCTGCTATAGAGGCTATGTAGCTAATCTGGTTGCTTTTGAATTTTCCAATTTCTATCTTTTTTTTAAAGAATTTGATTAGCTCGCTTTCTAATATGGGTTTTATATTTTTCTCATATAATGATGTTGCTATAGGCAATGCTGCTTGAATAGATTTTTCCAGTGTTATTGTTTCTAGCATTTTATTCTTCTTTGTTGTTAGTTAAAAGAACGAAAATCTGTGTCAAAAATCGGTGTCAGGTCTTGCCCTGTGCTCCAGTGAAATCTGAAGTTGTATAAAAAAAGCAGAAGGTATGACGCGGGAGATCTAAAGGCTGAAATGCCAAGAAGAACTGAACTGCCATAACTTCCTTTTCCGGCAACTTCGTTACAGTTGTAACTCGTTTAGAACCAAAGTAAATCAGCTTTTCAGAAACGGCAAGCTCTTTTTCGGGACTGTTTAACTAAGAGGTTAATGCGTCAGATGAAACCCATCAGCCGTTAAAGCCTGTTTGGCAAAAGCGGTAATAGCTTTGGTGTCGTTATGACGAATGGTATGCAGACCACACTGAGCAAACTCTCGTTCTACTTCTTTAAAAGCGCCTGCCAGTTTAGTGTTGGCTTGTGTTGGACCTTGTAGTGGCAGCAGTATATTGTCTTTTTTCAGTACATCGTTTTGCGCTAAACGGTCAAAGCGTCCCAGCCAGGTTAAAACGGGTGTCAGGTCTTGCCCTGTGCCCCAGTTAAAATCTGAAGTAGCATAAGAAAAGCAGAAGGTATGAAGCGAGAGATCTAAAGGCTGAAACGCCAAGAAGAACTTAACGGCCAAACTTCCTTTTCCGGCGACTTCGTTACAGTTGTAACTTGTTTAGAACCAAGTTAGTGCAGCTTTGCTAAAACGGCAAGTGGTTTTTTGGGACTGCGAATAGGCCGATCTTGGCTCTCCGAGTCCCGTACTATAGGCTGTATGTTCTACCTGCAAAGAACCAGCGCCTCGTATTCGTCCAGCGCATAGTGATCTGTCATGCCACTGATATGATCCTGAATTAACCGACAGCGCAGATAGCGCTCATAAACCTCGTCATCGTGCGGCAGCTTGGATGGTGGGGTTTGTAATGCTTTTTGGTAGCTGAATTTGTATTTACCTGGCAGGCGGCCAGCTAATCTATTTTCTAAAGGCAGCGTTTTATTGGCCTTGCCAGCAAGCACCTTTGCAAAATCATCTTTACTCAGGCGCATTATAGGCAGATACGAATCCAGCAAGCCTCCTATAATCTTAAAGCCTTGAATTTCCAATAATTCAACTTCCCGAGCATTAAACACATAACTGCGCGCTACAGATTTAAAGGTTTCAGTCACAGCGTGGTATTGGCTATCGTCCTCTAATAATGCCCTGTTAAAACTGCCGTTATAAATTTGCTCAATGTTGGAGAGAAACTGCTCCGCTGCATATTTAACCAAAGGATGAAGAATTCCTACACGTAGGCTAATAAAAAACTCATAAACCCTGTTATCTGCGAGATTTTCAGTTTTCTTCCACGCAGCATTAACTATGTTTTCGAATGTAACGGCATTATCTCTTAAGCCTATTAGTGTGCTGTCACAAGGCACCTTGCAGTTGGTTTTAAAATGTTCCAGTAGCGCTACTTTTAACTCCTCCAGACTTAACAGTTCTTTTTCAACCGCATCTTCAATATCTGCAATGCAGTAGGATATATCGTCAGCCGCTTCCATGATGTAACTCAGCGGATGGCGGTGAAATTCGGCAATACCTAAAACTTCGTTTTGCTGTGTGACAAACCCGGCTTCGGTGTAAAAGTAGCCAGGTTTTTTCATCAGGTAACTGTAAGGTTTGTGCTCATCTTCAGGTATTAACCAAGCGGGTTTGGTGTACTTCATAATGCAAGCTGATTGGGAGTAGGTCAGGTTCATCGTTTGTAGTGAGGTAACAATCCGAATACCTTGTGCGTTGCCTTCATAGTTTTGCAGTTCAAGCGTCAGTTTCTGCCACAACAATGCTGCAGTTTCAGATTTCCTGATCGCTTCTTTGGGCTTGATCCGAAACAAATTACATGAAAACCATTTATTGATAGCAGCTTCGCCTGAGTGGCCAAAAGGCGGGTTGCCGATATCGTGCATCAGACAAGCCATTTCTATCAGGCTTTCTATTGGCCGTTCCAGCTCGGTGAAATGGTAAGGATCAGTCTTGTTTACTGCGGAGTCCTGATATTTTTCACTTAACAGGCGGCAAATGGATTGCACAATAAACCGGCCAACCTGCTGCACCTCCATCGAATGGGTTAATCGGCTACGAACTGCTGCATTTCGTTCTAACGGAAACACCTGAGTTTTTTGCTGTAACCGCCTGATGGCTGCCGAATTAATAATACGGCCTCTGTCACTTTCGAGGGCAAATTGTAAAGGGGCTGACGAAGTGCGGTAGGGGCGATCGGCTTTGATTTTAGTACGAAAATCTATATCCATCAGGACAACTCCTTGAACTGCAGCCAAAATGGCTTAGTTCAAATTAAAACAGGTACATCTAAAGCTCAAGCAGATTTTTTATAGCAGCTATGGCAGAGGATTAATGCGCCAGATGAAACCCATCAGCTGTTAACGCCTGTTTGGCGAAAGCGGTAATAGCTTGGGTGTCGTTATGACGAATAGTGTGCAAGCCAAACTGAGCAAACTCCCGCTCTACTTCTTTAAAAGCGCCAGCCAGTTTAGTGTTGGTTTGTGTTGGGCCTTGCAGTGGCAGCAGTATGTTGTCTTTTTTCAGCACATCGTTTTGTGCTAGACGGCCAAAACGTCCCAGCCAGGTTTGGGCGTGGTCCATTATTTTGGTGGCATTTTTATGCTGGAATGCCAAAGGGCGGATCACAAAGGTGTCGTTGGTTTTTGCAACCAGCGGGAAGGTTATTTCGTCATAGCGGCCAGCAAGGGCCTGCTTTTTAAAATGAGTCAGCTTTTCAGTTTTCAGCTGGGCTCTGATGGCGCGAACCATTAACTGTTCCTGATATTCTTCGGTCAGGAAAGTACGGTGAACCAGTTGTTCAAATAAGTGGTCTGCTAATTCGGCAGGCTTTTTATCAACGTACATAGTGCGAAGGTCTGAGTAACGCACCAGCGTTTCCCGAGGCCGCACTAATTCCTGCATCATCGCCACCAACTCTTTTGGTAATACAGTAGTGGTGTAGTCTTTAATGCGTTTTAGCTCGTTTTGAACTGTAGTAATGGTGGTTTTGTATAACTTGCCTTCAACATCTTCAAAGAAATCGGTCACTCGGGCAAAGCGGGTTGGAGCTAAGCGGAATTCAAAAGCAGCTTGTTCAGGAGCGCACAGCACTATGCCGACGTTGGCGAATTCGCCCGTCTCTGCATGAGGTAAAAACCTTACTATTGCATACTGATATAAAGTCTTCATATCAGAGCCTCCCAAAAATTGTCTGTTCTGAACAATGCCAAAGTGGCTGAAATATGAGCCAGATAATCAGGCTCCGCAGCTAACCATTCTTCCGGCAGACTGGCAGCATACTGGGCTAAACCCTCGAGCGCAATCTCTAGCTTAGGACTGTAATACTCACGCCAGAGCTGATCCTGTTGTTGGTTAAACCAAAACGGGTAACTCAAGTGTAATGGCGCATTTTGTGCAAAGTTGTAGTTTGGGTCAAAAGCCAGATTGTGATCCACCACTACATAACTGTTGGAACGTCCGTCCAGGAATAAGTTCGGGTTACCACTGGTTTGCCCCATAGTTCTGTCTTCATTTTTGATCCAATAATCAAATAGAAACAAATCTTTAGCGAACTGTATTGGCAGGCTTTGTTGTAATGAAGGCGAGAATTCAATCATGCCTTTCACTTGCCTCGAAGCAAAAACTACAGAGTTGCCGTCGCCCAGTATTTGGCGTGCTGCTTCATTATACGTCAGCATTTGTGCAGGCAAGTAAGCCGGATAATGTGCAGGCACATTCAGGCCAAAAGCTCTGCCTAAAAATGCACACACTGCTTCGTTGATTAAGCCTTTGGTGGTGGCTTGAGGGCCTTTAATGTAATACAGCTGATCATCAGACAAACGACAAAGCCAAGGTTCGGTTCGGCCCTGAGTTGCCTTTTCCTGCAGTTCTTCCACTTCAAGCAAAGTTAAACCCCGGCAAGTGTCTGTTGTCGCTGTTGAATAAAACCAAGTTAAAACAGCGTAGTGGGAAGTACAAGTGGTTTTTGGGGACTTGCTACAAATGCCATGTTGTTTCTATTGATGCAGCGGTTTTGATGGGTTTTTGTATGCAACAGCCTATAAAGGTTTAGCCTTCGCCAACACCGCCGCTCTGAATTTTTCTGGTAAAGCATTGGGCGTAAGTACATCGACCTGAACATTCAGCAGTTTCAGCAATTTGTGCCGTACGGCTCCTATATCCAGCATGGTCATTTCTGCTGTGGGGTCGACCAGCAGATCCAAATCGCTTTGTTCTGTGTCTGTACCTTGCAGCACAGAACCAAAGACCCGGACATTACTGGCATGGTGTGCCGCGATGATCTTAAGGATCTCTTCTCGGTGTGTGGCTAAGGCAACTGAAGGTTTTATACCTGTGTTTTCCATACCAGGCTTTCCTAAAAGAGTTCTCTGCTGAAGTTGAGTAGATTTTAGCCTTGTGAGTAAGAACATATAACCCTAGGTCGGGTGCCTTGTCTGCCGGGCGTAGATCGCTGATATGGATCTATGCTCCGGTAGCAGAGACGAAATTTGTTTAATGAAGCCTGAAAGGCTGCATTCGTAGCTTATTTGGCTTCACTTGGTACAGCACCACCCGCTGATTTACCCTGCATTCTGTAACCCTGACTATACCGACTAAGATATATTGTATAAAAAATACATAATGTCATATTGTGTAAATATTGTTGATTTATTGTGGCTGCCTTCCCATCAAGTGAGGCTTACTTATGCGTTTACACTCTGTTGCTCATACCTTGTTGCTGTACGGAATGGCATTGCTGCTGATGTTCGCTGCTGCTATTACCAATGCCAGTCAGGTACAGTCAAATAGCTCTGCACAATTCTCACTAACAAAAAGTGTTTTTTATACCACTGAAACTATTGAGGTTGTTTTTACCGGCGGCTCTGGCAATGTCTCGGATTGGTTTGGTATTTATCCACAAAATGTGCAGCCGGGAACGCGAGCGGCCACGGATTGGAAATATATTAATAACAGTCGTTTGGCTTCAGCTGTGGGTATCAATGGCCGGGTGAGCTTTGCGGCCACACCTTTGTCGCCCGGGCGCTACAGCCTTTGGTTTTTAGCTAACAATGGCTATAGCCCTTTAGCTCAGGCGGTGAATTTTGAGGTGTTAAGTTCGGCTGATCAGCCAGGCTTAGTGATCAGGAATCCACAGCCAGGAATTGCTGAGCAGTTAGTGGTGGAATTCAATAATCCCAAAGCATCAAAAACCGACTGGCTGGGTGTTTATGCCAGGGGCACCACACCAGGACCTGGCTCTGCTGCCTGGCTGTATTTAAATGGTACTAAAACGGCCACAAGTTCTATTGGCAGTGGTTCGCTGACTATTTCGCCACCTGTAGCCGCAGGCCAGTACGAATTATGGCTGCTTGCCAACGACGGCTATACAGTGAAAGCCGGGCCTGTCGGTTTTACTGTAAAAGATGCCAGGCCAATGGCATGGGTAAACTCCAAATTCCGGATTTATCAGGCGGTTGCAGAGCAGAACTATCAATTAAAACTCTCGGCATACCTGCGGAAAAACTCAGCCGCCTTCACCTTTCAATTAATCTCAGGACCAGGCTGGTTAACCTTATCGCCGGACGGCATTCTGCAGGGCATGCCAGCATTATCCGATGCCGGGTTGCAACAACTGGTGGTGCGCGCACTGGACTCAGAGCAACAAGTGTCAGTGGATGCTGTAGTGACATTGCCAGTGCTGACACCTTTGCAGCAGGAGCAATCTGCCATCAAAGTGATGACTTACAATGTCTGGCGAGCTTTTGGCCGGGTGAATGATGGCTTCCAAAAAGGCCTCGAATCTATTGTGAAGTCAGAAGCCGATATTATTGCGTTGCAGGAAGTGAATCAGGCTTTAGCAGCGCGCCTTGCCAGCGAGCTTGGCTGGTATCACGCTGTTGGCTCCTATGCTGGCATTCAGATTATCAGCCGCTTCCCTGTGCTTGATAGCACCAATATTGATTTCTCGCTGGTGGCTAAAATCAAACTTCCTTATGCCAATAATCTTTCTGTATGGCTGGCGAATACCCATTTGGATCCGCATTATTATGGTCCTTATGCGGCTGAATTATCCGGTGCTACGCCTCAGTCTGTATTGCATGAAGAACATCGTTCTGAGCGCTTGCCGCAAATCAGATATTTGCTCAACGGGCTGCAGTCGCTGATTGCACAATCTGCAGAAACTCCTGTGTTACTCGCCGGCGATTTTAACGTGCCATCCCATTTGGACTGGACAGCCGCTACGGCCTGGAAACGCAATGGTGTTGGTAAGGTGATCTGGCCAACCAGCGATGCTGTGGTAAAAGCGGGTTTTACTGATACTTATCGTTATATTCACCCTGATCCTGTGTTGTCGCCCGGCAATACCTGGTCGCCTGTGTTTAAAGCCACTGAACCTCAGGATCGTATTGACAGGATTTATTGGCAAGGTGCTTTATTAAAACCAACAGCGTCCAGAGCTTTTACCACTGAAGTTGAAACTACAGTGGGGCGCGAAGGCAGTTCAACGGCGCCCGTGCTGAATAATACCTGGCCTTCCGATCATGCTGCCGTTATTACGGAGCTGACTTTGCGATAGCATTCTGCATATTGATAAGGTACGGGCAGGGCTTGTCTCTGCCCGTTTAACCTTTAATGCGAAACTGGCGTTAAAAATGCTTCTTAACCTAAAACATTGTGATCCTGGCTGGTTTCCTGAGCCACAAAACTCACCTTTTGCGCTGCTATATAACACAGCGTTTTTAACCCACAGCCATACAGTAAAGTCAGCAAGCATACTGCCGTGGCTTCTCCAAAGCTGGCGGCAAAATTTTCTGCATTCATAGCGTTTGCTATAGCCACTACGCCTATCAAAGTACTGACAAAACCCAGCAATAAAGCACTGTTGCCCATGACGTCAAAGAAATGACGGATTTGCTGATAGGTTTGAGCGTTGGCGCCTTGCCGCGGGTTCACCAGAAAAGCCATGGCCTGACGCGAGGTTTGGCGTGAGGTTGCGCCAACGGCAAATAACAATGCCGGAGGAATAATCAGCAGCAGTGAAATAAAGTCATAAAAAATCCATGAGTTACCAGCGCTTGCTACAACCATGGCCCATAAAGACAATCCAATAAAAAACACCACACTCAGTACAAACATCAGCCAATCTCCTTTGGTTTGATAAATAAAATGCCAACAGCTGGACAGAGCTTGTTGCCTGTACCACCAGCAAGCGTGGCTGTGATTTTGTTGTTGTCGTTCGATAAATTCTTCCTGCAGATCACCCAGTACAGGCTCTTGCAAAGCGTCTGGCAATACCCATTCCAGCAAGCGTTGGCACAACAGGGGAGGTTGCTCTGACTGGTGGCTTTTGTGATCTTTTTGCTGCTCCGAAGTGGGCTGTTTCATACCAAAATCTCAGAGTTATCTTTTGTCGTGTTGAACTGCTTGCCTGATTGGCGCGCCAAACCTTGCCATAACTGATCCAGCGCTTGTTTGCTGCGAATGAGCGCCTGTTGGCCTTCGGCTGTGACAGCAAAATACTTTTTAGCGCGGCCACCCCGTTCAGCTGTGGCTTCACCTAACCGGCCTGTCAGCAGGCCTTTTTGTTCCAGCCGCTCCAGCGTGGTGTATAAAGCGCCAATACTTAAGTCGCGGTCAACAGTATCCGCCAGATATTGTCGGATCCGGGTACCATAAGCCTCTGCTTTTAGTTGCAGCACGCTAAGCAACACCATCTGTTCCAGCTCACCAATAAATTTGTCCTGAGCCATTTTTAGTCCCTTAATTAATATTCATCTACAAAGTAGATTAAATTAAAACAGAAAGCAAGCTACTGGAAATATGAGGATTTTATGTTTGTTTTCCAAATTGAAAAAGCAACAGTCCAAGCTGTTCCTTTTATATGCCTGTATCGAACCAGGTTGGCCTTTTGCCATCAGTGGCAGGTGGTAATAGTGGATTGGTTTGAAGGTAAAACTGGCGGGGCAAAACCATTCAGGATCAGATTGGAATTTTAGAGTGGCGGGTACAAGACCCGCCCCTTGTTGGTTATATCGCGGATTAAAGCTTAGTTAACCAGCCATGTTTATCTTCGGCTTTGCCCCACTGAATATCATTCAGGGTTTGGCGTAATTTGGCGGTGGTGCTGCCTGGTTCGCCGTTGCCTACTTTGTATTCTTTGCCTTGGTGGATCAGGGTGCCAACAGGTGCTAATACAGCAGCTGTGCCAGATAAAGCGGCTTCTGTGCCTGGTTTGGCGGCGCGTTCCAGCAGTTCGTCTACTGTCAGTTCACGCTCTGATACTTTCATGCCTAAGTCACGGGCCAGCGTCAGGATGGTGTCGCGGGTGATGCCGTGCAGGAAGGAGGCGTCCAGTGCTTTGGTGATAATTTCGTTGCCGTCGATCAACAGGAAGTTGGCTGCGCCTGTTTCCTGTACGTCGCCATTCGGACAGAACAGCACCTGATCGGCCTGATATTTAGCTTTGGCTTGCATTGTTGGTTGCAGAGCGCTGGCGTAGTTACCACCACTTTTGATCATGCCCATATGAGGAGCGCAACGGGCGTTGTCTTCCATCAACAAACGTAAAGCGCGGCTGCCGCCAGCAAAATAGTCACCGACAGGAGATAACAATACATAAAGCAAAGAGGTCAGGGTTGGAGTAGCTGCTTTACCAATGGCTGGTTCAGTGCCGATATGAGTAGGGCGGATATACATAGAACCAGGCGGCGTTGGTACATCGGCGGCATAATGGCGAACCACATCCACAATCATCTGGCTCAGTAGTTCTGCGTCAAAGCCAGGTAAAGACAATAATTCAGAGCTTTGTTGCATACGGGCGACGTTTTTGTCCATGCGGAAAATAACCACAGAACCATCTTCATGACGGAAGGCTTTTAAGCCTTCAAAACAGGTGCTGGCGTAATGCAGCACATGAGCGCCCGGGTGCAGACTGATGCTGTCGGACGGAACTATTGCGGATTGACTCCAGGCTGTACCATCAAAACGGGCCATTGCCATTTCAGGCATAAATACACTACCAAAAGCTGCCATTTTTTCTTTTTCCTGCTGATGTTCAAGGGCCAGTGTAGGCTGGCCTGATTAAAGTTGGATGCGTTTTGTTATATGGGTTGGGCTTTATAGCGGCTTTTAGCTTGATGCTGTGCCACGGCCTTGGTGAAAAACTTAACCCTGAGAATTATCAACGCTTAGCCATTGTACTCAGGCTTGGTTGATTAGGCATCAACTAATTGCCTTCAGGCAGGCAGGAATTGAGGATTGACGGGGTTTACTCTTGGGAAAATTGCCAGATGATCAGTAGTTGCAAAGACGGAAAACCAGTATGGGTGGGCAGATTGTTCCTGTTCAGCCTTGTTTTTGATCCGGGCAATCCCTATCCTCCTGTTATGTTATACAGGAAGCATGTCATGCCACTTCAACCCAACACAAAACTAATGCGAAAAGCGGCTTTGCTGCTGGCAAGCGTAGCTTTGGTATGGCTGCTGGCCTTTCTGCATACCACTTCTGCAACTGAACAGCAGGGGCCAGAGTATCAGCAGCTTTGGACCGTTGCTGCGGATACCGGCGAAGCGCCTTTGTTGCAACAACTTAAGCGCAGCCCTGCTTTATTATTTTTGCATCAAAAACAGCAGGCGGATTACCAGTTGGTGCTGGAGTTTGGCAAACTGGCTTTAGCTTTAATTCCCTTGATACTGCCTTTGAGTTTTCTGCTATTGCTTTGGTTTATTCGCGCAGGCCCAAGCCGGCGTTTTCGGCTGTCGTTATGGCACGACGCTAACCTGCATAAAAAACGGCTTTATTATCAGCTTTAACTTCAAGTTACTGAATTCGTTATTTTTTAGAGTTTTTTACCGAATTTTTATCAGTTATTTGAGGTTTTTATGATTTCTTTATTAAAAAGACAGTGCCTTGCTCTGGCGCTGCTTGTTGTTGTTTTTCCATTTTTTGTTCAGGCCAACACCCCTCTTACCCCAGCCGAAAGGCAGGCCAGTATTGTGGGCATCAACACCATTCTGAATCAGCAGTATGTATTTCCCGAAACTGCGCTAAAAGTCAGTGCGCTTTTGCTGCAACAAGAGCAAAGCGGCGCTTTGGCTGATATCACTACTCAGGAACAGTTTGCTGACAAAGTAGGGGATTTAATGCGTCAATACAGCGGCGATGGTCATTTGAGTCTGGCTTTGATCGCTGAACAAGGTGGTGTATCGCATCGTTTAAAAGAAACTGAAGAGCGCAAAATCAATAACTTTGCCTTTGAGCAGGCGCGTATTTTGCCAGGCAATGTGGGTTATCTGAAACTGCATAAATTCTGGCAGGCCGAAGAAGCGCATAAAATTGGTCATGCCGCTTTAGTGTTTTTAAGCCACAGCGATCATATTGTGATTGACCTGCGTGATAGCGCTGGTGGTTCACCCCAGTTGGTGCAGTATTTGATCAGCCACTTTGTGCCAGAAGGTACGCTGCTGTGGGAAGTCTTGGATCGCAATGGTAAAAGTACTGAGCAAGTACTAAGCCTGGCCGTGCCGGATTCAGAACTATTAAAAACCAAGCCGCTGTATATTCTGCAAAGCAAACAATTGGCCAGTGCTGGCGAGTTTTTTACTTATACCTTGCAGCAACTTGGCCGCGCTGTGCTGATTGGCGAAACCAGCGCTGGTCTGGCGCATTACACTGGTGCAGCCCAGGTCAACGACTGGCTTTTTGTGCGTATTCCGATGTTCAGGCCCATAAACCCAGTCACAGGCACTAACTTTGAGCGGGTTGGTGTAGAGCCGAATATCAGGGTAAGCGCGGAAATGGCGCTTTATACGGCTTTGAAGGTGGTGAATAAGGGGAGTTAAAGTTAACCAAACCAGCAGCTACGGAAGTGACTGCTGGTTTTTGTCACGGGTTTGCTGCGCTGCATTGGCAGTGAATAGGCGGATATTTCCAATTTCATCTCAATAACCAATAAAATTGAGATAAAGTTTAAGTTCTGCTATAAGTTAACTCAAATTAATTCATTTTTGAGATCAAAGTGATTAAGCATCCACCCCATCCTGTGCCAGATGTCACCTCTGTGATTACCGATTTGTCTGCAGCTAATCCAGAACAGATCCCTTTATATCTGTCGCATTTTCGTAGTGTAGATGAGCAAGGCCGCTATTTGCATTTTGACGAGCTGAGGTTTCGGGTTGCAAAAGAGTTAAATCCAGAGTGGGTGTGGGCTTTTGTCAAAAGTTGCAGGCTGGCGCAACAGCAGCCGTTGTTAGCGCTTGGCGAACCTGCTCAGAATTGCAGTTTTATGCTGACCCCAATCATTCAAAAAGCAGTTTCTTTTACTGACAGATACAGCACTAAAACTGTGCTGGAAAACATCAGCAGGCAAATTGGCGAAGCTCAGCAGTTTGAGTATCTGCTGAACGACCTGATCCAGGATGAGGCGATTAGCAGCAGTCAGTTGGAGGGGGCTGCCACTACCACTTTAGTGGCAAAAGAAATGCTGCAAACTAAGCGTAAAGCAAGAACCGCAGACGAAAAAATGATTATTGGTAATTTCCAGATGATGCAATGGGCCTGGGAGCAGAGGCATAAAAGTTTAAACCTGGAGTTCATTACTGAATTGCATCGGATTGGAGTGGAAGGTATTGCGGATGAGAAATATACGCCCGGTGTGTTCAGACAAACTGACGATGTAGTGGTTATGGGCAGGGATGGAGAGGTATTGCATCAACCTCCTGCTGCTTTAGGTATTGTCGATCGTTTACAACTACTTTGTGATTGGTTGAACACCTGTCATGACTCGGCGGAAAGTCCAAACTATATACATCCATTAGTGAAAGCCATAGTTCTTCATTTTGCGATAGGGTACGAGCACCCATTCCGGGATGGTAATGGCAGAGTAGCCAGGGCGTTGTTTTATTGGTTTATGTTTAAAAACGACTATGCGGCTTTTCGGTATATAGCTATTAGTCTGCTATTAAAGAAGGCGCCTGTGAAGTACGGTAAGTCGTATCTGCACAGTGAAACTGACCAATTGGATCTGACCTATTTTATTGATTACCAATGCAGCATAGTGTTACGGGCTATAGAGGACTACAGGGCTATATGTGAGCAAAACATCAAAGAAAATGAGGCATTTCTTCATTGGCTATGGTCATCCGGTATCTATCAAAAACTAAATGAAAAGCAGAAGATTGTGTTTCAGGTAGCCCGCAGTGGCAGCGCTAAGTTATTTACCGCTAACAATGTGAAAGAGAATTTGGGTTGTTCTTACAACACTGCGGCAACAGTGCTGAACGAGCTGGTTGAACTGGAGCTGTTTAGCAAAGTAAAAGAAGGCCGGGAATGGGTATACAGGATGTTGGATAAACAACAAATTCAGCATCGTTGGGGAATGTAGCTCCGTTAAAAAGTATCAATAAGCTTGCTGCCGTTTCCCTAAGACAGATATAGACTGGATCGGTGCATAAGCGCCTGAATGGATGAGACAAGGAGATAAAATGAAAAAACTAATAGGATTTTGTTTGTTATTAAGCCAGCCCGTGCTGGCCAACGTGATCCCAACAGAGCCCCATATTTATGTTGAGGGTTATGCAGAGCAACTGGTGTATCCGGATATGGTGAAAACTACAGTGGATATTACTGAACTGGATATGGACCCGGAGTTGGCGAAACAAAAGGTGGAGCAAAAAGCCAGTGATCTATTACTTGCATTACAGCCGCTGGGTATAGGTAAAGAGCAAATTAGCGCTTCACCATTGAGTATTGAAGTTGAGCATAATTATGAAAATAAAAAGAAAATACTTCAAGGTACAAGAGTTGGCTGGACTGTTGAAATTACATTACCTGAGCCAGCTAAATATTCCCGGTTGATGGATGTGCTGGTAAAAAGCGGTATCAACGATATTTTGAATAGCGTTGGCGTGATAAAAGACCAACGGGCGATCAAAAAACAAGTGGCAATGCTGGCGTTAAAAGAAGCCAGACAAAAAGCTGAAGATATGGCGGCTACGCAGGGCAAAAAAATTAAAGATGTTTATTCAATTAGTGAGTTTAAGACACGTTCGGACGATCAATACAGTTTGACGCCAACTCAATCCATCGATGGAGCATTGAGCAACATATCTTATGATGCTGTGTCTGTATCGGGTGCGAGGCGGCAAGCTGTTTTTGAAATCAGCGCTATGAAAGCCAGTGCTGTGGTTTATGTGGTGTATACCCTGAAGTAAGGCTTTGATGACACCTCAACAGCAAAACGCAAAATTTAAAATTTGCGTTTTGTTCTTGTGTTGCAGAGTTAATTCATTGTTTTAAATGTGTTTTTGGTATTTTATGAGTTGTGTTTTCCACTGATATTTTTGATGTTGTTTGTTACAAAACTCAATTTGGAAAAATTACCTTTGGATCTGTGCATGCTAAGAAATGTTCTGCCTCAATCCGGTGCCATTTTGCACCAATTCAACGCAAGGTTTTGATCGTCACCTGCACATAAAATAGCCATTATTCAATAAAATCAGCTAGTTAATAAACTGGCATTCTTTGTGCTTTTGTTTAACCAGCGTTACTCGTGCATTGGCAAAAGCTAATGCAACACAATTTGAATTTAAGCACATAGCTTTGGCTGTGCGCTGGCAACGAAGCCTGGTTTCTGACCACCTTTTTGGTGGTGCAGAGCCGGGCTTTTTTTATGGGCAAAATTTGGTGGCTGAGTCAGTCGCCAAAAGCCTTAAGGACAGAACAATGCAGCAGACCAAACAAATTCTGGTGATCGGCAACGGCATGGTGGGCCATCATTTTGTGGATCAATTACGAGCTAAAGACCCGTTGGCACAGATCACTGTGCTTTGTGGTGAAGCTCAGCTGGCTTATGACAGGGTGCATTTATCCGGCTATTTCAGCGGTACCAGCGCAGAACAACTGGCGTTAACCACAGAAGAAGCCTATCAGGCGACCAATATTCAGTACAGCCTGAATTGCTGGGTGGAGCAAATTAACCGTGAACAGCAGTTGGTGGTGACCAGTCAGGGCGGTCAGTTTTATTACGACGAGCTGGTGCTGGCGACTGGCTCTTACGCTTTTGTGCCACCAATTCCTGGTAATGATCAGCCGCATTGTCTGGTGTATCGCACTTTGCAGGATTTAGATGCAATAGCGCAAAGCGCTGCTGTAAGTAAAGTGGGTGTGGTGATAGGTGGTGGTTTGCTGGGGCTGGAGGCGGCCAATGCGCTGAAACAACTCGGCTTACAAACTCATGTGGTGGAGTTTGCGCCCCAACTGATGGCTGTGCAGCTGGACCAGGGCGGCGGTCAGATGTTAAGCCAGAAAATTTCTGAACTGGGTGTGCAAGTGCATACCGGCAAAGCCACTCAGGCGATAGTGGCTGGCACTGAATGTCGTTATCAGTTGCAGTTTGCCGATGGCGAAAGTTTAGAGACTGACTTAGTGCTGTTTTCTGCTGGCATCCGGCCTTATGACCAGCTGGCGCGCAGCTGTGGTTTAGCTGTAGGCGAGCCGGGTGGCCCACGTGGTGGAATAGTCGTCAACGATCAGTGCCAGACCTCAGACCCACATATTTACGCCATAGGTGAATGTGCCTTATGGCAGCAAAAGATTTTTGGTCTGGTGGCGCCTGGTTATCAGATGGCGCGTGTGGTGGTGAGTCAACTGACTGGTGGTGAGCAGAGTTTCACTGGTGCTGATATGAGTACCAAGCTGAAACTGCTGGGTGTGGAAGTGGGTTCTATTGGCGATGCCCATGCCAGAACGCCCGGCGCTTTAAGTTATGTGTTTACCGATCCGCGTGCTCAAGTCTACAAAAAAATGGTGGTGAGCAAAGACGGTAAGCGTCTGTTGGGTGCTGTGCTGGTGGGTGACACCAGTAACTACGACAGTCTGCTGCAATATGCTCTCAACGATATGCTGCTGCCAAAACAGCCGGAACAACTGATTTTACCAGCAGCGTCCGGCGCACCTTTAGCGGCTTTAACTTTACCCAACAGCGCCACCATTTGTTCCTGTCATAACGTGGCGAAAGGCGACATAGTGGCGGCTATGGACAGTGGTTGCTGTGATTTAGCTGGCATCAAAAGCTGCACTAAGGCCAGCACAGGTTGTGGTGGTTGTACGGCTTTGCTGAAATCAGTAGTGGATGACGAGTTGAAAAGCCGTGGTGTTGAGGTGAAAAATCACCTCTGTGAACACTTTGCTTATTCCCGTCAGGAACTGCTGCATCTGGTGCAGGTAGGCGGTATTAAAACTTTTTCTGAACTCTTGAGCCGTCATGGTCAGGGTTTGGGCTGCGATATTTGTAAGCCCACTGCAGCTTCTATTCTGGCGTCGAGCTGGAATGATTATGTGCTGAAAAAACCTCATGTCGGTTTGCAGGACACCAACGATACCTTCCTTGCCAATATGCAAAAAGACGGCTCTTATTCAGTGGTACCCCGTATTGCAGGTGGCGAAATTACCGCAGAAAAACTGCTGGTGATAGGTCAGGTGGCTTTGGATTTTAACCTCTACACCAAAATTACCGGTGGTCAGCGTATCGACTTATTTGGCGCGCGTTTAGAGCAGTTACCTGCCATTTGGCAGCGTTTGGTCGATGCAGGGTTTGAGACAGGTCATGCCTATGGCAAGTCGCTGCGGACTGTGAAGTCTTGTGTTGGCAGCACCTGGTGTCGTTATGGTGTGCAAGACAGTGTCGGTCAGGCCATAGCTATCGAAAACCGCTACAAAGGCTTACGTGCACCACACAAAATCAAAATGGCAGTGTCGGGTTGCACCCGCGAATGTGCTGAGGCGCAAAGCAAAGACATAGGCATTATTGCCACCGAAAATGGCTGGAACCTTTATGTTTGCGGTAATGGTGGTATGAGACCACGCCACGCTGACTTATTTGCCACCGACCTCGATACCGAAACCTTAATCCGCTACATAGACCGCATTCTGATGTTGTATATCCGCACAGCTGACCGTTTGCAGCGCACTTCAGTCTGGATGGAAAAGCTGGATGGTGGTCTGGACTATCTGCGCAAAGTCATCATAGACGACGAGCTGGGTTTAGCGGCAGAGCTGGAAAACCAGATGGCTGCCTTAGTGAATACTTATGCCTGTGAATGGAAAGCCACATTGGACGACCCACAAGCACTGAAACGTTTCCGTCAGTTTGTAAACAGCCCGGATGCGGATGAAAACATCGTTTTTGTTGAAGAACGTTCACAAATTCGTCCTGCTACGGCAGAAGAAAAACGCCAGTGGTTGCAACAAATCCCAATCACAGAGCTGCCTGTCACAGCTTTAGCAGAGGAGAACTAACATGGTCTGGACTGATATTTGTGCTTTTGAAGATTTAGTCGAAAATAGCGGCATCTGCGCTTTGCTGAACGGCCAGCAGGTGGCGGTGTTTTTGCTGGAGCTGCAGGGCGAACCGCAGATTTATGCTGTGGGTAATTACGACCCTGTGGGCAAAGCTAATGTGCTGTCGAGAGGGATTTTAGGTTCTGTAGGTGAGCAAATAGTGGTCGCTTCACCTTTGTACAAACAGCACTTTGACCTGACTACAGGCCAGTGCGTAGAACAACCTGAAGTGGTGATCCCTGTGTATGGGGTGAAACTGCAACAGGGCAGGCTGTGGCTGAATGCTGAACAACAAAATCAACAAGCATCAGCGGCCTGATCGCAAGGCTCACAAAGAACCGCGATAAAGGCAAAGGACAAGGCAAAAAGGCAGACAAAAGTAAAAGGGTGGGAAGCAAGATGAGTGTAATCAGTCATTTACTACGAGTACCACAGGCGGCGCAGTGGCTATCCGGCTGGAACTGGAAAGGTGAAGCTGCACAAACAGAGCAGCAAAAGCCTGAAGGTAAAGGCCAGGTGGTGCTGATAGGTGCAGGGCCTGGTGATCCTGAGCTGCTTACCGTCAAAGCTCAGCGTTTATTGCAGCAGGCTGATGTGCTGTTGTTTGACAGTTTAGTTTCGGCTGAGCTGTTGGCGATAGCGCCACGGCGTTGCAAAAAAGTCTTTGTGGGTAAAAGAGCGGGCCGCCATGCCATGCCACAACAAGAGATCAACCAGTTGCTGGTTGAATACGGTCAGCAAGGTGGTTTAGTGGTGCGGTTAAAAGGTGGCGATCCGGCGATTTTTGGCCGGGTGTCAGAAGAAGCAGCAGCTTTGCAACAAGCCGGTATTGCCTTTGCGATAGTGCCTGGCGTCACCAGCGCCTGTGCTGCTTCAGCCTATTGTGGTATTCCATTAACAGCCCGAGGTTGTGCAACTTCAGTGCAGTTTTTAACGGCGCAGTTTGCCGACCCTTTGAGGCAACCCGATTGGTCTTGTTATCAATACAGAGCCAATGGTTCTAACCCCACTTTGGTGGTCTATATGGGGCTCAATCGCTTGCAGCAACTCTGTGCTGGTTTAGTTTGTGTTGGCTGGCCACAAGACACCCCTATAGCACTGCTGGATCAGGTCAGTACTGCTCAGCAAAAACAACTGCAGGGCACATTGTTCGATATCAATGATCGTCTTGCTGCGCATCCTCTGGCTGGCCCAACTCTGATAGTGGTTGGCGAGGTGCTGGATCAGCGAATGAAAGTCGATTTGAGCCTGTTGCAGCAAGTCGCCGTTACCAGCTAAAGCTAACCCGTTTTTTAATTTCGTTTTGCCCTCTGGCGGCTTTTAAGCGTCAGTTGGCGAAGCTTTACCCAAAATACAAGGAATGCCTTATGCGCTATTACTCATTAACCGCTTTGGCCATAGTGGCCGCTTGTACTTCAGTTTCTGCTGTGGCTGAAGAAGCAACTTCCGCTGCTTTAGCTGCACCTGAACTCAAGATGTTATTCCGTTACCGGCTGGAAGCTGTGGATCAGGAAGGCCTTGCTGAAAATGCATTGGCCAGCACCTTGCTCTCGCGTTTTAGCCTGACGCAAAAATTCAACCATAGCTGGTCGGCAGGTGGTGAATTTGATTATGTCGCAGCTATAGGAGATAAAAATTACAACGACAGTATCAACGGTAAAACTGCTTATCCAGTGGTGGCCGACCCTGCTGGTGCCGATTTAAATCAGGCTTTTATCCAGTATCAAAGTGACAGCCAGACACTCAAAATTGGCCGTCAGCGCATTAACTTAGCTAACGAGCGTTTTGTTGGGGGTGTCGGCTGGCGCCAGAATGAGCAGACTTTTGATGCGGTGCGGTATCAAACCAGCTTGTCTCCTGAGTTAAAACTGGATTACAGCTACAGCAGCAAAGTGAACAGAGTATTTGGCAGTAAAAGCCCACAAGGCGACTGGAGCTCGGATTTACATCTGCTGGATTTACGTTATCTACCCAGCAGCAACCATCAGTTAGGTGCTTTTGCTTACCTGATGGAATTTGAAGATGCGCCTTTGGTGTCAAACCAAACGCTGGGGCTGGATTATCAGTACAGTCAGGTTTTATCGCAAAGCAGCCGTTATCAGCTTTATGGCTCTTACGCCTGGCAACAAGATGCTGGCGATAACCCAAACTCGTACAAAGCAGACTACTGGATTCTGGAAGCGAGCTTCTGGCTGGGTGCCTGGCAAAGCGGAGTGGGTGTTGAGGTTTTAGGTTCTGATACTGGTTCTGGTAACGGCATAGGTTTCGCCACACCGCTCGCCACTTTGCATAAGTTTCAGGGTTTTGCTGATAAGTTCCTGACAACACCTGCCAATGGCATTGAAGATAAGTATATAAAGCTGGGCTATAAACTGGACAAGCTGGAGCTGATAGCCTTTTACCACTGGCTGGAAGCTGCAGAGGGCGGAGCAGATTATGGCAAAGAGCTGGATCTACAGCTGAGTTATAGCCTGAACGCTCAGCATGCGGTGTTGCTGAAATATGCTGATTATCAGGCGAACAGCTTACACACAGACACCAGTAAATGGTGGCTACAGTGGCTGGCGAAGTATTAACTGCACTGGCAGTTTCAGATGCACAATCTCGTGCAGCAATGCACCTTTAAGGGGCGTTGCTGCACTATTGGGTTGGGTCAGAATAGATCAAAGATCGGCTTAGCCCTGTGCTGACCTGCTCTGACGAAGAGAGTGCGGTTGTGGAATAAGCATTGCTAGAGCTTATGGATATGAAGTTTTTTGTGTAACAGATGAATCATTCAACCGCACTCTTTTTGCTCTCTGCTAAACAGGCTGAAATAAAAGCCCTGCAACAGCTTTCGGCTAACTGTTTACTGGTGACCAGCATGAGTGAATTGGTGCATCAGTTGCAACGTGAGCGTGGCATCAGTAATATTTTTCTGGCGTCAGGCTGTGAATTATTTGCAAAGCAGCGTCAGCAGCAACTACTACAAAGCACGAAAGCAGAGCAGCAACTACGCACTCAGTTAACGCAGCAATACCTGCAGGCGGCAGAACCTTGTAATAGCAGCCGTTTATTAAGTGGTGTTTGTCTGGCGCTTCAGGGCATGGATCATCTGGCTGAGTTACGTGAACAGGTTGGTAAGCAGAAATTGACTCCGCTGCAATCGACAGAAGCTTATAGCCGGTTAATTGCAGCCTGGCTGGCCGTAGTATTGGAATCGGCCGATTTAGCTTGTGACGCTGCTATTACCCGCTTTCTGGTGGCTTTATTTAACTTACTGCAAACCAAAGAATATGCCGGACAAGAGAGGGCATGGGGCGCTATGGGTTTAGCTTCAGGTCAGTTAACAACTGAGCTTGCTGAACGTTTGTTATTGCTGCAACAGGCGCAACAACACAGTGCCGCTGTATTTCTGGAGTTTGCCACTGTTGGTCAACAACAAGAGTGGCATTTACAGGAACAAGCCAGCGCAACAAAACAACTGCAGCAACTAAGAACTATGATCCAACAACTGTCAGGTACCGAAGCTCCGGTGCCTGCGCTGAGCGATCTGTGGTATCAGTTTGCGACTGAACGTATAGACGCTATGCATTTGTTGCAGGCAGGCCTGACTACAGAATTGCAGCAACTGACTTCCTCCACTGTAGAAGCTGCATTGCAGCAGCTGCAACAGCATCAGAATCAACTGACTGAATTAACAGAGTTGCCAGCCAGTGCTGGTTTAACTTTGCTTGTCGATCCCAGCATGCCGGGTTTATATGGAGCTTCAGCGCTGCCAGGCAGCTTTGCGGAACAAAATGTACAGGCACCCAGCCGATCCTTTTATCAGTTGCTGTCTGAACAGGCGCAGCATATCCGCCAAATGCAAACCGAACTGACAGACGCCCGCCGCGCTATCACTGAACAAAAGCTGATAGACCGCGCCAAGTTGTTGTTGATGCAGTATAAAAAACTGACGGAAGAACAGGCCTATCGCCAATTGCAGCAAAGTGCGATGAAACAACAATGCCGTATTGCGGATGTAGCTGGTGCTGTAGTGAAAGCCTTGGTGCCGGTGAAAACTTAACCGGGTAAGGTTTTAGTCCGCCTGTTGTTTTTCTGGTTTTAATCTGTTTGGCATTATACTCTGCGCGAAAAACACAGAGCGTTTTAGATATGACCACAGAATTAAAAATTGAAGATATGGTGCCGGGGGAAGGCAAAGCGGCAGAACGTGGCGCTTTAATCACAGCCCATTATCGCGGTTGGTTGGAAGATGGCACAGAGTTCGATTCATCCTATAAAAGAGGCGAAGCTTTTCAATGCATTTTAAGTAACAACAGAGTCATTCAAGGCTGGATTTTAGGCTTAAAAGGCATGCAGGTTGGCGGCAAACGTAAGTTGTGGGTGCCCGCCCATTTAGCCTATGGCGAACGCCAGATTGGAACTATGATCCCACCGAATTCAAACCTGATTTTTGAGATAGAACTATTGGAAGTGTTGACGCGGGACTAATGATTTCGTTGTGAAACACAGCTGTTTTGTTATCAATAAGTTACAGCTTTGAAACCACTTACATTGGTTTGTCGTATAGCTCCGCTTTTTATCTTAATCTAGTTGATAATGATTCGTATTGATGTATTATTCGCCCAACTTTATTGGGGGGTGATCATGGCTTTACGACAAAAATTCAGCAAGCTGCCAGTGGTAGTGGCAGTGCAATTGGCTTGTATGGTGGCTGCAGTTCAGGCTGCGGATGATAAAGCCGAAAAAGAAATTGAAAAAATCACTGTAGTGGGCAACTACACAGTCAATGAAAACATTGATACGGCCACAGGTTTAGGTTTGTCTTTGTTTGAAACGCCTCAGTCTGTCAGCGTGATTACCTCACAACGTATTATTGATCAGGGTTTCAGTGGCATTAACGAAGTCATTAGCCAAACCGTAGGTGTGTCGGCTAAACAGTTAGATACAACCCGCAATACTTTTAGCGCCCGTGGTTTTGATATTGATAAATACCAGATTGATGGCGTGCCTTTAGCCTGGAGTTTGGCGGGTGACTCAGGTGAAACTATCGCAGATGTGTCTATTTATGAACGTATTGAGGTGGTGCGTGGCGCAACGGGTTTATTAACAGGTGCCGGCGACCCTTCTGCTTCAATCAACCTGGTGCGTAAACATGCTGATTCTGCTGAGCTGACAGGTTATGTCAATGCAGGTATTGGCCGCTGGAATAACAGATTTATCACCACTGACCTTTCCACTGGCTTAGATAGTCAGGGAGATGTGCGTGTGCGTTTTGTTGCCAAAAAAGAACTGGGCGACAGCTTTATGGATATCCCTGAAGACGATAAAACAGTGCTCTATGGCATAGTAGATGCTGATTTAACCAATCAGACCTCTGTCAGTTTTGGCAGCAGTTATCAGGACAACGACCCTAAAGGTTCAACCTGGGGTGGTTTAGCAGCCTGGTTTAGCGATGGCTCGCAAACCAACTGGGACAGAAATATCACTTCTGCTGCAGACTGGACTTACTGGGCATCAACCAACGCCAACACTTTTGCCAATCTGGTGCATAACTTTGCCAACGGCTGGCAAGGCAAAGTGAGTTACAACTATACGAAAAATACTGCAGATACCCAGTTGTTGTATCTGTCAGGTAACCCGGATAAAACAACAGGTCTGGGTTTAAATTCATTTCCTTATAAAAGCTCTGGCACCAGTCAGCAAAACAGCCTTGATCTGCAGTTAAAAGGTGATTACCAGTTATCAGGCCGCAGCCATGAGTTTGTGGTGGGTATGTTAAACAGCGATCAGGAAGCTGAAACTGTCACTTTTGCTCAGACCTCAGCTTTTACACCTGTAGGTAATTTTTATGAGTGGAATGGTGGTAGTTATCCGGAGCCGACTTTCTCAACAACTCCTGCGGTTGCTGTAGATTTAGAGACAGAACAAGACGGTTATTATGCAGCCACCCGATTTTCTCTGACCGATGATTTAAAACTGATCGCCGGTGGTCGTTTATCGAAGTGGGAGCGCACAGGCGTTAATTACGGCGTGGTTGAGAACTATGGGGATGACAGTGTGTTTGTGCCTTACGCTGGTTTAATGTACCAGCTCACTGCAAACCACAATGCCTATATCAGTCAGACTGAAATTTTTAAACCACAAAATGCCCGTGTAGCTTCAGGCGATTTTATTGACCCGCTGGAAGGCACTAACACTGAATTGGGTTTAAAAAGCTCTTTTCTCAATGGTGCAGTACAAACTGCAGTCGCTCTGTTTAAGATAGATCAGGACAATCTGGCGCAGCCCATTGGCACTTTCCCGCCAGTGAATGGTTTACCTCCTCAAACTATGTACCGTGCTGCTCAGGGTGTGGAAAGTAAAGGCTTTGAAGTGGAATTGATAGGACGGTTAACAGAGAGCTGGAACATCTCTGCTGGTTATTCTCAGTTTAAAGCCGAAGATGCTGCAGGTACTGAAGTGAATACCGATCACCCGCGGAAAAAGCTGAACCTGTTTACCACTTATGACTTTGCTAATGCGTTAGAAGGTTTAGTCATAGGTGGTGGTATCAGTTGGGAGGATGAACAATACAGTGGTACAGCACCAAAAATCCTGCGTCAGGACTCCTACAGCTTAGTAAGTTTGATGGCACGTTATGAGGTGACACAACAGTTATCTGTGCAGTTTAATCTTGATAACTTGTTTGACGAAACCTACTACAGCCAGATTGGTTTCTTTGATCAATATGGCTACGGCACACCACGTAACTTCACTTTAGGCGCAACTTACTCCTTCTAAAGTGATGACAGATCAGAGCCTTGGCTCTGATCTGTAAGTCTGCTTCAGTCAGTAACACAGGGGGCAGAGTTAATACTCTGCCCCTGATTGTTTCGCTCAACCTAAAGCGTAATCCACAGCTGCACAAATGACGGCTACCTGAGCGGCATTACATTGCTCCGGGCTGGCTTTAGGGCTGTCCGGATAAACCTCAGTGGTAGTGACAAATTTGGCATCTGTCATACCGCCACAAAGCCCTAAAGAGCGTTTCGGGTAATTCACTACCCCAAACTGTGCGAGTTTTTCACCTATCAGACAGCCATTTTCATCAGCTTCAGCTATATGAGTGACTTTTTGTACCGCTTCGATAATAGCGCGCTGAAAACCAGCTTCTGGTTTATCTGTATCACCCACCAGATAAAACCCATCAGGGATATTCCAGTTGTGATTGACGTTGCCATCCCGTGCTGCTTTAGCCGGACGGAATTCGCTGTTGTCTGAGTCTGTGGTTTCATGCAAATCGGTATGGACTAAGATTTCTCCGGCATGTTGACGCACAAAATTCATCGCAAGAGTAGCCTCATCCGACTGACTTTCAGCGCCAAAGGAGCGGTTTGGATCTACTGCTTTTGGATTCCAGCGGTTGATGCTTTCATAACCCCAGGGGCTGATGCAGGGCAACACCAGCAGATTCACCTGTTCGCTGTAACGGCTGAATTCTTCTTTAATAAATTGCAAAGCTCCTTGCACACCACTGGTTTCATAACCATGCACACCGCCAGTCACCAGCACTATGGGTTGATCGGCTTGCCAGTTTTTGCTGCGCACAGCAAAAAGCGGATACAGAGGTAAATCAAAACTACGGTAGTCCAAAGCACCATAGCTCACCAGTTCAGCCGTATCAGGCAGATACTTACGAAGTGGTGCAACTACTTCATCTGCATAGCTACGTTTGATCTGCTGTTCACTTAACCACTGCTTTTTTTCAGCCTCGCCCCAAGGCGTGCCTACAGTACCTATGTGATAAATAAAGTCTTTGTTTGGGGTGGTCATACCGCACCTTTTTTGTTTTATATGAATTTGTTGTTATTCAGTGGTCATTTCGTCGGCAATTTGCAGCAGACTTGCGGCTAAAGTTGCCGGGTCCTGAGCACCTGATATCAGATAACGCTGGTTGATCACAAAAGCTGGCACTGAACTGATACCCGCTTGTTGGTACTGGGCTTCTTCGGCACGTACTTCGTCAACAAACTGCTGTGATTGCAGCACTTTTAATGCTTCGTCTGCGTTAAGTCCGGCTTTATCCGCACACTTTTGCAGAACTTCAGTATTTGACACATCTTCTGCAAAACCAAAGTAGGCTTCAAACAAAGCTTGTTTCAGCAAACTTTGTTTATTAAAAGCCGCTGCCCATTTCACTAACCTGTGAGCGTCAAAGGTATTGCAGGTAAAGCGTTGCTGCATTTTGTCAAAATTAAGACCTAAGTCAGCTGCAACTTGCATCATCGACTGTTGTGATGCACGCATTTCGTCTTCACTGCGGCCATATTTTTTACTTAAGGCTGGCAAAATTGGCTCTGGAACCAGCTTTGGGTCCGGGTTTAATTCAAAAGCACGCCATTGAATGCTGACGTCGACTTTCTCTTTGATGCTGTCCATGGCTTGTTGCAACCGGGCATACCCTATGGCACACCAGGGGCAAGCAATGTCGGACACTAAATCTATATGCAGGTTTTTCATTGCGGATCCTGAAATCACTAAAGATAGTTCGTTTGATCTGGTTACGTGGCTGATAAATATCAAGAGCAGTAAAGGCATTGTCATTGAGAAAGGAGATGTGGAGCTGGAAATACCAGACGGGATTATAAGTCCCGGCTGGTCTAAACGAAGTCAGTTTTCAGGCTGCAGCATAGGTTGAATTAAAAGCGGTAATTGATACCTGCGCTGATGCTGTCCACATCCAGGTTATCTTCATCATCACCTACTTTGGGCAAAACAGCGTATTCAAAGGTGAAGCTCAGATTAGGCGTAAAACGCAATTCCGCGCCAGCGCCGTAAATCAGACCGTCTTCACTGTGACTATCGCGCAAAGTGTCGCCATCATTGACTTTAAAATCGTATTTGGTTTTATTAAAACCAGCCATGCCATACACAGACAGGGTTTCCAGCACAGGCCAGGATGCTTTACCCAGCACTGAATAGCTGTGATCGACTCCTACTTTTGCAGAGGTAAGTGCGCTTGAATATTCTTCATCCTGTATACCTAAACCAAAACGGCCTTCAATGGCGAATACGTCATTTAACTGATAACCAGCGACCGCAGATAACACACCAAAGTCCCAGGACACATCATCCACACTTTGTTGACTGTACTGAGCACCAAAATAATAAGGTTGCTCTGCCTGAGCTGAAAACACTGCGGCTGAACAACCTAAAGCCATCATGGCTACTGCGATTTTGTTTAACATATTTTTCCTTAAATAATCTGAAAGAGCAGTTTGGCCCTAAGGCCTGACTGATGTCCTTAATAGGACTGGGGCAGCTTATGTTAATAATTGTGAATATGAGATTAACGAAATTTGTGATTAACAAATAAGGCAGAGCAGAGTAAAATTCGCGCAGGGTTTGATGTCACTCTGACCCGAATGATGGTTATAACACAGTAAGCAGGAGGCCTTGATGGCAAAAAAACCAACGGCTGAGCATGGCCGCGGCGAGATCCGGGATAATGCACTCAAAGCTTTAGTCACCAGTAAGTTGTTTCAGATGCAAGTGGTGAAAGCGAAAAAAGGCAAAGGCTCTTACAGCCGCCAGAAGTTTAAACAAGGGCAGAAGTGTGATCACTCTGCCCTTGTTGTTTCTGCTTTTTAATCCTGTTATTTCCGCTTCTTTTTCCCGCTTATCGTGTTTTTTAAAACCATAAACAAGTTTAATTGAATTTAATATAACCATACGGAATAAAAGATCAGGAAAAATAACTTTGTATCCCGCCCAAACTTCAGTAGAATGCGCGCAACCATCTGGACGTCTAAACGTTTGTGGTTGTATTTTAACTTGCTGTTCTGCACTTCACAGATCCAAAGTAGAAGTATGACAGTCAGGTTCATTATTTAGCTGTAATTCAGGCAAATCAGTCCGCTGGATGCCGGTTTTTGTTGTAAGGGTAAAATCCTATGTTCACCAGTTCACATCGCTTCTGTGCTGCTTTTGCTGTTGTGCTTGCCACCGCACTGCTGCGTTGTTGTCGAATGCCTCATTTCTCAGCTCGTCCTTTGATGTGCTGCTAAGTCTTTTTCGCTTCTGTCGCTGCTTGTCAGTCGCATTAAGCGCTGCGGTTTAACCGCGTCATACAGTTTTTTTATAAAAATTATTGGGTCTGGTCAGGCGTTTAATCCGCTCTGGCACAGCTTTATCCAAATTTGAGGTCCTTATGTTAAAAACAACCCCTTCTGGCTTTGCGCCTAAGCTTAGCCTGCTGGCTCTGGCTATCTCCGCTTTTACTCCTGCACTGGCGGATGAAAGCAAAGTGGAACGTATTCAGATCACAGGTTCATTGATTAAAAGAGTACAGCAGGAAAATGCCACTCCTTTGTTGCAAGTGACGGCTGAAGATATTAAAGCCAGTGGCAAAGTCACCTTAACTGACGTATTGCGTGACTTAACAGTGAACTCTGGCAATAGCTTTGACGAACAATACACAGGTAGCTTCTCTGCAGGTTCGGCCTCTATCGGTTTACGTGGTTTAAGCCCAAAAAACACTCTGGTGCTGGTGAATGGCCAGCGTGTGTCTAACTATGGTTTTGCGCTGAATACTCAGGATACTTTTGTTGATTTAAATGCCTTGCCGTTAAGCGCAGTGGCGCGAATTGAAGTGTTAAAAGACGGAGCTTCTTCTGTCTACGGCTCCGACGCCATAGCTGGAGTGGTTAATATTATTCTGAAAAAGAACGTGCAGGAGACAGAGCTGAAAGCTTCTACCGGCGCTGCTACTCAGGGTGGTTTAGAGCAGCGGGCTTTGGGTTTAGTCACGGGCACAGGTGATTTAAACCAGGACGGTTACAACCTGAGTTTAACTCTGGATTGGTTTGACCGGGAGCGACTGGATGCCAGCGACAGGGATTTACTCAGCAGCGGCGATTTCCGCCATTTGCCAGGTGGTAAGTTATCCGGCTGGAGCAGTCAGGGAGCTAACAGCTTACAAAACCCTTCTGCTCCTGCAGCTTTTGAAAATTGCCCTGCAGGTGCTGTAAAACGCCCATGGACAGACTTCACACCAGGTCGTGCCGGTGAAGTTTGTGCTTTTAATACTCAGCCTTTTAATACTTTACAGCCTGAAGTGACCCGTCGTCAGGCCTCTTTGCAAGGCACCTATCAGGTGTCGGATAAGCTGCAAGCCACCACTGAAGTGCTTTACAGCTACAACGATTCGGCAATGATTTTTGGCTCGCCTTTAACAGTAGGGCCGGGTTTACGGGCTTATGATCCAGCCAACAGCACTTTAACCGATATCACAGTGGCTTTACCTGCAGGGCATCCGGATAATTCAACCAATGCCGCTTTGCCTTTTGAATACACGCTGTTCGATTTAGGCCCACGGTTAAAAGAAAACAAACAAATCTTCAGCCGAGTGCTGGCTGGCTTACGTTATCAGGGTGATGAATGGGACTTACAGTTCAATGCTCTGCAATCGAGCAGTCATCAGCGTGAATATGTGGATAACTTCGTTGATCGTTTTGCCTTTGAGCAGGCGTTGCAGCAAGGCAGTTACCGTTTTGATGGCCGTGAAAATTCCGCTGAAGTGTTGGATGAATTACGGCTGCAAACCCGTCGTCCCGGTACTTATCATTTAAGCTCCATCAATGCCAGTGCCAGCACAGTGTTAGCAGAACTTGAGCATGGTCCGCTGGCCTTTGCCGCTGGTGTGGATTTACGCCGCGAAAAAATGGATGCTGGTACTTCGCCTGAAGTCTTGTCCGGCACCGAGCTGCGTCCTGCTATTAATCTGGTGAAAGGTGAACGTGAAATTAAAGCGGCTTTTGTTGAATTCAGTGTTCCGCTGTTACAGGATTTAACCGCCAGTCTGGCTGGCCGTTCAGATCACTACGACGACTTTGGCAGTGCCTTTTCACCTAAAGTGGGCGTGCATTATGTGCTGGCCGAAGACTGGCTGGTACGGGCGTCCTGGTCGAAAGGCTTCCGTGCGCCGTCTTTGCCTGAAATAGCCAACAGCAACACCATCAGTTATGGCGCTGTGATTGACCCCAATGATCCGATTGAACCCGGTGTGCGCCGTGGTTTTACTCAGCTTCGCACCGGTAACCCTGAGTTGCAGCCAGAGCGCTCGAAAAACTTAAACACTGGGGTAATTTGGTCTTTTACTCAGCAAGGCAGTGTAGGTGTGGACTGGTTCCGGATTGAACAGGATCAGATCATTGGTGTCGATAATGCTCAGTTTATTGTTAACAATCCTGCTGAGTATACCGACCGTATTAAACGGGATGCACAGGGCCGTTTGCAGATTGTCAGTAATCAATACAACAATCAGGGCAGCAGAACTACCTCTGGTATTGACGTTGATTTTAATTACAGATGGGACTTGGCTGCAGGTCAGTCGCTGGCCTTTAAATCGGTCTGGTCACGTTTAATCAGCTACAAACAAGCTTTAGTGGCAGGTCAGGCTGAAATTAATGGTGCAGGTACTAACCAGTTTGGCGCTTTGCCGCAGTGGAAAAACAGTACCAGTCTGAACTGGTCAGTGGCGGATTGGCGTAGCAGTCTGATCAGCAGTTACAGCAGCAGTTACGAGCAAAAAATAGCAACTCAAAGCAGCAACCCCGGTTTGCAAGCCAAAGTAGCCAGCTATACCCAACTGGATGCTCAGGTCAGCTATCTTGGGATAGCCAATACGGAGCTGGCGTTATCTGCAGGTAACTTAACAGACAGAGACCCGCCTTTTGATCCTGCTGCCGGCGGCGATTATTTTGATACCAGTTTGTATAACCATAAAGGCCGGACCTGGACGCTTAGCGCCAGCTATCAGTTCTAAATCATTGCGTAAAACGTTAAGGGCTGTATTATGCAGCCCTTTTTCATTGTATGCACAGGGCATTCAGTTGTGGTTCAACTCTTCGGCTTTACTCTTTGTGCTGCGTATTTATCCACTCCATCTTCAACCCACTAATGCATTAAGGGAATTTTATGTTTGACGCCGAATTCAGCAAGTTAGAACAGTTAATTCAGAAATTAATTTCACAAAACCAACAGCTCACCGCCCAGGTACAACAACTGGATCAACGAGAGCAGCAGTTGCAGCAGGAACTGAAAAAAAGTACAGATCAGCTGGAAACCCTGCAGTTACACGCCATGGAATCTGACGATCAGAAACAAAGGGCGCAGCAGAAATTGCAGCAACTGACCCAGTTATTTGAACAACAATTGTCAGCCTGAAGATGTTAAAGCAGCCTTTGGTGGTCGAACAGAAAGTAGTGATAGCCGGTCGTGAGTACTGGCTACGCTGCCTTGTAAAGGAACAAGCCGAACTGCAGGAAGCGGCGCGGCTGCTGAACACTAAAATCGCTCAGGTAAGGCAAGGTGCCGGTCATCTGTCGATGGAACAAAGTATAGTACTGGCGGCTTTAAGCCTGGGCCAGCAACTGGTTACTCAGCAAAATCCTGCCGTTGATGAAACAAAACAGCGGTTGGCGAAGTTGACGGCATTAATAGAAGCTAACAGCTAACTATTTAACTTTTATTTAACCGTTAAGTTTTGGTTCAGCCGACTTTGGCAAACTGAATAATAGTATGCATACCAGCTCGTGGTCGGTGGCAATAAAATTTGATTAACTCTAAAGGAACGAAGTTATGATGCAATTTAAAGCTTTGCTGACTGCCGCCGTTGCAGTTGTAGCCTTGAGCGCCTGCAGTTCAAATGCTGACGACCAGCAAAAATATGTGCAGCTTTATAAAGAAGCACCGCAAAAAGTGATGATTGTGGTGCATGGTGGTGAGGCTGTGCCTGTTGAGCTGGTTCAGGCTTTTGCTAAAGAAGTGCCGAATGTAGTGGCAGACCATGGTTTTGTGGTGGTTGATGCAGCACAGCGGCAACTGACCGAAGTACCGGCATTAACTGATGTGGATGCTGTGCTTTATGTGGATATTCAGCGTTGGAGCAAAGACGCCTCGGCTATTATTGCCGCAGAGTCTGTAGTGGAGTTGGAATTTAAATTAGTTTCTGCCAAATCCGATCAGAACTTATGGCGTCATCAGGACACACACACTAAAACCCATTTGTATCTGGGCGGTGAAGCTGTGTCGGAATTGATCCATCGTGCATTTTTTGAGGCTTCAACGACCTATGAAAATCGCGCCAGTGCAGTGACGAAAAAAGCGTTTTCAGATTTCCCGGAAGTGTTGGCTGCGCGTCGTTAGTCTAAAAGTAAGGTCAGAGTCCTGGACTCTGCCCCGACTTACTTACAAGGCTGGTTTTTGCTGTTGATATCACAAATATGGATTTGGTTGGTGTAATCCAGCCATAAATCCCATTCGGTTTGCAAAGGTAAGCTGCGCCATACCTTGTTAAATACATAGAGCGACTCTTTGCCCGCTATGGATTTATGCAGAATTTTGGAATAAGCGCCGCTTTTGCTTTTACATTCTGACACCCAGACCAAAGCAGGGTAACCATTGACCGGCTCTTCGCTTAAAATCTGACTGTCAAATAACTCGTCGCAATTACGCTGGCCTTGTTGATCATCAATGGTTTTGGTTTTCATCAGGTCGCTGTTGGGTTGTTGTTCAAACACAAAACTTTGCACATAGTTTTCTGAATCAACAGACTGCCAGCGCATCTCTGTGACATTCTCCATCTCTTTTGGATTGCTTTGGCTGACTGTCCATTCGCCTTCAGGCAAAGGCATAGGTTGCTGCAACCGCTCGGTGTAACGCGGTATGGCACAGGCGGTCAATAACATGCTACTGATCAAAACAAAGCTGAAGTTGGTTTTCATAGGACTCAAATTATTTATCATCAATGGGAGCAGCGCTTTTATCTGCTCCCTGTTGTTTCGAATGCTACAGGTATTTTTGCAAAAAGGCTAAATAAGCCTCTTGCGCCTTAATACGGTTTTCCTTTTTCATAAAACCATGGCCTTCATCCGGGAATAACACATATTCGACCGGTACATTCTGAGCACGGATAGCTGCAACCATTTCATCACTTTCTACCTGCAGTACCCGCGGATCATTGGCTCCTTGCACCACCAGGACTGGCTTTTTCACTTTGTCGCCATGGAATACAGGAGAGATACGGCGCAAACGTTCACCATCGACCGCCGGGTTGCCCAGTTCTGCGTACAAGGACTCACGGAAAGACTCCCACCAGGGTGGAATACTTTCTAAAGTGCGAACCCAGTTGGTCACGCCAAAGATATTAATGCCGACTTTAAACTCGTCAGTAAACGCCATAGCTGCCATTGTCAGATAACCACCGTAACTGCCACCCATGACGCCAATGCGGTCTGCCGCTACCCAGTCCAGCGATTGCAGGTATTTTTTAGCGTACACTATGTCCTGCAAATCATCCTCGCCGTGTTTTAAATCATCCAGGTGGAAAAAGGTTTTGCCATAACCGCTGGAACCTCTGTTATTGACCGATAACACGGCATAACCCTGATTAACCAGATGCTGAATAACGGGGCTGTAGCCTGTGCGCGACTGACCACCAGGACCACCATGGATCCAAATCAGAGCAGGAACTTTAGTACTGTTGCTGGCTTGTTTAGGCTTATACAGCAGCGCAGGTATGGCCAGGTCGTCAAAGCTTGGGTAACGCACTACTTCACTTTTCACCAGTACGCTTTCGTCTATGGCTTTATCCAGTGCCTGAGTTAAACGTTCTGCTTTGGGTTCTGACAGTTTCCAGACAAATAAATTAGAAGGGCTGTTGTCGGCGTTGACGTAAAAGCTCAGGTACTGGCTGTCATCCGAGAAAGTGACATCCCGTAAATCACCTGCAGGTAATTCAGGCAGTTGCAGGGCTTTGCCTGTGCTTTGGTCTGTGATGCTGATTTTAGTCGATGCATCAGCGTTGACCGCTTCTACTTTGTATTTATTATCTTTGCTAAAACCAATGTACATAATGTCCCAGTCGGCTTTGCTGTAAGGTTTTAGTGCTTTTTCATCGATGTTGTAGGCAAAGGCTTCGCTGAACTCAGATTTTTCATCACTGCCAAAAATCAGCTGATTATTATCACGGCTAAAACCATAGATGCCATGCGATACATTGCCCTGATGCGGCGTGATATGTAGTGGTGTTTTGTCAGCGCTTTGCAAATCAACCAAATACAGGTTGTTGTCGGCATTGGTGCGCTCTTTCGATAAGGCGATATAGCGGCCATTATCACTTAAAGCGCCAATGTCATAACCTTCATTGTTCTGATAGACCAAAATACGCTGATAGTCTGTGCTGTTGTAGCTGTACAGGTCAAAAAACTTCGGATCCCGTTCGTTACTCATCACCCAGAATTGGTTGTCGTCTGTCCAGCCAACAAACTCAGCTTTGTGTTTATCGCCCGGGGTTAAGTCTTTGACTGAGCCATCCAGCTCACGCACGTACAAATGATGCAGCTCGTTACCGCCCTGATCGGCACGGTAAAGCACGCGGTCATCCTGTGGAAACCAGCCCACAGGTAAAATGGATTCAGTCGTTGAATGGGTCAGTGGCGTCCAGGTTTTACCGTCCAGACTGACTTTGTACAGGTTAAATACACCAGTCTCATCAGACGACACTAACAGCGCATCGGCTTTGTGGTTAATATCATTACCCAGATAAGACTTAGTGGCATAAAACTGAGTTGGGCTATAGCCAGGAATGGCTTTGGCCTCAACCGCAGTTTCTGCCGCTACAATGTCGGTTTTAGGTGTTTTATCGCAGGCACTGAGCAGCAATACACTGACCAATGCCGCTATACAAAGTGGAGTGTGCTTCATACCAAATCCTTGTGAATTGTCGAATCGGAGCCTGACTCTGCCTTTACTGCCTGTAGGTCAGAAGTTCGGTGGGCCCTATTCAATCTACGGCATCAGAGCCTCAGACTCAAGTTTTGCTATTCAGCCCAGCGCTGTCTGATTACAAGGATTTGTTGCAGATTTTCATCTAATAAATCAACCAGTTTGGGTTCAAAATGCCGGCCTTTTTGCTGGCGGATATGTTGCAGTGTATCTTCAATGCTCCAGGCCTGTTTGTAAGGCCTGGCGCTGGTTAAAGCATCAAATACATCGGACAAGGCGACAATGCGGGCTTCAACCGGTATTTGTTCGCCACTCAGGCCAAAAGGGTAACCAGTACCGTCCCATTTTTCGTGGTGGTACAAAGCCACAGCTTTGGCCATTTTTAATAAATCAGATTCACAATCGCCGATAATCTCGGCACCTATCAGCGGGTGTTTTTGCATCTCGGTGTATTCGTCGCTCGTCAGTTTTCCGGGTTTAAGTAAGATACTGTCGGCAATGCCAATTTTACCTATGTCGTGCATGGGGGCTGCATGCAGCAAGTCTTCGGCCTTTTGTTCGCTAAAGCCATAAGCTAAAGCCAGCACCTGAGAGTAATGGCTCATACGCATCACATGTAAGCCGGTTTCATTGTCTTTGTATTCAGCGGCCCGGCCTAAACGCTGGATCACCTGCAGCCGGGTTTGTTTCAGCTCTTGCGCCTGCACTAAGGACAAATGGGTTTTCACTCTGGCCCGCACCACAGCAGGACTGATAGGCTTAGTGATGTAATCCACGGCTCCAACTTCAAAACCTTTGGTTTCATCCATTTCATCTTTTAGGGCGGTAACAAAAATCACCGGGATGGCGCTTGTTGCCGGGTTGGCTTTTAAACGGGCGCAGACATCAAAGCCGGTTAGGCCTGGCATCATCACATCCAGCAGTATTAAATCGGGTTGCTCTTTTTGTACCAGCTGCAAGGCTTCTTCACCACTTTTGGCAAAAAACAGGCGGTACTGCTCCTGCAATACAGTGCGCAATACTCTTAAATTGGTGGGTTCATCATCCACCAGTAACAGGCTTTGTTTGTCTGTCATCAGAGCTCTCCTTCCGCCAGCTTCTGCTTTAACTGTTCCAGCAGTTGCAGCGCCAGGTTAAAGTCAAAATCGTTGACGGCATCCAGCAACATCAATAATACAGGCTGATGTTCACCGCTGTACTGAGACAATTGTTCTATGCCTTGGTCGTCCAGCTCATGCCGTAATAAAGACTGTTTTAAACTATCGAGCATGGTTTTAAGTTGCTGATTATCCAGCTGTGTTGACTCTGCCTTCTGTGCCAGAGGCTGCTCTGCCAGCAGTTTTTGATATTCAGCTTCAAATTTAGGCCAGCAGCCCAGAATTTTCTGCACTAATTCCATGGCTCTTTGTTGTTGCTGCTGCCGGCTAGCCTGTTCCAGCTCGGCGCAGGCTTTGCTCAAAGGATCCAGGCCAAGATTGGCGCTGACACCTTTAATGGCATGGGCCTGTTGCTGCACCAACTGATAGTTTTCGGCTTGTAGTTCTGCGGTGGCACGCTGTAACTGCGGCAGTTGTTGCTGTAAAAATTGCTGCAATTGCGGCAGGTAAGTCGGCAGATTACCCCAGAGCAGCAGTGCTTTTGGCAGGTTCAGTAATTGATCTGAGGCAGGAGTTGGCGCCTGCCGGGATAAAGGCTCCCGCACTTCAATCTGCAACACCTGAGCTATTTCAAAACATAAAGCGGCAAAATCTATAGGTTTACTGGCAAACCCCTGCATGCCAGCTTCTTTGGCTGCGGATTTATCTTCGTCCAGCACACTGGCGGTTAATGCGATGATGGGCAGAGTGGTGTGGTGATGGTTTTGCTCCCATAAGCGGATTTGCTGGCAGGCTTTCAGGCCATCCAGGTTGGGCATTTGAATATCCATCAACACCAAATCAAAGGGCTGTTGCTGCACAGCTTTTACTGCTTCGATGCCATCTGTCACCGCCGTTACCTGATGTCCGGCACGTTGCAGTAAGAGTTTCAGCAGTTCAAGGTTTTGTGGGATATCGTCTGCTATCAGTACTTTTAAAGCTGGCAGCGCAGGCACATAACCTTGCTGAGCCGCAACTATGGCTTTACCTGCTTTGAGCGGTAAACTGAATTCAAAACAACTGCCCACACCTTCAGTACTTTGGACGCTGATTTCGCCGCCCATCAGCTCGACTAACTGTTTGCTGATGGTGGTACCCAGGCCTGTGCCACCAAAACGGCGGCTCATTGAGGCATCTGCCTGAGTAAAAGCATCAAAAATTAAGGCTAAACGGTCGGCGGCTATACCAATGCCGGTGTCCTGAATACTGAACTTCAGTTGTTGGTCTGCTGTTGGAGTCACCCGAACCAGCACAGAACCCTTGTCAGTAAATTTAATCGCATTGCCGATCAGGTTGGTCAGTACCTGACGTAATCTGTCCGGCGCGCCGTAATAAAACTCGCCGAGCTGTGGATCCAGTTCCAGCTTCAGTTCCAGTTGTTTTTTACGCGCCTGGATCCATAAAGTAGACACCACCGCATCCAGTACAGCAGGTAAAGAAAAGTCACTGAACTCCAGTTCCAGTTTGCCTTTTTCCAGCTTGGCGCTGTCGAGAATATCGTTCAGTAAATGCAATAACGAATGAGCCGAACCATGAATAGTCGCCAGATGTTTTTTTTGCTCTGCGGACAAGTCCGAACTTAACAACAAATCACTGAAGCCGATAATGGCGTTCATGGGGGTACGAATTTCATGACTCATATTGGCAAGGAAAGCACTACGGCTTTCGGCGGCCTGCTCAGCTTTATTTTTTGCTTCCAGCAGGTCGACTTCCATCTGTTTACGTTGGCTGATATCCATAATAAAACCATCCACCCAGATGATTTCACCTTGCTTGTCCCGCACGGCCTGTCCCATTTCCAGTACCCAGTGTACAGAGCCGCTTTTGTGGATAATGCGGTATTCCAGTTGAAAGCTTTGCTGGAAAAAATCCAGTTGTTGCAACAAGTGTTCATCCTGAGGATGAATACCAGACATCCAGCTGCGTTTAGCATCCGGCAACATAAAATCGGCTGCCGGATAGCCGGTAATACTTTCTATGGAATCACTGATAAACACCATATCCCAATTTTTGTTATACAGGCAGCGATACGCCGCCCCAGGAATATTGCCAATTAAAGAGCGGAACTTTTCTTCGTTTTCTTTCAGCGCTTGCTCCATCTGCAGACGCAAGCTGATGTCCGTGATAAAAGCGACAAAAATATCTTCGTCCGGTAATTTGGCATGGCCTATAGCTAATCGTACCGGTATTGGATGACCATCTTTATGCACAGCTTCGACATCACGGCCTATACCAATAATTTTTGCTGTGCCAGTTGTCAGGTAGTTAGTCAGATAAGAATCATGTTCAGGGCGAATAGCGGCTGGGGTGAGGATATTGACGTTTTTATGCAGTAATTCGGCTTGAGTCCAGCCGAAAATCTGTTCCGCAGCTTTATTCATGCCCTGGATCAGGCCTTTGGCATTAATAGTCACTATGCCATCTACCGCTGTGTCCATCATCGCCAGTAAACGGCTTTCACTGGTTTTGGCGACAGCACTGACTTCGCGGTATTTCAGCAGCAAGTTGATAGCCACAACAAAACTGCTGATCACTAAGGTAGTAAAAGTAATACCCATAGCGAGCACCAGTGGCATTTCGCCCGCCTGATTATCAGGGACAAAACCGGGCGGAGGAACAAAACGGGCGGCCGCCATACCTGTGTAATGCATACCACTGATAGCAGCACCCATCACCAGGCTGCTCAATAGCGTTAACCATTGCGGAGCCAGATTAAAACGTTTTAAGCCAAAACGGATCCAGAGTGCCACTATGGCAAGCACCACAGCAACCAGAATAGAGAGTAAAAACATCGGCAAGTCGTAACGCAACGCGACCGACATTTGCATAGCGGCCATGCCACTGTAGTGCATGGTGCCAATACCAGCACCCATCAGTACTCCACCTGACAACAGCTGGGGCAGACTGATGCGCTTTTTACTGATCAGATCCAAAGCAACCCAGGACGCCGCTACGCTGGGCAGCATAGATAAGAGGGTTAAGCCAGAGTGGTAACTAACCTCTGTGCATAAGGTGAAGGCCAGCATACCAATAAAATGCATAGACCAGACGCCACCGCCCAGTGCCACACTGCCGCTGCCGAGCATTAACAAACGTAAGGAGTTTTTTCTGACACTAATAGCCTGAGCCGTGATTTGCATCGCCATGGCAGAAGCAAATACGGCTATTAAAAACGACAACAGCACTAAACTGAGATCGTAACTGCCGGATAACAGCAATGGATCGGCTGGATGTTCAAACAACTGACGTAACCAATCCATTACTTTTACCTCTTACTGCCTGCTGTTAGTGTTTAGCTGCATAGTCCTCTACTGCACGCCAGACCCGCAAAGTGTTACCGGATAAGATTTTCTCAATCTCTTGTTCAGTGTAGCCACGTTCTAATAAACCGCGGATCAGATTCGGGTAGGTCGACACATCTTTCAGTTGTTCTGGCAGAGAATCGCCTACGCCATCATAATCAGAGCCTATGCCTACGTAGTCTATACCCACCAGTTTTTTCACATAGTCGATATGATCCAGCACCTTTTCTAAAGAGGCAAATGGATAAGGGTTTGTTTTGCGATAGTTTTGGCTGAATGCGTCTTTATCGGTCTGACCTGAAGCTTTAAAAGCCGCGTCACGTTGCAGGCCCCATTGATTGGCGGCATTAACGATAAACGCAGAACCGAAGTTGATCTGCAGCACACCGCCATTTTTGGCCAGCGCTTTGAGCATCTTATCGTCCATATTACGTTCAAAACCCGGTACTAAAGCCCGTAACGAGGAGTGGGAAGCAATGACAGGTACCTTGCTGATAGCTGCAGCCTGATAAAAGGCATCATCTGACACATGAGACACATCCACCATCACACCTGTTTCGTTCATCGCCTTGATCAGCTCTTTACCAAAAGGGCTTAAACCTTTCCACTGCCGGCGTAAGTCGTAGCTGGAGTCGGCTATATGGTTACTTTCGGAGTGAGCCAAAGTGATGTACCTGATACCACGGTCATAAAAGTGCTGCAGGTTTTCCAGTTTGCCTTCGATAGGAGTGCCATTTTCCATACCCAAAGCCAGAGAGATTTTGCCTTCTTTAAAGTGTTTCGCCAAATCGGCGCTGTTGTAAGCCATAGCAAATTTATCTGGCGCACGACCCACTAAAGCTTCCATGTTGTCAATAAGCTGGTTGGCCAGCAAATAACCGCCACCTTTTTTCTCATAAGAAGACGGAATGTAAATCGACATAAAAGGCGCATTTAAACCACCAGCTTTGGCGCGTGGGTAATCAAATTCACCTCTTTTAGTGGCTTTAGTCACATCTTCCCAGTCGTCATGCAAACGGTAAGGTACGTCGATATGAGTGTCGATAATAAGCGTGCTTTGGGCGATTTTATTCGCCTGTTGGCTAAAGTCTGCAGTTTGAGCCTGCAGACCAAAAGCGGCGACTAAACTGATGGATAACAAAGAAAAGCGCATACAAGCCTCGATAGTTCTGGATAAAAGACACCGTTATCTGTTGCAACGGTTTTTCCTAATCTATCGCGCTTTGCACTTTGGGTATAGAGCAAGCTCTGTTTCTGGTCGCAGTTTTTGCCCTTATGGCAGCAACCAGCCGGATAACCACAAGCTGTAAAAGGCAGAAGTATTCAGTAACACTGTCAGCCAAAACAACAATTGAAAGCTGACTTTACGGTTTTTATGGCGAAACCAATGCTGTGCCACAAAAGCCGCAGGCCAGCCGCCCACTAAACCCAGCAGTAGCAAGCTGCTTTCCTGAGTACGCCAGGCTTGTTGTTCAGCTGCTTTTTTATCCCGCCAATAGCCAAATAAAGTCACAGCATTGATAAGCACAAAAATATACTTCAGCCAACCTGGTACTAACAGCTGCCAATCCAGATACAACAGCCATAAAGTCAGCAGCACAAAAAGGCCGATACTGAATTTTAAACTGAAGCGAAAAGTGCTGGTGTCAGGTTGCATGAGCTGATCCTTAGGAGGCGTTGGATTGAAATTCAGAACAAAGACGTTATGAAGCTTGCTTAGTCTAAAGAATACTAGCTGAAATACCGCTGAACCAGAATTGCTTTGTTACTGTTTTTTCTGGAGATCTGCTTTGCTCCAACTAGACTTTATTTCAGCTGCCCCAGAGGAATAATCCATGAACAAAATCATTGGCTGGATCTGTGCTGTATTGCTGCCTTTTAGCTTCGCTTTATCCGCTATCGAAACCAATACTGCTGTAAAGGTGACCCCTGTTTTAAAGACCAGCCAAAGCTGGGACGGTGTTTCATTAAGCTATCCGCAAGGTCAGGCCGAAATTACCGGTGTCAGAATTGAAATAGCGCCAGGCGGTGAAACTGGCTGGCATTTACACCCGGTTCCTTCTTTTGGTGTTGTGCTGCAAGGTCAGTTGGAAATAAAGTTAAAAAATGGTAAAACAAATGTGGTTAAAGCGGGTGATGCTTTAGCTGAAGTAGTCAACACTGCTCACAGCGGCAAAAATATCGGCACTGAACCTGTGCTGTTGCTGATTTTTTATGCAGGAGCTGTAGGGCAGCCGAACTCAACCCCATTCACCGAAGGATGATAATCAATGCGGGTACCTATCAAAACAGTGAGCCTTTTGACGCTGCTGGCTGTTCTAACTGGCTGCGGCACCATGCAAACGCTGGAACCGGAAAAAGGCAAAGTGGCGATCAGTTTCAACAATAAAAAAAGTTACTGTCAGTCTATTCCACGTATTTACAGTGGGACTGCCCATAACTTTTGCCAGCTTTACGGCGAACCAAACAAGAATGGCTATAGCACACCGATGTACTTTTCATTTTGGGCTGCTGACACTGTGCTTTGTGCTGTCACTGATACTCTGGCTTTACCTTACACTGTCACACGCCAGATCCAGGAGGGCTCACTGAAGGTGGCGAACTAAGGCGTTGTTTGTGCTGTTGCAAATAAAGCAGCGGCCCAAGCACTGCAATCAGCAGCAGGGCGTACAACATATGTTCTGCTATAGCCACAGCCAGTATCAGGCACAAAGCTAAACTCAGCAGACACAAGCCTTTATAAGGGGCGGGCAGCAGTTTATAAGCTGCTGCCATGCTGACCAGATAAATCACTACAAAAACGCCGTTGACCCAGCTGATTAAATCTTCCAGTTGTTGGCCGCTGAACCAGGTTAATACCAGAACTCCTGCCATGGCAGCGATAACGGCAGTTAAAGCACGTTGTGGCATCTGGTAAGGGTTTTTCTGCTGAAAAAAAGCGGGAGTAATGCCTTGTTCGCTAAAGCTGGCCAAAGAACGCGCCACACTGGCGGTATAAACATTCACTGTGGCTATGCCGCTGCAAAAACCTAAGACGCCAAGCACCAGTTCGCCATAGCCTCCCAGCAACTGATTAAAAACGCCAATCATAGCCAGCGGATGGCCAGAATCCATCACCAACACCAGGTAGCTACAGGCCAGATAAATAGCACCCACCACCAGGCAGCCGCGGATCAGCGCAGGTAGTAAATCTTTGCTGGCATCTCTGAAATCATGGGCCAGATGCGTCATGGCTTCGATGCCTAAAAAGCTCCAAAAGGCGATGGCACAGGCCGCTGCTAATGCACTGCCATTAAAGTCAGGCAAAGCGGGTTGTTGCAGGTTTTGCGGTTGCAGCAGGCCAAAGGCCAGTAATAACAGCAAGACCACCGCAATAATCAACAGAGTTAAGCCAAACTGCAATCGGGCTGAGAGCTGTAAACCCCGGTAGTTCAGCAACCACAATAACCCAAGCAAACCCAGTTCAACCGGCAAGCGCCATTGCTGGGCCTGGGGTAACAAAGGCGCAATAAATTCAAAAGTAATCATTAATGCAGCGGAGGCGCCAAGTGGCACCACCAGCAAAAACATCAGGCCAAGAATACGGCCTGTCAGTTCACCAAAAGCTAAGGCGGCAAAATGGGCAGGCCCTGTGGCATGAGGAAAACGGCTGGCCAGCAAACCAAAAGTAAAAGCCAGCGGCAATACGGCGACAGTGAGTATCAGCCAGGCCAGTAAAGCCCATGAACCTGCTACTGCGACTGTCATTTGCGGCAGAATAAATACTCCGGTGCCAAGTAAGGTGGTGGCCATTAATGCCGCGCCTTGCCAGCGTCCAATTCCATACTGTGACATAGTTTTTCTCTTCGGTTAGGGCTGGTGATATTCTAATAAAAGCCCTGGCTGCAAACTGCGGTTTTCTGCCGTGAAAATGCAGCTGTATTGATAAAAAAAGCGGCAAAATGCCGGAGCTCAACACAAAATGGATAAATTTGATCTGAGTATATTGGCTGAACTGAAAAAAGATGCGCGGCAAAGTGTGTCTACTCTGGCGGAGAAAGTCAGCTTGTCGCGCACTGCTGTGTCCGACCGCATTAAGCGGCTGGAGCAGAGCGGGGTGATCCGCGGTTATCAGGTGCTGTTGTCTGAGTCGCAAAAAAGTGCGGTGTCAGCTTACTTTGAGATTCAGCATCGGTGTGGTCGTTGTGCTGATGTCATGCATGTGTTTCGGGCTATTCCTGAGGTGGTGACTTGCCATGGCATCAGCGGTGAAATGGATTTACTGGTCTATGTCAAAACAGAGTCGATGCAACGCTTGCATGAAATACGAGAGTTGCTGGATGCCGAACTGGATGTGATTAAAATTCGCACCCATGTGGTGATGAGTGAGTGGATTAACAATCTGGGCTAGAGGAGACCACAGCTTTGGATCGAACCAGGCAGTTACGCCCTGCATCTTTAGCAAGATACAAAGCCTGATCCGCCAGTTCGACCAGGGTTTCGCTATCCATGTCAGAAGGTGGAATATCGCAGTACCAGCCGATACTGACAGTGCAGTGGCCTTGTTGCTTATTCAGTTGCACTTGATGGGCTTCCAGGCGCTGCAAAAAATCCTGCAATAACTCCTGCATAGTCTCTGCGTCACAACCCACGCTAACCAGCACAAATTCTTCGCCACCATAACGCACCAATAAGTCGTCTTTACGCTGAAACTGGCTTTGGCATAAAGTGGCAAAGTCTTTTAAGCATTGATCACCAAAGTTGTGACCAAGGTTGTCGTTAATCTGTTTAAAGTGGTCTAAATCCATCATGGCTAAGGTGAGTGGTAACTGTTGTCGCTGACACAAAGCCAGCGCCTGTTGTACCCTGGGTTCAAAATATTGTCTGTTGTACAAGCCCGTTAAAGGGTCATGCTGACTTAACTGTTCCAGCCGGATATTGGCTTCTGTCAGCGCCTGATTCAGTTTTTTTAGTTTCAGGTAACTGATGCTGACGATTGAAATCAGCAATACAAAAGCCAGCAGCATTTGCCAGAATAATTCGTAGTCAAAACCCTGATCGTAGCGAATGGCCAGCCAGTGATTATTGATCTGTTGTTTTTGTTCCGGACTGATCTGTGCCAGCAAGGTATCAAAAATTTCCAGCAGCACAGGGTCATCATTGCGGCATGCCAGACTCAGCAGCGTATCTTCAGCTAAACGGCCTGCTATTTTCAGGTTGGTGATGGAGTTTTGTTGCAGGCTAAAGCTGATACTGCCCATATTGCCAAGCATACCGTACAAATTTCCGGCCTGAACCTGTACTAGCCCTTGTTCATAGCTATGAAAAGGCACCAGTTGTAATTGCGGGTAACGTTGCTGGTATAACTCAAGCGTGCCAAAGCCAGCTCTGATCCCTATAGGAGCTGAGTCTGGAATATCAGCTACAGAACGGATAAAAGCTTTGTCTTTGGTCGTAACCACTACATTAGGAACGTCCAGATAGGTTTTGCTGAAGTTTAAGTACTCAAGACGGGATGGAGTGGGCATAGCCAGAGTGAGCAGATCACAGTGTCTGTCTTTAGCTGCTTGTAATGAAGCTGGCCAGTCAGAGGTTGGATAGAGCTCCAGTGGCACTGGTAGCATCTTTTGTAACAGACGAATGTATTCGGCCGAAATACCTGTATGTTTAGCTTGTTTAGATAAGGCTTCAAAAGGCAGCCAGTCCGGATCTATACAATAAGTGATTTTGCCTTTTTGTTTCAGATGCTGCATTTGGGAGGCTGACAACAAAGGTTCGGCCCACGCAGCTGCCTTTGCCAGCCAAAGGCAAAGCAAAAGAATAGCACCAGCACCCTTAAAACCTACTGCTGACATGAGATGAACAGCCCTGTGTTATCGCATATGCTCCTTTAGCACCATAGGTCTGCTTTAGGTAAGCCGCAAGGAAAACTGCAAAATATAACAAGGGGTTTTGAAATGGTTAGCTGCAGAAACAAAAATGCCCCAAAACGGGGCATTTTCTTAGTTGGCGCTTGCTGTTAGCAACTTGCCATCTTTGACTGGCAGTCGTTCTGCCGGTTCATGATCTAAACGGGTTTTGTGCACTTTGCCTTCCAGCAAATAGGTCACATCGTACCCTACAATTCTTTGTTCTTTTTTCTGCACTGTTTTACAAACCCGACGGGTTGTACTTTCCACATCTTTGTTTTGCATGTCGTTCTGCACTTGTTTACCGGCATAACCACCAGCTGCAGCACCTGCAACAGTTGCAATTTTTTTACCTGAACCACCGCCAACCTGGTTACCCAGTACCCCACCCACCACAGCACCTAACACTGTTCCTGCGATTTGATGTTGATCCTGTACAGCTGCTTTTTGCTGCACTATCTGATCGGTACATTGTTCAACCGGTACGTTGTAACTTTCATACACAGCTTTGCTGGCAACCACTTCGGCGTAATCCGGTTTTTTATCTAAATAGCTGTAGCCTGCCATAGAGCCTAAAGCAGTAACGGCTATACCACCTACTACTAAACCTGCAATAAGAGACTTGTTCATCATACACCCCAATTCTTTGTTATAAAGTTCGATTGCCTGCGGCAATGAAGTTGAAAAGAGTGTAGGCCTGTCAAGCTGTACTCAAACTGAATCGTTATTTCAAGCTGCAGCCTGGTTGTCTGTGCGCTGTCGCCCCAAATATTTTCGGAACATGTGTTAATTCTTTAAAAATGGCACAACATAAGAGCAACTGGCTTCTATCTGATAGCCCTGTTTTTTAGCCCAGCTCAGGCCAGCGTTCACCAATTGTTTAGCCAAACCTTGTCCTCTGGCATTTTCTGGAACATAAGTGCGGTAAAAGTTGATTTTCCCGCTGTTTGGGTCAAGGCTATATAGAAGCTCTGCCTGTTCTTTTGCCCACTGAATAACAAAGCGATGCTCTTGAGGATGGTGTTGGATCTCAACTGATGCTGACATACAGAATGGCCTTTGCAGATGAAGGATAATCTGATCCAGACTAAACTTTTTCTAACGGCTGGTATAGAGGTAAACGCATGAGATGGTTGTTGTTTTTATGTATCGTCTTTAGTTTAACAGTGCAGGCTAAAACAGAGCTGACCATTCTGGTTGGCCTGGATAAACCCCCTTATATCGACTTAAACGACAGTTCAGGGTATGAGCTGGATTTATTACGTTTGTTGAGCAAAAAAATGGGCTACGACGCCGTTTTTTTGCATGTGCCCAATGCCAGGATTAAAGATTTAATGCTGGCAGGACGGGGGGACATAGCAACTCTGCAAAGGCCTGATCCTGAGCAGAAACAGCTATTTTATTCGCAGCCTTATATTCGTTATCAGAATGTCGCCGCCAGCCTGTCGTCCAAAAGTTTGCAGTTGCGTACCTTAGAGCAACTACAACCCTATTCTGTGGTGGCTTTTCACAATGCCCGCATTTTGTTAGGCCCTGACTATCAGCAACTGGTGCCTCTGGTGTTGAATTATCAGGAAGTGGCAAATCAGAGCCAACAACTGCAAATGTTATTGCTGGAACGTTGTGACGTAGTGGTGATGGACAGAAACATATTTTATTACTATGCCAAATTGGCAGGCCACAGTATGCAGCCTTTTGATTTAGCACCAGTGTTTCAGCCCAGTTTATACAGTGCGGCTTTTAAAAATGCACAATTGAGTAAAAAATTTGATAAGGCTCTGGCTGAGGTGCAGCAAGAACCTATTTTTACTCAGTTGCAGCTGAAGTATTTTTCAGAGGTGAATCAGGAGCTTCAGTTGCCTCAACCTGAGTAACATCGGCCTCAGTGTTTTCAGTCTGAGCTTCTTCCGCTTTTTGTTTTAGCCGGATAGAGTTTTTCACCAGAATGTTTTTCTTTTGTTTGGCTCTTTTACTGATTTTCTTTTTTAACGCTTTGCTTGAACTCATGATGTCACTTCTTACTCCGTATATGGCTGCCAGTTTACCTGACTCTGTTTATATACCCAAGAAATTGCTGCAGCTTCGGTAGGGGCAGGGCTTGTCCCCGCCCGTCTATCATTCCAATCCGATCTGTACTTTCGATCTGTACTAAGAGGATTAGAACCAACGATCTTTGACCACGCCATAGTGAAAGTAGCCCCACTGGCCCAAACGTCGCAGCGCTGGCAAAGGGAACTGGGGCAAAGCTTTCTGATAGATCGGAATGGCGGGTAAAGGCACTCCCATCAAAAGTTCTGCCAGTCGTTTACCTGCCTGAACTGAGAATGTCAGACCGCTGCCGCAATAGCCCATGCTGTACAGCACCTTGCCTTTGTCATCGGCCTGAGCCAGATGTGGAATATCGTCCAGCGTCATACAAATCCAGCCAGACCAGCTGTAGTCATAGTTTAATGACTGTAAGGCCGGGAAACTGAGTTTTAATACGTGCAACAAGCGGTTGGCAAAATAAGGATCCTCTGCGCCCTGACCTGTTATAGCGCCGCGGCCGCCAAACAATATGCGGTTATCCGGTAATTTACGGTAGTAATACTTCAGCGCTCTGGTATCCATAATCACTTGTGAGGTTAAAAAGTTGCAGGCGGCCAGTTGGGCTTCAGACAAAGGTTCGGTCACAATAATTTGCGACAACACAGGCAAGGTGCGGGACTGCACACCGCTGTGCAGCAGTTTGGGCGTGTAGCCGTTGCTGGCAATCACCACTTTTTTGGCCCGCACATTGCCTTGCGGAGTAATCAGCAGTTGCTGTTCACCGTCTTGTTGCCAGTCCGTTACAGGGCTTGCGCTATAAATTTTAGCTCCGGCTTTTTGCGCCAGTTGCTGATAACCCCAGGCCAGTTTCAACGGGTTGACGCCAAAACCATCATAAAAACGCAAGGCTGCATAGGCATGCTGATCGGCGACAAAACGCTGATGCAGCTCATCACGGCTGAATAACTCGACCTGATAACCAAATTCTTTTTGTAGTAACTGTGCTTGTTGCTGCAGGCTTTTGATCATCGATGGCTTATGCGCCATACGCAAATAACCCGCTTCCTGCTGATCGCAATCTATGCCTGTGGCAATCAGCGATTTGACGGTTTCAAGACCAGCACAAAATTCATGGTAAATACCACGCATCACCTCTTCGCCATACTGGCTTCGCATCACCGAATAGGGTTTACGGCCAGAAGACTTCAGTACAAAACCGGCATTACGGCCGCTGCACCCCCAGGCAGTTTTGTTGGCCTCCAGCACTACAGCTTTTACACCATGGTCAGTCGCCAGATGATAAGCACAGGATAAACCTGTGTAACCAGCACCAATAATAGCGACATCCACTGATAAATCCTGTTGCAACTGACCATCATCTGCTGGTGCTATGCCTGAATGCTCGGCCCAATAGCTGTGTGGGTAAGCCTGGCCCTGGCCGGGATGAGGGTCGATCAGCGGGTCGTACATTGGTTTTTTCCTCTTGTGATACGGCTCTATTGTATTGGATGAAGCTTTTGGTGATCATGGCAAGAACCACAGACAAAACCAAGAGTGTTTTATGTTTTCCACAGCTATTCAGTACCGACCACTGCAATTGCAGGATTATGCTGCTTTGCTGCAATTAGCCAATCAGGTGCATGGTGATGGTTATCTGGATCAGCAGTCTCTGGCGTATTACCACCAGTTAAGTATTAAACAGGGCATAGATGCCAGCTTTGTGGCTTATGCGGATCAACAACTGGTGGGGTTCAGATTATGCTGGGCGGCAGGGCAGTGGCAACCTGATCAGTGGTGCAGCACTGAGTTATGGCAAACCAGCATAGCCGATACCTGTTATTTTAAATGCAACACCATAGCCCCGCATTGGCAGGGCCATGGCATAGGGGGAGAGCTGATGAACCGCTCTATAGCCGCATTAAAACAACAAGGCGCAAAAGCCGGGGTAGCGCATTTATGGCGGCAAAGCCCGGGTAATGCAGCAGTGAAATACTTCACAAAACAAGGTGGGCAACTGGTAAAAATTCATCCGGATAAATGGCGGCAAGACAGCCATAACGGCTATGAATGTGTGCGTTGTGGTTTTGATTGTCGCTGTGAGGCAGCCGAGATGATCATCTATTTCTGAAAATCCTGCGTCCTTGGCGCCGCGGCTTATAGGCGGGCGACCATAAAGGTCGCCCCTACGGATTCACTCGTTTGTCGCCTTGCTGCAACACCAATGCCTTTGGATTTAGGCGCCGCCTCTACGGATTTATTTTGTGCATTGCGTTGTAGGGGCGCGGGTTTATCCCCGCCCGTCCATAGTTCAATCCGGTGTCGATTGGGTTGATCCCCGCCGGCCCGGCAGCCAAACCGGTGTAGGCTTTAACGCCGACTATAGATCCAGCCTACAGGTCTTTCACCCAAGGCATTTCCGGCAATAACGCCAGATGTTCGATATAACGCTGCAGATTAAAAGCTTCCTGTCGTTCAACCACTGCTTCCATTTCTGGTGCTAAAGCACAAGCCATCAGCTCCATGGCATCCTCTCTGCTGTGGCCTGTCATGCATAACCGCATAAGAGTTTCTTTTACTTGTTTTGGATGGTTGTCTTCCATCTGATTTTCCAGTATTTCAAACAATATATCTTCTATAGCCCTTTGGTCGTCGTTCATCCGGATATCCCCCTGATTGCGGTTGGTCTGTTTGTGCGCAGCATGCCAGAGCATAAGCAAAGCGGCAAGCCGAAGGACCGACCTCTGAAGTTTTTCCATTTGTCTGATGGTGTTCAGCTTAGGCTTTGGCTAAGCTGGGCCACGGCTTTTTAAACATAAAAACAAAAACTTATGCAACAGGGATATTCATCAAACTGGCACAGCAGGCTAAAAGCTTTAGGGCCTGGTGTTTTATTGGCAACGGCCGCTATTGGAGGCTCACATATAGTGGCTTCCACTCAGGCTGGTGCTTTATTTGGCTGGCAACTGGCGGTACTGATTTTGCTGGTGAATGTATTGAAGTACCCCTTTTTCCGCTTTGGTGTCGAGTACAGCCTGCAAAGTGGCGAAACTTTGCTGGAAGGTTATAAAAAGCAAGGCCGGGGTTATTTATTAAGTTTTGTCTGGCTGAATTTAATAGCGGCAGTGGTCAATACAGCAGGGGTATTGCTACTGACCGCCAGTTTACTGCAGTTTTTTGTACCAGCAGGAGTGTCGCTGACTGTGCTGTGCCTGATAGTGCTGGCGGTTTGTTTACTGATTTTATTGGCAGGCCGATACAAGTTGCTCGACACTGTCTCCAAGTGGGTGATGGTGTTGTTAACCATCACCACAGTAGCTGCCGCTATTATTGCCTTTAACAAAGGCCCAACTGCAGCAGCGGATTTTGTTGGGCCTTCGCCATGGCAACTAATGTATTTAGGTTTTTTAGTGGCCTTGATGGGCTGGATGCCCGCTCCTATTGAAATCTCCGCTATTAATTCTTTGTGGCTCAAAGCTAAACAGCAACATACGGCTGTCAGTAAAAAGGATGGTTTGTTTGACTTTAACTTAGGCTACTGGAGTACCACTGCGTTGGCTCTGGTATTTTTGTCACTGGGCGCTTTAGTGCAATATGGCTCGGATCAGAAAGTAGAATTGGCTGGTGCTGCTTATGCCAGCCAATTTGTCGCTATGTACGCCAGTACTATAGGCGACTGGTCGAGGTTATTGGTGGCTTTTGTGGCTTTCCTTTGTATGTTTGGTACTACTCTGACTGTGCTGGATGGCTATGCCCGAACTATCAATGAATCCTTCCAACTCTTGGGCTGGCAAAAAACTGAGCGAAAAAATAGTTATAACTACTGGCTGCTGGCGCAGGCTGCTTCAGGTCTGGCGGTGATCTTGTTTTTTAAATCTGCGCTTGGACCTATGCTGACTTTTGCTATGAGTCTGGCTTTTGTCACCACTCCGGTTTTTGCCTGGTTGAATTACCGGCTGATGCGGGGTCAGCAGAAGCATCTGATGCAGCCCTGGATCCGCTTCTTGTCCTGGTTGGGACTTAGCTATTTATCTGGCTTTTCGCTGCTGTTTATCTGGTGGTTTCTGAGTAAATAAAACATCCATACAATCATTCGCTTAAGCTGAAGTTGCAGAAATTCGCTTGCACCGGTTTAAACCGCTCTGTAGTCTCGATTTCAGAGATCGGTTTAAACCGGCACTAAGGCAACAGAACACCACCTTTCCCACTACAAGCGCCTGTAAATCAACAGCAACGATAGAAGTATAAATGATGAGTTCATTAGAGTTTATAGTCACCTTTTTGCTGCAACTGACGGTTATTTTAATTGCGGCACAAATTTTCGGTTATCTGGCACGTTTTATTGGTCAACCTAAAGTAGTGGGTGAAATGATCGCCGGTGTAGTGCTAGGCCCTTCGTTATTTGGCTTGTTCTGGCCAGAATGGCAACAACAAATCTTTCCTGCTGACACTATGCCTGTGCTGTATTTTGGCGCTCAGTTAGGCGTTGGTTTATATATGTTTTTAGTCGGACTGGAATTTAACACCAGTTTGTTTAAACAACAGGCGCGTAGTGCTATAGCTGTCTCTTTGGCTGGCATGTTAGTGCCATTTACTGTTGCCGCTTTATTGTGTTTATGGCTGCTGGATAGACCGGGTTTATTTGCTGCCGATATTTCCTATGGCAACGCCGCATTATTTTTAGGCGCAGCCATAGCTATTACCGCTTTTCCTATGCTGGCCCGTATTATTTATGAACGGGGTTTATCCGGCACCTCTTTAGGCGCTTTGGCTTTAGCGGCTGGCGCTATAGACGATGCTGCGGCCTGGACTGTGATGGCTGTGGTGTTAGGCAGTTTTGGTGGCGGCACTTTGCTGGCAGTCAAAGCTATACTGGGCGGCGCCTTATACGCCAGCCTGATGTTTACTAAAGTCACAGGCTGGTTGCAGCCTTTGGCCGATGGTATTGAAGCCAAAGGTGAGATGAGCTGGGGCCAGTTTGCTTTTCTGCTGGTGCTCTTTGCCGTCTCTGCTTATTCGATGGAATGGGTAGGTTTACATGCTGTGTTCGGTGGCTTTATTTTAGGTATCGCCATGCCGCGTGGTGCCATAGTAGAGCACTTACGTAAACGCTTAGAAAAAATCACTATCTTTGTATTATTGCCGATGTTTTTTACTTACTCAGGCTTAAAAACTCAGCTGACTATACTGGCCGATTGGGACGTGATGTCTGTGGCTTTAGTGATACTGGCCGCTTCGGTCTTTGCCAAAGGCATCGCCTGCTGGGCTGCCGCACGCCTCACCGGCAGTGACAACAGAACTGCTATGGCTGTCGGCGCTTTAATGAACGCCCGTGGTCTGATGGAGCTGATTATTATCAATATAGCGCTGAAGTTTGGCGTAATAGAACCAGCGTTGTTTTCCATTATGGTGCTGATGGCCATAGTCACTACGCTAATGGCTACACCCTTGTTTGAGCTGGTGTATGGCCGACATATGAAAACCAAAAAACCACAGGTAACTCCAGTGGAGGCCTGTTCCGGTACTTGATCCTGCTTACTTGCCAGGAGCCCCAAAGGTGGGCTCCTGGCAGCTTTTGCTAAAGGGCCTAGGTCTAAAGTCCTAGTGGTTTAGGTCCTTAGGCGAATGTGCCCACTTCTTCGAACCCCTTATACTGCCTTGTCGATAAAGAGTTAGTTCCTTTTGTAACGGAACTGGCTGGAACCAAAGGTTGTAGTGCTCTGGGTAAAATGATAGCGGTAACAGACCAGGTGTTGTTGCTGGAATGTCTGACGCCAGTATTAAAACAACAAGGTGTAGAACTGGTTGCTAAAGGGCAAACCAGTGCTGATGCTATAGCTTTAGTCAAGTTACACAATCCCGATGTGCTGCTCTGTTCTTCCCGTCTGAACGGGGGCAGTGGCGTACTGCTGTTAGAACAAATCAAAACTCAATTGCCCAAGCTCAAGATGATGTTGCTGGCTGATCCTGATGAGTTGCCACAAATGGTACAGGCAGTAAAACTTGGTGTGCATGGCATTGTCACTACGGATTCCGATCTGACTCAACTGACAGCTGCTCTGGACCGGGTGCTGGCCGGGTCTGTTTATATTTCCGAACATATTTCTCCGCTGTTAGTGCAGGCCATGGCGCACAATCCATTAGCTAAGGATTTGATCAAATTAGATTTGCTCAATATGAAACAGAAGCTAATCTTACAACTGACTGCTGAAGGGTACACGGCAAAAGAAATTGCCAACAAGCTGTATCTGAGCAGTAAAACAGTCGAATTTCATCGCAGCACCATCACCAGAAAACTGTCATTCGGAACTCATTCGGATTGGGTTCGGTTTGCGATCCGTAATGGACTGATGGAAGCCTGAGAAACTAGTAGGCTTACTGGTTTTGGTTTAGGGCGGTTGCTGAATTTGATATTCGCGATGCCAGAATGCAGGCAAGCCGTGCTAGCTTGATGGTCGCGGCAACAAATCTTAACAGTGAACATATAGCTAACCGGAGTTCGTCTTGAATCAAGCTTCACATTATCAAACCGCATTGTATTTAGTGTATGGCAGCTCAGCTTTAACTGTGCTCGCCTTAGTATCAGGACTGTTGTTACCAGAGCGTGCAGCTTTAAACACAGCTGTTCTGGTTTTGTTGCTGGTGGCGCAAGTGCTGCTTTGGCTAAAAATTCAGGCTGCTTCAGCGCAGCAGCAACAACAGCAGCAACAACAAACTGCGTTGCAGCAGCAAAAAGAACAACAGCAAATCAAAGTGCAGCAGCATTATCAGCATTTACTGACACAGTTGCTGCCACTGTGGATGAATCAACAGGAGCTGGTGCGCTCGCAAACCGAAACCGGAGTCAACGACCTCGTCACTCAGTTTTCTGACATTAATCAACAGCTACAGCTGGCCATCAGTGCTTCGCAGCAAACTGCCGGCAATATGAGTGGTAAAGCTGGCTTAGGTCAGGTCGTACAAAGGGCTCATGTAGAACTGAATGCGGTGGTGGATCAAATCAAAACCGCAATGCAAAGCCGTGATCAATTATTAGTCGAAATTAAATCTCTGGCCGCTATTACGGATGAGCTGAAGCTGATGGGGGCGGAAGTTGCCGGCATAGCCTCACAAACCAATTTACTGGCGTTAAATGCCGCTATTGAAGCGGCCCGGGCAGGCGAGCAGGGCCGTGGTTTTGCCGTAGTTGCCGATGAAGTACGAACTTTATCGACCCGCTCAGGTGCAACCGGTAGCCGTATTACTCAACGTATTGAAGAAGTAAATAACACCTTACAAAACACCTTAAGTTCCACAGAGCGTTTTACCCAGCAGGATGAACAACGTCTGGTTCAGGTCAGTTCAGGCATTGCTTCTGTGTTAGATGATTTTGAACAGGTCAGTGGCGACATTCTGCAATCTGCAGCTCATCTGGAGCAGGAAAGCAGTGCAGTTCAACAGAATATTCATCAGGTGCTGATAGGCTTGCAGTTCCAGGACAGAGTCAGTCAGATTTTGGGCCATGTGATGGCCGATATGGCTAAGTTACAGGACTATGTCGGCGGTCATATGCATGATCCGCAGCAGCTGCAACAATTGGTTGAAGTGTCGCAGTGGCTGGAACAGTTAAAGAAAACCTATACCACGCTAGAGCAGGTTTCTGTGCATCAGGGCAGTAAAACCAAAAGTACAGGCACCAGCTCTGAAGTCACATTTTTTTAGGGAAGCGGTATGACAAAAACGATTTTAGTGGTTGATGACTCCATCAGTATTCGCCAGGTAGTGGGTATGACGTTAAAGGGCGCTGGTTTTCATGTGCTGGAAGCAGTGGATGGCAAAGATGCGTTAAGCAAATGCACTGGCGACAAAATCCATCTGGTGATTTCTGATGTCAATATGCCCAACATGGACGGTATTACTTTTGTCACCGAATTAAAGAAGCTGGCAGCTTACCGTTTTACACCTGTCATTATGCTGACCACAGAAGGCGCCGAGGAGAAAAAGCAAGCGGGCAAAGCGGCTGGCGCTAAAGCCTGGGTGGTAAAACCTTTTAAACCTGATCAGATGCTGGATGCCGTTAATAAACTGATTTTACCTTGAGGTATCAATGACAGTTTCTATTTCCCAAACCGCAGATTTTCAGGTCTTTGGTTTTAGCAAAGATCTGACCATTTTTAATGTGCATGACTGTCTGGAACAACTTCAGCCCGTGTTGGAAAAAAGGCCGGAGAAAGTGCTGCTGGATTTGTCAGAAATAGAAGATATAGATACAGCAGGTTTGCAGTTAGTTTGGTGGTTAGTACTGCAGTTGCAGCAACAAGGCATGGCAAAAGTGACTGGCGCTGACAATGGCGTAGTGCAGCGTTTGTTGGATATTTATCAGTTTGAATTTCCGGATAATCTGGAATAAGGAGTTGTACTGATGGATATGGAACAAGCAAAACAGCTATTTATTGATGAAGCCAGGGAACTGCTGGAAAGCATGGAGCAGTGTCTGCTCGAAGTGGAGTCCGGTGAGGTCAGCATTGGCGATCATATAGATGCCGTCTTCCGTGCCGCTCATACCATTAAAGGCTCTGCTGGTCTTTTTGGTTTTGACGACATAGTCGCTTTTACCCACAACGTTGAAACTGTACTGGATAAAGTGCGGGATCATAAGCTGGAACTTACTCCGGATTTGTTGTCTTTGCTTCTGGATTGTCAGTCGCATATGGGCCAATTGGTTCAGGCTGTGGTGGACACACAAGCCGAGGTGGACAAAGAAGCCGGCTCGGCTTTATTGCAGCACTTGTTGGCCTTTTTGCAAGGAGGTACAGCAGTTGTTGTTCCTTCCCCTGAATCCACAGCCAGCTCCTTACCTGGCCTTTGGCAGCTGAAAGTCAATTACGGCGCCGATGTGTTTAAAGACGGTATGGATCCGTCATCTCAACTGATGTATTTGCAAAAGCTCGGGCAAGTGGCCGCTATTCAATTGCGTGCTGATTTTCCGTCTGAAGGATTTGACCCGGAAAACTGCTATCTCGGGATGGATTTGCAGTTGCAATCTGCGGCCAGCAAACAAGAGTTGGAAGATGTATTCGAGTTTATTCAGGACAGCAGTGAAGTAGTGATACAGCCACCTGCCGAAATGAAAGACAAATTGCAGCAGTTACCTGTAGTGGACCAGCCAATAGGCCAGGTGCTGCTGGACGCTGGTGCTGTCACCGAAAAAGAACTGGAAAAAGCGCTGCAGTCGCAAACTCAGGATATCCGGCAGGATAAAGCTGCTGTTGCTGTAGGCCAGATGCTGGTGCAGCAAGGTTCTTTAGATGCGGGTCTGCTGGATGCGGCGCTGAATAAGCAAAAAAATACCGATCATAAAAGACCTGCCGAACTGCAATTCCTCAAAGTAGAAGCCCGCAAGCTGGACCAGCTGATTAATTTAATTGGCGAACTGGTGACAGCAGGGGCAGCGAATCAATTACTGGTTCAGGCACGCGAAGATGAAAAAATGACTGAGTCTTTTGGCGTCATGACAGCACTGATTGAGCAAATTCGTGATGGCACTTTGGGTTTGCGTATGGTGCAAATCGGCGACTCATTCAGCAGGTTAAAACGCGTAGTACGGGATGTATCCAGGGAACTTGGCAAAGAGATCCATCTGGATATTCAGGGCGCAGAAACCGAGCTGGATAAAAGCATGGTGGAAAAGCTATCCGACCCCTTGATGCATATAGTGCGTAACGCTTTGGATCATGGCATCGAAAACAAAGAAATGCGGCTTTACAAAGGCAAACCAGCTCAGGGCCTGTTACGGCTGAATGCCTACCATGAAGCTGGTGCCGTAGTGCTGGAAATTCAGGACGATGGTCAAGGCCTTGATGCGGCCAAACTGCGACAAAAAGCTATTGAAAAAGGGCTGATTTCCGCAGAGCAGCAACTGTCCGAAGAAGACTGTTTTAAGTTGATCTTCGCAGCTGGCTTTTCAACCGCTTCTGCTGTCACCAACTTGTCCGGCCGGGGGGTTGGCATGGACGTGGTGAAACGGAATCTGGAAGAGCTGCGAGGTCAGATTTTTATTGAGTCAGAACTTGGTAAAGGCACTTTATTCCGTATTCGTTTGCCATTAACTCTGGCCATCATTGATGGTTTTGAGGTCAGCGTGACAGATACTCATTTCGTGGTGCCATTAAATATGGTGCAGGAATGCATTGAGTTTTCAGCAGAAGATCAGGCCGGGCAGGCCGAAAAACGTGACTATTTTAATTTACGTGGCGAAGTCTTGCCTTTTGTCCGGCTTAGCGAGTTATTCCGGCTGCAGAGTAGTGAAACGGCGCGGCGTGAAAATATAGTGGTAGTCCAGTATGGCACCCAACGTGCCGGCCTGATTGTGGATGCATTGCATGGTGAATTACAGGCGGTGATTAAACCCCTGCATGCCGTAGTGAAATCAGCCAAAGGGCTGAGTGGATCAACCATATTGGGCAGCGGTGATGTGGGCTTTATTTTGGATGTACCACAACTCATAGACTTTGCAATACAGAACGAAAGCTGTATTGCCTCGTGATAACAGTGGGAGCAAAGACTGTATGGAAAAGCTGAAAACCGGATCCGATAAAGAACGACAGTACCTGACCTTTGGCATCCGGGATGAATATTTCGGCATCAGCATTGATACCGTCAAAGAAATTCTGGAGTACAGCAACGTTACTGCTATTCCGCTGATGCCTGACTTTGTCAAAGGAGTATTAAACCTGCGTGGCGAAGTAGTGCCTGTGATTGACTTGTCTTTACGCCTTGGCAAAGGGGTGACTGAAGTCAAAGAGCGCACTTGCATAGTGGTATTGGAAATTCCCTTCGAACAGGATCTGGTAACTTTAGGTGCTTTGGTCGATAGCGTAACCGAAGTCATTGATATTGATATCTCTACTATAGAACCAGCCCCTACTTTTGGTGCCCGTATCAAAGCGCAATTTATCCAGGGTGTGGTTAATGTCGATGGTCAGTTTGTCATCTTATTACGTGGTGAAAAAGCGCTGTCGGTCGAAGAACTGGCGTCCTTAGTGGAGAAAGTCAGTGAGGTATAACGGCTCTGTTTTTGCAGCGGTCGTTCCGGATCTTGTAAACGGAATGGGCAATTTGACAGTGATGGGAAGCAACAATGAGTAGCTCGTTAACGGTAAAAAAACTTTTTAGTGGCTTATTTATAGTACTGACGGTATTGATGGCTGGGCTTGCTTTGGCCCAAATGCGTTTATCGGCTTTGAATCAGCAACTAAGTGATACTCATATCAAACGTTACCAGTCTTATATTTTGGCGGATGAGTTACGTCAAAGCTCAGACGATCTGACACGGCTGGCCCGCACTTATGTGCTGACGGCTGAGCAAAAATACGAAGACTTCTATAATCAGATTCTGGCGATCCGCAGTGGGGACGCAGCAAGGCCAGAACATTATCAGCGTATTTATTGGGATTTTTACGCCGCTGAAGGGCGGCCGCCACATCCTGACAGCGAGCAGCAAATAGCCTTGCTGGATTTAATGAAACAAGCCGGATTTACCGCTCAGGAACTGGAAAAACTGGCGGAAGCGAACAGAAATTCCAATGATTTAGTCAATACCGAAGTTATGGCAATGAATGCGGTGAAAGGTTTGGTACCAGATGGTTCGGGTCAGTTTGTGCCGGGAAAAGCCGATCTGGAACTGGCCAGAAGTTTGATGCATGACGAAGCCTACCATGCCAATAAAGCCCGTATTATGCGCCCAATTGATGACTTTTTTGTGTTGTTGGACCAACGCACCTCAGCTGCTGTTGCTGTAGCAGAAGCTGATGCTGACAATATGAAAGCTGTGATTTACCTGATGTTGTTGGCGGTCTTAGTGGTGCTTTGCACTGCGCTTTGGTTTAGCTACCGAATCCTGCTGCAGAAACTGGGGGGCGAGCCAGCCTATGCTGAGCAGGTGATTGCCAAAGTGGCTGCTGGTGATCTGAGAGTGAATGTTCAGCTCAAAGCTGGTGATCAAAGCAGCATGTTGTATGGCATAGCCCAAATGGTGACAAAACTGGCGGCTATTATTTCTGAAGTCAGAGCTTCGACTCACAGCTTATTGGCTGCTTCAGAACAAATGAATGCAACAGCCCTGACATTAAGTGAGTCGTCTTCACAACAAGCCGCCAGTGTGGAAGAAACATCGGCAGCTATGGAACAAATGAGTGCATCTATAGCGCAAAACAGTGATAGCGCTAAGGTCACAGAAGGGATAGCAGCAAAATCAGCATTGCAGGCTCAAAATGGCGGCGTAGCTGTAGGCGAAACTGTTGAGGCTATGCGTCAGATTGCACAGAAAATTCGCATCGTAGACGACATCGCGTATCAAACAAATTTATTGGCGTTAAATGCCGCTATAGAAGCCGGTCGTGCCGGTGAGCATGGTCGTGGTTTTGCTGTAGTAGCTGCAGAAGTTCGCAAGTTAGCGGCCCGCAGTCAGGTTGCAGCCAAAGAAATAGGCGAAGTTGCCAATAGTTCAGTGACTTTGGCTGAGCATGCCGGCGCTTTATTGCGTGACATAGTGCCGGCTATTCAGCGCACTTCAGAGCTGGTGCAGGAAATTGCAGCGGCCAGCAATGAACAGTCCTCCGGTGCCCATGGTATCAACGACGCCATTAGCCAAATCTCGCAGGCCACCCAACAAAATGCGGCGGCCTCAGAAGAGCTGTCTTCCACCTCTGAAGAACTGACGGTGCAAGCAGAGCATTTACAGCAAATGATGGATTATTTCAGAACAAGTTAAAGCGCTGTATTGGCCTGCAAGCCTTTTATTTTCCAGGCTTGTGAGAAAGCAGCTGAATGATGTCAGTGTTGGGATCTGAGCCTTATTAACCTAAGGCTTCACTCAGGAGAAAGGTGCCTTATGTTTAGAACGATGAAAGTAGCAACCCGTTTGGCCACGCTGGCAGGTGTGATGATTGCGTTAATTCTGGTGGTTGGGGTGCTGGGGATTTTTGCCATGCAGGATTCTAACCGTGCCATGGCCTCTGTGTATAAAGACAGAGTGATACCGCTGAAAGACTTAAAGCTGATAGCCGATATGTATGCGGTCAATATTGTGGATACGGCACATAAAGTACGTAATAAAGGCATGTCGATGGCTGACGGCCTGAGTAATGTTGAAAAAGCGGATCAGGTGATTCGTGATCGCTGGGCCGCTTATCTTGCGACTGAGTTGGTGACTCAGGAAAAAGAGTTAGTGGTTGTGATCAAGCAGCAATTGGTTGATGCAGATAAAGCGGTGACTGATTTAAAAGAGATGTTCAGAACAGGCAACGAAGAATCGCTGAACACTTTTGTATTAGAACGCCTCTATCCCACTATTGAACCCGTCTCAGACAGTTTCGCTAAACTGGTGGATGTGCAGCTGGCTGTGGCTGAGCAGTCTTTTAATGCTTCTGAAACCAGCTACATTCAGGCATTTTGGGTCAACTTAATTGGAATTTTGCTCAGTATTGTCGCCAGTCTGGTTTTAGGTGTATTCATTACCCGCAGCCTGACTTCGCAGTTAGGTGGTGAACCTGCTTATGCAGAGGAAGTGGTTTCTAAAGTTTCTAATGGTGATTTAACAGTGGAAGTGAAATTGCAGCATGGTGATCAAAGCAGCATGCTGTACGCCATCAGCCAGATGATACTGAAACTATCAGAAATTATTGGTGAAGTACGCTCTTCAACAGATACCTTATCTTCTGCGGCTGAGCAAATGAATGCAACGGCACAATCTTTAAGCCAGTCTTCTTCTGAGCAGGCGGCCAGTATCGAAGAAACCTCAGCTGCCATGGAAGAAATGACCTCTTCCATAGCCCAAAACAATGACAACTCAAAAATCACCGAAGGCATAGCATCAAAAAGTGCAGTGCAAGCCATCAGTGGGGGTAAAGCAGTGAATGAAACTGTGTCAGCTATGCGTCAGATCGCGCAGAAAATTGGCATTATCGACGACATTGCTTACCAAACGAACTTGTTAGCATTAAATGCCGCTATTGAAGCAGGCAGGGCAGGTGAACATGGTCGTGGTTTTGCAGTGGTTGCTGCAGAAGTGCGTAAACTGGCGGCTCGTAGCCAGACTGCCGCCAAAGAAATAGGCGAAGTGGCCAGCAGTTCTGTCACTCTGGCAGAGCAGGCGGGTTCTTTATTGGTCGAGATAGTGCCTTCGATTCAGCGTACTGCTGAGCTGGTGCAGGAAATTTCAGCGGCCAGTAATGAGCAGTCAACAGGGGCGGCTGAAATCAACGATGCTATTTTACAAATCACTCAGGCAACCCAACAAAATGCGGCAGCCTCGGAAGAGTTGTCATCTACCTCAGAAGAGCTGACGCAACAAGCGGTGCAATTACAGCAACTGATGGAGTTCTTTACTACAGCCCAACTGACCGCTGTGAATCGCCATAAAAAAACTCAGCCAAAAGCAGCCACTACAGTAAAAGTGGCGGCTAAAACCAAAGCTCAAAAAGCCAGCCATGATGAAACAGACTTTGATTTTGAAAACTTTTAACTGATGTTCAATGCTTTGTAACTTAGGTTTAAGGAGCGACCGGTGCAGCTAACCAGCACGATTTCGGAGCAAAACTTCAGGAAGGTCAGAGACTGGCTGTATCAGCGCAGTGGTATCTTTTTAAATGATACCAAGCGCAGCCTGGTGTGCGGTCGCTTGCAAAAACGCATTAAAGACTTAGAGCTGACCAGCTTTGAAGACTATATAGCGTTGCTGCTGCATCCTAAAGCTCAGGACGAGCAGCAAGTTGCGGTTAATATTCTGACGACCAACGAAACCTATTTTTTTCGTGAAGATAAACATTTCAGTTTTTTAGAGCAACTGATCCAACAAAACCGCAGCAGTGCACAATCCGGCTTATTTTCAGTCTGGAGTGCGGCCTCCTCTACGGGTCAGGAAGCCTATTCAATAGCCATGACTCTGGCTGCTCAATACAGTGGTTATCAAAACTGGACTGTGGTGGGCACAGATATTAATACCAGCGTGATCAATACCGCCAAAAACGCCATTTATCCTATTGAAGCCTGCCGTAAAATTCCACAACAGTTGTTAAAGAACTACTGCCAGCGTGGCAAAGGCAAAGATGAAGGCTGGTTTAAAATCCGGCCTGAGCTGAGTCAGAGAGTGAGTTTTGAACAACTGAATCTGATGAACCCAACAGGTTTTAAGTACAAATTTGATGTGATTTTTCTGCGTAACGTGCTGATTTATTTTGAATTGCCGGACAAACAAAAAGTAGTCAATAACGTGCTGCAGTACCTTAAACCTGGTGGACATTTATTGGTCGGGCATTCCGAAAGTATTCATGGTTATGACGCACGTTTGCAGCAAATCAAACCCAGTTGTTACAGGTTTAATCTATGACAACACAGCGAAGCCAAAGCAGCTTTTGTAATTTAGCTCCTGGTGATTTTGTCTATGGCGTCAGGGGAAAACAGCGATATTTTACCGTACTTGGTTCTTGTATTTCTGTGGTGTTATGGCACCCGGCCAGTCGCTTTTATGCCATGTGCCATTACATTAATCCGCAGACACCGCCGGGTGAAAGCAGTTGCAGTCTGATCAAAGGCAGATATGCCGATCAGGTGTTACCTTACTTAGAAAAACAGGTGCTGAAACATCAGATAAACCCGGCAGAGCTTGAGTTAACGCTTTGTGGGGGGGCCAGCAGCTCAGCTGCTGATTCGTTGGCCAGGCACTACCAGATCGCCAGATTAAATATTGAAGTTGCGCATGAATTTATCCGGAAGAATCAGTGGCAGATAAAACTGGAAGATACCGGGGGGCAGCTGGCACGAAGGCTGAGGTTTGACAGCAAAACGGGCGAGCTGGAAGTTGTGACAGTGCATACAGGGACCAGCAGCTATGAGTAAAACGAAAAAAATCAAAGTATTAATTGTGGATGATTCAGCTGTGGTCAGACAGGTCTTGTCCGACATGATGGCGAATCAGCCCGATATTGAAGTGATAGCCACAGCGGCAGACCCTATTTTTGCAGTAGCAAAGATGAGAGATGAATGGCCGGATGTGATTACACTGGATGTAGAAATGCCGCGTATGGATGGCATTACCTTTCTGAAAAAAATTATGCAAGGCAAACCCACTCCTGTTGTTATTTGCTCCTCTCTGACTGAAAAAGGCGCTGAAACCACCATGGAAGCCATGAGCACCGGAGCTGTCGCTATCTTTACCAAACCTCAGATCGGCGTCAAAGGTTTTTTGGAACAAAGTAAAGCCGAATTGCTTGACGCCATACGTGAAGCTGCCCGCTCGAACGTTGCAGCTATGGGCCGCAGAGCTGCACCTCGTGCTGCAGTGAATAATGCCGAAGCAACGGCTTCTGTGTCAGCCGCTCAGACCGCTATGAGCAAAACCACAGAAAAAGTCGTAGCTATAGGCACCTCGACCGGCGGCACTATAGCGCTGGAACAAATTTTAACCAGCTTAACCCCGGGTTGCCCCGGCATAGTGATAGTGCAGCATATGCCGGAAAAATTTACTGCCGCTTTTGCCAGCAGGTTAAATCAGCTTTGCAGCATCGAAGTGAAAGAAGCGGAAGATGGCGACAAGGTGCGGCCGGGTTTAGCTTTGATAGCGCCGGGTGGCAAACATATGTCGCTGGTACGCAATGGTGCTTTTTATCAGGTGCAGGTGAAAGCTGGCCCTGCAGTGAACCGGCATTGCCCTTCTGTGGATGTGTTATTTCGTTCTGTGGCTAAATGCGCCGGAAAAAACTCTGTGGGAATTATTCTGACCGGCATGGGGGATGATGGCGCCAGAGGTTTATTGGAGATGCGGGAAACCGGTGCTGTGACTTATGCACAGGATGAAGCAAGTTCAGTGGTTTTTGGTATGCCAAAGGAAGCGATAAAACGGGATGCTGCTATGCAGATCATCAGTTTGGATCAGGTTGCCACTGTGGTCACCAGTTACAGTTTCAGATAGCAAGGAAAATGGGTTATGAAAGATATATCAGTGCTAGTGGTAGAAGACAGCAAAACCCAAAGAGAGTACATGCTGGGTTTATGTCGTGACTTTGGTATTACCGAGCTCATGGCGGCAGAAAACGGCCAGGTGGCTCTGGATATGATTGAACAGGAATCCAATCAGTTTGATATTTTGATTTGTGATTTGGAAATGCCGGGTATAGATGGCATTGAGCTTATCCACTTACTGGCTGCACGAAAACAGCGTTCCGCTATCTTAATTGTCAGTGGCCGTGAACCTGCACTGATCTCCGCAGTCGAGCTGATGGCGACCACCGAAGGTTTGCATGTACTGGGTGCTATGCAAAAACCAGTGCAGCGCAATGCGCTGATTGATATGTTGCAGCTGTATAAAGGCCGGGTCGAAAGTAAACAACAAAGCAGCCTGAGTACTCCGGTGCAATATAGCTTGTCTCAGGCTGATTTGGAGTTGGCTTTGCAACAGCGCCAGTTTGTTTTGCATTATCAGCCAAAAATAGATATGGCCACAGGCCAGATGATGGGCGCTGAAGCTCTGGTGCGGATGAAAGGGCCGGATAAAATTATCTTCCCGAATGACTTTATTCATTTATGTGAGCAATACCATTTAATTGACCAACTGAGCTACGAAGTGGTTCGTATGGCTGCAGAACAACAACAAAAGTGGCAAGCGCTGGGTTTTGATATCAAAGTGGCTGTGAATTTATCTGCGGTGTCTTTTGATAACGATGAGTTTTCAAAAAACATTATGGATCTGATGAAACAAGCTGATATTGCCGCCGATCGTCTGACCTTTGAAGTAACAGAAACCTCTGTTATTCAGGATATGGGCAAAGCTCTGGCCATTTTAACCCGCTTACGTTTAGCCGGTGCCGGTCTGTCGATTGACGACTATGGCACAGGTTATTCGTCCGTCAAACAGTTGTCGCAGATCCCTTTTACTGAACTGAAAATTGACCGTTCTTTAATTAATGGTATTTCAGGCAAGTCACATTTACAGGTTATTTTTGAAAGTACCTTACATATGTGCAGCAAGCTGGGTATTACTGTAGTGGCCGAAGGTATTGAAGCTGAAGCCGACTGGAATTATCTGGCTGGCGCAGGATGTAATATAGCTCAGGGCTATTATGTGTCGCCCCCTATGCCACAGGATAAGTTTTATGACTGGTGGAAAGGTGGTATGCATTACCTGAAATAACACCGACGCTGTGGTCTTGCTGCTGTTTGTATACAGAGCTGGCCACAGAAGCTGTTATGGTTTTTCAGGGCAAAACCAGAGCCAGCCCTAAGGATAAAACAGTGCTGTATATGCTGATTCAGCCGGAGTTGATATCTTTAACAAAAAACTGCACTGATTTTTGCAGTTCCAGTAAAGACTGCAAATTGACCACAAAAACTATGCTGCCTTCCAGTTCACGTTCTTCCAGATAAAACTTGATCTGCAGCAGAATCAATACATTGTCTTCATCATATTCACTTAACACTGAGCTGCTGTCACCAAACACCAGTTGCGGTATGTCCAGATCAAAACGCTGGTTAAACATAGTGGATAAGGAAGCCAGACAAGCATTCAGTACTATATTGCCAATTTCTGCCAAAGCGTCCTGTTCCAGTTGTGTCACTTGCGTCAGCGGCGTGTCTATCCCCACCATCAGCCTGACCAATTCCAGGCTGCGATGCTCAGGGAAAATCAAAATGGCTTTGCCGCTGAAGTTACTGCGAAACTGCTGAGAAATACCGCAAATATCATAGCCCTGATCAAGAAAATTAATGGCTTTACTGATATCGCAAATCTCTACCTTAGGCACAGTCATACTGATTTTCTGCTGCACAATTTCGCTCATAGCCGCTGCGGCCTGACTGACACTGATGTTAAATATTTCACATAGTGCGTCTTTTTCAAAGTCACTGAACTGCATCATAGTAGCCCCCGGTATCTTGAATGATCTGTACGATCAAATCCGGAGTGATGGGCTTGCGGTAGTAATACAACTGAGCTTGTTCAGCGTCATCCTGAATATAGCGTTGGATATTGGCCGTCAGCAGCGCTATAAAACAGCCTGGTTGTTTGACCTTTACTAATTCAGCTACCTGTAAACCATTGATATCCGGCATATTGTAATCCAGGATGATGGCGTGAAACTGATGTTGTTCAGCTAAACTCACTGCTTTTTCACCAGTTTCGGCTTCAATAAATTGCCAGTCCGGATGTGTTTCTCTCCAGTAATTCACCACAAACAAACGTGATACTTTACTGTCGTCCATGACCAGAACCTTTTTGACCATTGGTGGCTACCTCCATTAATAACTAACTTGCCAGTTCCAGGCTAACCTGATTAGGTCCATTATGCTTTGATCTATACAGCATAGTATCAGCCTGCGCTATGGTCTGCTCTGCTCTCTCTTCATTCCTCATTTGGGCTATGCCCACAGAAATAGTCACTTTGTGTACTGTCATTTCCATCGATAACAACTGGGTTGTAGCAGTTTAATGTCCGGGTGGTAGCCATTAATACTTTCGGTATGGCCGACGATCAGCAATCCGCCTGGTTTCAGTTGCTTCAGCACTGAATTTACTATGTGTTTTTTATCTTCTAACTTGAAATAAATAAGAATGTTGCGCAGAAATATCACGTCAAATTTTTCTGACATGGCCGGTAAATCCATCAGGTTCGCCTGACGAAAATCTACTTTGGCACGCAGCTCTGGCCGCAGCATAAATTTGCCCTGATCTTTTCCCACGCCTTTGAGGCAATAAGTCTGTAGCATGGATCGGGCTATACGTTCAGTTTGCCGCAGGTCGTACACACCTTTCCTGGCTTGTTCCAGTACTTCATTGTTAATGTCTGTGCCGATCAGACGCCAGTTATGCTGCAGCCCTAACTGCTCAGCCAGTAACATGGCCAGACTATAAGCCTCTTCGCCGGTAGAAGCCGCAGCACTCCAAATACGCAGAGACGATTGCTTTTTCAGTACAGTTAAATGCTGGCGTAAAAACTCGAAATGAGCTTGTTCACGGAAAAAATAAGTTTCGTTTGTGGTCAGGCTGTTTAACGCCAGTTGCCGCTCTTCAGTCTGGTCGTGCTGATCAAGTAAGTGCAGGTACTGCTCAAAACAGTTCAGCTGCAAATGACGTAGTCTTTTTTGCAACCTGGCGCTGACCATGGATTTTTTGTCGACAGACAAATGAATGCCACTTTGTTGATACAGCCATTGCCTGATGTGGTGAAAACATTGTTCAGGCATCTCTACCATAAATTGATTCACAGCCTCATCCTTTCTGAACGATTTATTTAAGTCAGTTGCCAACAGTACTGCTGTTATTGGTAGGAACTGACTTTAGGATAGTTAAAAGTGTAGGCGGGTGAAGGCAACAAAACTATGGTCCTCAAGTGCTACAGACTCTAGGTATTTGGTCTTATGACTTGTGTCTGGATTGCAACGGGCGGGGACAAGCTCCGATGTACCGCGGTATCATGAGACGGGCGGGTGCAAGACCCGCCCCTACGGTTTATTTAACCAGGATGCTGCGGCTTCGGTCATCAGGCAAGCGGCCTGAGTTCTGTTATCCACCTGTAGTTTTTCCAGAATAGCGGACACATGAACTTTCACTGTTTTTTCCGCGACTCCCAGTTTATTGGCTATATGTTTATTGCTGTAGCCTTCGGCCAGCAACTGAAACACCTTGTATTGGCCTGGTGTTAAACGGGCAATCAGTTTTTGTGCTGAATTGACTTCTGCTACCACAGAGGGGGCGGCCTGAAATTGATAGTCACCATGTAGCAGTTGGTTAATCAGTTTGATCACATCACGATAATCTGCTGACTTGGATAAAAATGCCGAAGCGCCTGCGGATAAACATTGTTGACGCATGGCCAAATCATCATGACCACTTAACACCACTATAGGTAATTCTTTAAATCTGCTGCGGATAAAATGTAAACCACTCAGACCTGAACTGCCTGGCATAGATAAATCCATCAGCAGCATATCTAACTGTTCACAGTGTTCCTCCAGTAACTCAAACAAGCGCAAGTAGTCGGCCGCTTTAAATACCTGCACAGCGGGTATGGCTTCGCTGATAGCACCGGCCAGTGCGTCCAGAAATATCGGATGATCTTCTGCAAGTACAATCTGAAAAGCCATCTACGATTCCTTTGCTAATAACCAGGCCAGACGAGAGCGTTTCACTGGCTTGAGCATAAAATAAAGTTGAGTTTCGTCTGGTAGTCGGTGCCGCACAGAAGCATCAGAGGACACAAAAATAAGTTTACCTGCAGGTTCCAGGCAGGATTTAAGCAAGGCCAAGTCGGCAATAGTGTCATCTGATGCATGAAAGTGTATATCAGAAATCAGCACTCTGAAGTCTCTTTGTCCTGAGCGGGCGAATTCTTTGGCATAGTTAAATACAGCCACCTGAAAACCCCGTCGTACTAACTCGTAATATAAAAATTGTCTGGCTTGTGGGTCGGATTCGATAATGGCGGCGTGACCCATACTTGTACTGGACTGCTGATCCTGCAATTCAGTTTGTTGTAACCTCAGTTCAAAACAAGTGCCGCGCTCAGAACTATACAAACTGACGGGTAAGACTAAGAGCTCAGCAATTTTTTTCACAATGCTCAAACCCAATCCTGTGCCCTGATAACCTGAAGCACCCCGTTGAAAGGCTAATCCCCAATGTTTACGCATATGTTCTGGCAGGCCTGGTCCTGAGTCCCGGACTAATAAATACACCTGACGACTGGTTCTGTACCTTTTTTTAAGTTCTAACTGGACCGAATGACCGGCAGAAAGATTTTTCAAAGCGTTATCCAGTAAATTCATCAATAAACGGGCTAACAGATAAGGGTCTGTTAATACCATCAGCTCTTCATTGATGTTGAGTTGTAAATTGATCTGGCGTTCTTCTGCCATTAATTTAAAGGGCTGATACACCTGCTGCAATAAATAAGGCAGATTGACAGCCTGCAACTCAGGTTTGACTGCACCAGCTTTGAGTTTTGACAGTTCAAGCACATCGTCAACCAGGGTATTCAGCAGCCTGCAACTGGAATGGACGTTCTGCCAGCTCTCTTGTCCTGTGGGCAATACATATTTGTGCACATCGGCCAGATTCAGCTGGATCAAAGCGGACAGGTTTTTCAGATCATGGCTGGTGGTGGTTAAAAATTCTATTTTCTCCTGCTGCATCAACAAAAACTCTTGCTGTTGCTGCTCCAGTTTCACGGTACGAAGCCGGACCGCCTCTTCCAGTTTATCTGTGTATTCCAGTTGAAACTGTTGCTGAGTTTCGGCCACCTGCAATTTGGCTTGTTGTATTTGCCAGCGTTGCCGGAAATAAAACCAGACTAAAAATATTAAACTGAGACCATACAGCACATAAGCCTGCGGGCTGCGCCAGAACACAGGTTGAATATGTAAGTTCAGTTGCACAGTTTCAGATAATGAGCCATCAAAACGTACCGCCCGCAAATACAGCTGATACTGACCAGTGGACAGCTGAGTGTATCTTAAGGTGCTGGCTGTAGTTTCAAACCACTCGTCGTTACCTGGTTCCAGTCTGTATTGAAACCTAACCGGAGCCATCACCGGGTAGGGGGCATAGCTGTAATTCAGCACTATGGTATTGGGCGCTGTTAAATCAACTGAGTGTTGCTCAAAAGCTATATTTTGCCCATCCACTATTATGTGGGTGAATTGCAGCTTCGAATTATGTTGGGTGGCAGCTTCTGTACTGCCGATCAGGTTCAGGCCGTATTCGCCGGAAAAATATGCTTTATCATTGATGCGGCCACATTGATATTGGTTAAATTCTTTTTGCACTAGTCCGTCGTACAGTGTCAGATGGCGGACCAACTGGTTGTTTTGGTTATAGAGGGTCAGGCCATCGTGAGTCGCTGCCAGCCAGGTCCCGTCAGATAAGCCGACGCTGCACACTGCAGTAGTATTTAGCAGCTGTTGTTCGCCGGAGAGCTCTTCTATCTCTACTGAGTCAGTATGGATATGCAGCAATTGCACGCCCTTTTCTGCTGTTAACAAACGCAGCCGACCATCTGACGCGGGGTTTATATCAAGAACCGGATTTCCGGCAGCAGTAATTTGCCAGTTTGCAGGTGGTTTATTCCAGTCTGCCCACTGACTGTTTAACAGCCCCTGCTGATAAGCTGCAATCACCAGTTGTCCGTTCCGGTAGATCATTTTTGCAGTTCGTATCGCCGGGATCCGGCTCGACCACAGTTGTGTATAGCCCTGTTGCTTTTGTTGCAATAAAACCAGTTGTTGGTGATAGAGCAGTAACTGGTGACTGTTATCCAGTTTCAATACATCAATCAGCGTGCCAGCGTCAGATAGCTTTGGCAATTCCGGTAACCATGGAGTCAACAGCGCTTTATTTAAATCAATACTGAAGACTCCTGCGTCCACTGTGCTAAGCAGTAGTTCATTCTCAAACCTGAGAAATAGCGCTGGTGTCATCTTTTTGGGGTAGTTGATCTGCGTTATTAATTGGTGAGTTTGAGTGTCAAACTGATAAAGCTGCAGGCCTTTGTCCGTTGCCATCAGCAACTTTTCCTGACTGGTGTTGAGGTCTGAAACTGCGGTTATAGCGTAAATCCCGTTACCTGTTAAAGGACTGAATTCTGGGTAGCTGCTCAGGTTGCGATAGCTATCAGGTACAAACAACAATCCCTGCCGTCTGCTGGTCACTATGTCACCTGTACGCAGTACCTTAATGCTTGAATTCGCGCCTGTGGTGTAACTTTTTACCGGCAGTTGAGGTCTGATCACTCGGAAGGATTGATTAACCGGAGCATAGATGATGATGTCGTCATTACGTAAGAAATACAAAAAGTCCTGATGCAAGGTCATGTTTATATTATGCACAGATGTGTCAGTAGCTTCAGGTAGCTTTAATGACTGGCAACGTCCTTCCTGGCAACTGACCACCAGCCCTGCTGCGGAGACCAGCCATAAAGTTTCTCCATAAAGCAGATACTGCAATGAGTCTGCCAGTTGTTCATCTGGCACTCTAAGTTCAACGGGTTTTTGACCCAATCTGTAGTGTACAAGTCCTGCCTGAGTTTTTAGCACTATACCGTCAGAGGCTGGGCCCATTCCATCAACCTCCCTGGCAAACAAGGCGTCATCTCTGAATTCCCCCGAATTCAGGTTGAGTATCAATAAATGCCGGTTCACGATCAAAGCAAGATGGTTCTGATCCAGTAACAGCATCCGTTGAATACCCAGCAGAGGTTTATGCTGATGGTGCAAAGTTTTGACACTGAAATCCCGGCTATCTACTCTGTTCAGACCCTGAGTGGTCGCCACCCACACCGCTTCTCTGTTGTCGGCGACCAGGCTAATCACTACTTTCCCTGACAATGGCTCTTTGCTGCTTAACGAGCTGAGCAATTTAATACTGTTGCCATCCACCACATTGACACCATCCTGAGTGCCGATCCAGAGACGGCCAAATTGATCCTCTGTCATGCTGGTGACTATGTTTTGCGTTAAACCGTTTTGTGGAACCAGTTCTCTGGTCAATGGGCTGCTGACTGGATAAGTGATAGCTTCGGCACTGCTAATGCCGGAAAACACCAGTAATAGCAGAGAGATTAACCTGATAAATGTCAAAAGTTCCTCCCTCAGTTTGGTTTCGTTTAAGGTTTTTTTGCTCACTATCCAGATATGTGTAAACCTAATCAAGTAGTAGCTTTACTAACAAATTTAGAAGCGAGCAGGTGCAACAAAATGGCAACAGTACCCGCGTAGAGGTGATATCGGGACATCTGAGCTTGTTCCTGTCATTCAGTTGCTATGAAGCATAGCGGGAGCTTATCTATGTTGCCAAAATTGTGCTGAGGATTGAGGAGAATAAAGGGCCAGAGTGCTGGCCCTTGAGAACTTACAGACTTAAAGTACGTTCACCGCGTGAAATACCAGACACACCACTTCGTACTGTTTCCAGTATTTGTGTGCCCTGTAATGCCTGAATAAAAGCTTCCAGTTTGTCAGAGGTGCCGACCACCTGAATGGTGTAGGTGCTGGCTGTAATATCAATAATCTGGCCACGGAAGATATCAGCGCAACGTTTTACTTCTTCACGTTGCTCTGCCGTGGTTTTGACTTTGACCATCATCAGTTCACGTTCAATATGAGCTGATTCACTTAAATCAGCCAGTTTCACTACTTCAATCAGTTTATGCAGCTGCTTGGTGATTTGTTCTATCACCTGATCATCACCACGGGTCACCAGCGTCAGACGCGAAATAGTCGGGTCTTCAGTCGCAGCTACAGTCAGTGAATCAATGTTGTAACCCCGCTGGGCAAATAAACCCACCACACGGGCTAAAGCGCCGGACTCGTTTTCCAGCAATACAGATAAAATATGCCGCATCTTAAGTCCGCTCCGTTTTGCTTAAAAACATGTCATTCATAGCGCCACCTGGTATTTGCATTGGATAGACATGCTCTGTTGGATCGACATGAATATCTAAAAACACCAGTTTGTCTTTGAGGGCAAAAGCGCGCTCTAAAGCCGGTTCTAATTCTTCGGCTTTAGTGACACGAATACCCACATGGCCATAAGCTTCGGCTAACTTCACAAAGTCAGGCAAGGAGTCCATATAAGAGCTGGAGTAGCGGCTGTCGTAGTTCATATCCTGCCACTGCTTCACCATGCCCAGGTAACCGTTATTCAGGTTGATGATTTTGACAGCAAGGCCATATTGTTTGCAGGTGGACAGCTCCTGAATATTCATCTGAATCGAGCCTTCACCTGTGACGCACACCACTTCAGCATCAGGGTAATGCAGCTTGACGCCCATAGCGGCCGGTAAACCAAAACCCATGGTGCCAAGGCCACCTGAGTTGATCCAGCGGTTAGGTTTATCAAACTTGTAGTACTGAGCGGCAAACATCTGGTGCTGACCTACGTCGGATGTGACATAAGCATCGCCTTTGGTATGACGATGCACGGCTTCAATCACAGCCTGAGGTTTTAAATGCGATGGGCTTGTGTCGTAACGACCGCCATGCACTTCACGCCATTGCCCAATTTGTTGCCACCACTGACCTAAAGCTTCCTGATCCAGTTCGCCTTTGTTTTTCTCCAGTTGATGCAGCATTTCCTGCAACACAGGTTTCACCAGGCCTACAATAGGAATATGGGCATTAATGGTTTTGGAGATACTGGCCGGGTCAATATCTATATGAATAATGGTCGCATTGGGGCAGAATTTTTTGGTGGCGTTGGTCACGCGATCATCAAAACGGGCACCTACGGCAAAAATCACATCGGCGTTATGCATGACCTGATTGGCTTCATAAGTACCATGCATACCCAACATGCCAATAAATTGTGGATCAGAGGCTGGATAAGCACCTAAACCCATCAATGTGTTGGTGACAGGTAAATTCAGCTTACGGGCTAACACTGTCAGCTCGTCTGAAGCCCGGCCCAAAATCACGCCACCGCCTGCATAAAGCACAGGTTTTTTTGCGGCTAATAAAGTGGACAGGGCTTTTTTAATCTGGCCTGGATGGCCTTTAGCATTGGGGTTATAAGAGCGCAGCTTAATATCTTTTGGATATTCGTATGGGAATTTTTGACTTGGTATCGTCATATCCTTTGGAATATCCAGCACCACAGGACCAGGGCGGCCACTTTGCGCTATATAAAAGGCTTTTTTGACTAAATACGGAATATCTTCAGGGCGACGCACCGACATATTGTGTTTGACGATAGGGCGGGAAATACCCAGCATGTCGGTTTCCTGAAAGGCATCGTCGCCAATCAGATGGCTCATCACCTGACCACAGATCACCACCATAGGAATTGAATCCATATAGGCAGTAGCTATGCCGGTCACAGCGTTGGTCGCACCAGGGCCAGAGGTGACGAGCACTACACCAGCTTTGCCGCTTGCTCTTGCGTAGGCGTCCGCCATATGGGTCGCGGCTTGCTCATGGCGGACCAGCACGTGTTTCACCTGATGCTGTTGAAACATGGCATCATAAATGTGTAACACGGCACCGCCGGGGTAACCATACACATACTCTACGCCTTCGTCAGCTAAGGCGCGGATCAGCATGGCTCCACCAGACAGCAGTTCTGGTTGGGTGTTTTGGCTTGTCATTGTTCAGGTCTCATAGTTTGCACGTGCGAACTTTAAGTCCAATTACAGCTGCAATTGGGCTCAAAGCAAAAACTACCGCTCTGCCAAAGCAGAACAGCACTAATTTTTCTTTTACGTGGACGGACAGAGTAAGGGGTCTGTCAAACAAACTATGCCTGTTTAGAAGTGACTCGTTGGTCGTTTTTTTATTTAGCAGGCTTGATGGCTAATTTAAGGGAATAATCGGCGAAAGTCGATAAAAACATAAGGAATGTTTTTAAACATCGGAGCGCAGCGACGATGGCCCGATAGGGTGAGCGCCATGGATGGCTGCGAATACAAAATCTTCGGGAAAGATTTGCACTCACATCGTCCCTGATGTTCGCCTTCGGCAGCTAAGGCTGTGCAAAACGGCTGTCCTGCCGTTTTGTGAACATTGGAGCGCAGCGACGATGGCCCGCAGGGTGAGCGCCAGGGATTGCGGCGAATACAAAATCTTCGGAAAGATTTACCCTCGAAATTTTTTACACTGCGTGTTCTTTTTTATAGCCCTATTCGAGGTTTCGAGCCTTTGTATCGTGCCACTAAGCTTTCGAAAGCAACAGCTCCGCCATCGCCCTTTATGAGAAATTAGGCTTTACTATTGAGTCAAAAAACACCATAAATAGCCGCAACTGGCCGACTGAAGGTAATTACCGCATGATCCGCCTAAATACATCGGCAATACATGGGTAATCCAAGCAGAATGAATGCGGCGTCACAAAGCAACTCACCCACCCAAGAATACCAATCCAGGCGGGATGCATACCAAACTGAACAAAAGGTATTAGAAAAGCGTGCCAACAACATCGGCAACTACCGAGGCCTTAGTGCGCTGTTGTTCTTTGCCATCCTGGTGGCGGAGCAAAACACTGACAACCCCGTCCTTCCCGTTATTTTGGTCGGGTTTTTAGCCCTGGTGTTGTGGCACAGAAAAGTCAAAAAAAACCTCGTGTTGTGTAAAAAACGCATTCAATATTACCAAGGTGGCCTCGAACGTTTGCAGGGGGAGTGGCAACAACAACCGAGTGGCTCAAACAACAAAGACAAAAGCCACCCCTACACTGATGCTTTGGATATTTTCGGGCCACATTCTTTGTTTCAGCTCCTTTGTACAGCTACCACGGAATCCGGCAAGCATACGCTGGCAAGCTGGTTAAAAAAGGCTGCCGCGACAGAGGAAATACTGGCTCGTCAAGGGGCTGTTGCCGAATTAAAACCTCAGGTTTCGTTTCGTGAATCTTTGTATTTAATAGGAAAAGACATTAAAGATGAACTGCATCCCAAATCGCTTGAAGCCTGGGGCAAAGCCAGGCCTGGCTTGGACGCAGGCGCAAGCAAAACGGTTGCCGTCTTTGTTGTTTTGTTAACGATCGCCTTTCTGGCAAGCTTGCCTTTGGCCTTGATGGACATCACTGTCACGCCGTTGCTCATTTGTTTTGTTTTACAGGTGCTGGTGCGTTTAGGCATGAACAACTACATCACCCAAACCATGGAACCGCTGTTCGAGAAAAACCAGGCGCTGACTATTGTTTCTGCGTTAATTGAGCATGTCGAAAACAATGAATTTCATGACAAAAAGCTGCAAGCTTTAAAAACAGCTTTAGCCGTGGACAACACGCCCGCTGCCAAAAAAATCAAACAACTTGCCAATCTGTCAGAATGGTTTTACGCCGAGAAAAACCAGTTATTTTTGCCCATTGCCATTGTACTGGGGTGGGGCCCATTATTCGCACTTCGCATTAACCATTGGCGCACTCAATGCGGCAGTAAAATCACGTTGTGGCTCGATAGCGTGGGCGAGGTTGAAGCCTTATTGGCGCTTGCCAACTTTGCGTATGAAAACCCTCAAGGGCACTTTCCGCAGTTTGTGGATGATCCCAAAGGCCTGTCCGGGCGACAATTAAGCCATCCCCTGTTGGCGGCTCACAAACCTGTGTGTAATGATATTCGTTTGGATGAACAGCGCCAAATACTGGTTGTCAGTGGCTCGAACATGTCCGGGAAAAGCACTTATTTGCGCACTGTAGGCGTGAATGTAGTATTAGCACAAACGGGCTCTGTTGTGCTCGCCGACGCCCTCAGGTTATCGCCGGTTTGGCTTGGTGCAACAATGGATGTTCAGGACTCCATTCAAGAGGGGAAATCCAGGTTTTATGCAGAAATCAGCAAGATTAAATCCATTATTGATTTAACCGATCAAGCACAACAAGCAGGGGCTCGCGTGCTGTTTTTATTGGATGAGTTGCTCCATGGCACTAACTCTATTGATCGTAAAAAAGGGGCTGAGTTAATCATTGATGCCTTTTTGGATAAAGCTGCGTTTGGCATGATCACAACACACGATTTAGTGCTCACGCAATCTCACCAAACTGTGATCCACAATGTGCACTTCACCGACGAATTCGACGGCGAGCAGTTACAGTTTGACTACTGCTTACGGGAAGGTGTAGTGACGCATTCAAATGCTATGCAAATAATTAAAAACCTGGGCATAGGTCCACAATAATGCAACGCCAACGGCTCAACTTCAGACGCTGAGAATGCGCCAAAAGTAACGCAGATTTACAATGGGCGTAACGCGTCAAAAAAATTCGGCTCCAGTCAAATAAAACAAAGTTGTAGCGCCCTTACACGGAATTGGCTTGATAACAAAGATGGTATTTGCCACCGTAAATTCGAAAGGCGCATGTTTCCCGACCCTTTTGGCTGGTTTTAATGAGGCTTCACGCTTTCAATTCATATATGACCAGCCACAAAGTACAGGTGGTTGCTGCAAGCCCCTGACTTGCAAATCCGTTGAGCTGGCCACATAGTGGTTCAAAGCATTCCATAAAACCGGAGCTGTCCGGTTTGAATAAAAAAGGTGAGTTGTGTCAGCCAATATCAAAGCCGTTACTATTGAAAATGTTCGTGAATTGCTGGAATTATCCTTTAGCCAGCCTGTACTGTTTTATTTTTATTCAGAGCGCAGCCCGGCCTGTTTAAATTTAGGCCCTGTATTGCAGCGTGTTGCCCAGACGTATCCGGATGCGCTGACGCTGGCCGTGGTGGATTGTGATCAGGAGCAACAACTTGCAGCACATTTTGGCGTGCGTTCATTACCTACAGTGCTCTTTATTAAAGAAGGTCAGCCGGTGGATGGTTTTGCTGGTGAAGAACCAGAGCAGGCTATTTTGCAGCGCCTGAGTGCTTTTTTGCCTAAGCCTGAAGATCAGTTATTACAGCAGGCCTTGCCTTTGCTGGAACAACAAAACTGGACTGAAGCTTATCCTTTGTTAAAAGAGGCGAATGAGCTGGCGTTTGAACGGGTCGATATCCGTTTACAGCTTGCTTTGGTACAGGTTGAACTGGGTCAGTTGGATGCCGCTGAAAAAGCCCTGGCTACTGTATTAATGGCCGATCAGGATGCGTTGTATCAGAGTGTTAAAGCCCGTCTGGAATTAGCGCAACAGGCTGCCGACAGTCCTGAAGTCAAAGCGCTGGAACAGGCTTTAGTCACAGATCCTGACAATAAAGAGCTGCAACAACAACTGGCTGTGCAGTACCATCAGGTGCAACGTTCGGCAGAAGCTTTGGCCTTGCTCTATGAAATACTGAAGCAGGATCTGAACTTTGGTGAGGCGAAAAAGCTCTATCTGGATATTCTGGCTACCTTACCTAAAGGTGAGCCTTTAGCCTCCAGCTACAGACGTAAACTCTATAGCCTTTTGTATTAATTCATTGTTTGAAAGGACTCCCTATGCTGCAAAAAACATGGACCAGCCTGCTGTGGCTGGTTCTGTGCTGTTGGTCAGCTCAAAGCTACGGTGCTGCTGTGGCCGAAAAAGTATTTGCCGATTACGCTGATGCTTTGTTGCAAATTAAAGTGCTGGAACATGCTTCAGGCGCTAAGTCGGCGATAGGCAGTGGCTTTTTATTGCACGATTCAGATTTGGTGGTCACCAACTACCATGTGGTGTCGGAAGCTGTATTGTTTCCGCAAAAGTATCAGCTGGAGTTTCTGGCACAAAACCAGCAAAAAGGCATACTTGAAATAGTAGCTGTAGATGTGGTGAACGATTTGGCTTTGCTGAAAACAGATTACAAAGCGGCCAAAAGTTTTCAGTTACAACAGCAAACTCCAGTGCAGGGCGCGACAGTCTATTCGCTGGGAAATCCACATGATTTAGGTTTAATAGTGGTGCCTGGTACATACAATGGCCTGCAAAAACACAGCTTTTACCCTCGCATTCATTTTACCGGTGCTATTAACAGTGGCATGAGTGGTGGCCCGGCGGTGAATGAGGCCGGCGAAGTCATTGGAGTAAACGTTGCTTCTGCAGGCAACAATTTAGGCTTTTTAGTACCAGCTGCTGCCTTAGAAAATCTGCTGAAAAAGGAAGTAGTAGCTGATCTGAAACAGGAAATTCAACAGCAACTGATCGGTAATCAGCAGCACATGTTTCAGCAAATCTTACAAGCCGACTGGCAATTGAAAAACTTTGGCCCTGCCACAGTGCCAGACGAAATTGTGCCTTTTATCCGCTGCTGGGGTATGTCCAATGTGGAAAAAGACAAAGACGATATCAAAAGAGTGAATGCCTTTTGTAATCAGCCGGAAGAAATATTTTTGTCGTCAGAATTCAGTACAGGCCGCATTGAAATGCAGTTTGAATGGATCCAGGCCAAGGACTTACATCCATTGCAATTTTTCCGCCGTTATCAGTTCAGCATCAGCCAGATGAATGCTGATAACAGAGCAGCTCAGGATGATGTGACCGCTTTTTCCTGTCAGAACCAGCTGTTAAGTCCGCTGGAAGGGCTGCATGCTAAAGCCATATTTTGTATCAGGGCTTATCGTAACTATCCGCAATTATTTGATGTAGCTTATATTTCAGCTTCTATGGACCACCAGCAACAAGGCGTGATCAGCCACTTCACTTTGTCAGGCGTGGATCAGCAAATCGCCTTAGAGTTCAGCCGTAAGTTTATGGGAGCTGTGGTATGGCAGTAATAGTGGAAGTACTGAATAAGCAGCAAAAGGTCACAGAGCGGCACAAGTTTTTGCAACATCAGGTGCGTCTTGGCCGGGCTTTTGATAACGACGTGATTTTATTTAACAAACATGTTTGCCCTTATCATGCCATGCTGCAACAAGATGAAGAGGGTTACTGGTGGCTGGAGGATTTAAGTTCAGTCAACGGTAGTTTTGTGTCCGGACGCAAAGCTGTAGTGGCTAAAGAGCCGTTACGTTCAGGTGAAATCTGTTGGCTGGGGGAACAGGCATTACGTTTGTATGACGATGCTCACCCTGTGGCCGATACTTTGCCATTCAGCGCGATGGGGCAGAAATTACAGGCTATGGGGCATTGGGCTTTTATCCTGTTGTTTGCCTTGATACTGGCTGCTGATCAGGTGGTGGAAATTTGGCTGACATTGCCAAAACAACTGGAACAAATGTGGCCAGCGCGTTTGCTGGACATTCCAAGGAATTTGCTGTTGTTTTGTATCTGGCCTGCCATTCTGGCGTTGTGGAGCCGGTTTAACCAGCAGGAAAGTCATTTTTTACCTCAGTTAAGCCTGACTTATGCCGCTGTCGCTGCCAGTGCATTGTGGGGGGCTTTTTGTTATTGGCTGGGCTTTAATCTGGATGGTTCTGGTGTGGCCCAGACTGTTGAAGTGGTGGGATACACTTTGATCTTAGTTGCTTTGTTTAGTGGTAATTTTTGGCTGGCAACTCATTGGTCTTTACGTGCTCAGACAGCTGTAGCTGTGGCTGTGGCTTTATTAGCCACCTCAGGTCAATGGGCCAGCTTGCTGACACCTCCATCGCCTTTTGATCGCAGCTTGCGTTACGATCCTCGTATCTTACCTTTGCCTTTTTATCTGGGCCAGGGCAAAACTATGCAGCAGTATGAGCAGGATTTGCAGCAGTTGTTTGAGCAAGTAGAGCAACAGCGGCAGGACAAGGATAAAGAATAGAAAATGGTGTCAGATCACATTGTTAACTGTTAACAATATGATCTGACACCAATTTCAGCTTACTGAAGCTTTTGCCAGATCTCGCGGATTTGATCAGACAAGGTCATAGGGTCAAAAGGTTTGACTACCACGTCAGCAGCGCCCAAATCTTTGTAAGATTCAATTTCGTTGGCCTGTACTTTTGCTGTCATAAAAACCACAGGAATTTGGCTTAAATCAAAATCGGCCTGCATTTTTCTTAAAGTGCTGGGGCCATCCATACCGGGCATCATCACATCCAGCAGTATCAGCTGAGGCTGAAAAGCGTGAAATGTATTTAGTGCTTCTTCGCCACCACTACAGGTTTCAACGGTAAAACCACCTACCACTTCCAGCGCTACTTTGGCCACAGCCTGGATTGAAGGATCGTCTTCCACATGCATAATACGTTTGAGTTCTGTCACCTGAATATCTCTTTATCGGGTCATACTTATAAAGCTGAGTGTGCATGATTTTTAGCGCTGATGCCAGTTCAAGTCGGACTCTGTTTCAGAAAAAACTGCAGAAAATCGCAGCACAGCTTTTTGACTGTGCGGTGGTATAGTGTCGGTATTCGATAGTGCCACAGATATTTTATTTGCTTATGCCCCAGCTTTTGTCTGAACAGTTTTTGCAGTTGGATTTGTTATTAAGTCAGTATCAGCAGTTCTGGCGTTTTAGCCCTTTTCATTTAACCAGTTTGCCATGGGCTGATACAAAGCTAGGTCAGCATTTACAGCAGATTGAGCCTGCAGAAACAGAGCGTCTGGATCAGGATGAAGTGTATCGTCGTAGCTATTTCTCTGAGTTTTTCCCCGAATTAAATCAGTGCAGCCCTTTTGATTTAACACAGGAAAAAGCCACAGAGCATGCTGCAGTGCCTTTTTGGTTCAGTCGTGATATTAAAGGGCGAAAACTGGAGCAAATTCAAACCTTTGCTTTGCAGATGCAGCAAAGTGATTTGCCTGTGCTGGAATGGTGTGCAGGCAAAGGCCACTTAGGGCGTTGGCTTTCTTTTCGTATGCTGCGAAAAGTAACCAGTCTGGAATGGCAGCCCCAGCTTTGTAGTGAAGGTCAGCAACAGGCCGAAAAGTTAAAGCTGTCACAGGGTTTTATTCAGGCGGATGTGTTGTCGGAAGATGCTGCTAAACACCTCAACACAGAGCAGCAGATAGTGGCTTTACATGCCTGTGGTGACTTGCATATTCGCTTGCTGCAACTGGCAAGCCAGGCAGGGACAGAGCAACTGGATATAGTGCCTTGTTGTTATCATTTAATTGCCACAGAGCAGTATCAGGCTTTATCCACTTTGGCACAGCACAGCAAATTAGGTCAGTTAAACCGGGATGAATTAAAACTGGCAGTGCAGGCTCAGGTAACAGCAGGAGAGCGGGTCACACGTTTGCGTCAAACTGAAGTGCTGTGGCGGCTGGCTTATCAGGAGCTGTATCAGGCGTTGCAAAAAGTGACAGACTACCGGCCTTTGTCTTCAGTGCCTAAACACTGGTTTAGTGGTGAGTTCAGTGCCTTTGCACAATGGGCGGCCGGACAACATCAGTGGCATATTCCTACTGACACTCAGTGGGATTATTATCTGCAACTTGGGCAACAACGGCATCTGTTAGTGCAAAAAATGCAACTGGTACGTTCCTTGTTCCGGCCTTTGCTGGAGCAATGGCTGGTGCTGGACAGAGCCTTGTTTTTGCAACAACAAGGTTATCAGGTCCAGATTAAACAATTCTGCGATTACCAACTTACCCCCCGAAATTTACTGATTAGCGCCTGCAAACCTGACCAGCAGTAACAGAGTATTAGAATCAGCCTTGAATATCCTTCGCTTTTAATACTTTTATGTCCTTTATTGATTTTATCACTTTTACCAAATAGACTCGAAGAGTATCTGTTCTGCCAGATTTGTTTTTCCAAGACCTACTGTTGAGTGAGTCAGCGCTGTGACCTTATGGCGCAGCTGTGGTTGCGTTGTCCTGATGCGGACAAACAGTAGCAGGCCTGGAGCAGTAAAGCCGGGGTCTTTTCAGGAAAGGCCGATTGTAACAAATATAAGTAATTGTGATAATAATCAGATTGTTAGGGGGCTTGGATGAAGTGGTTGCAGAAGTTTTTTAATGTTTTAACTTTAGGCATATTGCTGAATTTGGTTGTAGGAGTTGCTCCATCATTTGCTAACGCTGTGACTTATCAGGAGTCTCATACTCATAATGTCAATGGTGTTTTAGGCATAAACGGTATCAGTGATGTAGCTGTTAGCCCTGATGGTAAATTTGTTTACACCGCTTCTTATCTGGCTTCTGCAGTCAGTGTGTTTGAGCGTGATCTGGATACAGGCCAATTAACTTACAGAAGCACCAGAACTGGTCTTATTGCTGCATTTAGTGTGGATGTCAGCTCCGACAATAAACATGTTTATGTCGCGTCTCCTTCAGGCAATGTTGTGGTGGCTTTGTCCAGAAACCTGACGACAGGTGAATTAACAGTGGTAAACAGCTTAGGCAGTAGCCCAACCGGAGGTTTTGTATCTGTAAGCGTAAGCCCGGATGCTAAAACAGTCTATGGGGTTGGTGGTAGCCCCAGCGGTCTTGTTGTGTTTAATCGTGACGCAGGTACTGGCGCTATCAGTCAATTGGCTGATTACGCTGATAACGTCAATGGCAATGCGTTAGGTCAATTATTTAGCCCAACAGGCAGTCCGATCAAAAATATTGCTTCCAGCGCAGATGGCAACTTTGTTTATGTCACTTCAACTACAGATCATGCCGTCTCTGTGTTTAGCCGGAATACAACGACCGGAGCACTGACTCTGGTTGCCGTCTATAAAGACAATACCGACTCTGTAGATGGTCTTCAGGCTGCCTCTTCAGCAAAAATTTCACCTGATGGTAAGCATCTTTATGTCACCGGGCAGGGTGAGTCTTCAGTCGCTATTTTTAGCATTAACAGCACTTCTGGTGAATTAACTTACCTTGCCAAGGTCACTCACGGAGCTGGTGGGGTGACCAATATGCAAGGAGCACGCAGTCTGGCTATTAGTCCGGATGGCAAATATGTGCTGGTCAGTGCAATAACTTCAAGCTCTGTGACTGCATTTTTACGAGACTCAACAACAGGATTACTGACGTTCGACAGCGAAGTCGTGAACAATGTAAATGGAGTCACAAACTTTAGCGCTCCCTCTGGTATGTCTACAGACCCTTTAAATCGTCATTTGTATGTGGCTGCACAAGGCAGTAACAGCCTGGTTGTGTTTGCACTACCAACACCAGCGGTCAGATTGTCTGTCACCAGTCAGTCGGCTGCGGTTTCCGGGTCTGCTGTTGTTTTGGATAGCCAGCTTGCTGTTCTGGATTCTGACAGCCCAAACCTTGTCTCAGCTCAAGTTTCTATTTCTTCCGGTTTGATTGCTACTGACACTCTTGCAGTGCAAACAGTAGCGGGCATTGCTGCTTCCTATGATTCTTCTACCGGTGTTTTGTCTCTTAGCGGTGTTGCTTCCCTTGCGGATTATCAGTCGGTGCTCAGAAGCCTGACCTACCAGGCTGGTGCAGACCCAACGTTAAATACTGGTGACACATCTAAGCGTACCATTAGCTTTATGGTTTCTGATGGCGAAAATAGCAGCGCAGTTTCTTCTATCGTGGTCACTGTCGTGAAGGCCGATCTTTTTACCGTGAATTTTGTTGACTGGGATAATGCAGTGTTGAGTACTCAACAGGTGGGCGCAGGAGCTGCTGCAGTAGCTCCAACTTCTCCTGTCCGAACAGGCTACTCCTTTACGGGATGGAGTGTTCCATTTAACAACATTAGCTCAGCCTTGACCGTCCAGGCTCAATATAGCATTAACAGTTACACTCTTACTTTCGATAGCGCAGGTGGTTCTGCCGTAGCTCCGATCAGTGCCAACTTTGGTACAGCGGTGACAGCTCCTGCTAACCCGACTCGTGACGGTTATAGCTTTGCGGGATGGACACCGTCAGTGCCAACCACCATGCCTGCAACCAATACCACTTTTACAGCTCAGTGGACTGTCATTAGTAGCTTCACCATCACCTTTGACAGTGCTGGAGGCTCTGCAGTAGCGCCAATCAGCGGCAACTTTGGCGCGGCGATAACAGCTCCGGCAGCTCCGACACGCGAAGGTTATAGTTTTGCAGGTTGGAGTCCGGCAGTGCCGGCCACTATGCCGGCGGCTAATACGACTGTAACCGCACAGTGGACTGCAAATGTGTATACCATCACCTTTAATACGGCTGGCGGTTCTGCAGTAGCGCCTATCAACGGCAACTTTGGTGCAGCGGTAACAGCTCCGGCAGCTCCGACACGCGAAGGTTATAGCTTTGCAGGCTGGAATCCGACAGTGCCAACCACTATGCCTGCAGCCAATACAACTGTGACGGCTCAGTGGACAGTCAACAGTTACACCATCACTTTTAATAGTGCAGGTGGTTCAGCAGTAGCGCCCATCAGTGCTAATTTTGGTGCAGCAATAAAAGCTCCGGCTGACCCAACGCGGGAAGGTTATAGCTTTGCAGGCTGGAGTCCGTCATTGCCAGCCACTATGCCTGCAGCTAATACCACTGTCACCGCCCAGTGGACAGCCAATAGCTATACCATCACTTTTGATAGTGCAGGAGGTTCAGCTGTCGCACCCATCAGTGCTAATTTTGGTGCAGCAATAAAAACTCCGGTTGATCCAACGCGGGAAGGTTATAGCTTTGCAGGCTGGAGTCCGTCATTGCCAGCCACTATGCCAGCGGCTAATACCACAGTCACAGCTCAGTGGACTGTGAACAGTTACACCATCACTTTTGATAGCGCAGGTGGTTCAGCTGTTGCGCCAATCAGTGCCAACTTTGGTGCAGCAATAACAGCACCGGCTAACCCGACTCGTGAAGGCTATACCTTTACCCGCTGGGAACCGGCTATTCCTGTCACTATGCCAGCGCAGAACCTGAAACTGACAGCTTTGTATGAACAAATTCAACTGACGGTCACTGCTACTGTGACAGGTAACGCGACTATCAGCCCTGCCACTCAGCAGGTAAATTATGGCAGCACTGCCACTGTTGAACTTAGCCTGGTCAATGCCGACGATATAGTGGTGTTAGCGGGCACATGCGAGGCTGCGGTATCGGGCACGAAAATTCAGACCTCTGTTATCAAACGAGCCTGTACTATAGCCGTCACAGTCTATCCATTTACCCTGGTAGAAAAAGATAGCGACGCAGCCTTAGCCAGCAATGGCACCAGCCGCTTTCACTTCAGTGGCGGTGCTGGTGCAAAAACGCTGCTTGGCGCCTCTGTTGTGCGCTCTGGTGTGGAGTCTGAACTTAAACTGGCAGATGCCGAAGCGCTGTTGAAAGTGCAGGATGATGGCAGCTATATATTTAGTGCGCGGCGTACTGGCCGCTATACGCTGGAATTTGTTGATGCCGTCTCTGGCGAACTGGTGAAGGTGCTGTATAACGTCTTCCCATACCTTGCCTTCACGTCAAGCCAGCAGCCTGTACAGCAAGATGTAGCAACAACGGTTCGGGTTTGGTTGAGTGATGAACCTGTTGACTATCCGGTGAACGCAGCAGTACTTAAAGATGGTGTGACTTCAGAGTTGCAACAAGTCCAGTTTACGGCTGAACATAAGTTACTGCGTACTTATACTGTCACTGCAACGGCAAATCTAGCCCGTTTGGTATTACAGGAAACCGGTATTAGTAATGCCTTGTTGGGAACACCTGCTGTACATAATTTGGCGCTGCAGCAAGAGGTTCCTGCCTTAGCCCTGACCGTAAAGGCGATTCAAGACAATGCTGAAACTTATGTGGTCACTCAGACTTCCGGGTTGGTCAATCTGTCTGTGAGCGAACTGAACGCCACAGAAGCAAACTACAGTTGGAGTGCTTCAGGTCTGACCTTGCAGGTTTCAGGTGCAACGGCCAGTTTTGATCCTGCAAGTCTGGCGGAAGGCCGTTATACCATTACTGTCGCAGGTCAGTCAGCCAATGGTCGCACAGGCCAATATGATTTAGCCTTGCGTGTGATTGCAGGCTGTCCGGTGGAAAGTTGCGCAGGGGCTGGCACTTCAGGTATTCCTGCAGCGGAAAATAGCTTTGCCGATACGCCAAACCGTTTACCGCTTTGCCCGAATGTGACGGAAGAAAACCGGGTTGGCTCTTGTCAGGCTGCTGGTGCACAGGCTTTGTATGCTGAAGTGCCAAATCAGTATCAATTAACTTTGGGTGCCTTAACCGAAGAGCAATCCTGGAGCACAGGCCAGTTTGGTATGGCCTTGAGTGATGAGTCGTTAAAGGATTCAGGCTTTGTGCAGCAAGGTCTGGTAATTAACTTTGATGTGCTGGGTTTAGAAAATCCGGGTGAAGTTGTACCTGTAGCTATTCCGCTGCCAGCGGGCACCAGTATTCCAGCCAATGCAATCTGGCGTAAATTTATCAATGGCCAGTGGCAGAACTTTGAGGTCAATACGGCAAACCGTATTGATAGCGCTGCCCGCGATATATTGGGCCAATGTCCTGGCGTATCGTCCGACAACTGGTCCAGTGGTTTAACGGCAGGCCATGGCTGTGTGCGTTTAACCATTCAGGACGGTGGTCCGAATGATGATGATGGCGTGGCCAATAGTGTGATCCGTGACCCTGGTGTACTTGCCGTGGCTGAAGTGGTGGTTCTGCCTCCACCGCTGCCTGTACCACCAAAAGATGTCACTGCTAAATCCGGAGGTAGTATGGGTGGAATGATGAGTCTGCTGTTCGCTGCTGTTGCAGCTTTCAGAATACGAAAAAGTCTGGTGGCAGTAGCGGCCATACTGCCGCTGAGCTTGTCTGCTCAGCCGTTGTATCTGGGGGCAGATCTGATGTCGGTCAATAGTGACGCCGATTCAGCAGAGATCACCCAGGCCATGAATAGTGCTGGTATAGCAGGGACTGCTGTTGTGGATAACAAAAGCAGAGCAGGATACCGTTTTTATGGTGGTTACCAATTTGCAGAAACGCTTTCCATTGAATTGGGTTGGCTGGATGCTGGTGAAATCACCACGCTGTTTTCAGGCGTAGCACCGGGCACAGAAGCCAGCGATCTGGAAGCTGTGTGGCCCATTTCAGGCAATGGAATTGAGTTAAGTCTGTTATGGCAACCAGTGACAACTGCAGAATGGTTTAAGCCTGGGGTCAGGCTGGGTGTCTGGCAAATGGAGGTACAGGACAAATTTGTTGATTCAGCGCTGCTATCCAGACAGAACCAAAATGAAACTGTGGCTTTTGTTGAAGTACAAGGGCAAATAAAGCTGACAGACCATTGGTCACTGAAGTTAGGGGCCAGTTATTACGATGTTAGAACTGCAGATATGCGTACTGCGCAGTTAGGCTTGATCCGTCACTTTTAACAACAGCCTACGGAGATAAAAAAACCGCTGCGGCGGTTTTTTTTATCTGCAGTATTCACCAACTGGTTCAGAGCTGTCTGCCACCTATCCGCTGAAAGCAGCTTAACGTGAACAAGGGCAAAGTAGCCAACAGGTTTTCAAAAATTTCGGCCTGAATTTGCTCATAATTGGCCCAGATTTTATCTGAACTAAAGCAATAAATTTCCAGCGGTAAACCTACTTCGTTGGGTTCCAGCTGGCGTACCATCAGGGTCATGTTTTGGTTGATATCCGGGTTTTGTTCCAGCAACCACTTGGTGTAGTGCCGAAACAACTTCAGATTGGTCAGGTGAGACTGTTGCATCAATTCTTTGGCTTGTTTTGTGGCGAAAAATGGCTGCAATATTGGGTCGTCCAACAGCTGCTGTTTTTCCTGCTCGTCCAGAAAACCTATGCTGTGAATATCAATTTTGATGGCTCTTTTAATACGGCGGCCACCGGATTGTTGCATACCACGCCAGTTTTTAAAGGAGTCGGAAATCAGTGCATAAGTAGGGATAGTGGTAATTGTGTTGTCCCAGTTTTGCACTTTGACTGTAGTTAAAGCGACTTCAACTACAGCACCATCTGCGCCGTATTTTGGCATTTCAATCCAGTCACCTGCCGTTACCATATTATTGGTAGCTAATTGAATACTGGCGACTAAACCTAAAATCGTATCTTTAAAGACTAACAACAGCACCGCAGTTAAAGCGCCTAAACCGCTGAGCAAATACACAGGTGATTTATCCAGCAGGGTGCTGAGGATCAAAATGCTGACGACGATAAAATCGAGCAGCTTCAGCACCTGAGCCAGCCCCAGATAAGGCACGCTGCTCTGGCGGCCTACAGCTGTATAAATGGTGGTGGCAAAATTGATCAGGGCAGCAAAGGCTAAACCGGCAAAACAATAAAGGTAAATCCAAAGACCCAAATGCACAATGGACATAAACTCAGGCCAATGCTGGAAAAACTTCTCCGCTGAGCTAATCAGCACCACTGCAGGCATTAAATGCGCCACATGAGTGGCCAGTTGCAGTCGTTGTGGTTGGGTTTGTTGTTGCAGTTCGCTATCCACTTTATCCAGCAGATGGGCTATCGCAGGTAACAAATAACGTCTGGTTAAAGTAAAAAGCAGGCCTAATAAGCACAAAGCCAACAATAACCGGATAGAGAGCATCACCAAATGCTCTGGAGGTACTGTCAGGCCAAAGTAGCTGACACACTTTTGTAAATACAGATCTAACACAAGGCGTTTTCCGAAGCTGACGTTTCTGGTTGTTGATAAGCCGCTATTGCCTGGTCTTTTTTCAGCCAACGTTGATTCAGCCAGTTTTGAAAGGCGACTCTGAAGGATTCGTCGTTAAAATAATCGCCAATAATTTCGTGATCAACAGGCAGAATTTCAACCAGCACAACCACGCGCTTTAAGCGGCCACATAACATATCAATGGCCACATGGCCCGGGTTGTCCGGGTACATAATGGTGACATCCAACACCGAATGAAACTGCTGCCCCATGCTGGCGAGAGTAAAAGCAATACCACCTGCTTTGGGCGGTAACAAATGCCGGAACGGACTACGTTTTTGTTTATGTTTTTCTGGGGTGAAACGTGAACCTTCGACAAAGTTAATAATAGTGGTTGGGGTGTTTTTAAACTTTTCGCAGGATTTGCGGGTGGTTTCTATGTCTTTACCTTTCAGCTCTGGTTTTTTGGCAACCTGGGCCTGACTGTAACGCTTCATAAAAGGCATATCCAAAGCCCAGGAACCTGAGCCAATAAAAGGCACCCATTTTAATTCTTCTTTTAAAAAGAACTTAGGCTCAGGAATACGGTTTAACGCAAACTGGCTTAATACCGGAATATCCAGCCAGCTTTTATGGTTAGAGATCAGCAAATACCAGCTGTCTTTTTTCAGTTCAGCTACACCACTGACTTGCCATTCCACTTTATTAAACAGCTCCATCAGTAGTTTGTTGTATTTTGACCAGCCGCGATAACACCAATGTGCAGGTTTGGACCAGAAAGCTCTGGTTGCTGAACCTGGCGATACCAGTTTAGCTATGCCTACGAGTGTAACAAGAGTACCCCACAAGGCCAGATTAAGGCTAAACAGCAAAAATGCCAGAGGGGCTTTGAATACCACGGGTAACCAGTGCAACATCAGCTTCGCTCTCCTTGCTTCAGCTCTGTTAATAACAAGTCTTTGTCTAACCAGAGCTGATTCACCCAGCTTTGAAATTTTTGCTTAAACACCGGATCGTCATAATCACCAATCAGCTTTGGATCTATAGGTAATACTCTGACCCGCACTTTAATGTCATGCACTTTGCCGGAAATATAATCCCAGAAGGTAGGAATGCCTTTGGGGTAACAAATGGTCACGTCCAGCAGCTTATGCAAATGTTCACCCATAGCGTTCAGTACAAAAGAAATACCACCAGCTTTGGGTTTGAGTAAGTGGGTAAAAGGCGATTGTTGTTTGTCGTGTTTATGCGTCGTGAAACGGGTGCCTTCGAGGAAATTCATCACAGACACCGGTTTGTAGCGGAATTTTTCGCAAGCTTTACGGGTTGTCGCAATATCAGTGCCTTTCAGTTCAGGTTTTTCCGCCAGCTGCTTGGCGGTTAAACGCTGCATAAAAGGAAAATCCAGCGCCCACCAGCATAAGCCAATCACAGGCACATAAATCAGTTCTTTTTTCAGGAAAAACTTTAAAAAGGGTGCTTTATGGTTAAAGACTTTTTGCAGCACCAGAATATCCACCCAGGACTGATGATTTGCCATCACCAGATACCAGTCTTTCACGCTTAAGTTATCTATGCCTTTGATATCCCAACGGATCCGCGTAAAAGTGCGGCTGGTTAAGTTATTTAATGTGATCCAGCTGGTGGCGCAGAAATCGAGTAAATAGGTGATCCAGGTTTGCCAGATTTTTACCGGAGGCAACTTTACAATAGCCAGGATCAGAATAGGGGTTGCCCAAAAAATAGTGTTGATAAAGTACAGCAAAAAAGAAAGCGAGCCACGTATTGGGGCTGGTAAAAAATGCAGCATAGAATCACCACCTAATCATTAATTTAAAAAAGAAAAGCAGGCTGGCCTGCTTTTCTCTCATCCGATCAGTGGCAAGTTTACCTTAATCTTCGAAATAGGTGTAACCATAAACCCCTGATTTCAGCTCATCTAAATAAGACGCCTGCATTTCAGGGGTAAAGTCCATTCGTGCTAATTGCTTCTGATAAGAGGCAAGCAGCTTCTTCGCGTCAAACTGTACATAACGTAAAACGTCAGCCACTGTGTCGCCTTTAATCGCATTGGTCAGACGGTAACCGCCTTCGTCATCCAGTTCAACATGCACTGAGTCGGTGTCACCAAACAGGTTGTGCAAGTCGCCCAGAATTTCCTGGTAAGCACCGACCATAAACATACCCAACAGGAACTGCGAGTCTTCTTTGTAAGAAGGCAGCGGCAAGCTGGATTCAATACCGTTACCGTCGGCATAACTTTTCAGTACGCCGTCTGAGTCACAGGTAATGTCCTGAATAATAGCGCGGTGTTCCAGCGACTCATTCATCCGTTCCAGTGGCATCACAGGGAATAACTGGTCAATACCCCAGGCATCCGGCATGGACTGGAACAAGGAGAAGTTCACAAACAACTTGTCGGCTAATTTCTCGTTCAGTTCATCGTGAATATCACGGTGTGAACGCGAGGATAAATCCAGCTTGTTTTTCACTTTGTTGATGGTGGCAAAGTAAATTTGCTCCAGCAAAGACCAGTCTTTTAACGTCAGCAAACCATGCACATACTGAGCGTGGGCATCGGTAAAATAATGCACTGCATCGTGGTAGGCTTCGACCGCTGTGCGTGGCGTAACGTTTTTATACGAATCCCACAACGCCCAAATCACAGCTGGTGAGTCTTCGCTTGGCTCTGGCATATTGACTAAGCCTGGTGCGCGTTCTACGTCAATAGCATCAGTGATTAACACTGCGTGGTGCGCTGTCATAGCACGGCCCGACTCAGTGATAATGTTCGGATGTGGTAAGTCGTATTCGTCACAGACTTCTTTTAAGCCATACACCACGTTGCGGGCGTATTCCAGCATGGTGTAGTTCATCGAACAGGCTGAACGTGAGTTTGACCCTTCGTAATCCACACCTAAACCACCACCTACGTCAACCGTAGTGATAGGCACACCCAAGGTGCGCAGTTCAGCATAGTGACGCGCACATTCACGGATGGCATTGTGAATATCCCGGATATTGGCAATCTGAGAGCCTATATGGAAATGCACTAACTGCAACAAGTCCAGTTTGCCGGCTTCACGCAGAATGTCGATGGCTTGCAGTACTTGAGTGGCTGTTAAGCCAAACTTGCCTTTTTCACCACCGGTGTTTTGCCACTTGCCTTTACCGACCGAGTTCAGCTTGATACGGATACCAATTAAAGGTGCCTGACCTAAGCTGTCGATTTCACGGATTAAGGTTTTTAATTCAGTGATTTTTTCAACCACTACATACACCTGGTGGCCCATCATCTGGCCAATAGTGGCTAAACGCAGGAACTCAGAATCTTTGTAGCCATTACAAACAATACGCAAAGGTTTGTCGGTGACACCTAAAATAGCCATCAGCTCAGGTTTGGAACCTGCTTCTAAACCTACTTTGCCGCTGTCATGGCTCACCAGTTTTTTCACTACAGAAAATTGCTGGTTTACTTTGATAGGGTAAACGGCTGTGTATTCGCCTTTGTACTCACGCTCTTTTTTCGCCTGAGCAAAAGAGCTGATTAAGGTGCCAACACGGTGCTGCAGAATATCGGTAAAACGTACCAATACGGGCAGGGTTAAGCCTTCCTCTTTAAAACGGGCAGTCAGTTCCGGGAAATTAATACCGGGTTTTTTATGGTCCTGATCCGGATAGGCCACCAGGTCGCCATTGTTGTTCACATCAAAATAGCCTTCACTCCAGACTGCTACGTTATATATGGATCGTGCTTTTTCGATACCCCAATCTGCCATTGTCGTGCCCTTTAAAAAATGATGCGCCATTTTAAAGCCAATACAGTGAAAAAAACATGAAAAGTTTGTCTCATCTTGCCCTGACTGGCAAAATACCCCCAAAGTCTTTGAAATTGCAGCACGGCGTAGCTAATGCAGGTGCAGTTTCATACGAGTCAGGGACATCCAGCTTAGTTTATTTTGAGGAGATAAGTATGTCGGGCGACAATAAATGGTTCACTGAAATTTTTGCGGCCAGTGGCAGTGCTTTTGGTTTAGCCATTACAAAAAAACTGGATGAGGTGCAGTCGCCTTTTCAACATATCGAAATGTTTGAAACCACACACTTTGGCAATCTGATGGTAATTGACGGCGTCATTATGCTAAGCAGCCGCGACAATTTCCTTTATCACGAAATGTTAAGCCACCCTGTGTTATTTACTCACCCTAATCCAAAGCAAGTGGTGATTATAGGTGGCGGAGACTGCGGTACTTTGCGTGAAGTATTAAAACACCCTGACATCGAACAAGTGACACAAATTGATATCGATGAACAAGTGACCCGTATGGCGGAAAAATACTTCCCAGAGTTGTGCGCATCGAATAACGACCCGCGCGCTACCTTGAAATTTGCCGACGGTATCCAGTTTATGCGAGACGCAGAACCAGAATCTTTGGATGTGGTGATCGTCGACTCCACTGACCCTATAGGCCCTGGTGAAGGTTTATTTAACAGAGCATTCTACGAAAGCTGCTTAAAAGCGTTGCGCCCAGGTGGCATTTTAGTGCAACAAAGCGAGTCGCCTCTTATTCATATGCCACTTTTAAAAGCTATGCGTGATGCGATGTCAGACGCCGGTTTTGCCGATTTACAAAGCCTGCTGTTCCCACAGATGGTATACCCATCGGGCTGGTGGACTTGTACTTTAGCCCGCAAAGAAGCCAAATTTGACGGCTTCCGGGTTGAAGCTGCGCAAAATCCTGCTTTTGAAACCCAGTACTACAATGCTGAAGTGCATCAGGCTGCTATGGCTTTGCCTAATTTTGTCAAAAAGGCTTTTGCAGAGAAATGATGAAGTGACGGGCGACCCTAAAGGTCGCCCTTACAAATTTTTCTGCCTGCTTGCCCAGACTAAGCTGGCTAAAATCAGTACCGAACCTGCGGATAAGGTGAGCCAGTTGACGTTATGTTGCCAGAATACAAAATTCACTACTAAGCCTGCAGGGATTAAGACGTTATTCATCACGGCCAACTGATTCGCATTGACCTGCCTGGCTCCTGCATTCCATAACCAATAACCTAAACCTGAAGCCACTACACCCAGCCAGGCTAAAATGCCGTAATCCAGAGTGGTCGTCGGCATTTTGTTCCAGTCGGCAAATAAAGCTGTGGCTATTAAGCTGGTGACAGTGGCGCCAACAAAAAACCAGCCAAAGTTATACCGCTGTGCGCCTGTGGAGCCTAAGTTCAGTTGGCGGTAGGCGACCTGACCAAAAGCAAAACATAAGTTGGCTGCCTGTATCAGCAGCAATCCCCACCAGAAATCTGAGCTTAAGTTTTGATACCGAATCACCAAGGCGCCCAAAATAGCCAACAGAGCAGGGCCTAACCAGCGCAGGTGCAGCTTTTTATAGCGCCAAAAGTAATCCAGCACCGAGATATACACAGGAGTCAGAATGGTAAAGAGCAGCACTTCGGCCACAGTCAGATACAAAAAGCTGTGATACAAAAACAAATACATCAGCCCAAGTTGCACTGATCCTATAGCGGCAAGAGCCACAGCCTGAGTTTTAGAGCTACTGCTTTTGAATAACCAGGGCAGGAATAACAACAAGGCCAACAGCATACGGCTACTGACCGCCAGATAAGGATCAACACGGCCAGCCAGAAATTCGCCAATCAAGGAGAAACTAAAAGCCCAAATCAGCGTGACTAACCACAATAAACCCATAAAAAAACTCCGGCTGGCTGCTTCTACAAGGGGCTGGGTTTACCCCAGCCCGCTGCAAATTACAAGTCCAGACCGGCTTTTTTATATCACTGAGTGATGGCTTCGATATGGATCTCAACGCGGCGGTTCATTGTTCTGTTGCTTTCAGAATTGTTTGGCACTGCCGGGTAGCTTGGGCCTAAACCCTGAGTTTCAATACGAATGGGGTTTAAGCGTTGTGCTACCAAATAATCTTTGACGCTTTCAGCTCGTTTTTTCGACAACTGCATATTGTAGTCGTAAGTGCCGGTATCGTCGGTATGACCGCTGATCACCAGCAAGGTTTTGTCGTATTCGCCCAGCACTTTAGCTACATCGTTTAATACCGGATAGAGCTGTGGCTGAATGGCGGCCTGGTTTACCGCAAAAGTAATTTGTGACGGAATTTCTAAACGTAAAATATCGCCGTCACGGTGCACTTTTACACCAGTACCTGATAATTGATCACGCAAGGCTATTTCCTGATGGTCCATATAACGGCCCACAGCAGCACCGGCCAAAGCACCAATAGCAGCACCTATCGCCAGTCTTTTATTTTTATGGTTGCCTGTGGCTTTACCCAGCACAGCACCGACACCTGCACCAATGGCTGCGCCTTTGGCGGTGTTTTGATTTTCCGGCGCTATGTTCATGCTGGCACAACCTGATAAAACTAAAGTGCTGCATAATGCAACTAAACCTAAGTGTTTGGCTTTCATGCGAAATCTCCTGAATTTTTGTGGAGTTATTGTACCTCAGTTCAACTGAATTAGCGCTGAACTAAATCAAATCCTGCATTCAACAAAGCTACAGCTTCAAGTAAGACGGGTATAGACATATATACGTCTAAATAGGTATGCTCCGGTGGTTAAAAATTAACTGGAGATAAATGGGTGTTATGGCTGGGTTAAAGTGGCGACGTCTGGTGCTCAAAGTGGGCAGTGCCCTGATTGCACCGGAAGCAAAAGGTTGCTCCACCCGTTATTTGTTGGCTATCGCTGGCTTTATCAGTGAGTGCAGACAACAAGGGGTTGAAGTGGTATTAGTATCCTCAGGTAGTGTGGCGGCAGGCCGCGCTGCTATTCCCTTTGCCCATCACCCCTTACCCATTAATGTGAAACAAGCTATGGCCGCAGTAGGCCAAACCCGCATGATGCAAAGCTGGCGCAATTTACTGGATGTGGATTGCGCGCAAATTCTGCTGACGCATGACGATTTGCAGCATCGCAACCGCTACTTAAATATCCACAATACCTTGCGTACTTTGCTCGATCACGGCGTGCTTCCGATAGTGAATGAAAACGACACTGTGGCGACCGCTGAACTTAAAGTGGGAGATAACGACAACCTTGCAGCTTTGGTGGCGACAGTTGTTGATGCCGATGCTTTGATTATTTGCTCCGATGTCGATGGTTTATATACAGCCAATCCACGTTCTGACAGCAGTGCCAGGTTGATCCCTGAAGTGCATCTGATCACGCCGGAAATTTATGCGATGGCCGGTGGTAGTCATCATTTGATTGGCACTGGCGGCATGACCACCAAATTGCAGGCCGCCAGCAAAGCCACCTCTCAGGGCATTGATACCTTAATTCTTAACGGTCAGAAAGCCGATAGTTTTGCAGCACTGCTGGCAGGAAAAGCCTGTGGCACGCTGTTTCATAAACAGCAGGAACGCTTAAGTGCAAAAAAACACTGGCTGTTACACAGCTTAAAAACACGGGGTGAGTTACAGCTCGACAGTGGTGCTGTGCAGGCGTTGCTGCATAAAGGCGCATCTTTACTACCAAAAGGCATCAGCAGTATCAGTGGCGACTTTGATAAAGGTGATGCTATTTGGTTGTGTGACGAGGCTGGTAAACAACTGGCAAAAGGCATCAGTCAATACAGTGTGGCTGAGCTTGGAAAAATCCGTGGTGTGCACAGCCAGCAAATCGCCGGTATTTTGGGTTATTGCCCAAGCGAAGTAGTGGTGCACCGCGACGATTTAGCTTTAGTGGAGGGCTGAGTATGACAAGCGTAAATATTAAGGCCATTTGCCAGCAAGCCAAGCAAGCGGCATTACAACTGGCGCAGTTGTCCGAAGCGGATAAAAACCAGTTGCTGCTGGCGATGGCGGATCAGTTAGAAGCCGACACAGCATTCATTCTGGCGGGTAATGCCAAAGATATGGCGGCAGGGCGCGAAAAGCAGTTAGCAGAGGCTATGCTGGACCGCTTATTGCTGACTGAAGATCGAATTAAAACCTTAGCCAACGCAGTGCGTTATATAGCTGCTTTACCAGATCCTGTTGGCCAAATCCGCCAGATGGCGCCACGGCCTAATGGTATTCAGGTCGGTAAAATGCGTATTCCGCTTGGCGTCATCGCGATGATTTACGAAGCCCGGCCTAATGTCACGGCAGACGCTGGCGCTTTATGTTTAAAATCAGGTAATGCGGTGATTTTACGTGGTGGCCGTGAAGCTTTGCAGTCAAGCCTGGCAATAGCGGCTTCCTTACACAAAGCCATGGCAAAACAAGGCGTAAACCCGGCTGCTATTAGTGTGATCCCAGACCCGGACCGGGCCTTGCTGTTGGAACTGCTGCAGCAAAAAGACAGTGTCGATTTAGTAATACCCAGGGGTGGTGAAGGTTTAATTCATTTTGTCAGCGACCACAGCAAAATTCCGGTGATCCAGCATTACAAAGGCATCTGTCATTTGTATGTGGATAAAGCAGCTGATCTGGATAAAGCCATGGCCTTGTTATTAAACGGCAAAACTCAGCGGCCAGGGGTTTGTAATTCACTGGAGACTTTGCTGGTGCACCAGGCGATAGCGCCAGAATTTTTAGCTTTGGTCTCTGCGGCTTTTGAAGAACAACAGGTGGAAGTCTTTGCCTGTGACTTGTCTTTGCCCTATTTCACTGGGGCAACTAAAGCGGACGACGCTCAGTTTGATACTGAGTATTTACGTTTGGCGATGTCGGTAAAAACTGTGGCTGATTACGACGAAGCTGTGGCTCATATTCAGCGCCATAGTTCAGGCCATACTGAAGTCATTTGCACTCAGGATATCAGCACAGCACAGCGGTTTTTAAAGCAAATTAACAGCGCTGTCGTGATGGTCAATGCTTCTTCACGTTTCAGTGACGGCGGCGAGCTGGGCTTAGGGGCTGAGATTGGTATTTCTACCTCCAAACTGCACGCTTACGGCCCTATGGGGCTGGAATCCCTGACCACTGAAAAATACATAGTGATAGGGGATGGCCAAACCCGCTAAAGCGGATTCAAGTTTAATGAGGTTGTGCCGATAACAGTAAGTATTTTCTGTTTCAGGTGCAAAAGCTGATGATAAAAATGGATGTTTTAACCCAGGTTTTGAACAGGGGTATCAGTAACTCAGAACAACGCTCCACTTTAGCCAGTTCTGATGCAGCTGGCATTACTGCGTCAGATAACAAGAGCGGTATAAAAGCAGAGGTGGGTATTCATGTGGATATCTCGCCTTTGGGTTTGCAAAAGTCCAAAAATGCAGGCCGCGACGAAGATATAGACGAAAGTGAGTTGCCCGATGATGTGAAAAACTCGCTGAAAGCTATTCGTAACCAGCAGGAAGAGCTGGAAGAGAAGCGGGAGGAGTTGCAAAAGCTGATGAATAACAACGCCATGCCAGCCGAAGAAAAAGAACAAAAAATAAAGCAACTGCAAGCAGAAATCGGCAACTTAGTTCGGGCTGTTGCTGATGCAAAAACTCAATTACTCAGCTCGATGCAAGAGCAAGGCTTAAGCGATCAGCAAATACAAAAAGCCATGATGCTGATGGATTAGTCTGCCGCTTATCTGCCCCCGCTGTTCGACAAAGTTGTTCAGTTCTGCTTTGATAGATCAAAGACTTAATGGATTAGCATATGAAAATAGCGGTCATAGGTGGCGGAATTAATGGTTTGTCATCCGCCTGGCAACTGGCGTTGGCTGGTCATCAGGTGGAGTTGTTTGAACGCGACGAACTGATGCAGGCGACCAGCAAGTCTTCCTCCAAATTATTACATGGCGGTTTGCGTTATCTGGAACAGGGCGAGTTTCGGCTGGTGCATGAAGCTTTGCAGGAAAGGCGCTGGTGGCTGAAAAAGGCACCGCATTTAACCAAAAGATTACCTCTGCTGTACCCCATTTATCAAAACAGCCAAAGACCGCGCTGGCAAATCAAAATTGGTTTGTGGCTTTATGACTTGCTGAGTGGAAAAAAAGGCATAGGCCGCCATCGCTGGCTGACGGCAGAACAGGCAAAACGCTGTTCATCACACCTAAAAACAGATGGTTTAACAGGTGCTTATTTATTTTTTGATGGCCAGATGGACGACAGGAAACTGGGGTTGTGGGTGGCTGACCAAGCCATCAAAGCCGGAGTGCAGATCCATCAGCATTGCCCTGTCAGTCAAATCACTGCTACTGGTGGGGTCTTTGCCGGGAACAGTTCCGACTGGCAAGTCTTTGATCTGGTGGTGAATGTGGCAGGCCCATGGAGTAATCAGCTGCTGGAGCAGTCCGAGCTGCCCGTCCAACAAACTTTAGATCTGGTGCGGGGCAGTCATTTATTGCTGCCAGCCGTCAGCCGTTATGGCCATATGCTGGAAGTACCGGGCGAGACCCGTATTGTCTTTGTATTGCCTTATCAGGGGCAAACTTTATTAGGCACCACAGAAGTACGGCAAAGTCTGGCAGAACCCATAGAGTGCAGTGAAACAGAGCAGGCGTATTTATTGCAGCTGTATAACCACTATTTTTCTACTCAATTGTGTGACGCTGATGTTCAGAGTAAATTTGCCGGAGTGCGCCCTTTATTAGGTGGTAGCGACAGTGCCAGCACGGCCAGTCGCGAATACGCGCTGAATTGGCAACAGCAGTTATTAACAGTTTCAGGTGGGAAATGGACTACAGCCAGAGCTTTGGCCCTGACTGTAGTGGAACAGGTGCAGAAAAAAGTGTTATAAATCCAACGCCAGTATTTTTGAACGGCGTTGGTAGTTATACAACTGTTGTTTTTTCTCTGGCAAGTCCTGCACTGTCACCAGCTCAAAACCATGCTCCTGGAACCAGTGAATACTGCGGGTAGTCAGCGCAAACAAGCGATAGTACTTACGCTGCCGCGCCAGTTGAATAATGTTTTTCAGCAAAGCGCTGCCACGGTCGGCGTCACGGTATTGTTCATGCACGGCCAGGCAGGCAAATTCACCTACATTTTCTTCCGGGAATGGATAAAGCGCAGCACAGCCAATAATTAAACCATCACGTTCAATCACCACAAACTGATCAATTTCCATTTCCAGCTGTTCGCGTGAGCGGCGCACTAACAAACCTTGTTGCTCCAGCGGCCGGATCAGATCCAGAATACCGCCAATGTCAGTGATGCTGGCGGCACGTAAACGTTCTGCCGCTTCGGTGACAATTTGAGTACCAATGCCGTCACGGGAGAATAATTCCTGCAGCATAGCGCCATTTTCGCCGTAACTGACTAAGTGACAACGTGGCACACCAGAACGGCACGCAGTGATAGCTGCATGTAAAAAAGCCACAGTGGCAGTGCAGGCGTCTGCTTTTTGCTCCATTTGCCACATTAAATGTTCGGCATAATTGGGCATCAGTTCTGCGGTAATATCGCCATCGTCGGCCACAATACCGCCGGCTTCGTTAAAGCCGATAATTTTTTCTGCTTTAAGTTTAATCGCCACCTGAGTGGCAATTTCTTCGGCTGTCAGGTTAAAGCTTTCGCCTGTGACTGAAGCTGCAACAGGCCCCATCACCACGATACCGTTATTATCCAGCTGACGGCGGATACCTTGCACATCAATACGGCGCACACGACCGCTATGTAAATAGTCGATGCCGTCTTCTACACCCAAAGGCTGTGCTATCACAAAGTTGCCGCTGACCACGTTAATTTGTGCATTGTGCATAGGCGTATTACTTAAGCTCATCGACAAACGTGCGGTAATATCCAGCTGCAAAGCACCTGCGACTTGTTTGATCACCAAAAAAGCATCATCGTCTGTGACCCTGATACGATTGTGGTAATCACAATTTAAACCGGCTTTTTCCAGGGCTCTATTAATTTGTGGCCGGGCACCATACACCAGCACTATTTTAATGCCGAGGGTATTAAGCAAAGCTATGTCATTAATAATGCTGCGAAAGCCTGGCTGATCTATGGCTTCACCACCCATCATCACCACAAAGGTTTTGCCACGGTGTGAATTCACATAAGGGGCGGACTGACGAAAGCCATCAACGAGTTCTGTAGTGCGCACTATGGTTTTGTTTCCTTCTGGCAAAAACAAAAATAAGACTAGGGCTGCCTTGTGACAGGAATACGGCAGTGGCTTAAGCATAGCAAAATAATGCAGAAGCTATAGCTGGCGCAGTATAGACAGCACAAATGAGCGCGCACTTTAAACAATTTTGGATAAATAACCAACAGTTTATTTGTGTTAGGAAGATGTTTTTGTAAATTTCATTTTATATCAATATTTTATGTGTGATTCACTGTTGGTTGATATTCACCTTTGTGGGTTGTTATGTGTCTTTACTGAATTAATATTAATTGCTGCCCTTTAAAAAGGGCAGGCAGGACTTTGCTGTAAAGTAGCAGCTGCCATTTGGCGTAAAAACTGCTGCTGCTCAGCAGGTACAGGGATCTGAGGAAAATACCCCAGCAATTCGGCATTATTTCCTGTGATGCTTTGATAAAACACTAAAGCTGTCAGAAAAGTACCAGCCAAAGCTGCATGATTGCCATCCGCTTCATGCAATACCATCCTGGGTTCCTGCTGCCACACTTTGTCCCATGCCAGGCCAACAGGTGCAATGCAACCTGGTTCTGTCGCTACTATAGTCTGATGCAACTGGTGCACCCGGCTGCCTTCTGTGCTGTTACCGTCCTGACCATGTTCAGGAAATAATACAGGGGTAGCACCTTGGGCTTTTACTGCTCTAAGCCAAATCAGGCTGTCATCTATTGGATAACTGTTTAAACCTGTAGTGGAGTATTTCTGGCCCTGTAAGATGACATGAGTCCAGCTGCGGGACTGCATAAAAGCCAAATCCACTTTGTTATATAAACGCTCATCCAGATAAGAACCATCACCAGCTACAGTAATGTCCACCACAGCCCCTGGCCGCCCGGCCAAAATAAACTGTCGGATCAACCCCGTCAGGTTATGTGAACGGACATGGCTGTTGCCAAATACCAGAATTTGATAATGATCGACATAGCGGTTGTCCGGCACTTCGGCACCCACAGGAAAGTTGATGCCTATTTGCTGCGGATTTCCCTGAGTAGTACTGCCCCCACCACAACCAGACAGTAGCAGGCTGCTGCAGCTAATCATCACATAAAGGAAATAGAAGGATATTTTGCTCATTGAGAAGCTCCGCCTTGCCGGGAATGAGTCAGTATTATCTGAACAAGAGCTTTAAAAGGCATTACTTTTACAGGATGAAAAGCTGACGAATTGATGATTACAGGCAAGTACAACACTGGCCTGAAAAACTTAGATTGAAAAGGTTAGACTCTACTCTGTGACCCATAAGGTATGGACTATAGGTCTGGTTATTGTACCTCCCCAAAATGGGATCAGCTCGCAACCGGTACTCCATAAACCAACCTTTTTGCCGGAAGCGTATGCTGCCATAGCTGCAGAAACTATCCCGTTGTAGCCCGCGAGAGATGGTTTTATATGAACAAGATTTGTGTCGCCGCAACTATCAGGGTTGCTGAGTCCAGATACCCACAAGGTCATCCCTCCTTCTCCATGCATAGTGTACTTCTGAATCATTACTCCTTGACCATAGGGGGTAAGGTAGCCTGACGAGAGTCCAGTGAAAGGATACAACAGGGACAAGACAAAAAAACACATCCATTTTTTCACACGAAATTCTCCTAATACTTTTAGTTGTGTAAGCTTTGTTAAAGCATATTAATTTAGGTTTTGTGTTTTGGCTAACGTGAGCCCAGGGCAAGATCACGAACATTTTTTGACCACCCCAAGCTGGTAGTTGACCCAAACGCCAGCTTATGATCAGATACTGCCTTTTGCAAAAGGGCAATTCTGTGAACTTGAATCTATTCTCTGAACACTTTTCCAGTATCGAAGACACTCGCCAGTCCGCCAAAGTCACTTATCCGCTGTTTGATGTGCTGTTTTTGACCCTCTGTGCTGTGATTTCGGGTTGTCAGGGCTGGGAAGATATTGAAGATTTTGGCGAAGCTAAGCTGCATTGGCTACAGAAGCTGGGATTTTTTGCTGAAGGCGTTCCCGTTCACGACACTATTGCACGTATTATCGCTCGTATAGAGCCTACTCAATTACAACGCTGCTTTGCTGAGTGGATGCAAGCCGTTGCAGTGTTGACAGAGGGGCAGGTCGTTGCGATTGACGGTAAAACACTGTGCAGCTCGTACAACCGCACAAGCCGACGCTCGGCTATTCATATGGTCAGTGCCTTTGCCAGCGCGAATGGCGTGGTGCTTGGTCAAGTCAAAACGGAGGAAAAATCAAATGAAATCACAGCGATACCAGAGCTGCTGGATTTGCTGGAACTCAAAGGCTGTCTGGTAAGTATCGATGCCATGAGATGCCAGAAGGATATAGCGCAGAAGATTGTTGATAAAGGCGCCGATTATTTGCTGGCAGCAAAAGCGGCAGGGCACAGAGTGAATGTAGTTACTGAAGACAGTGATGGATGCGGTTTACAAAAAGGTGGTACTGTCACCAAAACGCTTAATCTGACCACTAACCCCTGAGTCACAGGAAAAACTCTGGCCACGCTAATCCGCAACCAGAGCTTTAGCATCAATCCAAAATTATATGCGGCAAAAATCTGGAGCTGTCTTTGGTGATCAAAGAATTATCTTCGCGAATACCAATACCAGCTGCGCTGTTGCCTACCACCCAGCTGCCAATCATGGTGTAGCTGTCGCCGAATTTTGGTAATTGCTGTAACTTCTGACGGATAAAAGGTGAGTCGGAGTATGGGCCTGGTTCACTGATTTTTTCGCCGCTTTGAGTCACTAATTCAACATTAGCGCCTTCGCGGGAAAACAGCGGTTTACGTACCCAGCCTGCGCCAAAACTTTGGCCTGGTTGTTCAAAGTGACTTTCCAGTAAGTTGGGGTGGCCCTGATGTTTTTGCCAGAGCAAGGGCAATATGCCTTTGTTGGATAACAACATTTTCCAGCCCGGTTCCAACCATTGGGTTTGGCTGCTTAAGATGACGGACGCAAAATCTTCCTGCAGCATAAATTCCCATGGGTACAACTTAAACAAGCCACCTATAGCGTAACCGTCCAGATCGACCAGTTGACCACTGGCTTCACCCAGTTGTTCCAGCTCGATAAAACGGCTGTCGAGCCCCGCTTGTTTGGCAATGTCCATCAGGTACATGACTGTGCCTTTGTCTTCGATGCTGTTTGCCACAGAAGCAAAATACAAAGGGTTGGCCAAAGGCAACTCAGCAAAAGCGGCTTCTAACTGATCTTGCAAGGAGTTAAACTGATCAGCGCCTTGTGGCACTTTGCCGCGCATGATCTGATCTTCCAGCCATACCCACTGGAAAAAACCAGTTTCAAATAAAGAGGTAGGGGTGTCGTAATTCAGTTCCAGCAATTTAGCCGGGCCATGACCGTCGTAGACTAAATCCAGTCGGCCATATAAAGACGGCGCTTTAGCGCGCCAGGATCCGGCAACAAAATCCCAGAATGGTTCCGGTATGGCGAGCTGCTGCAGCTTTTCTTCATCGCCGATAATGTCATCCACTAAAGCTAAAGCCATCTGATGCAGCTCTTCGGTGGGTTCTTCTAAATCTTGTTCTATCTGGCGCAGGTTAAACTGGTAGTACGCAGTTTCATCCCAATAGGCTTCGCCGTCAAAAGTATGAAACTCAAAGCCAACAGATTCAGCATAAGAGCGCCAGCCAGGGCGCTCATCACAAGCTACTTTTTTCATTGCCTGTTAACCACCGGTACTTTTGGTGGAGCTGGAACGTTTAGCTGCCTGAGCACCAAAACCACCACGATTCACTGTACCTGCTGCTTTAGGCTGAACTGAGGACGGCTTGATATAGGTTGGGCCCACACCGCGGGCTACAGGCGTATTGGTTGCAGTGCGGAAGGTGCTGCGATCATCCCTTGATTTATACAAAGGTTGAGCCTGCACTGGTTGTTTCAGTTGGCCACCTGAACGGTTCAGCATCTGGCCTGCTAAAAAGCCCATCATCATTGGCATAAAAAAGCCGCCGCTGGATGCCTGAGCCTGTTGCGCTGGCTGCTCCGTACCTGCTGCCAACGCTGCCTGAGCCGGAGTTTCACACTGGCCGAGCCCAAAGTCGGCTTCACACGAGGCTTTGTCGGTATATTTGGGGGCAACCTGAGTGTGCATGGTTAAAGCCTGGCCTAAATCGGCACGGCATTGCTCAGGATTAAAATAGGCAGCGCATTGATCGACGGTTTCAAAAGCCGCAGTTTGCACTGCTTCTTCCTGACCACAACCTGCCATTAAAAAAGTGGCGGTAGGCACCATTAACACTAAAGCTGCCTTTTTACTGCGTTTCAGCACTTTTTGTTTCATCAGTGACTCCTCAATAGGGTATGCAGGTTAATACGTCATGCTGGCGGAGTTAATCAAACCTATGGCAATGGAACAACCGGCAGAAAAAATACCGGCTGCTACTTCACCTTTGTTGATACGTTCCGGTAGTTGTTTCAGGGCAAAACGTACTACACCAAAAGTTAATACTTGTACTACCAGAGCAATAGCACCCCAGATAGCACAGTCGGCTAACGACAATGAATGAGTGATAGCACTGGATAATGGCAAAGCAAAACCAATTAAGGCACCACCAAAAGCGACAGCTGCTGCGCTGTTGTTTTCTTTGATTAAGGCTAATTCGTCGTGTGGCGTGATCCAGGTGTAAAAACGGCAAAACAAGGCCACCAATAAAATAGCCAGAAAAAAGAAGCTGATAAAGTCCGGAAAACCTGCCACAGAGGCCAATAAAGTGTCACTCATTCTAAAATCCTTGCTTTAAGTTAAGGGGCTTTGCCGATGATCCAGAAAAGCCGGACAAAAGGCAACAACTGAATCCAGAGGCATTTTAAGTTAATCCCTTGTTGCAGTCAGTTTTAAGCTATGCTCAATAGGTAAGTTAACTTACTAAGTTACTGATCTGTTAAGGAGTTAGTCCCTATGTTAAATCAAATGTCGGTAAAAATCCGCTTGTTGTTGTTGGTCTGCGTACCATTACTGGTGTTAGTTGCCATTAGTTTGATTTCGGTCAGGGAAATGGGCCATTTAAGTGACGGAGCCACCAGTATTTATAACGACAGGGTGGTGCCACTGAAACAAATTAAACAAGTGGCTGATGCTTATGCGGTGGCATCGGTCGACTTGCTGCATAAATACCGTGGTGAAGTTATAACGGCCTCTGATGCTGTGCAGCAGTTGCAGCAACAGGCGCAACTGGCTGATCAGGTATGGCTGGCCTATCTGGCAACCAGTTTAACCAAAGAGGAAGTCAGCCTGGCTGACAAAGCCAAACAACAAATGTCGGTTTTCCGGCAAATACTGCAACAGTATCAAACGCAGATCACAGATGGCTCTTTAACAGAGCGCAGCGCTAAAGATTTTAATACAGAGTTGTATCAACTGGCTGACCCATTAAGTAACTCTTTGGCCGCTTTAATAGATGTGCAACTGCTGGAGGCTGAAAAATTTAAAGTGCAGGCGGCAGAGCAGTATCAGTTTTTTATGCAGTTATTTGTGATTGCCTTGCTGTTGGTGTTTATTTGTTTAGGCGGCTTATCCTGGCTAATTTACCGCTCTATTCACAATCCATTACATCAGTTGCAGCAGGCTATTTCTGTTGTTGGTGATAAATCTGATTTACGCATTAGGGCAGAAGTGACAGGCACTGATGAAATTGCTGTGACAGCAGTCGCTTTTAATCAAACCATCAGCCGTGTCCATCAGTTTTTTACTGAACTGGCCGATGCGGTGTCGCAATTGGCGGCAGCTTCAGAGCAGATGAGCCAAATCAGTCAGCAAGTCAGCGGCACAGCTTTTGAGCAGGAACAGCAAGCCAATTTAATTGCCACTGCTGTGAATCAAATGTCGGCAGCTATTCAGGAGGTTGCGGGTAGCGCTCTTGCCACCTCAGAGCAGGCCAATGATGTGGATCAGAAAACCCAGCAGGGGTATCAAAAAGTCATTCAGAATGTGGGTTCTATTGAGCAGTTATCTGGTGTTATCAGTGGCGCCAGTGTGGTCATTGAGCAATTAAATGGTGAATCGGAAAAAATCACCCAGGTGTTGGCGGTGATCCAGACTATTGCAGGCCAGACCAACTTACTGGCTTTAAATGCCGCCATTGAAGCAGCCCGAGCCGGTGAAGCAGGCCGTGGTTTTGCTGTTGTGGCTGACGAAGTACGAACTTTAGCCACTAATACGCAAAAAGCCACAGAGTCTATCCGCGCCATGATTGATAACTTGCAGGCTTCGGCCCGTGAGGCTGTGCATGCTATGGCGCAATCAGGCCAATACGCCAGCGCCAGTGTGGCTAATGCCAAAGAGGCAGGTGCAGTGCTGGAGGAGATTAAGTCGTCAGTCGGCACTATAGTGGATATGAATGTGCAGATCTCAGCGGCCACTGAAGAACAAACTATAGTGGCAGAAGAGATCAACAAAAATATTACTGAGTTCAGCGTCAGTATCGGCGAGATCACCCGCAGCGCAACCCACAGCGCTGATGCCAGCAGTGCGCTGGCGCAATTGGCCAGCAGGTTACAGCAACAGGCAGCCTCTTACAGGGTGTAAAAAGGACCGGAAGCTGGCCCGCTAAACAGGGCGCTTTGCATAAACATCTGCAAAAAAACAGAGCTTGTACTGCCACAAGCTCTGTTTCCTTATCACCTGAAGTGGTTCAACACTATTGCAGTCCTAACCCCAGCTTTTTGCATCAAATCAGGCATAAATTCTGCTATCTCGCGGTGAAACTGCATGAGCTGCTTTATTCAGTCAGGGCTGCCTCGCTCTTTTTTGGGGCAAAAAATGCCGGATGCACCGCTTTGTGACGACAGTGTCGGCCTGAATACGTATTCATCTTGTGGGCTGCGTCAGCCTGGTTAATAACTGTTCGCGGAACATTTTATAAAAACCAGGGCGTCCTTTGATTTTGTTGTACAGGGAAAGTCCATAACAATCCGAATCGGGGACAAGAGGCATGTCAAACTATAAGCATAGTTTGCTGACGCTCGCTATTGCTGCAGCAGGTTTTAGTTGCAGCATCAGCGCGGAAGAAGCAAATCAGCAACTCGCACAGCAGGAACAACAGGTTAGTGCGGGTTCAAACACCAGCAAAACCAGAGAAGAAGTTGAAGTTATTGAAGTCAAAGGCTTTTCCAGCAGTTTAATTAAATCACTGAACGATAAACGTTTTGCCGACACAGTAGTTGAATCCATTTCAGCCGACGACTTAGGCTCTTTGCCTGATGTGTCTATGGCGGATGCCTTAACCCGTTTACCAGGTATTTCGGCAGTGCGTACCGGCGGTCAGGCTTCTGAAATTAACATCAGGGGTATGGCTGGTGGTTTTGTCTTTTCGACTTTAAACGGCCGTGAGCAGGTGTCTACCAGTGGTCAACGTAATATTGAGTTTGACCAGTATCCTTCTGAGCTGATCTCCTCTGCATCTGTGTATAAATCACCAAAAGTTTCACTGATTGAAGGTGGGGTGGCTGGTACTGTTGAGTTAAAAACAGCCAGTCCGTTAAAAGCTAAAGAAACGCATAACTTCACAGTCAACGCCCGCGGTATGTTGAACGACAGAGCGGATGAAATTCCTGGAGGTCAGGAAACAGGGGACAGGTTTAGCTTTTCTTATCAGGGCAAGTTTTTAGAAGATACTGTGGGTGTGGCTGTGGGTTTTGCCCGCTTGTATCAGCCTAGCGTGTCGACTCAGTTTGTTGGTCTGGCCTACAACAAACAGGCTGATGTGGATGGTATTGATGAAGCATCCCGGAATGAGCTGATCAGTGAAGGTTTTGAGATGCAGCACAGGGGCGGAGAAGAAACCCGCAACGGTTATATGGCTGCCATTGAATGGATCCCCACAGACAAGTTAACAGTGACTGCTGATGCCTTTTTATCTAAGTTTGACACCGAAGCTTTTGCCCGTGGTTTTCGCGTTAAGCTCGAAGGTGACAGCGCCGCTATAGGCAATCCGGTGATCAATGACAATATGGTGATTGGGGGTACTTTTAACCGTAAAACCAATGGCAATACCAGGGTTGAGCTGGTGAACGATGACAACACCGATAACGATGAAGTGAAAAGTTTTGGTTTTAATGTCGACTTCGATGCGACAGATGCACTGACCTTGAACTTCGACCTGTCGCACTCTTCTGCCGACAGCGTATTTAAAAACGGTTTGTTATGGGCTTTAGTGGCTGAAGACGCCAGAGTGCCTAATCCGGTACTGGATGGCAATGTATCGATCAGCTATTTGCTGAATGGTTTAAACCTGCCTGATCTAGGTTTTAATCAGGAAGGCGCTTTTACTGATATCAACAGAGTAATGGTCAGTAAATATGGCATTTACCCTTACATCAACTCAGATGAAGTGAATGCCTACAAACTGGATGCTAAATACGAACTGGATAACTCTGTGCTCAGTTCGTTTGAAGCTGGTGTGCGTTACTCAGAGCGTACCTATTCGAATGACCGTCAGGTGTTTGAATATGGCTCAGATGGTGCTTTTTTGAGTTCACAACCTCCGCTGCGTTTAACAGAGGATATGGTTGATGTTGTTGATTTCAGTGGTAATTTTTCACATTTCCCCAGTTACCTTGCTATTGATTTAAATAAAGCGCTGAATGCCTGGTTTCCACAGGGCATACCTCAGCCAGTGCAAACCTGGGGAACAGGTAACACAGGTGTTTTGCCATCACAACGTGTTTCAGGTGGTCCGGATACCGCATGGTCTGTTTTGCAAAGTGGCGAAGTCTATGAAGATGTGATGGCGGCTTATGTGATGGCCAATCTGGATACCGAAGTATTCTCTATTCCTGTCACAGGTAACATTGGTGTACGTATGGTTGAAACCAAACAATACGCCACTGATTTAACAGATGTGGGTGGGAACGCTACTTTAGGCGCGCAGAATATTACCGATGAAGCAGGTTTGGTAAATATCCGCTACAAGCCAGGTATTATTGGTCAGACCTATAGGGATTATCTGCCACAGATGAACCTGAACTTTGCCCTGACCGACAGCGATCAGCTTCGATTTGCTGCTGCTAAAGTGATGTCACGGCCACCTATAGATCGGCTGGCCTCCAATACCAGTTATACAGTAGATACTCTGACAGGGCAGGTGAATGGTTCCAGCTCGAACAGCCCGTTTTTAAAACCTTTTTATGCCACTCAGTATGATATTTCGTACGAGAAATACTTCACTGAAACAGACGGGGCTTTTGTTGTCGCTGTGTTTTACAAAGATATTGAATCTTTTATCAATACCTTCACTATCGCTGATTTCGACTTTAAAGCAGCAGGTTTTCCTATCCCTGATTTTATAGTGCGGGAAAACGGTTCCACTATAGAGACTAAACCCGGCAATTACACCACTGCAGTGAACAACGACAAAGGGGGTTATATCCGTGGTGCTGAAATTGCGTACACCCAGGTGTTTAAATTTCTGCCGTCCTTCTGGCAGGGCTTAGGTTTTAGTGGCAGTTATTCCTACACCGAAAGTGAAATTCAGCAGCAAGTCAGCTTAGGCGCTCAGACCATAGATATCACTTTACCGGGCTTATCGAAAAACGTCATGACGGCCACCTTGTTTTGGGAATACGAAGGTTTCGAAACCCGGATCAGTGGTCGTTACCGCGACAACTTTGTGTCAGAGCAGGTGGCTGTAGAAGCTCAGACCGTGAACTTCGATGGCGAGATGGTGATTGACTATCAGGCCTCTTACCAGATTAACGACAACTTTGGTGTGCTGTTTCAGGTGAACAACCTGACGGATGAACCCACCAAAAGTTATTTTGGCAATGAAGCCAATACCGGCACTATCCAGTTTTTTGGCCGCCAGTATTTTGTGGGTGCGAACTATAAGTTCTGACCTTGAGTGACAGCTTCAGCACTCAGCTTCAGAGCGGGTGCCCGTAACAAGAATTGATTGGAGTTCGATAACTATGTTTCAGATCACAAATAGCTTAAAGCTGGTCCTTTTAGGGCTGGCTGCGCTGACACTGGCCGCTTGCGGCGGTGGTGGCGAGGATTCTGTGGAAGGTGGTACTAAACTGCTGACCTGTAATGTGCCACAAATTCCGAACGCGGCAGGCACAGCCTGTATTGATCCACCGCCGATAAAATGTAAAGCGCCTACAGTGCCGGATGCAAAAAATGAAAGCTGTATAGTTGGGGTTGATCCCAATGCACCTGAACCTGCATTTTTCCCCGCAACGGGTCAGGCTGCGCTTTTTTATAAAAGAGCAGACGGTAATTATGAAGGCTACCGCCTACATACCTGGAATAATGATGCATGCGATGCCTACAAAGACAGTTCTCTGGCTGCGTCCTGGGACAATGGTCTGGTGCATACAGCGGTGGATCCAAACTACGGCGCTTACTGGGTGCTGGAGTTAAAAGACGGTGTGGCTGGTGTGGAAGGTGCTTGTGGTAACTTCCTGATCCATATAGGCACTGATGACGCTGGCAAAGAGATGGGCGGCGGCGATCAGAAGTTGTTGTTAGGGCCTAAGTCAGATGAAAAGTTTGCCCGGATGAACTTTACTTTTTCTGGTGTGAACTCAGTATTTGAATTCCCTTTACTTGCCTTGGGGGTTTCTATTGCTAACTCAGCGGCGCACTGGCTGGATGCCAACACTTTTGTCTGGAATGTGGACAGTGCTATTGCCACTAAAGTGCAATTACACCATTCAGCCACTGCTGAGTTAACCATTGATGACGATGATCAGCTCAATGGTGAAACCCTGATGCTGGAAGAAACTGAACTGACAGAGGCGCAAAAAGCCAAAGTTCCGCATTTGGCCGACTGGCCAGCGTACCGCAGCACTATGACAGCGGATCAGGCGAAAGCTATTGTAAAAAATCAGCTGGTGTTGTCAGCCCATGATGCAGAAAACAAACTGGCAGCAGCCAGTTATGTGCAGGCCGCTAAGGTGCTGGATGCTTTGTACACCAGCGGTGAAGCTGATGCCGATGAAGCGACTTTAGGTGTCAGCTACGAGGGGGATGCTGTGACTGTGGCTGTATGGGCGCCCACTGCCCGCACCGTCGCCTTAAAACTCTATAACGCTGCAAAAACTCTGACTTCTACTCAGGCGATGACCTTAGATGCGGATACCGGGATTTGGAGTTACAGCGGCACTAAAGCCAATCTGGACCGTACTTTCTACCGCTTTGAAGTGACTGTGTATCATCCTGCCACTAAAAAAGTGGAAACAGTGGAAAGTACCGACCCTTACTCCGTCAGTTTGTCCACTAACGGTCGTTTCAGTCAGTTTGTGAATTTAGCCGACGAAGATTTAAAACCTGAAGGCTGGGCAACCCGAACTATTCCAACTGTTGAAAATCCTGAAGATACAGTGATTTACGAAGGTCATATTCGTGATTTCAGTATTCGTGATACTAGTGTCAGCGAAGCAAACAGAGGTAAATATCTGGCATTCACTGAGATGAACAGTGCGCCTGTATTGCACCTGAAAAAGCTGGCTGAAAGTGGTGTAACGCATTTTCATATGCTGCCTGCCACAGATATGGCGACAGTGAATGAAGACGTAAGCAAAAGAGTTGAAATTACCGATACAGTGGGCGAGTTATGTGCTGTGAATGCCAGCGCTAAAGTCTGTGGTCAGGAAAACTCAACCACAGTGATACTGGATTTACTGAAATCTTATCAGCCCTCCGGTGAACTGGCTCAGCAGTTGGTTGCAGATATGCGTGCCACTGACGGTTTTAACTGGGGTTATGATCCACATCATTTTAATGTGCCAGAAGGCAGTTATGCATCCAGTGCCGAAGGTGTGGCTCGTATCAAAGAAATGCGGGCTATGAATCAGGCTCTGCAGGAACTTGGCCTTCGTGTGGTCTTGGATGTGGTGTACAACCATACCAACTCCTCAGCTGTATTTGATAACTCAGTGTTCGATAAAATGGTGCCGGGTTATTACCACAGATATAATCCGGTCACTGGCATTATTGAACGTTCAACTTGCTGTGAAAACACTGCACTTGAACATAAAATGATGGATAAATTCGTCAAAGACTCGCTGGTGCTGTTAGCCCGTGAATACGGCTTTGATGGCTTCCGTTTTGACATTATGGGACACCATCCGAAAGCTGATATTTTAGCGGCCCGGGAACTGGTGCGTGCTGTGGATCCTGATACTTACTTCTACGGCGAAGGCTGGAACTTTGGTGAAGTAGCGGATGATCGTTTGTTTGAGCAAGCGCGGCAGGCCAATATGGCGGGTACCGAAGTAGGTTCATTTAATGACCGTATACGGGATTCAGTGCGCAGCGCAGCTCTGTTCACCGGGAAAGGCGAAAATGGTGAGCGTCAGCAGCAAAACTACATTGAAATTGGTTTAGCCGGCACCTTAAAAGACTTTGTGCTGGAAGATTACCGTGGCAACACGGGTGTGGCATCAGGTGTGACCTGGAACGGTCAGCCAGCTGGTTATGCTGAAGATCCAGCCGATATTATCAACTATGTGTCTAAACACGATAACGAAGCGATCTGGGATAAATTACAGCTGGAATTGCATAATGCAGGCGTTGATTTAAGCCTGGAAAACCGGGTCAGAGTGAATAATATTGCTTTGGCTATTCCTGTGCTAAGTCAGGGCATTCCATTTCTGCAAATGGGGGATGACTTGTTGCGTTCCAAGTCCTTAGACCGTAACAGCTATGATTCAGGCGACTGGTTCAACTTTGTCGATTTCAGCAAAGAAAGCAATAACTGGAACGTAGGTTTGCCCATGGCTCAGGACAACAGCGCCAACTGGAGCACTATTGCTGAAGTGGCGACTAAATCCAATACCAGAGTTTATGCAGATGAGATCCATTTTTCATCTGATGTATTTAATGAATTTCTGCAAATTCGTAAAAGCAGCAATTTATTCCGTCTGACCACAGCTCAGAATGTAATGGACCGCTTAGGTTTCCATAACATTGGTAAAAATCTGACGCCGGGCTTGATTGTGATGAGCATAGACGATGGGACTGGCCTGACCGATCTGGATCCTGAACATGACGCTCTGGTGGTGGTGATCAACGGCACCTCAGCACAACACTCTCATACTGTGCCTACGGCCAAAGGTTTTGTGTTACATCCGGTGCAGGCCGCTTCAGCGGATCTGATGGTGCAGGACGCCAGTTTCAGTGAAGCAGCAACAGAAGGTACTTTCACTGTTCCGGCCTATACAGCAGCGGTTTTTGTGAAACCTCAGCATGGTGCTCAGGGCGAAGGTTTAAAAGCCGATGCGACTATGGGGGCTCCTGATTTTGCGCCTTATGGTTTAACCACTGTCTATGTGCGTGGCGCTATGAATGGCTGGGGTGAAACTGACGCTATGAGCTATGTTGGGGATGGGGTATACAGTACTACTATCACTATTGCAGCGGGTGACTACGAGTTCAAAGTGGCCTCTGCAGACTGGTCCACAGTTGACTTTGGCTCAGGCAACCAGCAAGTGACTTTAGGTGCAGCCAAAACCTTAAACCGTGGTGGTTCTAACCTGAAAATTACTATCCCTAAAACCTCGAGTTACACTTTTACAGTCAACGCTGCGGTTGCTGAAGCTCCGGTTATTACTGTGACTGAATATGTGCCTTATGGCGAGACCACTGTGTTTTTGCGCGGCAGTTTAAATGGCTGGAGTGAAAATAACCCTCTGCAATACGAAGGGGATGGCGTGTATAGCGTCACAGTGAACTTGGCTGTAACCGAACATGAGTTCAAAATAGCCTCGGCCGATTGGTCTACCGTTGATTTTGGCTCTGCGGATCAAAATGTCACACTCAACACAAACAAAGCGCTGACAAGAGGTGGTTCGAATCTGAAACTGCAAATTACCGAACAGGCGAATTATAAGGTCAGCTTCACTGCCACAGACCCGGCAGCCCCTGTGTTAAGGGTAAGCAAAGTCGAATAACAGGACTCAAACCTGATGTAAAAAGGCCGTTTTGATCACGGCCTTTTTTTATGGATTTTTCTCAGGATCAGTGCAATGCAGCACTGTGGTCACATTGCTTTTTTGAGCGGCACTGTAAGGCCCTGATGCCGCAGCTATGCATTTCATCAAAGCCTGTCAGCTTGCAACTTCGCTGAACTCAGCTAAGTTTGCATTAAGTTAGAGCGTAAGCTCTGCTTCGGCGAGCCAAATAAATCAGCGGATCCAGCGGCCTGCCTGCACCAATACAATGCAAAATTCCAGCAATGCCCTGCAAAGGGGCGACATACCCGGAGGTGAATACGTATTCATGTTGAACATTGGCGGCGATAAGTTTAACTAGTAGGGTCAGATTAATATCAACAACCAGACAGATATAAGTCTGAAACAAAAAAAACACACTATCCGGGGATAAGGGCATGAATAAATTTAAGTTAAGCATACTCACTATGGCAATTGCGACTGCGGGCTTTAGCTCGTACAGCTCTGCTCAACAGGCCGAACAAACTAATGCGGCAGCAAATGCCCAGGAAGAACAAATTGAAGTGATAGGCATCACGGGTTTCCGTGGCAGCTTACAAAAAGCTCAGGCTATAAAAATGAGCGAAAACTCCATCGTTGAAGTGCTGTCAGCAGAAGACATTGGTAAGCTGCCAGACACCAGCGTGGCAGAATCTTTAGCACGTTTGCCAGGTTTAGCCGGTGAGCGTCGTAATGGCCGTACCAGCGGCTTGTCTGTTCGTGGTTTTAATGAAAACTACGTAGGCACTTCATTAAATGGTCGTGAATTATTAGGTATGGGTGACAACCGCGGCGTTGAATATGACCTGTACCCATCAGAAATCGTTTCTACTGCTATGGTTTACAAAACTCCTGATGCTACGCTGATGGCGCAAGGTATAGGTGGTACTGTTGATTTGCAAACTGTGCGTCCTCTGACGGCAGAAGACACTTTTGTGGTGAACCTGAACTACGAACAAAACGATCAGGAATCCGGTAACCCGGATTTTGACGATCATGGTCACAAAGCCTCAATCAACTACATCGATAAATTTGTTGATGACAAGTTGGGTTTTGCTTTGGTGTTGTCCTCTATTAAATCACCACGTCAGGAACAGCAGTTCCGTGGCTGGGGTTATCCTGGAGCTAATACTACTAAAGGTGCGCCAGGTGTTACTGTTCCTGCCGATACCTTTATTTTAGGTGGTCATGATACCTTTACCCGTTCAGCTATGCTGGAACGTGACTCCATTGCTGCAATTTTTGAATACGATGCAAGCGACGATTTAAAAGTTAAGTTTGACGCTTTGTATATCAACTTTAATGAAACCGATGTGCGCCGTGGTCTGGAAGAAGGTATGGCTGAGTGGGGTACTGGCGCTTACACCATCACTGAAGTTCAAAATGGCCTGGCTACTGCTGCTTACTATGATGGCTTCTTTTCAGTGGTCCGTAACGACTCCCGTGAACAGGATGCTGAGCTGAAAACCTTTGGTCTGAATCTGGAATACAATATCAGCGATGACTGGACTGCTGAACTGGATCTTTCAACAGGTAAAGTCGATAAAACCATCACTGATGTGGAAAGTTATTCAGGTGTAGGTCGTGCAGGTGGCACAGGTCCGGATAACAGACCTATCAGTGCGCGCTCATGGGTCATGACGTCGTCTGGCGCTATGTTTGGTGCTCACCCAACTATTGCACCTGTTGATCTGACTAACCCGGCATTGATACGTTTAGCTGGCCCACAAGCCTGGGGCGGTTCTTTAGCTCCGGTGCCTGGATTCCAGGATACAGGTACTGGTTTTGGCCCTACAACAGCTCAGGATGGTTTTGTTAATAAACCAATTTTTGAAGAAGAGCTGGACAGTGTACGTTTGCAATTTAATGGCGCCGTGGAATGGGGTATTTTCACAGGTCTGGAAACTGGTATTGTTTATAAAGACCGCACTAAGAGCAAAATCAACAATGGCGCTTATTTGACCGCCAATGTATGGCCAAACTCAGATGCTATCCCTAACGTATTAGGTGTGGCTGATTTAAGCTTTGTTGGCATCAACGGTGTTTTGGCTTATGACAGTTTAGCTTTATATAACAACGGTTATTACATAGCTACAGATGCTGCTTTCCTGGAAAATGGTCGTTTTGGTGACACTTACGAAATCAATGAAAAGATTACCACTTTATACGGTATGTTAGATATCAGCACGGACGCAGGTTCTATTCCTGTGACTGGTAATATCGGTGTGCAAATTGTCCGGGCTGATCAGGAAGGTTTTGGTTTTAATGCCTCATCAGGCAGTGATCGCTTCACTGATGCTGTCGCAGTATCAGGTGGCACTGATTACACTGATGTATTACCAAGCATGAACCTGAGTTTTGAAGTGGCAGACGGTCAGTTTGTCCGTACTGCTGTGTCTAAAGTCATGAGTCGCCCACGTCTGGATGATTTACGTCCAAACAGTCAGGTGACTTTTAACTTTAACGATACCAATATTTTGGATGATGATCCGTTAAACAGCGCCTTTGCAGGCAATGCAGGTAATTCTGAATTGAAGCCGTTAGAAGCTAACCAGTTCGATTTATCTTATGAAAATTATTTCCATGATAATGGCTTTATTGCGGCAAGTTTCTTCTATAAAGACCTGAAAAACTGGCACCGTAACATTACCTTAATCAATGATTTCTCTGATTATTATATTCCTGGTTTCCACCAGACGTCAGCACAGGGTACTCCACCTAATGCACCACCAGCCACCTTCTTAGGTCGGCTGGATATCCGTCAGGATGGTTTACAAGGTTTTGTTCGTGGTTACGAGCTGCAAGCCAGCGTACCATTTGACATCATTGACGAAGTATTGGATGGCTTTGGTATAGTTGCCAGCGCCACCTTTATGGATGGTGAGTTAGATGATGGTGGTCGTGTACCAGGTTTATCAAAAGAGATTTACACTCTGACTGCTTATTATGAGCGTGCTGGTTTTGAGGTTCGTGTTTCCGGCACTAAACGTGACCAGTTTGCAACTGAAACCCGTGGTCTGAGCTTAAGTCTGGCTCCGACTATGGACCAGGGCGGTTCATTGATTGACGCGCAGATTGGTTATGATTTCAGTGAGTCAGGTATTGATGCACTGGAAGGTCTGCGTGTTTCATTGCAGGGTCAGAACTTAACGGATGAAAAAACTATTCAGAACAATCCAGGTGATGCTCGTCAGATCACTCAGTACCAGAGCTTTGGCCGTAACTTCATGTTAGGCTTAAACTACAAGTTCTAATGCAGGCTGAGGTTGTGTCGGAGCAGCTGATCTGCCCGGCTACTGACAAACTCTGTTTAAAACCCAGCCATTAAGGCTGGGTTTTTCTTTAGGGAATTCGCATGACTCCAATCAAAAAAGTAGTGATTCTGGGTGGTGGTACAGCGGGCTGGCTCAGTGCTGCTTTACTGAAAAAAGTACTGGGTACAGTGGTTGATATTGAGCTGGTTGAATCCGATGCTATTGGTACTGTAGGTGTTGGAGAGGCCACTATTCCTCCGATCCGACTGCTAAATCAGGTGCTGGGTATTAACGAAGCTGATTTTCTGCGTGAAACCAAAGCCACTATTAAGCTGGCCATTAAATTTGAGAACTGGCGTGCTCAGGGCGACAGTTATTACCATAGTTTTGGCGCGCCAGGGCGCAGCCTGACCTTCTGTCATTTTCATCATTTATGGTTAAGGGCACGGCAACAGTTTGGTGATATGACACCCATTTGGGATTACGACTTAAATTACCTTTGTGCTGAAGCCGGCAAATTTGCCCCTATCACAGCAAAAGACCCTATCCTGGAATTACCTTACGCTTATCATTTTGATGCTGGTTTGTATGCTGCGTTCCTGCGTAAGTTCAGTGAACCTATGGGCGTAGTGCGTACTGAGGGCATGGTGGAGCAGGTGACTCAGCATTATAATGGTCATATCAAAAGTTTAGTGCTCAAAGATGGTCGCGAAGTAAAAGGCGACTTATTTATAGATTGCTCAGGTTTTGTCAGTTTGTTGTTGCAACGTAAACTCGGGGTAGGTTATGACGACTGGAGCCATGTTTTACCTTGTGATCGTGCCTGGGCTGTGCCCACTGAGCGTTTTGAAAAGACGTTACCTTATACCAGATCCATAGCGCATGAAGCGGGCTGGCAGTGGCGTATACCGCTGCAGCATCGTAACGGCAATGGCATGGTATTCAGTAGTGCCCACTGCACTGAACAACAGGCTTTGGATCTGCTGATGGGAAATTTGCAAAGTACTGCGGTGGCTGATCCCAAACTGATTAAATTCAAAACAGGCCGCGCTCGTAAACAATGGCATCACAATGTGGTTGCTGTTGGATTATCCAGTGGTTTTCTGGAGCCACTGGAGTCCACCAGCATTCATTTGGTGCAATCAGGCATAGTACGTTTGCTGAAAATGTTCCCACACCATGGCATTGAACCCGCCACAGTGGCTGAATACAACAAACAATCCGAAGCCGAGTTTGTGTATATCCGCGACTTTTTATTACTGCATTACCATGAGACTGAACGCACGGACAGCCAGTTCTGGCGTGATATGCGTCAACTGCAAATTCCTGATTCGCTAAAACACAAAATTGAGCTATTTCAGGCCGATGGCAGCATTTTCCGAGAGCAACATGATTTATTCCATGATGGCTCCTGGCTTCAGGTGATGTTAGGACAAGGATTATTGCCAAGGGACTATCATCCTTTGGCTGATACTTTCTCTGATACACAGCTCAAAGATATGCTTAAAAGCATCAAGGCAATTAAACAAGAGCCTTTAGCAAAGCTGTTTTCACATGATGAGTTTTTGCGCCGCGCTTGTGGGGCATAAATAAAACAAAACTTTTGGCCGGGCAAAACCTTGTCCGGCGTCAGACAGGATTTAGACATGATATCACTTCGTTTCCGGCTGGCTTTTGTAGTTGTGTTGTTCAGCTCTGTAGCACAGGCCGCCACTTACCAGTCACATCAGGTGCTTGATAACAAATTGCAGCTTCAGACCGATGAATATGCGGTGTCATTAAGCTTTAAAAGTCAGGGCGCTGTAGAAGTTGTTTACCAGAAAAGTGGCCTGAAACAATTGCCGTCTTTTGCTTTGGTTGCACCTGAACTCAGCCTTGTTGCCAGCTTGAATGAGCAGCCACAACAGCTTGAGTTCGCTACAGAGCAGTTAACAGTGCGGGTGAATAAGTCGCCTTTTCAACTGAGCTTTTACCGGGGCAACGAACTTATTCTGGCGGAAGAAAAAGGCTTTTTTGCTTATGAAACGATGAGGGGCTTCCGCTTTAAGCTGCAGGATGATGAAAAGCTGTTAGGCACAGGCCAGCGGGTAGTCGGCATGGACAGACGTGGTCAGCGTTTGCCCTTGTACAACAAAGCCAGCTACGGCTACACCACAGAAGCACAGCAAATGTACTTTGGTTTACCCGCTGTGATGTCGAGCGAAAAGTATCTGGTGTTGTTTGATAACAGCGCCAGTGGTTTTGTCGATTTAGGCAAAACTGAAAAAGAGGTGCTGCAATTTGAAGCTGTGGCAGGCCGCACTGCTTATATTGTGATGGCTGCGCCCACTTATCCAAAACTGATTGAAGAGTACGTGACAGTGACTGGCAAGCAACCATTGCCACCGCGTTGGGCTTTGGGGAATTTTGCTTCACGTTTTGGCTATCGCACCGAGGCCGAAACCCGCGCCATAGTGGATAAATTTGCCGCTGAAGACTTTCCACTGGATGCAGTCGTGCTGGATTTATACTGGTTTGGGCCAGATATTCAGGGCCATATGGGCAACCTGGCCTGGGATAAAAAGGCCTTCCCTAACCCTAAAGGCATGATCAGCGACTTTAAAGCCAAAGGGGTGAACACTGTGCTGATCACTGAACCTTTTGTATTAAGCACCTCCACACGTTGGGATGAAGCTGTTCAGGCCAAAGCTTTAGCCACTGATTTAGCAGGTAAAGCCAAAACCTTCGATTTTTATTTTGGCAACACAGGCTTAGTGGATGTGTTTTCAACAGAAGGCACAAGCTGGTTTGAAGGGATTTATAACGAGCTGGCTGAGTATGGCGTAGCAGGCTGGTGGGGCGATTTAGGCGAGCCTGAAGTGCATCCTTCTGATGCAATTCACAGCATAGGCACTGCGGACGAAATTCATAATGTGTATGGCCATCGTTGGGCTGAACTTGTGTATCAGAACCGCTTAGAAAAGCAACCAGAACAGCGTCCTATGATTATGATGCGTTCGGGTTTTGCTGGCTCACAACGTTTTGGCATGATCCCCTGGACAGGCGATGTCAGCCGCAGCTGGGATGGTTTAAAACCTCAGGTGGAGTTGGCGCTGCAAATGGGTTTATTAGGCCTGGCTTATACCCATTCAGATTTAGGTGGTTTTGCCGGTGGCGAAGTGTTTGATAAAGAAATGTATATCCGCTGGTTGCAGTACGGTGTGTTCCAGCCTGTGTATCGCCCTCACGCCCAGGAGCAAATAGCACCAGAGCCCGTGTTGCACGACAAAGAAACCAAAGATATTTTGCGGGAATACGTCAAGTTACGTTACCGCTTAACGCCTTACAACTACACTTTGGCTTATCAAAACAGCAGCACTGGTATGCCATTAATGCGGCCGCTGTTTTTTGAAAATGAAGCAGACACCAGTTTAATTGCCAATAAAGACAGTTACCTCTGGGGCGATGCCTTTTTAGTCACTCCTGTGACTGCAGCAGGCGTGAAGTCGGTACCAGTGCAGTTACCTGCTGGTGTCTGGCTGGATTATTGGACAGGCAAAGCGCATCAGGGCGGCAAAACTATTGAGCAGCCGACTGATTTAACCACTTTACCTGTCTTGGTACGTGCCGGTTCTTTTGTGCCTATGGTGCCTGCGGTTCAAAGTTTAAAAGACTACAGCAGCCGTCAGCTTGAGCTGCATTATTACCACGACCAATCCATCAGTCAGGCTAAAGGCCACATGTATGAAGACGATGGCAAATCACCGGATTCATTAAGCAAAGGCCAGTATGAACTGCTGACCTTCAGTGCTGCCGCAAAAGGCAAGAGTTTGGCTTTTGAGTTAAACCGCACTGGTTTAGGTTATACCGGAATGCCAAAACAGCGGGAAACTACCCTGGTTGTTCATCAACTGGCGAAACCTGCTACCGCGCTGGTGAATGGTCAGGCGCTGAGTTGGGTGAATTCAGCAGCAGAGCTGGTGGCCGGAAGCGCTTATTTTGATGCAAAAAAACAACAAGTGCTGCTGAAACTGAACTGGGATCAGGCCAAAGCCAGGGTGGTGTTAGAGTGAAGCCTTTTCATACTATAAAAGCTGTACTGCTGAGTCTGACGCTGTCGGTTAATCTGGTTTTCGCCAGTCCAATCGAACATCTGGAGCCCGCCTTTTGGTGGGCTGGAATGAAAGAGCCAAAGTTGCAACTGATGGTGCATGGCAAAGATATTCAGCACTCTCAGGTACAGCTGAGTTATCCGGGCGTGAAGCTTTTGGGTGTGCAGAAGGTGCAAAACCCGAATTATCTGTTTGTCGATTTGGAACTGAGTCCTGATGTAAAACCTGGCAGTTTTGAGCTGAGCTTTAGCCAACATGGTAAGACAGTAGCGCGGTATCACTACAGCTTATTGGCGCGGCAGCAGGGTTCGGCACAGCGCCAGGGTTTTGGTCAAAAAGATTTAATTTACCTCATCACACCGGATCGTTTTGTCAACGGCGACCCAGGCAACGATGAAGTGAAAACCATGAGCGAAGGGCTGGACAGAGCGAATCCTGGCGGCCGGCATGGTGGCGATATTGCAGGTATGCAGCAGGCTTTGCCGTATTTACAGCAACTGGGGGTGACGCAGATCTGGCCTCAGCCGCTGACGGAAAACAATAGCCCTGCTTATTCCTATCATGGTTATGCAGCCACGGATCTCTACAAAATCGACCCGCGTTTTGGCAGTAATGAAAGTTACAAAAAATTTGTTCTTGAGGCCAATACACATGGCATAGGTGTGATCCAGGACATAGTGGTGAATCACATAGGCTCCAATCACTGGTGGCTGCAGGATTTACCGGAAAAAAGCTGGCTGAATTACAACGCTAGTTTTCATCCAACCAATCACGCCCGCACTACAGTGCAGGACCCTTATGCTGCAGAGGTCGATGCCAAAGCTTTTGTCGATGGCTGGTTTGTCGAGACTATGCCGGATTTAAATCAGCGTCATCCATTGTTGGCGACTTATTTGATTCAAAACTCTGTGTGGTGGGTGGAATACGCTCATTTATCCGGCATTCGTGAAGACACTTACTCTTATGCGGATAAAGATTTTTTAACTCAGTGGTCTAAACGCCTGATGAGCGAATACCCGAATTTTAATATTGTCGGTGAAGAGTGGAGTGCTAACCCTGTTGTGGTGTCCTATTGGCAAAAAGGCAAGCAAAACTCTGATGGTTATCAGTCGTTTACACCCAGCATGATGGATTTTCCGCTCTATTACGCTTTGCTGGCTGCGCTGACTGAAGAAGAGTCATGGGATAAAGGCTGGATCAAACTTTATGAAGCTTTGGGTAACGATGTGATTTACCCTGATCCAACCAACCTGGTGTTGTTTGAGGGGAATCACGATACAGCGCGGATATTTTCGTTACTCAATGAAAACAGCGATTTGTATCGGATGGCGATGATTTATCTGCTGACCGCACCTCGTATTCCGCAGCTGTATTATGGCACTGAAATTCTGGCGCAAAGCCCTAAACAGCGTGACGATGGTTTAGTGCGCAGTGATTTCCCCGGTGGTTGGGCAGGGGACGCTGTGAATGCCTTTAGCGGCAAAGGTTTAAGCCAGGCTCAGCTACAGGCACAGCAACTGATCAAAACACTGGCGAATTACCGTAAAAACAACGCTGTGTTACAGCAAGGAAAGATGAAACATTTCAGCCCGGCCGATGGTCTTTACAGTTATGTGCGTTATCAGGACAACAAACAGCTGTGGGTATTTTTTAATAAAAATGCCAGTGCCAAAACTGTGGATCTAAAGCGTTATGCTGAACTATTGCCAGCCAATGCCGGTTTTATTGATGTGCTGACAGGTAAAAGCATCACCACCAACGGCAGTCTGCAACTGCCTGAGCGTGGCAGTCTGGTATTAGAGCTTCAGTAAGGCAAAGGCGGTATTTTTAACAGCTTTAATAACAGATTGCGTCCGGCCCGCAGCAGTGGATAACTAAAGCGGGCGCGGCCTGCAGATTGAAACCAATATAACCAAAGCCTGTTGCGCCAACTGGCTTCATTCACTGAAGCCAGTAGTTGTAATACTTCAGCTCCTTTTAACCAACGGCCATCCACTCTTAACAGCATGCTTTGATTCACAATCAACCTATGATGTTGCAATTCAGCAAGTAACAACGGGGCTTGTTCAGGCAAATCTCTGGCATTGAGCAGCGTCAGCTCGCCGAATTGTTTTTGCAGCCGCTGCGATGCCACATAGTTGCGGCACAAAGGGCAGTCTCCATCGTAAATCAGCAGTAGCTGTTGCATAGCAATCCTTTTCAGTAAAACAGTGCTTAGTCTAAATCAAAAGCCTTTCTGTAGGGTGAGCTGGCGATAAAATAGCCAGATTTAACTGGCGAAACTGTGTCGCAGGGTTAAACTAGTAAGTAGTCTAATTTCTGGTCGCCAGTCCAGATGGAGTTTGTCATGATCAACAACATCAGCCCGGGTTTTATTCCGTCAACGCCGGTGGTAAATCCTGCTACAGCCAATGCTGGTTCCAATGTGGCCAACACAGAGACTACAGCGTCTGCCAGCAAAAAAGCAGAACTGGAGTTTAGCCCTGGCCGTAACTCGGCAAAAGACTACTCTGCTGTGCAGCAAAGTCTGGCGAAGGGCAAAGGTGCTGTGGAAAGTGCTCAGGCAGCCACAACAGAGATCAAAGATTCACTGGTGAAAGTACGGGAAGTGGCCACTCAACTGGCAGATGATTCGTTGGCTGCCCCTGCTCGTGAAAAGTTACAAAAACAGTATGCTGAACTGCGTACTGGCATTGAAAAATCATTGGAAAGTGCCAGCTATAAAGGCGCTGATGGTGGCAAAGGCGTAAATTTGCTAACCGATAAAGACAGCAGCAAAGTGACGATCAATAGTTATGGCAGTCAATCTGAACTGCGCAGCAGCACCCTGGATAAAAGCCTGGGGCTGCCTGAGAAAATAGGTTCAGCAGCCGAAGCCCGTGACTTGTTAAATGGTAAAGAAGGCAAGGCCAGTGTACTGGCGACGGCTGAGACTGCAGTGGCCGACAGTACGGAACGTTTGGCAAAAGAAGATAAAAAGCTCAAAGCCCAGTTAGAAACAGCAACAGCTGTCAGTAAAGCGGCGAATAGTCTGGAATCCGAACGTACAGGGGGCCGTAATTCAGCCCGTGCTGCACCAGATGAAGAAAGCAGAGCTGCTTTGTTAAAGCAGGCAGAAGAAAGCCGTCAGCAACTAAAACAACAGGCGATGGGCATAGGCAACAAAGAGCAGGGCGCTCGCTCTTTACTGAGTTTATTTAACTAAGCCCTTCTGATGCGAAGACCACTGGATTTATATCGTCATACCCGCTTATTGGCGTCAAACACCAAAGCCCTCGAGGCTCAGGTGTTTCGTCGTGTACTCTATCAGCTTGAACTGGCACAACAGGGTTCTGAACTGGAACAAATCAAAGCTTTGGCCGATCTGCGGGTGCTGTGGCTGACTGTTTCTGGTTTAGTCAGCGATCCGGATAATCATCTGCCTACCGCTTTGCAAGACAATTTGCGGCAGTTAGCTATCGCTGTGATGGCTGAATTGGATTTGCCTCTGGTTGAACATGACAGGCAATGGTTGATTGATGTAACAACTCAGGTTGCAGAAGGGCTCGAAGCTTAAATTCTGCTCGTCAGCTTTTGATATTTATCTGGTTTGTTTTGCCACTAGTCGCAGCCCAAATCTTAAAACTGGACAATACCCTCCTTTTCTCTACACTGGTTTTGCGTAAAAACTGATAACTAAAATCAAATTCAGGAAAGCCCATGTTAAATAAATCTGTTCTGGCCCTTGCTGTGCTTGTAGCACTGGCAGGCTGTGATAAAGCCCAAACCCCAACTCAATCCACTGAAACACCGGCAGCAGCAGTGGCTGAAGTAAAAACTTTAACTTCAGGTATTGAATTGTCCAATATGGATACCAGCGTGAAGCCTGCCCAGGACTTTTTCCGTTATGTAAACGGCAACTGGCTGGCAAAAACTGAAATACCAGCCGACAAAGGCCGTTGGGGCAGTTTTGATGAATTACGTGAAAACGCCGATAAACAAGTACTGGCAATAGTGCAGGAATTGGCGGGCCAAACGGCAGAAGCAGGCACAGACACTCAGAAGATTTCCGACTTCTACCGCTCTTATATGGATACGGCGACTCTGGACACTTTAGGTTTAGAGCCATTAAAAGCTGACTTTACCAAAGTAGAAGCGCTGGCTTCTCATGCCGATTTAGCCACACTCTGGGGCGAATTACAGGCCGCTCGTACCGGTACACCTGTGGTGTTATTTATAGGTCAGGATCAAAAAGCGTCCGATCAGTATATTACCCTGGCGAACCAGTCAGGTTTAGGTATGCCGGACCGTGATTATTATCTGAACACTGATGAAAAATCGAAAGAAATTCAGCAGAAATATCAGGCTTATATCAACAAAGTAGCTGAATTAGCTGGCTGGGACGATCCGGCAAAAGTAGCTGCCACTGTCTATGCGATAGAAACCAAACTGGCCGAAGCGCAATGGAGCCGGGTGCAAAACCGGGATCGTAATGCCACGTACAACAAATTAACTCTGGCTCAGCTTGCTGAAACAGCGCCTGGTCTTGACTGGACTGCTTTATTAGGTGCCGCCAAACTCTCCAATATAAAAGAGGTAGTGGTGCGTCAACCGACTTACCTGACCGCTTTTGCTCAGTTACAAAAAGAAATCCCGGTTGCTGACTGGCAAAGTTATTTAAAATTCCATCTGGTGCGCGCCAACAGTGAGTTATTGGCCAGCAGCTTTGATCAGGCTAGTTTTGAATTTTATGGCAAAACTCTGTCTGGCTTAGAAGCTCAGCGTGAACGCGAAAAACGAGCTGTGGCAGCGCTTGAAGGTTCTCTAGGTTTTATGCTGGGCAAAATTTATGTCGAGCGTCACTTCAAGCCTGAAGCCAAAGAGCGCATGGATCAGATGATCCAAAATATGCGAGTCGCTTTTAAAGAGGCTATTGATGGTCTGGAGTGGATGAGCCCTGAAACCAAAAAGGCGGCTCAGGAAAAACTGTCTAAGTTTAATGCCAAGATTGGCTACCCTGATGTATGGCGTGACTACAGCTGTTTAGACGTAAAAGCTGGCGACTTAGTAGGCAATATGCAGCGCAGCAGCCAGTGTGAATTCGACCGTATGCTGGCTAAATTGGGACAGCCAGTGGATCGCACTGAATGGGGCATGACACCTCAAACCGTCAATGCCTACTACAGCTCGACCATGAATGAAATTGTTTTCCCTGCTGCTATTTTGCAACCGCCGTTTTTTAATGTGAATGCAGATGATGCGGTGAACTACGGTGCTATTGGTGGTGTGATAGGACATGAAATTACCCACGGTTTTGATGATCAGGGTCGTCGTTCCGATGGCCATGGTAATTTAACCGACTGGTGGAAGCCTACCGACGCAGAGCAGTTCCAGAAGCGTGCTCAGCTGATGATAGACCAGTACAGTGCCTTTAATCCTATTGACGATTTAAAACTGCAGGGTGCTTTAGGTTTAGGTGAAAACATTGCCGATTTAGGTGGTTTAACTGTTGCCTTTAAAGCTTATCAAACCTCGTTGCAGGGCAAACCAGCGCCTGTGATTGATGGTTTCAGTGGGGATCAGCGTTTCTTTATGGGCTGGTCTCAGGTGTGGCGAATTAAGTTCCGTGATGCTTCCTTGCGTCAGCAAGTAATTACAGGACCTCATTCCCCTGGTATGTACCGTGTGTTAGGTGTGCTGTCGAATATGCCTGAATTTTATCAGACCTTTGATGTGAAACCTGGTGATGGTATGTATCGTGATGATGCGGTACGGGTCAAAATCTGGTAACTAGTGAGCGCTGTGCAGGGACGTCTTTTGGCGTCCCTTATTACAGTTGGGAAAAGCGTTAAACTGTAATTCTGGAGCAGGGTTTTGTCATCCGGAAAAAATCGGCATCTGCTTCAGGCTGAGCCATACTGATTCAGGTGATCTTTGATACTCTGTGCAGCAACTGAATACGTATTCAGCTGGTTGCTGGCTCTGGCAAAGGCTGTTCTAATCGATCTCTTCTCCAACGCTCTAACAGGCGTCGTCAGCGTTGTCCATTGCAGGTGAACTGAAGGCCGGATTAGATGACAGAGGAGCCGGTTTCAGGTGAGCGCTCACCTGACATTCACATAAAAATAATAGGACAACAGATGAAACAACCGCAGTTATCGTTCTGGCAGATATGGAACCTCAGTTTTGGTTTTCTTGGGGTGCAAATTGGTTTTGCTTTGCAAAATGGTAATGTCAGCCGCATTCTTTCCGATCTTGGCGCTGATTTATCGTCATTGTCATTGTTCTGGTTAGCTGCGCCTATCATGGGGTTGTTGGTGCAGCCTATAGTAGGTGCTGCTTCTGATCGTACCTGGAACAGATTCGGGCGTCGTATTCCTTTTATGCTGGGGGGGGCAGTAGTCGCCGCTGGCGCTATGGTGTTGTTGCCTAATTCTTCCATGGTGGTTGCCTTTATTCCGCCTATGTTGTTTGGTCTGGTGATTTTTGCAATTAAAGACGCTGCTTTTAATGTCACCTTTCAGCCGTTTCGGTCACTGGTCTCTGATATGGTTCCGGCCGAACAGCGTAATCTGGGGTTCTCAGTCCAGACCTTGCTGATAAACATAGGTGCAGTTTTTGGCTCTATTTTACCTTTTGTGCTGACCAACGTGATTGGTCTGGATAACGCTTCACAAACTGGTCAGGTGGCTGACTCAGTTATTTGGTCCTTTTACATTGGTGCTACAGTGTTGCTGGGCAGCGTGTTATGGACTGCGTTCAGAACCCGCGAATACAACCCTGAACAATATTGCCAGTACAAAGGACTGGACCTTGAGAAACTGCAGCAACAGCGCGAAAAAACCAGCTTCGTTGAGAAGATGAAATCATTCTGGGCCACTATGCTGTCTATGCCTGGCATTATGAAACAGCTGGCTTTGGTGCAATTTTTCTCCTGGTTTGCTTTGTTTATCATGTGGACTTATTTCCCGGCCGCTGTAGCCCAGAACAACTGGGGTGTTGCAGTGCACTGGTTTGATCCGGTTTATATTCAACAAATGGGTGGAGTGCCTGCCGATATAGCGGCCGCCAAAGGTGCCGCAGGCGATTGGGTGGGTATTCTGTATGCTGGCTATTCTCTGTTTGCCGTGTTTTTTGCGATGGTAATGGCAAAGCTGGCCAATGTATTTGGCCGTAAACTGGTGTATTCCTTTGCGTTAGCTTGTGGTGGTGTGGGTTATCTGAGTTTTGTACTCTTTAACGATCCGACCCTGACTCAGGTGGATTTGTTGATCACTGAAGTCACTATTCCACAAGGGGCTTTGTCTTTAATGATCCCGATGATAGGCATAGGTATAGCATGGGCCGCTATACTGGCGATGCCTTATGCCATTCTGGCAGGTGCATTACCAGCGAATAAAACCGGTGTCTACATGGGGATTTTCAACTTCACTATAGCAGCGCCGCAGATTGTCTCGGGTTTACTGGCGGGTTGGATCCTTGGCTCTGTCTTTAAAAATGAAGCTCTGTATATTGTGATGCTGGCAGGTGCTGCCATGATATTAGGGGCTTTGTCTGTGTGGTTAGTCAAAGAACAAGAGACTACAAAAATACAACAGTAAGCAGTACAACAGTGATCCACAACGCCATGGCCTGCAGGTCATGGCGTCTGTCCTGATCCGCGGCTTTATGCTGGATCAGGGCCTTCCTCTGCTGTGCTTTAACGCCAGCGATAGTCTGCCCACAACTGACGTTGTGTTGGATTCATAAAAGACCAGGCTAATAGTCTGCTTTGTTTATTGCCTTGCTGCATTTCAATCAGTTGCTGCTGTGCACCCAGTTTTGTCAGTTGTTGCTGCAATACAGGCAGATTCTCCTGTTTAGACACCAGACTGCTAAACCATACTACCTGCTGAGCATAACTTTGGCTTTCGTTGATCATACGGCGAATAAAAGCTGCTTCTCCGCCCTCACACCAGAGTTCATGATTGCGGCCCGCAAAGTTCAATCTGGTATTTTTCTGGCCGAGGTTTTTCGCTTTGCGTTCGCTGCCAGCCTGAGCCTGCTCAGCAGAGCTGTGAAAAGGCGGATTGCATAAGGTTAAATCAAACAGATCATCAGGCTGAATAATACCCTGAAATATCTGTTCGCTTTTGTGCTGCTGACGTAATGCTATTTTATGGTGCAGCTGGTTTTGCTTAATCAATAACACAGCTGCAGCCAGTGCTTCCGGGTCCAGTTCTGAGGCCGTAACTTTCCAGCCATATTCAGCCTGAGCCAGCAAAGGGTAGATCAGATTGGCACCACAGCCGGTATCGAGCAGGTGCAGCTTCGAACCTGTTGGAACTTTGCCTTTATTCAGAGGCGCTAACAGATCGGCCAGATAATGCAGATAATCTACTCTTCCCGGCACTGCGGGGCATAAAAACTGCTCGGGCAATTGCCAGTGTGGTATCGCATAAAAGTGTTTTAACAAAGCCTGATTCAGGGTTTTAACGGCTTGCGGGTTGGCAAAGTCAATTGAAAGCGTGCCATAGCCGTTGTCGCGCACAAAGGCAGTTAAAGCCGGTACTGCAGCGGATAAAGCCTCAAAATCATAAGCGTGCTGGTGCTTGTTGCGGGGATGAAGGCCTTTGGAAGTGGAAGTCATAAAAAGAACCAGGGCTGCAGCTTAACGCTCTGCAGCACCACAAGAGTGACGGACGATGATTTTTGGCTGAATTTCTGTTAGCTCAACAGGCTGGTGGTTAATCAGTTTTAATAAGTTGACCACCAGCATCTCACCAGCCAGCGAGGTATTTTGCTGAATAGTGGTTAAAGCAGGAGAAGAGAAGGACGCAACAGGGATATCATCAAAACCTACCACAGCCACATCTTCCGGCACTTTCAGGCCTTTTTTCTGCAGAGCACGAATAGCGCCTATTGCGATCAGATCACTGGCACAGAATAAGGCGTCAAAGCTTTTGCCTTGAGCATGTAATTGATTAATGGCATCAAAACCTGCCTGCTCTGTTGAAATCGCATCCAGTTGTGCCACAGTGTTTTCTGCTATACCTGCTTGTTCTAAAGCATGCACCATGCCCTGATACCGGGCCAAAAATTCAGGGCTGTGATCGGAAGCATTGCCAAGAAAGGCAAAACGTTTCCTGCCTTGTTGCAACAGGTGCTGTCCGGCCAGTTTGCCACCTTGCAGGTTATTACTGCGGATAGTGAATTCAGGATGGCCGTGCACTTCAGCGCCCCAGCAAACAAAATGGGTTTGCTGAGCTAACAGGGTATTGAGCTTTTCTTCGTAGTCTTTGTAATCGCCATAACCGAGCAAAATGATGCCATCCGCTTTTTTACTGTCTTCGTAATCTGCATGCCAGTCATTACTGAGTTGTTGAAAGGAGACTAATAAATCATGACCACGCTGACTGCAGGCACGGGTAATACTGCCCAACATAGCAAGAAAAAATGGATTAATTTGTGATTCATCCACAGTAGGGTCTTCAAACAGCAACAGCGCCAGGGTGCCAGTGGTTTGTTTGCGTAAATTACTGGCGTTTTTATCCACCTTGTAATTTAACTGCTTGGCGATGGCAAAAATTTTGTCTTTGGTTTCCTGATTTACAGCAGGGCTGTCACGCAATGCACGGGAAACTGTAGATTGGGATACACCGGCAAGATAGGCGATATCAAAGGAGGTCGCTTTTCCTTTCAACGGTGTCATCGGGGCTATTCCTGGCTGATTTGTTGACTTCATATACCCTTCTCACTTGAAGCTGCAGCTGCGTTGGCTGCGCTTTCTCACCCTCATCACATAAGGCAACTATGTGCAAAGGGACTCTTTCTGTTGTTGCCTTGCTGCTACAAGCTGTTTGTTCTTGCGAGCGTCCGGCATCATAGCATTAAATTAGCCTGTTGGATCCTTTTCACCCCTGCAGAGGAAAGGTCTTTAGCCACTGTGCTTCGGGTCAGAAAAAGCCTGCTGCTTTGCTGTGATTTTATGCGGCAATTTGTGTGAAGTTGTTAACTTTGCTTAAGCTGTTTTGCTTTCAATGCTAAAGTGAACGCCATTCATGCTTTGGGTAGTATTTTGATGAAATCAGCGGCTTGGCTTTTTCTTTTCTGTCTTTTAGGCAGCGGTACTGCATTTGCATGCGCTACTGATGAAGAAGGCTGCATAGCTCCGAATCAGTTTCAGCTTTCTGTAGCCTTGGGGGCAGGGCAGCGCAGCAATCCATTGTATGACGGCGACAGCTTTCCTATGCTGCTTCTACCTGACTTTAGTTATTACACTGACTCCTGGTTTATTGATAATGGCACTTTAGGATATAGCCTAAAGCAAAATGAGCAATTTGCCGTCAGCATGGTGATGCGGCTGAATTCAGAAAAAGGCTATTTCCAGCGTTGGTTTGCCGGCAATGTAGTCAGTATGAGAACCTCAGGAGCTTTGCTGCCACCAGAAGTAGACACGGGTACTGAAAAATCTCTGGCTGCAGTATCTATTACAGATGTCAAAAAACGGCCCACGGCAATAGACGCTGGTATTCAGTTCAACTGGTTTGGTGAACAATGGCAAAGCCGACTGAACCTGTGGCAGGACATCAGTTCAAAGTACAAAGGTCAGAATGCCAGCCTGAGCTGGTCACGGTTTTGGCCTTTGGCTGGTGGGCAGTTTGACCTGAGTACCAGTTTATACTGGAAAAGTGCCAAACTCATCGAGACCTATTATGGTGTTGACGAGGATGACCTGTATTATCTGCAGCGCTATCAGGGCAGTGCCAGCTGGCAACCTGAAATAAGGTTAGGCTGGCAAAAAGCGCTGGATCAGCGTTGGTCACTGCTGACTTTTTATCGATATCTGCATTTGGATGATGCAATGACGGATAGTCCGTTAGTGCAGGATGATTCAGTGCAGACCTGGTTTGTAGGTGTAAGTTATCGCTTTTATTGACGCAAGGATAGGGAATGTTCGGGCTGTTATTCGCCGGTAATATGCTGCTGGCGACAGCTCAAGTCCCTGAATGCAATGCTGAATTATGCTGGTCTGTAAGTCCGGCTTTTTGCGTTGCTGCAACAGTGGAACAAAATTGCGAAGCACAGCTTACCGTCAGCTGGAGCAGCAGTAAGGCGGAAAACTTATGTCTGTATTTTGCACAACAACAGATGCAGTGTTGGCAACAGGCAGAACAAGGACAGTGGCAACAAGAGTTAAACTGGCCAGGTAAAACGGAAGTGAGATTGCAAAACAACAGGCAAGTGTTGTTGCAAAAAGAGTTAATTGTATTAAGCCGTCAGCCGGAAAAACGACGCCGTCTGGTGGCCCCCTGGAGTGTGTTTTAATGCAAAAAATCTTATTAGTTGAAGATGATGCCCGTCTGGCGGCTTTAGTGCAGAGTTTTTTGCAGCAACATGGTTTTGACGTCAGACAGGAAAGCAGAGGTGATACTGTGCCTGCTATTTGCCAGACCTGGCAGCCTGATCTGGTTATTCTTGACCTGATGTTGCCTGGTATGGATGGTTTTAGCATTTGCCGGGCTATACGCCCCTGGTTTACCGCTCCGGTGCTGATGTTAACGGCCAAACAAGGTGATATCGATCAGGTGCTGGGTTTGGAATTGGGCGCTGATGATTATGTGATTAAACCTGTGGAGCCTCGTGTATTGCTGGCACGGGTTCATGCGTTACTAAGACGCGGCAATCCAGTTCAGAAAACTGAAAATCAGGAGCTTGGCTTCGGCAAGCTGAATCTGAATAACAGTGCCCGCGAAGCTCATTTTGACGGACAACTGGTTGAATTAACCAGCTATGAGTTTGATTTATTGTGGATGTTAGCCAAACATGCCGGCCAGACCGTAAAACGTGAGGCTATCCACAAACAAATTATTGGTCGTGAATACGATGGTCTGGATCGCACTGTCGATGTGCGGGTATCGCATTTGCGCCGCAAGTTAAATGACAATGCTGAAACGCCTTTCCGGATCAAAACTGTGTGGGGCAAAGGATATCTGTTTGTTGCTGATGCCTGGAACAGCTAATAAGTGTCCAGGTTATTCCTACATTTTTATTTGTTCATTTCGCTGGTGCTGATTGGTGTTGGCTGGACTGTGGAGCGTATCTGGCAGGAAACACAAAGCCAGGTCCCGCCCTGGGTGATGCTGGTTGCAGACAATCTTGCCGGCCAACTCAGTACACAGTCTTTACCACAAGCTCAGCTTTCTTCTGCTTTACCTGCCACTTTGTTACCCGCAGGCAGCATTTTATGGTCTGAAGCTGAACACGCTGCATTAGAGGCAGGGCAGGTTGTGCCTTTGTTCACCCGGGATCAGGTGTTTTTTTACACCATGCAGCAGGGCGAATTATGGCAGTTGGGGCCTACAGATCTGAGCGAGAGTACAGTGCCCTCTTATTGGTTTAGTTTGTTGTTTTTGGGCCTGTTGGCGATAGCTGTCTGGTTATGGTTATGGCCTGTAGCCCGGGATATTCAGAAGTTAAAACAACAATTATCGGATCCGGCAGGCACAGCTGCTGTTCCTGTTCGCTCTTTTATTGCCCCCATCGCCATCAGCTTTGAACAGATGCGACAACAAATCCAGCGATTGCTTGGTTTACAGCGTGAAATGACGCAGGCGGTTTCACACGAGTTGCGTACGCCTTTAGCCCGTTTAAGTTTTGCGTTGGAGCTGTCTGCTTTAGCCCAGGACGAAAAACAGTTGATGCTGAATGATGTCAAAGAGCTGGAGCAACTGGTAGATGAGATGCTGGACTACGCCCGTCTTGAATCCGCACAACCTCAGTTGAAGATGCAGCAGGTGGACTTGTCTGAGTTGCTGCAAAACTTAGTGGAGAAGTTATCTCCTTTGCCTGGTGCTGCCATTGAACTGCATCTGAGCAACAGCTGTGTTTATGCCTGCGACGGCCACTATCTGGAAAGGGCGGTACAAAACTTACTGGTAAATGCCAAACGATTTGCCCACAGCAAAGTGTTACTGGTACTAGAGCCTGCTGCATCTGGTATTGAAATAGGTGTCGAAGACGATGGTCCTGGCATAGCGCCAGAAAAAAGGGCAGAGATACTCAAGCCTTTTGTGCGGTTAGACCCGAGCAGACAAAAAGGTTTTGGTGGTTTTGGTTTAGGGCTGGCTATTGTTTGTCGTGTACTTGAATGGCATAAGGCCAACATTGAAGTTGGAGAAAGCCGCTTAGGTGGCGCCAGCTTCAGGATAAAACTGCCATCTGAGCCGCGCTCTGATGGCAGAATGTAGACCTTAGAGCCCCAGATTTTTCAGGAAATCATCATCAGCATCAGAAGTTAATACTTCAACAGCTTCTGCCGCTTCTGATTCTGCTGCATTGGTATTGGCAATAATATCGTCCGGATTTTCATCCTGTGTCGGGATGAAATCGTGCAGTTGGATAAATTCAGTTTTATCCATCGACAATTCCATATAAAAAATTGCATGGTTTGGTGTGCTGAAGGTCACTCGTCGGGCCTGAGGTTGATCCAACTGAGTATTGATCATGATTTGCACTTGTTTATTAATCGCCATCATTTTTGGCTGGCTTTGATTAATAGAGGTTTGCAGCTCCATACGGACTCTGTTGGTGAAGTCACCGACGATTTGGTTCATCAGTTCGCCCATCACATTACCTACTTCGTCTGAGGTATGGAAATTAGCCAGTTCAGATTCTGGCATACCCATGCTCATCATGTATTTACGGTAAATTTCCATCGCTGCTTGCGACGTAAAGTTGATAATGACTAAACCAGAAAAACCACCGTCAAATAACACAAAACAGCCAAGATCAGGACGCAGGCAGGTTTTCTGGATTTTTTGTACCATAGGTGAATAGGCAACTCTATCGTTGCCAGCTGCAGCTAATACCTGAGTAACGGAATGGCAGAGGGTGAGCAATATTTCTTCGGTGGTCACTACTTTAGTTTTTTTCATCTGATAAACCCGGCTAAACAACGACATTAGCCTTAGTATATCTCTATTCCAACGCATAAGACTATAAAAAGCCTGAAGCTTTGTGTTAATGGCTCTGCCAGACGTATTCACTTATCAATAAGTTAAACAAGGGCACTAACTGATGACTGAACAGGAAAAAATGGCTGCGGCTTTATGGTTTAATCCGGCAGATAAAGTGTTGGCCAAACAGCGGGTGCAGGCCAAGGCTTTGTGTGCTCAGCTTAACCAGCAAGGCCCTTTGCCTTTTAAAGCTCATCAAGAGTTAGCCAGGCAGCTATTTGGCAAAGTGGGCAGTTGTTATATAGAACCGAATTTTTTCTGTGACTATGGTAAGAACATTGAACTGGGTCAGAATTTTTATGCCAACCACAACTGCGTTATTTTAGATGCGGCCAAAGTCAGTATTGGCGATGATGTGCTGTTTGGACCTGGAGTGCAAATTTACACTGTGACTCATCCGTTGGATGCGGCTCAGCGTAAAACAGGGCTCGAACAAGGCAAAGCTGTGACTATAGGCAATTCAGTCTGGGTGGGCGGTGGTGCTATTATTTTACCTGGTGTTACCATAGGTGAAGGTGCAGTCATTGCGGCCGGTGCTGTGGTGACCAAAGACGTACCCGCGTATAAAGTGGTGGCGGGTAATCCGGCAACAATCATTAAAAATCTGGATTAAAATCTGGATTAAAATCTGGATTAAAGCCGGGGTTTAGCGTGGATACGGTCAAACTCTCCTGACTCGGTCAGGTGCAGCAGACCTGAGTTAAACTTTGCCTGTAATTCTGCACTCCAGAAGGCTGCAGGGTAATCTACAGAGGGCAGTATCTGGTGGCTCTTAATGCTTTTGGCGCCATAATGTTTGGTTGCGTAATAAGCCAGCACTTTGGCGTCACCTATCATCAGCTGGACTCTGTCGTTCATCAATAATTCAAACTGCTGAACTCTGTCAGCTTCTTCCAGATAATGGGCTTTTTTAACAGTTGCCGCAAAATCCGGACCCAGTACTTCACTGGCTTGCTGGTAGGCAACTATAGTTTTTCCTTCCAAATCTTTCAGGCTGTTAATCGACACAGGGCTGCTGCTTTTTGTCACCACAACATCCAGCACCGTAAAATAAGGCTGGCTATAAAATGCGCCTGGATAAGGCACGGCAACAGGACTGGCCATATCCAGCTTTTTTTCTGAGAAGAGTTTTAATAAACGGCTGTAACTATAAAGTTCAAATTCGGCTTCAATGCCTTCACGCAGCAAAATGGTTTTGACTATTTCATAGTCCAGCCCGGTAATTTCGCCCTGAGCATTCCGATAAGCCCAGGGCGCAGAGTCATGCAACCCTACTTTTAATGGTGCAGCCTGCACCAGGGCGCAAAGCAGGCTTAACAATACAACTAGACGTTTCATAGCAAAACTCCGGGAAGACTCTGCTTATTTAGCACAGTTCAGGACCAGTGTCGCAATTTTTGCGATTTAGGCTGCAATAATTTTATTGAGATCAGTTATCATTTCTTTACTTCCTGCCTGAGTATGATCATGAGTAAAACAGTCTCTTTTGGGTTGTTACTGCTGCTTGCCAGTATAGTTGCAACTACGCCTTTGGCTATTGATATGTATTTGCCTGCTATGCCAGTAATGGCTGATGAACTGGGCACAGATATTGGCCTGATCCAGCAGTCCTTAAGTGTCTATCTGGCCGCTTATGGTCTGGGGATGTTGCTCTTTGGTCCTTTAGCGGATGCAATTGGTCGTCGTCCACTGGCGCTCTGTGGTTTGTTGTTTTTTAGTCTGGCCAGTTTTGCTCTGGTATTTTGTCAGGATGCACAGTGGTTGTTGAGTTTGCGTGCTTTTCAGGCTTTTGCCGGCAGCGCGGCCACTGTAGTTGTGCCTGGTATTATTCGTGCTTTGTATCAGGAAAACACAGCTAAAGGCATGTCTTATGTCTCGATGATTATGATGATGGCGCCTTTAATAGCGCCAGCCATTGGCAGCGCTGTGTTATGGGTAGGCCACTGGCAGGATATATTTCTGGTACTGGCGCTTTATTCGTCTTTCATACTGCTGCTGACCTGGCGCTTTTTGCCCGATCCTGTGCCTGTGATTAAAGGGCGAAAACTGGAGTTTTTGGCAGGTTACCGTTTTGTGTTTGCCAATGTGGCGGCACGACCACAAATTGCGACTTCGATGTTTGCCTCTTTTGCTTTTTTCTGTTTTTTAACCGCAGTGCCTTTTGTTTACATTGAATATTATGGTGTCAACGAGCAGCTGTTTAGCCTGCTGTTTGCCTTGAATGTGGGGATGCTGATGCTGGCAAATTTTTGTAACAGCAGGTATGTCAGCAGATTTGGTCCGCAGCGAATGCTGAATTTTGGTCTGGTGCTGGCCTTGTTCAGCTCTGTTGTACTTTGTCTGGCAAACTGGTTTGAACTGGGGTTGGTCTTCACTGTGCTGAGTATAGCGCCGCTGATGGCAAGTCTGGGGCTGATAGCCACCAATGCCGATGCCATGATTTTAATGCGGTTTCCAGAGCATAGCGGCACAGCAACAGCTGTGATTGGCACTTTACGTTTTGGCAGTGGTGCTTTGGCCGGGCCTTTATTGGCGTTGGGATACACTGGTACTGCATTGCCGTTTTCTGTACTGATGTTTTCTGGCGTAGTGGCTATTGCAGTCAGTCAGTTTTTTGGTGTGTATCAGAGCAAAGCTGTTAAAGAACTCTAAGACTGTAAATAATTCAGTAAGCGGTCAAAGGAGCGGTAACTCAGGGCTTCGAGTAAATCGTTACGTTCTATTTGTGGCCGCTGTGCTAAATCAGCCAGAGTGCGGGCGACTTTTAACAGCTTATGATAACTGCGGGCTGACAGCTTTAACTGAGTCAGGCAAGTTTCAAAATAATCCGCATCTGTTGGTTGTAAACGGCAATGTTGCTCCAGTTCCGTCAGGTTTAAACGCGCATTGGCTTTGCCCTGGCGTTGCCATTGTACCATTCTGGCTGCCTCCACCCGTTGTTTCACCAGAGCACTGGGCTCTTCGCTTTTCATCTGGCTTAAACTGCCTTTGGGCAATAAAGGAACTTCTACCTGTAACTCTATTCTGTCGAGAAAAGGACCTGACAGGCGGCTTAAATAACGCCTGATCTGTTCCGGACTGGAACGGCCATCTTTATGATGCCCTGAAGGGCTGGGGTTCAGCGCCACCACCAACTGAAAACTTGCCGGAAACTCAGCCTGTCTGGCCGCTCTTGAAATAAATACTTTACCGCTTTCCAATGGCTGGCGCAGGGATTCGAGCACTACTCGCGGAAACTCAGGTACCTCATCCAGAAACAAAACGCCGCTATGCGCCAGGGAAATTTCACCGGGGCGTGGTACAGAACCACCTCCAACCAAAGCAACAGCAGAGCAGCTATGATGAGGCTGACGGAAGGGCCGTTGATGCCATTGCTGCAAAGTACGGGGCTGTGCTGCTACTGAATAAATGGCTGCGGTTTCCAATGCTTCCTGATCGGTTAATGTGGGAAGTATGCCGGGTAAACGTTGGGCCAGCATTGATTTCCCTGTGCCTGCCGGGCCAAACATCAACAGATTATGTTCGCCAGCTGCTGCTATCTCCAGTGCTCTTTTGGCCTGAGCCTGGCCCCGTACTTCGGCCAGATCCGGGTAAGGTTCCGCCTGGGTGTCAGGGATAGCCGGAATAGCGGGTAAATCCTGATGATCTAATAAAAAGGCATGCACCTGTAATAAGTGCTCTGTGCCAAAAACTTTCAGATCAGGCACTTGTTGCGCTTGTATGGCATTTTTCAAAGGAAATACCGCTGTGTGTCCTGCAATTTTACAAGCTAAAGCCAGAGGAATTTCTCCTACTATGCTACGGATCTCACCTGATAATGCCAGTTCTCCAAAAAATTCATAAGCTGATAAATCAGCCTGCAGCTGACCGCTCGCATGCAGTATGCCAAGGGCTATAGCTAAATCAAAACGGCCCCCTTCTTTAGGTAAGTCAGCAGGGGCCAGGTTGACAGTAATTTTATGATCCGGAAACTCAAAACCACTATTAATCAGTGCACTGCGCACTCGGTCTTTGGCTTCTTTGACAGAGGTTTCAGGTAAACCCACCAGCTGAAAACCAGGCAAACCACGACTTAAATGCACCTCTACTGTCACCAGCGGTGCGTCCAAACCACAGCGGGCTCTGCTATGGACTAAGGCCAATGCCATGATCCATCCTCAGATAAATTTGTTTACTTAATTTTAACCTTGGAATCTGAATTAGCCAGTTCGGTTGTCGAATTGATAAAAGGAGGGATTTAAGAGCATAAATTAACTGCTAAATCTATGTTTATGCAGACTATTTATTTTTCGTTTCAACTATAAAATCCAAAGTTTGGACTTTCCTTTTTTTCATTTCCTGCTATTCCTGTTACAGCAGAATAAAAAATTTTCAATCAAATACTCCATCTGTCTGACCACCACCAGAAAAAAGAGGTTGCAGTGAATAAAGTAGGGAGACCCAAAGTGAAAGCCACCCGCACGCCTCTTTTTAAAATAGGCCTCTTTATTTTGTTGAGCACGGCGGTTTTTCCGCTGTTTGCTGCAGCGCAAAATACAGAACAGCAAAAGGCTGAATTTATTCAACTGGTCAAAGCAGGTCAGCTGGATCAGGCGTATCAGTTGGCAGAAGCTTTAGAAATGGAGCTGGCGGGTGACCCGGATTTTGATATGGCTTATGGTCGTATTGCCTTGCATGTAGGTCAAAATGACAGAGCTGTATTTGCGCTTGAACGTGTTGTTGCTGAGAAACCTGCGTGGCAACAAGCTCGTTTTACCTTAGCTCAGGCCTATTACAAAACAAAAAATTATCCTGCGGTTTTACGTCAGTTGGATCAACTTGAGAAACAGCCACAAGGAGATTTGGTTGAACCTGTCTCTAAGTTACGTAGCGCAGCAGAGTGGGAACAAACTAAGCTAAAAGGCCATCAGCGGCATAAGATCAGGTATGGCTTTGGCCATGATGACAACGTCAACAGTGGTACTGCCGAAGACAGAGTTTTTATCCCTTCTTTAGGCGAAATTGATGTGTTTCCCCAAAGCCAGGCGAGCAGTGATAACTTTCACCAGCTTGGATACAGCTTCGATGGACGCTGGCAGCAGGACCAACGTTATGCCTGGCTGGCCGATGCACAATTAGGCGCCACAAAGTTTAATCAACTGTCTGAGTTTGACAGGGAAACCCTGGCGGCCCGTGTAGGTTTTGAGGCTGATTATCAGCACTATAGCTACAGCATGCGCGCCTACAGCAGGCCTTTACGTTTGGACGGACAGTTGTATCGCAATGACTGGGGCGGTCAAATCAGCGGAAAATATCAGATGAATGCACTGAATTCTGTGGGTCTGCAGTGGGTGTCAGGTCGTTCAGACAACAGAATAGATGACAGACTAAATCTGACCCTGCACGCTCTGAGCGCGTCATGGGAGCGCAAAGGCAGCCGCTGGATTAATCAGGCCAGTCTCAGTGTGTCCAATGAGCGCAGCCGTCTGGAAAGTGCTGACTATAACAGCAGGGTGGTCAGTTCTTTAAGTTACAGCACCATCTGGCTGGCCAGTGCTTCCCATGTTCTTATCGCCAGAGCTGAACTACAGGACATCAGTCATAAAGCGCCTCATCCTTTATTCAGAGTAGTGCGGGATGAAGCATTATTCTCCTTCACGGGCAGTTGGATTTGGCAGTACTCGGCCTCGTTCGGCACTGAGCTCAGATGCAGCTACACTAATAAAAACAGCCCTGTGACTTTGTATGCATATGACCGCACAGAATGTGTGCTAGGAGCCAGCTATGCGTTCTAACCTTAGTGTGATTGTTATGCCAATGCTGGCTTTATGTAGTCTTGCTCTGTCGGCGCAGGATCAAGCAGACAATGCAGGCCTGACATTGATGGCCAGAGGCAATGTCACGGCAACAGCAACTGATACCCAACAAAGCCGTGATTTGAATCGTAAAGCGCCGGTTTTTAATATTGATCAGGTCAGTACCGGAGCGCAAAGCCAGGCCCAGTTCAGAATGCTTGATGGCGCTCTGTTAGCTTTACAAAGCGATACAGAACTGTTGATCTCTGAATACAAAGCCGGCTCTGCCACGGAACAAGGGTCAGTGGTGATGGAGCTGGTGAAAGGCAGCCTGCGCACCGTCACAGGCTCTATTAAAGGCGATGCAGGTAACTACCAACTGAAAACGCCTGTGGGCAGTATAGGTATCCGGGGTACTACCTTTCAGTTGTCCTATATCAACGAAATTATGTTGGTTGGCGTCTGGGATGGCCAGATTGAGTTACAAGTTACCAGAGCAGATGGCACAGTTGAAAATGTCACTTTTGGTGGTGGCCAGAGTTCATCTTTTGCGCGGATAAGCAGGGCTGGGCAGGTGACCCCTTTGTTATCACCTCCTGCTGAATTTGCAGGAGATACAGGTGCTGGTGACGAGGAAAGCAGCAGTGGATCAGGCAGCAACACAAATACAGCCTCAAATACGGTGTTAACTCAGGCTACAAACTCAGTATCAAATCAAGGATCTGAAGACACGTCCTTTATCGCGGCGCAATCCTATCAGGGCAGTAACAATCAGATACCAGTTGCTGACTTGATCGCGGCGCGTACCGGCAGTTACCAATACAACACTCTTGAGCAGTTCAGCGTACAAAGCACCGAAGGCGCTGTATCTGGCTTTCAGGTTAGTCTGACCATAGATTTTGATAATGGCACTGTACCTCAGGGCGAGTTGTCTTTTAATGATGCTGGCGGTGAATGGTTTGCAGCTTTTAACGGTGTGGTGAATGTGGACCAGCTGGAATTAGGTGTTAATTTCGCCAGCCATGGTAATGAAAGAGCTCAGGGGCAAATCGATACGCTTTTTGTGAATGGTATTGATCAAATCCTCGGGCAGTTTGTATTGAGTGAAATTGAGAACCCGGCCGTCACTGCTGGCGGTATCTTTTTGATTAAATAGCGCCGCCCTGAAGGATAAAGTTATGCGTGTAGCTCTGTTTCGTGAGTTTTTCCGGCGCTGGTTAATCTTAACCCTTTGTTTTGTGCTGACTGCTTGTGGCGGCTCTGGTGGGGACAGTGGGTCGGATACCCCCTCAGGGGACAGACCTGTTGTGCCTCCACCTATTACTACTCCTGTTGTCCCTCCTGTGGGTGACACTCCGGTTGAAATGGGCCTGATGGTGGCTTTTGGCTACAACTCGCTGGCAGCGGGTTCACCTTTACGTACTAATCTGGTGCAAAATCTGGCGGTAGCGAATGGTACTGCCAATTATCGTTTTCCGCGTTCAGGTGAAAGCATCAGTGGCAATCTGACTATAGCTGTTGATGTGGCTGATCCTGATGGCATAGCCCGTGTATTGGTGGGGTTTAGCGGTAGTGAACAAGCATTGGTTTTATGTGACAGCAATTGTGGTACAAGCTTCTCGCAAACTGTGACTGGTGTGAACCCGCGCAATTTTGGCCTGACTCCGGGTTCCTTGCGTTTAGAGCTGTGGCTGGAAGATGTGTTGGGTAACCGTGTTATGTTTGACGCCCGGGACATTGAATGGTTACCTGAAGCCATAACAGGGTTAAATACCAGCAGAACTGTTACGACTGCACAGATCAATTGGGCAGCAAATAGCAACGCCCGCAGGTACAACCTGTATATTGCTGAGCAGCCCGGTATCACACCAGAAAATGTCCTGACTAAAACAGGTGGCCGCCAGTTTTTAGCTTTGTCGCAACCCACTGTGGCTGTGCCGGGGTTAATTGCAAATCAACGTTATTTTGTCGTCGTTACCGGAGTTGATTCGTCCGGTGAAAGCTTATTTTCACAGCAACATGTAATACAACCACTGGGGGCTGCTGAATTTTCAGCTCCTGTTGCTACCCCTGATCAGTTTAGCCTGAACGAAGATACTGAATTCAGAGGCTTTTTACTGAACAACGACAGTCATCCTGATGACCGTAGTTTTAGTCTGGATCCACAAGCTGTGCGTTTGCCGGATAACGGAACTTTGGTACTGAATACCGATGGCTCTTTTATTTATCAGCCTGCGCCCAACTTTTTTGGTAATGACAGTTTTATTTATCAAATCGTCGACACCCAAGGGCTGACAGCTCAGGCTCTGGTCAGTTTAACTGTGCTGCCTGTGAACGATGCGCCTGTAGCTCAGGATGACAGTTATAGCCTGAATAAAAACAACAGTCTGAATATCGCTGCACCTGGTGTGTTAAGTAATGATTTTGATCTGGACGGTGATACGCTGGTAGTCGACACTATACCTGTAGTGGCGCCTGCTCATGGCAGCTTACAACTCAATGCGGATGGCTCTTTTAGCTATACACCACAAACCAATTATGCAGGCGAAGATTTTTTTGTGTATCAGGTGACTGATGGTCAGGGCGGTTCAGCCCAGGCCAGGGTCAGTCTGCGCATTGAAATGACAAATGCTGCTCCTGTTGCTCGAAATGACAGTTATCAGGTGAATGAAGATGCTAGGTTGGTAGTTGATGCTGCCAATGGCATTTTGTCCAACGATTTTGATCCGGATGGCGACGTTATCACGCTGGTGACAGAGCTGCCAACTACGGTCAAAAATGGCCAGTTGGTATTGGCATCCGATGGCAGTTTTTTGTATATCCCTAACCAGGATTTTTTTGGTACTGACAGCTTTAGCTACCAGATTAAAGACCCCACCGGTCTAGTAAGCACTGCCACTGTGCTGCTGACTGTGCTGGCGCAAAATGATCCACCTGTGGTGCAGCCATCCGCTTATTCTGTGAATCAGGGCGCTTTGTTGTCAGTTTCAGCGCCCGGTTTGTTAGCGCATGCGTTTGATGTGGATGATACCAACCTGAGTCTGGTGACAACCCCTGTTGCAGCTCCGGCCAAGGGCGTCTTGACCTTGTCAGCAAACGGGGCTTTCAGTTATCAGCCCAATGCGACAGCTGCAGGGACAGACAGTTTTAGCTATCAGGTGACGGATCCAGCAGGAGCAGTGGGTACCGGCACAGTGACCATCACTATTATTGCTGCTCCAAACCCCCCAGTGTTCGCCGATGTAACTATTGACCTTTGGGATGATGTACCTCCAGGTTTTGGTCTGGCCCAGTTTTTTGTGACCCATACTGCTCCTGATACAAGCATCAGCTTCAGTCTTATTGCTGGTAATGCACAAGGTATTTTCGATCTGACAGCTGCCGGTATACTCAGCGTTGCAAACCCTGCACCTTTGGTTCAGTTGGCCGGGACTTCTGTACTACTGACGGTCAAAGCACAAAATAGTGCAGGACTTTCAGCGCAAGCCACTGTAACTGTCAAGGTTAAAAGTACTCAGGTTACTGCAAAGAATGACAACTATTCAGTAGCGGAAGACCAGGTGCTGACGTCAACTGTCAGTGTGCTCGCCAATGACCTGGATCCAAAAGGGGTTGGCTTGGCAGCCAGTCTGGTGACAGCACCTGCTCATGGTGTGTTAAGCCTCAATGCCAACGGCCATTTTAGCTATAGTCCAAACCTGAACTTTTATGGACAAGACAGTTTTGTTTACAGTGCCAGCAATGGTACCCGCTCTGCTCAGGCTACAGTGCTTATAACTGTGACTCCGGTGAATGATGCGCCTGTATTAAATCCTGCTACTTTTACTTTTTCTGAGGCTGTAGCGCAGGGAACTGTAGTGGGGCAACTGATTTGGCAAGATGCAGAAACCAATCAGAGTTACAGCTTTAGCATTCTGAGTGGAGATTACACCCAAGCTTTTTCAGTGACCAATCAAGGCCAGCTTGTGGTTACCAGTGCAAGTGCCTTGCAGGCCAGAGGCGGATCCAGTGGTGTTTTAACTATACAAATCACTGACAGTGCAGGTGCTACAGGTACTGCTTTAATTACGCTGAATTTGATATCTGCTATGCCTGTGGCCAATGCCGATTCTTATACAGTAAATCAGGACAGTCTGTTGCAGGTGATTGCCGCTGCTGGTGTGCTTAGCAATGACACAGACCCTACAGGTCTAGGGTTAACTATCACCTCTGTCACTTCAGGGCCTTTTTATGGGCAGCTGAGTATGAACGCGGATGGCAGCTTTAGTTATCAACCTAATACAAACGTCTATGGGCAGGATATTTTTCACTATCAGGTCACTAATGGGGTAAGAACTGCCAGTGCGGCAGTAACAATCACTATAGCCCAGGTGTTGCCCCCCTTATTAGCAAACTTTGACGCTTACACCCTGGATGAAGATACGCTACTGACAGTCACAGCAGGTAATTCATTGCTGCAGAATGATATTTATGACCCAGACCTGGCCTTCA
>NZ_JAVDWR010000008.1:0-186515 GCF_031457405.1 Rheinheimera soli | reverse complement strand
GCGATGTTTTGCATCATTTTTCACTTCATTTCAAAACCACCCCAGAGCTGCTTTCGCATTACCCCGTTGGCATGGCGCGCATTATAGGGAGTTTTTGACGGCGTGCAATACCAAATCTTAGTTTTTTGAGGCTTTGGTGATCGTTTGCTGGTTAAACCGTCAATATGGGCAAAATAGCTCCAAAAACAATATCAGTAAGCATGCATTTAGTAGTTGGCTGCTTAAGAACTAGTCGCTAATATGAAAGAGCTTTAAGTATTTATATGTATTTACTCTGACTCTTTCATCTTTATTACTTAGGAAATCTTTATGTTAGCTAATTTACAACGATCCTTACCTTTTACTCTGGCGTTAGCCATCATCGTTTATCTGCTTTTATTGTTAATACCTGATCTTGCTTTAAGTGCTTCTGTATCAGTAGCCATTGGTATAGTGCTGGGTGGTGTGTTGGTGCCTATTCTGGTAGAAGTCAAAGGTGCCTCACTAGATAGCACTGGTTCTCCTGCAGCGGCCAAAACAAACTACGACGGCGAAACGGCCACTTTATATGTAGGTAACTTACCTTACCGTGCAAATGAAGATGCTGTGCGTGAGTTGTTCCAGAAGTTTGGTGTAGTCGTCAACGTACGTTTGATGAAAGATCGCCAAACGGGTCGTCGCCGTGGTTTTGGTTTTGTTGAAGTGGCAGCAAAAGATGCCAACAAGATGATCCAGAAGTTAAATGACTTTGCGTTCCAGGAGCGTACTTTAAAAGTGCGTGAGGCCAAAGAACGTCAGGACGGTGACGATAACGACGAATAGACTAGTCCTGATATAAATCTGGCCAGCAACTCTGCTGGCCAAATCCCATCTGTTTGACTCTTCGTTTTTGATGCTCTGTCAGTTCCTGGGTTGCAATAAAGCAATCCTGACTCTTCTCTTTATATAGAAGAGTGATCCCTGCCACTAAATGCTGCACTCGTCTGGCTATTGCGTCAGCTGTATCAAAAAGTTTCGGAGCTTCAGTAAAAGCAGAACGGATCTCTTCAGCCAAAAACGGGAAATGAGTACAGCCCAGAATAATAGCTTGCGGTGCGAACTCAGTTAAGCCACTGTCTTTAATCACTGTGGCCACTTCCGCTTTTACATCAGCATCTGCCCAGACTTTTTGCTCTGCCAGCATTACCAGCTCGCTGCTGCCGACCAATTGCACCCGACTCTCACCCGCATAATCAGCGACCAGCTTCTGTATATAGTGGCCTTTGACCGTAGCCGGAGTCGCCAGCAACGCCATTTTTTCACCAGCACAATATAAAGCAGCGGGTTTTATCGCTGGCACTACACCAACAAAAGGCAAATCAAACTGCTGACGTAACCAATCAACGGCTTGAGTAGTAGCGGTGTTGCAGGCGATGACAATTAGATCCACCTGATAAGTCAGCAGATGTTCTGTCAGTTGCTTCAAGCGCTGGCGGATAAATAACTCAGACTTAGTGCCATAAGGCAGATATCTGTTATCCATCAGATAGAAGTAGTTTGCAGGCACTACTGCACGCACCGCTTCTAGTATAGAAAGACCACCTACTCCACTGTCGATAAAACCTATGCGCATGCCGCTGTCTTCTGAAAAGTATCTTATAAAAGTTCAGGCGCTATTTTGCCAGACATTCGCCCGCTAAGGCAGTTGCTCTGCTACTTTTATCTGCAGCTTGCTTTTGCTGATAGACATTCAGGCAAAAGCCCTTAGAATAGGCCGCTTTTTCGACAACAGGTGACAGGCAATGGCTTTAGGGCAAGTATTTCCGGATTTATATGAAACTCAACTGGCAGAAAAGCAATCTGGCATACAGCAGCTTTTTGCATCCTATGCGTTGCCAGCATTAGAGTTATTCCGCTCCGAGCCCAGCCATTACCGTCAGCGTGCTGAGTTTAGGGTCTGGCATGAAGGGGACGATTTGTTCCATATTATGTTTGACTCTGAAACCAAACAAAAACAGCGTATTGATTACTTCCCTGTAGCCTGCAAGCAAATAGCCGACTTTATGCCTGTACTGCTGGAAGAGTTAAAAAAACGTCCGGCGCTGCGGAATAAATTGTACCAGATTGATTATTTGAGTGGCTTAAGTGGCGAGCTGTTAGTTTCTCTTATTTATAAGAAACCGCTGAGTGACGATTGGGCTGAACAAGCCGCCTTATTAAAAGCTGATTTAGCAGAACAACGGCCTTTGGATTTTATTGGCCGCTCGCGCAAACAAAAAGTGTTGGTGCACCGCGATCACATTATTGAAAAACTGACCGTAAAAGACCGGACTTTAAGTTACCAGCAAATTGAAAACAGCTTTACGCAGCCAAATGCTAAGGTCAATCAGCAGATGCTGGAGTGGGCCTGTGATATATCAAGCCAGCTCAAAGGCGACTTACTGGAACTTTATTGTGGTAACGGCAACTTTTCATTAGCCCTGACACCTTATTTCCGTCAGGTCGTCGCCACAGAGATTGCCCGCAGTTCGATTAAATCAGCCCAGCTGAATATTGAAATGAACCAGGTGACTAATTTGCAGGTGCTGCAGATGTCGGCAGAAGATGTCAGCGCAGCTATGGCCACAGGCAAAAAGTTAAAGACTTTGGATTTATCAGAGTTGCAGCTGGATACCATTCTGGTTGACCCACCACGGGCTGGTTTGGATCCGGCGACTGAGGCTTTTGTCAGTCAGTTTAACGATATTATTTATATCTCCTGCAATCCTGTGACTTTGGAGCAGAACTTACAGCAGTTGAGCAAAACCCACGAAATCAAAGCTTTTGCGCTGTTTGATCAGTTCCCTTACACCCACCATATTGAATCTGGTGTCTGGTTACGCAAACTTACTCCCTAGTTTTGCGATAACTGGGTTTTACGGCCATAACTGGCTGCACCATGTGCCATCCAGCGTAGCTGCATAATAGTGCGCTGGGTAATTTGTTTGCGCTGCTCTGCCGTGGCATCCAGCGCATCGGCCCCGGCATGAAAGACTAAGATCACCATAGCTTCGGCCTGCATCTGTGCCCGCTCAGCCGGGCAGTCTGTTTCTTTACGCAGATAATCGGCTAACTCAGCGCCAAAATGATAGATTTCCCTGGCCACCGCACTACGGAAAGCCGCAGATGTGCCAGAACGTTCACGCAACAACAAACGAAAGACGTTGCTGTGGCCTGTGACAAATTCCATAAAGGTTTCGATAGAGGTGCGGATCACACTGCCGTTGCTTTCAATACGATGCCGGGCCTGGCGTAATAGCTGACGCAGCATCAGACCAGCCTCATCAACCAGAGTTAAACCTAATTCATCCATATCAGTAAAGTGGCGGTAAAAAGATGTAGGGGCAATACCAGCTTCCCGGGCGACTTCCCGTAAGCTTAAGCTTGAGTAGCCTTTATCAGCGCTAAGCTGCTGAAAAGCTGCGTCTATAATGGCGCGTCTGGTTTTTTCTTTTTGTTGGGCGCGGGTCACGGCTCACTCCTTTTTGCTACTTCCCCATTTTAACGCTTGACCCTGCAACTTTGCACGGCTAAATTAGCTTACAGTTGTAAGCTTAAAGTTCCCAAAATGAATAAACCTCCTATTATCTGGACCAACGTGATTTTGTTTGCGTCCACTTTTCTCGCTGCTGCCATTCTGGTGCCATGGTACGCCATAGCTGTTGGTTTTACCTGGACAGAGATTATTGCCACTATTTTATGTTTGGGTTATTGCGGTATGTCGATTACCGCCGGTTACCACAGACTTTGGGCGCATAAAACCTATGACGCCCACCCTATACTGCAGTGGGTTTATGCCATAGGTGGCGCTTTTGCGTTGCAAAACAGCGCTTTGCACTGGTCTTCTGATCACCGCGTGCACCATAAGTTTGTCGATCAAAACGACAAAGACCCTTACTCAGCCCAACGTGGTTTTTGGTTCAGTCATATTGGCTGGATGTTACGTGAATACCAGAGCAATACCTATGCTGACTACAGCAACGCCCGCGATTTACAGAACAACAAAATAGTGATGTGGCAACACAAGAATTATCTGTTACTGACCGTTGCTACTAACTTTGGTATACCACTGTTTTTAGGCTGGCTGACGGATAGCTATATCGGCATGTTATTAAGCGTGGGGGTTTTACGTTTAGTACTGAGCCACCATTTTACGTTTTTTATTAACTCTTTAGCTCATATCTGGGGTAATCAGCCTTACACCGATCAAAACAGTGCACGGGATAACGGCATATTAGCCTTTTTAACTTATGGCGAGGGTTATCATAACTTCCACCATATTTTTGAATACGACTATCGTAACGGCATTAAATGGTGGCAGTTTGATCCAACCAAATGGTTAATCAAAAGTTGCTCCTGGTTGGGTTTAACCCGTAATTTACGCGTTTGCCCAGCGGATCGTATCGAAAAAGCCAAAGTACAAATGCAGCTTAAACGTGCACAGGCGAAAGTATCGCACTTGCCCGACGCGGAACAGGTCATGCAGCGCCTGGAGCAAGAATACGAATTGCTGATGGAAAAAATGCATGCTTATTACGATGTGAAAAAAGTATTGCTACAGCAGAAAAAACAACAACTGATGCAACAGTACAATGAATTTGATTTGAAGCAGCAAATGCAGGAAGTACGACGGAATCTGCAGCTACAACAAAAGCGCTGGCAGCAGTTAACGGCACAATTTGCCTGATACTTTGAAGTCGTCGTACCAAGGTTCCCGACAGTTACGACGTACCGTCCTTCCATGGACATAAAAAAGGTGGCTTGAGCTGCCTTTTTTATCGCCTTTAATTCAGGTTTTCTGATTAAATATAAAAAGTGCAGTCAGCGAAGGAAAAACCAGTGGTCAAAGCAACTCAAAGCAAAACTTATGATTTTGATGCAATTATTATAGGCACAGGCCCGGGTGGTGAAGGTGCGGCCATGAATCTGGCCAAAAGCGGCAAAACTGTGGCTGTGATTGAACGTCATCAGCAAGTAGGAGGCGGTTGTACACACTGGGGCACTATTCCATCCAAAGCCTTACGTCACTCGGTCAGCCGTTATATTGAATACAAAGAAAACCCGCTGTTTCAGATGGATGATCAATCCTCTAACCTGACCTTCCCGCATATATTAAAACACGCCGCTGGTGTTATTCGTAAGCAGGTACAGTTACGCAGCAGTTTTTACGACCGCAACAGAGTGAAAGTGCTGCAAGGTGACGCCTCTTTTGTCGATGCTCATCATATTCGTATTGAGCAGAATGGCTCACCGGATCAGATTATTTCTGCTGAACATATTATTCTGGCGACAGGTTCCCGCCCTTATCGGCCACAAAATGTAAATTTCACCCACAGCCGGATTTTTGACAGCGATACCATATTGTCCTTAAAAGACGACCCTCGTCATATCATCATTTTTGGTGCTGGTGTGATTGGCTGTGAATATGCATCGATTTTCCGTGGTCTGGGTGTACGGGTTGATTTGGTCAACACCAGAGACAGGCTGCTGTCTTTTATGGACGCTGAAATTTCTGATGCTTTGAGTTACCACTTCTGGAATTCAGGGGTCACTATTCGCCATGGTGAAGAGTTTGATCGGATTGAAGGCTGTGACGATGGCGTTATTTTGCATCTGCAATCCGGCAAAAAAATGAAGGCCGACTGCATCTTGTTTGCTAACGGCCGTACAGGTAACACGGACAAGCTTAATTTGAACTCCATTGGCTTAAAAGCAGATAGCCGTGGTCAGTTAAAAGTGAATGACAACTACCAGACTGAAATCCCTAATGTATACGCCGTAGGGGATGTGATTGGTTATCCAAGCCTTGCCAGTGCGGCTTATGATCAGGGCCGTATTGCCGCGAATTCCATTATTCATGGCAACTGCAGCACCTACCTGATTGACGATATTCCGGTAGGTATTTACACCATACCAGAGATGAGTTCTGTCGGTAAAAACGAGCAGGAGCTCACTGCAGCCCGTATTCCGTATGAAGTAGGCCGCGCGCAGTTTAAACATCTGGCCCGGGCTCAGATAGCCAATACCAGTGTAGGTAGCCTGAAGCTGCTGTTTCACCGTGACACCAAAGAGATTTTGGGCATTCATTGCTTTGGTGAAAGAGCTGCAGAAATTGTACACATAGGTCAGGCTATTATGATGCAAAAAAATGGCGGCAATACCATAGAGTATTTTGTTCATACCACATTTAACTACCCAACAATGGCCGAAGCCTACAGGGTGGCAGCTATGAATGGGTTAAACCGTTTATTTTGAACTGCCAGCTAAAACAACAACGCCAGCATTAAGCTGGCGTTTTTATTGCTTAAAACAGAAAAATTCTACTCGTCGTCTTCAGCAATCTCGGTATTCATATGATAAGTGCGGCTGAATGAATGCACTGCATCAATAAAGACACCGGCTTTTTCCGGATCCACATCAGGCGTAATACCGTGGCCCAGGTTAAATACATGGCCCGATCCCATACCGTAACCATCTAATATGGCCTGAACTTCCTGACGGATACGCTCTGGCGTGCCCAACAGGATGGAAGGGTCCATATTACCCTGTAACGCCACTTTATCGCCGATACGGGCACGGGCATGGCGAATATCGATGGTCCAGTCTAAACCCACACCATCACAGCCAGTAGCTGCGATTTCTTCAAGCCACAAACCGCCGTTTTTGGTAAACAGCGTCACAGGCACAGGGCGGCCATCTGCAAAACGGGTTAAACCTGAAACAATTTGCTGCATATAGCTTAACGAAAACTCGCGATAATCATGAGGAGTTAATACGCCACCCCAGGTATCAAAAATCATCACAGACTGAGCACCAGCTGCAATTTGCGCGTTCAGATACAAGATCACACTTTGGGTCAGCTTATCCAGCAGGATATGCACCACTTCTGGTTCTGTGTACATCAGCTTTTTGATTTTAGAGAAGGTTTTGCTACTGCCGCCTTCAAACATATAAGTAGCCAAGGTCCATGGACTGCCAGCAAAACCAATCAGAGGCACGTCGCCATTCAACTCGCGGCGAATAGTACGCACAGCATCCATAACATAACGCAATTCAACTTCAGGATCCGGCACAGGCAACTGCATCACATCCATAAAGTCGGTCAGTTGTTTGGTAAAGCGTGGGCCTTCGCCTTCGCCAAAATACAAACCCATACCCATAGCGTCAGGGATAGTTAAAATATCACTGAATAAGATGGCAGCATCTAAAGGATAACGTTTTAACGGCTGTAAAGTGACTTCACAAGCCAGTTCGGGATTTTTGCACAACGACATAAAATCGCCGGCAATAGCTCGTGTCGCTCTGTATTCTGGAAGATAACGACCCGCCTGACGCATCATCCAGATTGGAGTGCGGTCGACTGGTTGTTTCATCAAGGCCCTTAAATAACGATCATTTTTTAGTTGCATCTATCATCTGCCATCTTTTGATTTATCACTAGTTTATCACCGATGTCCGATCAGTCACCATTTTTTACCAAACGCTATTTGCCCACAACGAAAAAAGCTGTTGCCCTGCCAAAATACATCTGTTATAAACTACCTGCGCTAGTAAAGAACAAGAATAAAGAAACTCGTTTCAACGAGTCCTGGTAACGCAAGTTACACCTCATTTAAGCCACGTTAGTGGCTTTTTATTTGCCTGCCATCCATGGCGCAAACCCTTCGGGCCAGCTAAAGCTGTTAAAAATCACTCCAGATAATTTTTTATTTGCCTGCCATCCATGGCGCAAACCCTTTCAGGCCAGCTAAAGCTGTTAAAAATCATTCCAGATAATTTTTTATTTGCCTGCCATCCATGGCGCAAACCCTTCGGGCCAGCTAAAGCTGTTAAAAATCCTTTCCACAAAATAAACTATCTTCCACCCTTAGCAATATACTGAATCACCTGACCTGATAAGGTTGCCACCATTGGTACTTCAGGCAACTGATCCACATCAAACCATTGTGCTTCTTCTATTTCATCAGGCTGACACACCAACTCACCAGATTGGTAATCTGCGATAAAAGCCGTCATCAGCGAATGCGGAAAAGGCCATGGCTGGCTGCCCATATAACGTAAGTTAGTGATCTCAATACCTACTTCTTCTTTTACTTCGCGCACTGCTGCTTGTTCCAGCGTTTCGGCAGACTCAACAAAACCAGCCAGAATGGAAAAGAAGCCTGTTTTATGCCGGGCCGAGCGGGCGAGCAGCAATTGATTTTTGTCATTCACTACAGCAATCAGCACACAAGGGTTAATTCTGGGGTAACAACGGTGGCCACACTTGTGACAAAGCGCTGCAAGCTCCCAGTTCACCAGATGCATGGAACTGCCACATTGACCACAGTATCGGTGCGTTTGTACAAACAGAGCCACCTGACAGGCTCTGGCAGCGTGTTCAAAGATAGCTGCAGACTGTTGCAATAACACCCGTGCGCTATGCCATTGATCTTCTGTTTCTGGTCTGTCGGTGTAATTGAGCAAATAACAATCCACGCCATCAATAGCACCGAGCAAACTCAAAGGTTCACTGCCATCTAAAAAATCAGGCAACTGGTCATAACGACACAGAGGTGGCGGCGCATCAACAGAATGCAGCCAGATTTTGCCCTGACTGACAATATACCAGTGACCATACAAGTCAGCTGTAGCAGGCACATTGTGCTTGATCATTTTTTGTTTTACTCCACCACTTATTCGTGTAAACAAGCGTATGATAGAGCCAAAGACTGAACCGACCAATAAAAAAGTAGTTGATCTTTATCCGAGAATTCTTTTAATTAGAGGTTCTGAGCAGTAAGTCACTTGAGTAAGGGGAAGTATATGTACACCCGTTTAGAGTCAGCACAGCAGAAATGGGGTGGCAGCCTGACAGCTATAGATAACTGGCTGGATGAAAGGCAGCGCCTGATTGTCCGTTATTGTGAGCTGGCCGCATTGCCTCCTTTTGACAAAAAAAGTGGGAATTCTTTGCCTGATTTGGCCGATATTCAGCACTTTTGCCAGTTGCTGATGGATTATTTATCCGCAGGTCATTTTGAAGTTTATGAACAAATTGTGTCGCAATGTGCAGTGAATGGTCATGATAGCCGCAAACTGGCCGATGCCTTGTATCCAAAGATTGCAAAATCTACTGATATGGCACTTGAGTTTAATGACAAATATGCCGAAGCCGATGGTCAAACTTTGTCAAAGAATTTTGACCGTGATTTGTCTATGTTAGGCCAGGCTCTGGTAGAACGTTTTGATTTCGAAGATGAGCTGATTCAGACGTTACATAACAAGCATTCCAGCGCTGTATCTGCCTGAGTCAATTCAGTTTCCATTGTCGTAATAAAAGCAAAAGCGACCATCAGGTCGCTTTTTTTATCTGGCTAAGTATTACTTAGCTTCAGCCGGAGCTTCTTCTGCAGGGGCTTCTTCGCCAATGCCTAATAATTCAACGTCAAATACTAAAACGCTGTTTGCAGGGATAGTACCCATGTCACGCTCACCGTAGGCTAAATCGCTAGGGATAGTGAATTTGAACTTAGAACCAACGCTCATCAGCTGTACGCCTTCAGTCCAGCCTTTGATCACCTGGTTTAACGGGAACTGAGCAGGACCACGTTCTTTTGAACTGTCGAATTCAGTACCATCTACTAAAGTACCAGTGTAGTGCACACGAACTACGTCAGTTGCAGCAGGTTTTGGACCATCAGCAGCCTGAACAACTTCATACTGTAAGCCTGACTCAGTCACTTTTACGCCTTCTTTCTTAGCGTTAGTTTCTAAAAATGCTTTACCAGCGGCCACGTTTTGTTCAGCCTGAGCTTTCGCCACTTCAACTTGTTTTTCACGGGCTGTTTGTTCCAGCGCCATCATCACTTTCTGAACTTCTTCTTCAGTCAGCTGAGCTTTACCTGCTAACTGATCCTGAATACCACGTACTATAGTTTCAGAAACTAAAGGTAAACCTAATTTTTCATGTTCCTGAATGGTAGTGTCGATAAAACGACCAGCAGATACACCTAAGCTGTAAGATTGTTTTGCAGTGTCAGTATCTAAAACCAGAGGTTTTGGCTGCTCAGCTTCTTTATTACAAGCAGACAAAGTTAAAACGGTAGCCGCAATCAGCGACACCTTAGTTAATAAACGCATGTATTTCTCCAATAAATAAGCAGGTTTGGCTGCAAAATTGTGTTTTAATAAGTTTAAAGGTTTTATGCAACGTCCCTATACTAACGGTTTGTGCTAATGACGTTAACCCATAGCTGTAAATATCTGATAATTTTTCTGGCAATTGGTCTCTTTGCCTGCTCAGAAGTTCAACCAAAATCTGTGCGACAAGTGCTGCATAGCGAAACGCCTTCTTATGGCGCAGCTATTAACGACAAAACAACACTGGTTGCGGTGTCTGCTTTAGACGCAGGCGTCACAGTTTGGGACCTGCAAAAAGATACAGCTTTGTATTCGCTGGGTCATCAGGAAAAAACCAATAATCAGATTTTATCTTTGTCACTGAGCCCGGATGGCAGCCATTTATTAACAGGTGACAGCAAAGATTTTGCCTTGTGGCAAATGAATGATGGCCGCAACATTGGTTTTTGGTCGGTAAAAGATGCCACTATCCGCGATTTAGCTGTGTCTGACTTTGGTCGTCATTTACTGGTAGGTCAAAGCGACGGCAAGGTGCAACATATCACCTTAAGTTCAGGGCGTCGCATTGAGTTTTTAGGCCACACTGAAAATGTGAATTCTGTCGATATGTCAGCCAATGGCCGTTTTGCTTTAACAGCCTCTAACGATCATTATGCCTATTTATGGGATACAGAAACGGCGCAGATTATTCATAGTTTCCCGCATCCAAACCGGGTGACTAAGGTGGCGTTGGATCAGCAAGGTCGTTATGCCTTTAGTGCAGGCAGTGAACTGCAGGGATTTATCTGGGATTTAAAAACAGGTAAACAACTCAGCCAGCTTGAATTAGCCAGAGCACAAATTATTACCGCCGCCCGCTTTAGTCCTAACGGAAAGTGGCTGGTGACTGGTTCTCCATCCAGAGCCTTAATTTTATGGGATGTGGCAACAGGGAAAAAAGTACAACAGTGGCAGGTCAGAGCTATTCTCAATAGCAGGCCAGCCAGTGCTGTGATCCATGCGGTGGCATTTTTAAATGACAGCCAGATTATCAGTGAAAGTTCCAGTGGCGTAGCCGAAGTATGGGAGATTAAACAATGACAGAAAAAGTAGTGGAATTGCAGCAACAACTTATTGATCTGGAGAGCAAACTGGCTTTTCAGGAAGATGTGGTGCAAACGCTGAATGACGAGTTACATGAACATCAGAAAAGCATCGAAAAGCTGCAACGGCAAGTGATGCTGCTGGCGGAAAAAATCAGCAAGGGCAACGATAGCGGCATACTGCGTGTAGACGAAGAGCCACCACCACCACATTATTAATCAGGTTTAAACACGCCTATTACCTGTTCAGCAGCACGCGACGCTTTTGCCACCTGCTGTTCGGGTTGTGCCATATGATGGCCACATTGTACACATTCTACTTTTTCCACATTGTTTTCAATAAACAACATCAAGGTATCGATGGCCTTGCATTGTGGGCAGGTTGCACCGGCGATAAAGCGTTTTTTCTTTCTGTCTGTCATATTTTACTCTCTTCAGTCTGCTTTTATCGCATCTATACCGCTTGCGCTCTTGGTTTGTCGCCACTTTGCGATTAGAGTAGCAACCAATTTTCGTCCGGGCTAAAACACCATGATCCAACTGCAAAACGTCGAACTGCGACGCGGTATTAATTGCTTACTGCAACAGGCAGATCTTACCGTATTTCCAGGCCAAAAGGTCGGAATAATTGGCGCCAACGGTTGCGGCAAATCCAGTCTTTTTGCATTGTTGCAGCAAAAGCTGCAACCAGACGCCGGTTCTGTATATATTCCATCCGGCTGGACTATCTCCACAGTAGCGCAGGAAACGCCAGCTCTGGACATGTCTGCCATGGATTATGTGCTGCAGGGTGACGAAAAACTTTATCCATTGTTACAGCAATTAAAAATTACCGATGGCAGTGTTGATTTAGCGGCTGTGCATCATCAAATCGACGCGCTGGACGGCTACAGAGCTGAAGCCAAAGCCGGAATTTTACTGGATGGCCTGGGTTTTAGCGGTGCAGCACAACAACACAGTGTGAAGTCATTTTCAGGCGGTTGGCGTATGCGTTTAAACCTCGCCAAAGCCCTGATGCAACCTGCCGAATTATTGTTATTGGATGAACCCACTAACCACTTAGATTTAGATGCCGTATTGTGGCTGGAAAAATATCTGGCTTCTTACACTGGTACTTTGTTGCTGATCAGCCACGACCGCGACTTTCTGGATGCTGTGATTGATAATACGGTGCATATAGACAATCAGACTTTGACGTTATACAAAGGCAACTACAGCCAATTTGAACGTCAGCGCGCTGAACATTTATCGCAACACCAGTCAATGTTTGAAAAACAACAACGCCAGGTGGCGCATCTGCAAAAGTATATTGACCGCTTCCGTGCTCAGGCGACCAAAGCCAAACAAGCTCAAAGCCGGATCAAAGCGCTGGAACGCATGACTTTGTTGGCTCCTGCTCATGCCGACTCGCCCTTTCAGTTTGAGTTTTTAGACCCACGCTCTTTGCCTAACCCTTTGCTGAAGATGGAAAACGTCAAAGCAGGTTATGGTGATACGCCTATTCTGCAGCAGATAAACTTTCAGTTGCTGCCGGGTAGCCGTATAGGTTTGTTGGGCCGCAACGGTGCTGGTAAATCGACGCTGATCAAAATGTTATCCGGCTCTTTAACACCACAAGGCGGTGAGATTTGGTACGCCAACGGTGTCAGTATTGGTTATTTTGCCCAGCACCAGCTCGAAACCTTAAGACCACAGGACTCACCTTTACAGCATTTAGTGCGTTTAGCGCCGGATGCCACTGAACAACAACTGCGTGATTATATTGGTGGTTTTGGCTTTCATGGCGACAAAGCTTTATCCGCCTGTGCACCTTTTTCCGGTGGTGAAAAAGCTCGTCTGGTACTGGCGTTACTGGTGTATCAGCGCCCTAACCTGTTGCTGCTGGATGAACCGACTAACCACTTAGATTTGGATATGCGTGAAGCCATCGTCATGGCGTTGCAAAGCTTTGAAGGCGCTATTGTGGTGGTGTCGCACGACAGGCATTTACTCAGCAGCACCACAGATGAGTTTTATCTGGTGGCGCATGGCAAAGTTGCACCTTTTGCCGGTGATTTATCCGATTATTATCAGTGGTTGCAACAGGATCAACGCGCCAGTAATGCAGCTTCTGCCCCTGATGACAGCGTAACGGCTAACAGTGCACAAAATCGTAAAGATCAAAAACGGCTGGAAGCAGAGCTGCGTACTATACAGCGACCACTAAAACAAAAAATTGAAAAACTGGAGCAGCAACAAGAAAAACTGCACCAGCAACAACAGTTGATTGAAACAGCTTTGGCTGACGCGGGCATCTACGACGCGGTTCGTAAAGCTGAACTAACCAAAACACTGGCCGATCAAACAAAAATCCAAAAGGAATTATCTGAAGTGGAAGAACAATGGTTCGAAGCTCAGGAAGCATGGGAGCAACAAAGTGCAGAGTTCTGGCAAAAAAATTCTTAGTTCTGAGCAGTTCTGGCAGTACAGCCTGAGCTTGTATCCGGCCATTAAAGAGGTATGTTTGCAATGGCAGGACAGCTATGGCGTGAATATTAACCTGCTGTTGTTTGTACTCTATCTGGATAAACAACAGCAAAGTTTAAGCGAAGCTCAACTGCAACAACTGGAAGATTTACTACAGCACTTCAGCACTGAAGTCACCCAGTCTATTCGGGCCTTACGCCGCACTCTGCCTTCGCCCTGGCTGGAATCAGATATGCAGCAGCCTTTACGCCAGCAGTTGCTCAATACAGAGCTTGCGGCAGAAAAACTGGAACAGCAGCTATTGGTACAGCAATTTAATCGGCTGGGTTTGAGTGACGATCTGTTGCCTTACAGCCAGCTGCTGGATCACTATTTAGTGCTGATCCAAGCCCCGGTTGAACAGCTGGACACTGAAATACTTGATCTGTATCAACAAAGCCAGCAGTTGGAAGGCATCTAAAGTCCAACTTTGATCTATATCAGGTTTAGCTTGTGTTGTTGTCTCTAGACTTAGCCTATCAGACAACAGCGAGGGCTAGATCATGAACTTATGGCAGGAATTTATTAACGATCCGGTTATTTTTATATCCTTTACCGGTCTGGCGTTGGTGATTGGTTTGTGCCTGTTCTACGCTGGCTACTTTTTATATAAAACTTCGCATGCAGAATAGTGATCATTAAAAAACATGCTCTGTGAGAACCTTTTAACGCAGAGCATGTTTCGCATTCGCCTCAATCAGTTTGCAAGATCATCTATTAGGGTAGATGGCGACGGTATTTTTTTAACGCATATAGCTATAGAGGGTTTGAACATAATTCTAGGTGGAAAGCCTCTCCGATAATTGCTTTCTCAATGAGTGGACAAATTCTCTCGCCTCCTCAGTATCACAGCCCGTAGCCGCCTTATAAGTATTCACCGCCTTCTCTACGTCATCACTACAAATCGATACCAAGAAATCAGAGAGCGATTGTGAGCCCCCCATAGCTTTAGTCTTTTGACCTAAAAGAATTCTTTCCCGAATATCGTAAACAAGGTGAAGCATGTAAAGTAGATAGATAATTAAAAATGTATTTCCTATGTTACTTTCCATAAGGCCTCCAATCCTTTCATTGGATTAAAAAGCTTTGTTGTGCGATAGAAGAGAACCTGGAAAAGGTTCTCTTCAGTTATAGTACTACTGGGTAAACATTTTGTACCCTGCATAAAATGCCAACCCAGACATCCCAATAACAATCAGAGGGCCAGCGGCAAAAGCAGCACCTACTCCCATGGTAGCCCAACCAAGACCGAACTTAGCAACGCCCATACCGCTTAAAATGCCAACTGCTTCTGCGCTGCTCAGTCCACCGCCACTTACTTCTTCAACTTGCTCTAATGTTAATTCACGCATAGTATCTCTCCTTGAGATTCACTAAGTTTAGCAATCCGTTTCCGGATTGCGACCAGCTGATACAGCCAGACACTTATCACTACGTCGTTCAGCAAAAGCTGTGGCGACCTGTATCAGCTTAGGAATACAGGCCGCCTCAAAATTAACCTTCAATAAACAATTAAATCACCTTTTTCACACAATTCAATTTCCTGACAAAGTGATCTGCATAACAATCGTACAGATTTATGCACAGGCTGGACGCAGTTCAGTGTGTGTTGGTTAAGCAGACCATTCAGCAAGCAGCTTTTCAGTGAACGAAGACACCAGAGCATAAATAGTCAATTGCGGATTAGCACCCAGGCTGGAGGGTAAAACAGAGCCATCAAATACAGACAAGTTTTCCAGTTGATGATGACGGCCTTGCAGGTTAACTACCCCTTTGCCCGGATTGGCACTCATATTACAGCCTCCCATCACATGAGCGGATGCAAGAGTAGCGCGGTATTTTTGGAGTGGCAGCGCTTTAATAGCCTCACGGGCCTGCGTCCAGCTGGAATATAAAACAGCATCCTGATGAACAGGTAATACCGACTTAGCACCAGCCGCAAACTGCAACTCGGCCATAGCCAGATAAGCGTCCTGTACGCCTTGCCACAGATAATCTGAAAGAGGGTAATCCAGCATGGGCTCGCCCTGATCAGACAACAACACAGTGCCACCCTGACTATCCGAATGAAAACCATCGCGCAGCAATGCAATCACCACCTGCAACTGATTAAAGTGCTGCATCAAAGCAGCATGGGACTGCGCTAAGCCTGTTAACTTGGTTGCCATTAACACAGGATGCAGTGGCGGAACTTCCAGCTTAAAGCCCATCTGCCCGTTCGAAGGCCAGACAAACTGGTCGGAATAAATCGACTGGGGCGCGCCGCTATGCCCGGCTATCACCTCGTCAAACAAAGCACCGGAAATCACACTGGGGTGCAGGTACGTATGTTTACCTAACCGACCTGAAGGATTGGGCACTTTGGAGCGCAGCAGCAAAGCAGGCGAACCTATAGCACCAGCGGCTACTATGTAATATTTTGCTTTAAAGCTCAGTTTCAGTTTGAAATCAGGCTGAAAATACGGGTCTACTGGCACAGCAACTAATGATTGTATTTGCCCATTTTGCCATTTCAGCTCACGGGCCGATACCCGGCTTATCAGCATAGCGCCTGCCTGCATAGCCGATGGAATAGTGCTGACCAGCATGGATTGTTTAGCATTAATGGGGCAGCCCATACCACAATAACCCAGATTGGCGCAGCCGCTGACATTGCGGTTAATCACAGTGTATTGCCAGCTTAAAGCTTCACAGCCTTGTTTCAGTTTATCGTTATTGGCATTAGGTGGCACTGGCCATGGATGGATATTCAGCCGCTGTTCGGCCTGTTGAAAATAAGGCGCTAAATTGTCGGAGCTAAAATCACAACCAAATTCAGCACGCCAATACTCCAGTGTTTTTTCCGGGGTGCGAATAGAAGTAGTCCAGTTAACCGTAGTAGAGCCACCTACAGTGCGGCCTTGCAATATACCTATGCTTTGATCCAGGGTTTTGCGGCCAGCTCCATCCTGATACAAAGCAGGATAAGCCCAGCGCTCCTGCTGCTGAAAGTCTTTGCCTTCATACAAAGCGCCCATTTCCAGAATAATCACTTTAAGGCCAGCTAAACTAAGCTGTTCAGCCGCCATAGCACCACCGGCACCAGAACCTACTATCACCACGTCTGCTTCAAACTGCTTATCTGCAGTTAAAGTGGAAGCATCCAGATAAGACCAGCCTGCGGCTACACCATCGGCAATCAGATTTTTCATGGATTAAACTCCGGCGCGGTGTAGTTAAGAGACAGCCAATGTTGTGGCTGACCATAAAAAGCGCCGTAGATCAGTTCGCGCAAACCACTAAAGGCTTGTTGTAACAAAGAAAAATAACTGTCGCGCCAGCTTAATAACAAATCCAGACGCTGCAACAGCGGTAAATCTGCCAGCTGCAACCATTGCCCCGTTAATGCCAGCCGCGCCAGATCCTGCTGCAATAACTGGAATAACTGATTGAGTTGTTGTTGCTGATGTTGAGGTAAATAGGCCAGAAAGTCTAAGACCGCATCCCGGCTTTGCTGCAACGACAATTGTTGCGAAGCAGAGTCAGCAGGTAAAGCCCCCATCAGCACAGCGGGTAATAACGCATCCAATACCAGAACAGCCGCATTGTCACTGCCTTGCAGAGATTGATACTGATATACTGCGTAGCCTGTGCTGGCAGCTACTGTCAGCGCAAGAGAGCGAAAAATAAACTGGCGTCTGTTCATTGCTGTTGTGGTCCGGCCAGAGAAAGTGACTTTGATTGTTAAGTAGGACTGTTGATTTTGCAAGCCCCTGAAATTGTAAAACTTCCCCCGGCTTTTAAGCCTGCATGGTGGTTACGTAACTGCCATCTGCAAACCATAGTGGCCAAATATCTGGCGCCTCGTCGCGCTTTGGCGACAGAAACAGAAATGCTGGCATTACCGGATGGCGATCATATTCAACTGAACTGGACAGAAAACCCGGAGCTGGTGGCAGATAAGCCAATAGTGCTGGTGTTGCATGGTCTGGAAGGTAATATCCATAGCCACTATGCAGCTGGTATGTTGCACGCCTTACAGCAACAAGGCTTTACAGCGGTTTTAATGCATTTCCGCGGTTGTAACGGCGTCGCCAATCGCCTGCCTCGCGCTTACCATTCAGGGGATACTGCAGACCTGGCCTATTTGGTGGCTCAGCTTCAGCTGCGTTATCCGGGCCGTCAGTTGGCCGCTGTTGGTTTTTCTTTAGGTGGCAATGTGTTGGTGAAGTATTGTGGCGAACAGGGAGCACAGTGCGTGCTGAAAGCTGCGGTGGCCGTGTCAGCGCCTTTGGCCTTAGCTCCCAGTGCACAGCGTATCAACCAGGGTGGCAGCAAAGTCTATCAGCAGTATCTGTTGGGCCGCTTAAAAGCCACTATGCTGCGTAAACTGGAAAGACACAGAGATTTTCCTTTGCCCGTCAGCAAAGCGCAAATTCTGGCATTAAAAACCATCAGGGACTTTGATGATTTGCTGACAGCCCCCCTACACGGTTTTCAGAATGCAGATGACTATTACCAAAAATCCAGTGGCAAAGCCTTTTTAAAACAAGTACGTGTGCCCTTATTACTGGTGCATGCCAAAGATGACCCGTTTTTATCACCAGCTGTATTACCCAAAGCTGATGAAATGCCACCTTATGTGCAGTTGTTGTTATCCCGACATGGTGGTCATGTTGGTTTTGTTACCAGCAATACACCTTTTAAAGCGGAGTATTATCTGGAGCAACAACTGCCACCTTACCTTACCCAATTTTTAGGAAACCACTGATGTTACTGATCCCCTACCAGGAATTGTCCGCAGATACGCTCGATGGCCTGATCGAAGCTTTTGTATTACGTGAGGGCACTGAGTATGGTGAGCAGGATATTAGCCTGAGCGATAAAGTGGCTCAGGTGAAACTTCAGCTTAAAGCCGACCAGTTGGTGATCTTGTATTCAGAGTTACATGAAAGTGTGGACATCATCACCAAACAGCAATGGCGACAGCTGGTAAAACAAGGTGAGCTGGAGAATGACGCGTTCTGAAATCAGCCTAAAGTCCGGGTTGCACTATGGGCCCGGATCAATTCTGTCCATGGCACTTCAGAGCGGCCAATTACCATAAAGTCGGGATTGGATAAGGTTTCACGCTGGTTATAACTTAAAGGCGCAAACTGACTATCCAGAATTTTTCCGCCCGCTTCTTCGACTATCACGTGCACAGCAGCGGTATCCCATTCGCCTGTTGGGCCTAAACGTAAGTAACAATCGGCGCCACCTTCAGCCACTAAACAGCTTTTTAGTGAGCAGCTGCCCAACGCAATAAATTCTGAACTGGCCGGAGTGTTGAGCAACTGATGAATATGCTCAATGGGTTGACGACGGCTGACGGCTATTTTAAGTACATCACCAGGTTGATGCTGATTGACCTGAATACGATTGATCAAATGCTGCTGCTGCTTAAAAGCGCCATTACCACGGGTAGCGTAATACCAGATTTTTTCTTTCGGCCAGTAAATAACCCCCAATACAGGCCAGCCATGCTCCACCAGCGCTATACTGACGGCAAAATCGCCACTGCGGGCAATAAACTCCTGAGTGCCGTCCATAGGGTCAATCAGCCAATAGCGTGGCCAATCCTGGCGCTGGCGCAGCGGCAGTAAATGCATTTCTTCAGAGACAACAGGAATTTCCGGAGCAAGTTCAGTTAAAGCGTTTAAAATCAGTGCATTGGCCGCTAAATCAGCGCTGGTGACAGGACTTTCATCCGCTTTATTTTTGGATTCAAAGTCGCCACTCTGGTACATAGACCACAAGGTATCCCCAGCTGCACGAGCTGCGTCTTTGACTGGTTCCAATAACCTACTTAAAAACATCCTGATGCTTGTCCAGATAATCTCGGGCTAAAAACAAAGCCGCTACACTGCGGGCCTCAGTGAAATCGCTTTGATCTAACAACTCAAACTGCTGTTGCCACTGCCAGGGGACCAATTCCAAAGGTTCGGGTTCATCGCCCGGCAGGCTGGACGCTGTTAAATCCAATGCCAATACAATATGCATTGTAGCACTAAAGTAACCTGGAGCTAAGGCCACGGTTTTTAACGGAATTAATCGGGCCGCTTTAAATCCTATTTCTTCCTGCAGTTCACGGTTGGCGGCTTCAGCTGCTGTTTCGCCCGGGTCAATAAGGCCTTTAGGGAAACCTAACTGGTAATCATGGGTGCCGGCACAGTATTCACGGATCAGATAAAAATGCTGAGGATCAGGGCAAGCCACCACCATCACGGCGCCACGGCTACCGCCTTTCATCCGCTCGTAAGTACGTTTTTCGCCGTTGCTGAATTGCAGATCCAGTTGTTCAATTTTAAACAGCCGGCTTTGTGCGACCAGTTTTTGCTCTAAAATCTGCGGTTTTTCTTTGTCGCTGTCGCGCTGCGCCATAAAACTGCCTCTGCTACAATGGGCCATCGCCTTACTATAAATGGATTAGCTGGAAAAACCTATGCTGGACTGGAGACAAATTGATACCGTTTTGCTGGATATGGACGGTACTTTGCTGGATTTACACTTTGATAACTACTTCTGGCTGGAGCATTTACCAAAACGCTGGGCAGAACTCAGTGGTATTAGTCTGACGGACGCCAAACAACAGTTGGAAGCCGAATACCATGAACTGAACGGTAAAATTGAGTGGTATTGCCTGGATTACTGGACCAAAAGACTGGCGCTGCCTATCACCGCATTAAAACGTGAAGTGATGGATAAAATTCAGATGCGCGCCGATTCACCGGCTTTTTTAACTGCGTTAAAGAACTCGGGCCGCCAAGTGATACTGGTGACCAATGCCCACCCGGATTCGTTGTCACTAAAAATAGAGCGTACTGAGCTTGCCAGCTACATAGACATACTGGTGTCGACTCATGAATTTGGCGTGACAAAAGAACAACAGGAGTTATGGCAGCAGCTGCAACAACGTTTTGGTTTTGATCCGAAGCGCACTTTGTTTGTCGACGACAGTTTGCCCATTTTACAATCGGCGCAACGTTTTGGTATTGGCCACTTGTTGGCTGTGGCCAATCCTGACAGCCAAAAACCCAGCAGAGCTATCACTGAGTTTCCGGCTATAGAAGATTATTCGGTGTTACTGGCGGCTATTCACGGTACAGCTAGTTGCTCTGTAACTTCAGAGTAAAGCGCCCTTCAGCGTCCGGCTGGCCAACAAACTGCATCGCCTGATGCACTTCTTTTGGCAAGCTGGCGTCTGGTTTCATAGTACCATTAAGCTGGTATTTGCCCTGTTCACCTATTAAAGCTGTGACATGCAGCGCCAGCGGATTGCCAGCTTCAGTCACCAGTTGCAACTGACCTTGTTCACAACTTAAATTGGCATCTATGGCTTTAAGATCGATCCAGCCCGATGGCGCCTGAAATTTCGCCTCGAGCCAGCTGGCTTTGCCCGACAGCTGTTCACACCAGGGCTGCCCCATACTGAAATTCTGAATATTCAGCAACATAGTGCCACTGGCCGCCACCTGAAATGGCAAACGTAATTTCAGTAAAGGCACTATGGGCTCTACGGGTAAACGTAGCTGACTGGATTGCAGCTCCAGACCGGAGAAACCATAAGACAACTGAGCTTTGGCATAAGGCAAAGTGGTTTGCCGGATTTGGCCTATATCCAAATTCAACGCCAGTTTTCCCACCAATAAAGACCAGGGGCTCAATTGCCAGTTGACCTGGGGTAACACATAGCCATTCAGCGACACAGCCTGTACCTGACCTTGCCATAAAGTGCCGGTCACAGGACCCAATTGCACTTGTGCTGGTAAAGGCACTAACTTTAACCACCAGGCCGCAGGTGCCAGCAGCACTAAAAACACCAGATAAAAGCCAATAGCGGCAGGTATTATTTTTTTATAATTCATTTACGACTCAACTAATAAACGACGGACACGTACCATGCCCGGGGCATCGGCCACTGCCAGATCCAGTTGCACTATGCTGACATTATGCTGGTACTGCAAAGCATGCAGCCAGGTCAGCAGTTGATCAAAACTAATATCGTTCAGCATCACCTGCATCTGATCATTTTGTGGCTGCATCCGGCTGACCTGAATCTTATGAGTGCGGGCACTGGAGCTGATTATATCGGTCAGACTGCCCTGCACTTTGGTCTGTGTGGAGACCACAGGAAAATTGCTGACCTGCAACAACTGCTGACTGACCTGTTGCAACTGCACTTGTTGACTCTGGTAATTGAGGTGTAAAGGTGCCCATAGCAGCCAATAAAAAGCCGCCAGAGCTAAAGTGACACCAGCACCCAGCACTAGTTGTTGTTCACGTTTTTGTAGCGATTGCCACCAGCGTTGTAGTTGTTGTTGCATTCGGCTCATAAGCTACCTCCATATGCATTACCCTGACTGGCAGCCTGCGGCTGTGAAAATTGTCTATCCTGCCAATTTTTCATACGGCACCTCCATGTGCCGTATCCTGACGGGCAGCCTGCGGCTGTGAAAATTGTCTATCCTGCCAATTTTTCATGCTTTCACCTTCATCGCTACAGTGCCCTGCACTTTGCCAGCGTCATTACTTAAAGCCCCTTGTTTCACTTCAAAACCTTTTTGTTCCAGTCGGGTTTTTAAGTGGTCAAAGCGTTGGAAGCTGTCCGCTTCAGCCTGAAAGCGCAATTCACTGTTTTTTTGGTCGTAGCGTAAGTTGTCTAAACGCATATTGGTTGTCGCAGCCAATTCCTGCTGCAATTCATTCAGTAAGCTGAATAAACTGGCGTCCTGACCACTGCCTGCGCCTTGTAACTTACGGGCCAGCTGGCGGGAAATATCCCGGGTTGATTCAGCAGGGAAGCGACTTTTATACAGAGTCACCAGTTCTGCTCTTTGTTGCTGCAGCAGTTGGCCTTGTTGCCACACCTGAGCACCTAAGACGAGCAGATACAAAGCTAAACAGCTGGCGCCCAGCACTATGGAGGTTTGCCATAATGACCAGACTTTATTCTTCGCTTTTTTCGGTGCGTACTGGCCCTGCAATAAACTAAAGCGTTGTTCTGGCAGTTGCTGCGCTAACAAAGCCAGTGGCAATTCAGGTTCAGCCGCCTGGACATTCTGCAATATCTCTGTTGGCCATGGGCTATAACTGTAAATGAGTTCGATATTGGCCAGGCTTAAAAAATCAGGCCACCAATTCGGTTCAATACTGGATGCCTGCCATGGGCCCTGCCGCAATAACCACTGACCAGACAACTCAATGGCGGAAGCTCCGTCCTGATGTTCTGGTAATAACAACGCATCTGGCACTAACTGGATGGGCTGAAAACCAGCGACAACCAATGAGCCGACCCATTGTTCCAATTGAGTTTTTTTACATAAAGCCACTTGTTGCCAGTATTCTTTACCACGCTGCTGACATAAGCCCAAAGCCAGGTACAACTGCTCAATATCCTCTGCATGCTCTTCTTCGAGCATATAGGGCAAAGCCTGGATAATTTGACGGTTGGGTTTGGCCGGTAATAACACTTCGCTTAACACCACGTCAGCAGCTGGCACTAAAGCCACCACGGGACGACGGCCTAAACGTTCTGACAACGCAGCCAGTTCGTCGGAAGATGCCAACTGACCGCTGGCGATAATCTCTTTATTGATGGCGGACCATACCAACCAACTGATTGGCTGCTGTGGCTGACTGCCCAGTCTTATTATTAATTGTTCGTTCACCACTGGCCTCCAAACCGCCGCGCTATCACTTTTACTTTTTGTTGCTCGTCAATCACCAATACAGAAGCCAGATTAAAGATGGTATCCATATAAGTCACTGTGGTTTCGAGCACAAAATAATTAGAATTTATTGTCATCATGGCTTTAACCTCATCCGTGACGCTGATATTCGCCAACTGAGGACTGGCCCATACTTCATCTATAGTGGCAAAACCTTCTTCTGGCCTGCTGCTAATTAAATCTGACGCCGTCCCTTCATCCAGTTCAGGAATATAAGCCGCTAATAAGGCCGCATTTTCTACCGTAATAGTATTAAGGTTCAGTTTACTGGTGCTGCTTTTGGGGATCACACAAACCCAGGGCCGTACCAGTTCATAATCTGCCGGGGTTAAATCCAGCATGACCCGCAATTCTGAGGTCGAGCCCATTAAACTATTGGCGGTATAAAACGGCATTTGCAAACCAGCATAGTCATCCTGTTCTGCACCACCTGCAGTTTGCAATAAACTGTCTGCATCCAGCCAGTCGCTGACGCGGGCGGTTAAATACTCAGCTGGCATCGACAAATCTGTTGCCTTTAATTCCAGCAAACGCTGAAAGGCTTTTTGGTTGGTCGTCTGGCCAGCCCCCACCTGCTGCTGCCCGGCAGGTCGTTGTAAATTATTTAAGTTAAAACAACTTTGCAAATCAATCAGCTTGCCGGTAATGCTGCCATTGTCGACCGGAAAAGTGGCACCCAACAAGGCCCAGTCTTGGGACAGGTTCACAGTTTCTTTACCTGCTACCGTGCTTTTCAGCAACTGAATACTGGCTTGCTCTGCCGCTATACCATACCAATAGGCTTGTTGTTGTTGCTGCAAATTCAGCTGGCGCTGCAACTGCAGCTGCAAACGTCCACTCATGCCCACGGCAATCACCACCACAAAGGCGACAATCATCATCACAACCACTAAAGCCACACCTGCCTGACGCCGCATCAGGTTAACCCATTCATCAGTGTATAAAAGCGCTGCATTTCACCCAGTTGCTCATGACTGATGGTTAAACGAATAGCTTTAGGTAACTTCTCTTCATTCCAGTTTTCCTGCCACTCTTCATCTTTTAAAAACTCCACTTTAAAACCAGTCACCCTGTCCAGCAAAGGCTGTACTTTGGGTTCAGTGCCCGTTACTGAATCAGGAAACAAGCTAAAAAGCCGCTCAATTTTGCCTTCACGTAAACGATAAGCCACAGCCTGAATTTCACTGCGAGGTAACACCATACCCGGGTTACGCCAGCCGCTGTGCACAAAAGCAAAACCACCTTCATCACTTTCCAGCATCAGTTTTTCACCTATTAAAGGCGAACGTAATGGCTCTTCACCGTCCACCCTGATCTGCCGTGCACTGATTTGCGCTAAATCGCGCTCTAAAATCAGGAAAAAACGTTGTATTTGTGCCAGTCGTTCAGCGGCTTTTTGCGATGCTGCATCAGACTCAGTTACACTTGATAAAACGCTGGCTGAAGCTAAACCTACTAAGGCAAAAATTGCCATCGCCAATAACATTTCAATAAAGGTAAAACCACGGACCCTGTTAACGTTCAGCATCAGGTTTACCTACATAAGTTTGCAACTGATACAGCACTTTTTCCGGGTTATCGGCCAGACTGACTTTCACCACTACAGCACTAAAATTAGCGTCAGGTGTTTTGTTTATTTGCTGCTGCCACAGCCAGTTACGGTTGGCAAACTCTACGGTTTTCTGTTCACTTTTTAGTGGCCAGACTTTCTCCAGAAACACCGCATTCAGCTGATTTTCTGCCACATAGGATGCAAAGGTCATATTTTCCAGATGAGAGATAGAATTCATATGCTCAGATGCTGTTTTCATCACAGCAGCGCCGGCTGTGGCAAACACGGCCATTGCAATCAACAACTCTATCAGAGTAAAGCCTTTGCTTCTCATGGTCTGCTGTTTTCCAGTTCAGACTTAATCAGCGGAATACTGTATTCGCCTATCAGTGTCTGATACCAAAAAGGACGCTCTGTTTCATCCGAAAGCACCAGTTGAAAAGGGCTGATGTCGCCTGAAGACAAAATATAGATATTTGGCAACAATGGTCTTTCGCGAGCCTTGGTCGGGTCTTTGGCTTTGCCGTCTTTGTTTTCTTCTTCAGCCTGTTGCTCTAGTAACTCTTCCTGTAACTTGCGGAATTCTTCCTGGCCTAAAATACTGTCTTCTGCCCAGTTTAAACCTTCCAGTTCCAGTTCTGCCTGCACTGTTTCTGGCCAGGGGTGAAACTGCATAAATTTAGGTTCCCCCACTTCCAGCCATTGTACCCCGTTGTGCACCAGAAACTGATAGCCTTTGCCGCTCAGCACCAGGCCAAAATCCTGTTGTTTTAAAATGGCGGTTTCAGACACCACCTGCACCAGTTGCTGCAGGCGGTTGGTTTCTTTCTGAAGACGCGCCGTGCGGGATTCGCTGACAAAATTCACCACCACGTAAGATGCCATTAAACCCAGTAACAGCATCACTAACATGATTTCAAGCAAGGTAAAACCGCGGTGATGTTTCATTTTTTAGTTTCGCTGTGGGTCCGGCGCATCCATGTTCCAGTTGCCAATGTCGTCGTCTGTACCTGCAACACGGTCTGGCCCCATCGAATACACATCAATACGGCCCATTTCGCCCGGACTGACTAACTGATATTCGTTATCCCATGGATCTCTTTGCAGACGTTTAATAAAACCACCTTCAGGAAAAGAACGTGGCATTGGTTCAGAGGTAGGCTGAGTCACTAAAGCCTGTAAACCTTGTTCTGTGGTTGGATAAAAGCCGTTATCCAGCTTGTATAAATCCAGCGCATTTTCCAGCTGCTGAATATCCACTACCACTTTCTGCCGTGCGGCTTTTTCCTGATTGCCCATTAAGTTAGGTACTACCATACTGGCGATGACACCCAGAATAACAATAACCACCATCACTTCTAATAAGGTAAAACCTTTTTGTTGTTGCATTTTTTAACCTCCGACTAAATTGTTTAATGCCAAAATAGGCTGCAGAATCGCCATCACAATAAATAAAACTATGCCAGCCATAGCGGCAACTAAAACAGGTTCAAATACTTTTAGTGAGACAGTGACCAGGGTTTCAAATTCCCTGTCCTGCGTATTGGCAGCGCGCTCTAACATACCATCGAGCTGTCCACTTTTTTCACCGCTGGCAATCATATGCAGCATCATAGGCGGGAATAATTTAGTTTGCTCCAGCGCATTTTTCAGTGAAGAACCTTCGCGCACTTTTAGCGTCGCTTCGGCAATAGACCGGCGCATAAAGCTGTTATCCAGCACATCAGCACTGATCCGCATCGCTTCAAGCAGAGGCACAGCACTGGCATTTAAAATACTTAAAGTACGGGCAAAACGGGCCGTGTTTAAACCCCGGCTGACTTTACCAATCAGGCCAAGTTTTAACTGATGAGTATCTATTTTCAGTTTAAAAGCCGGTTTTTTCAACGCCCGCTTAAAGGCCGCTATGGCCAGAATAATAGCCAGCAGCACCAGCAAACCGTAGGAACGTAAAAATTCACTGGCGGCAATTAAAAACAACGTAGAGCCGGGTAAACTTTGGCCCATATGCTCAAACTGCCCCACTATTTGCGGCACCACAGCGGCCAGCAAAATACTGATCACTGCCACAGCAAAAAAGGTCAGAATAGCGGGATAAAGCAGCGCTTGCATAATCTGGCTACGCATATGCTGACGTTGTTCAGTGTAATCAGCCAGCCGGTTTAATACCGCATCTAAATGGCCTGATTTTTCTCCCGCAGCCACCATAGAGGTAAACAGATGGTCAAACACATAAGGAAACTCTGCCAGGCCTTCGGCCAGACTGTACCCTTCCACTACTTTAGAGCGCACTGACATCATCATGCTTTGCAAACGGGCTTTATCACATTGCTCAGACACCGCCAGCAAAGCATTTTCTATCGGTAAACCTGCTTCTATTAAGGTCGACATCTGGCGGGTGATCAAGGCCAGTTCGCTGGCACTGATGCCGGACTGAAACCATTTTTTACCGGACGCCAGCAGTTTTTCCTGCCGTGAAGCCAACTCTAAACTGAGCGGTGTCAGTTTTTGCTCACGCAATAATTGCCTGGCCTGACGCGCATTGTCGGCTTCCAGTACACCTTTACTACGACGCCCTCTGGCGTCCATGGCCTGGTATTCAAAAGCTGGCACTACAAGTCCTCTCGGGTCACACGCAACACTTCTTCCAGTGTGGTTTCACCTGTTAATACTTTACTGAAACCATCCTGACGGATACTGGGGCCTTGAGTGCGAATGTATTTCTCAATCGACTGCTCGCCTTTGCCGTTGTGGATTAATTCACGGGTGTGTTCATCAACCACCAGTAACTCATGAATACCGGTTCGGCCTCGATAGCCTGTCTGATTACAATGCTCACAGCCTATAGCACGGTAAATGACTGATCCTTCTTTTTTTGCCACACCAAGTAAAGCCCGCTCTTCTTTGTCCGGTTCGTGCGCCTGTTTACAATGCACACATAAAGTACGAACCAGACGCTGCGCCAATACCCCCAATAAACTGGAGGATAATAAAAAGGGTTCAACGCCCATATCTTCCAGACGGGTAATAGCCCCGGAAGCGGTATTGGTGTGCAAAGTACTTAACACTAAGTGGCCTGTTAAACTGGCCTGCACCGCAATTTGTGCAGTTTCTAAGTCACGGATTTCACCCACCATCACCACATCAGGATCCTGACGCAGAATAGCGCGTAAACCACGGGCAAAGGTCATATTCACCTTGGTATTGACTTGCGTCTGGCCTATGCCTTCCAGCTCATATTCAATAGGATCTTCTACCGTCAGAATATTGCGGTCTTTGGTGTTGATTTCGGTCAAGCCTGCATACAAGGTGGTACTTTTACCTGAACCTGTGGGGCCTGTAACCAGAATAATGCCGTGTGGTTTTAAAATAAGTTGTGAGAAGGTTTTTTGTATAGCTGGTGTCATACCCAGCTTGTTTAAATCCAGATGCGAGTTATTTTTATCGAGCAAACGCATAACCACCCGCTCACCATGGCTGGATGGCATAGTCGACACCCGCACATCCACAGCCCGGCCTGCGATACGCAAGCTGATACGACCATCTTGTGGCACACGCTTTTCCGCTATATCCAGTTTGGCCATCACTTTAATACGGGACACCAGCAAGCTGGATAATTTACGGTTGGGTTTTAATACCTCACGCAATACGCCATCGACCCGAAAACGCACCACCAGATTTTTTTCGAAGGTTTCGACATGAATATCCGAAGCGCCCAGCTTAATAGCTTCGCCGAGCATAGCGTTGATCAGTTTAATGATCGGCGCGTCGTCTTCGTTTTCTAACAAATCTTCAGTTTCAGGAATTTCGTCCGCTAAAGAGGCTAAGTCCACCTCGTTGCCAATGTCCTGCATGATTTGCTGAGCTTCAGAGGAATCACGCTGATAAGAAGCCTCCAATAACGCATCAAATTCAGTCTGTTGCAGTTTCTGCACTTTAAAAGAAACAGACAACAAACGCCGCACTTCCAGCAAGGCGGCCGGTGGTGTTTGCGGGTTAACATACAACAACCAGCCATCCGCCTGAGCCTGCAACAAGACACCAAAACGTTTAGCAAAACCAAAAGGCAAACGCACTTTGGCTGCGACCGGCTGCATCTCGTTCAGATCAACAGCAGACATTAGTTAGCTCCCGGCTCTGCAGGCTTCACAACGTCTTTATCCTGACTTTCTTTTTTCTGCAGGTATTCATCAAAAGTCGGCGGAATAATTAACGTATCGTCAAATTCCGGCATAGCTGGGGTTTCAGCGCCAGGCATCAGGTTAATACCTTTTTCGCCCTGAGCCAGTTGCTGCGCCCGCACATAGTTGTATTTACGCTGACTGACTTCACTGAGCAAACCGTCGTCGCGCATAATAGTGGCTCGGATAAAGATCATCAGGTTACGTTTACGTTTGCTTGAAGAAGTAGAGCGGAATAAGGCACCCAATACAGGAATATCACCTAAAAGCGGCACTTTAGATTCACTTTGTTGCACATCTTCATCTATTAACCCCCCCAAAACCACGGTAGCGCCATTGTCGGCCAGTACTGTGGTTTTAATTTCCCTTTTGGCGATAATAGGGTTGCCTTCAATATCACCGTTACGACCAGACACTTCCTGCTCTATGGTTAATTTAACCGCATTGCCTTCGTTGATCTGAGGCGTAACTTTTAACTTAATACCTACTTCAATACGGTCTAAGGTCGTAAAAGGGTTGGTGCCACCTGAACCAGGGCTGGTGGTGGTTTTCACCGGAACTTCTTCACCAACAATAAAAGAGGACTCCTGGTTATCCAGGGTGGTCAAAGAAGGAGTGGCCAGAATATTGGAATTGCTGTCAGTGGTCACGGCCTGCAAAATAGCGCCCCAGTCGTTTTTCACCACACCCAGCATCATACCTGTTACGCCGCCCAGGGCTTTAGCAAGTGGTTCATAGTTACCATCCTGGTCCGGATTTACTGTAGTTTGTCCGTCGATAATGACAGTGTTGCCTTTTACCGTTCTTGCAGCAGCAGCACCAGCAGCTATAGCGCTGACTGGTACTACGCCATTATTAAACTGAGTCATCCCCCCCTGAGCACTAATCCATTGCACACCTAAATTAGCACCGGCGTTATCAGCCACTTCCACAATAATGGCTTCAACTAAAACCTGAGCACGGCGAATATCAACCTGACGAATCACATCTTCCAGTGAACGCATCACATCTGGCTGAGCCGTAATAACTAATGAATTACTTTCAGCATGAGCTTCGATACTGACATCACGGCTTTTACTTGCTGTGCGGGCCCCCTGCGCCTGAGTTCCCCCCTGAACTTCAGCCGCTATACTGGCACTGACGCCTTGCAGCACTTTGACTAAATCTTCAGCTTTAGCGTATTTCAGGTAATACACCCTGGTATTGCCCTGACTTTCCAGCTCAGCATCTAAGCGCTGCACTAAAGCAACAACACGCTCCCGCGCCTGACGTTCACCACTGACAATGACGCTGTTGGTGCGCTCGTCGGCGACAATTTTTGGAATTAAAAACTCAGGTTGTTCAGCTTTGCCCTGATTTTTATAAATATTTTCCAGAATACGTACAACTTCAGCCGAAGAAGCGTAACTGAGTTTGATGATTTCTAAATCCTGATCACCGGCTTTATCGACCCGGGAAATAATGTCGACCAAACGATTCACTGTTTCGGCCTGGCCCGTCATCATAATGACGTTGGACGGGTCATAGTTCACCACGCTGCCGCCGCCACTTTGATCCACAAACTGGCGTAGCAAAGGTGCTAATTCACGTACTGAAACGTTTTTTACCTGCACCACACGGGTGACCATTTCATCCCCCACGGCAGCATCGTTGTCACTGACCACCGGAATATTCGAGGTTTTGGCATCTTTTTGTCGCACCACTTTCAGCACGCCACTTTTCATTTCAACGACGGAGAAGTCATAAACTTCCAGTACGTTTAAGAAAAACTGGTAATACTGTTTTTCGTTCAGCATTTCATAGCTGCGCACGTTAATACGACCACGGACCTGAGGGTCAACAATGATGGTTTTATTCAGATTTTTACCAACGATATTAATAAATTCGTTGATATCTGTGCCTTTGAAATTCGGCTGATATTCAGTTGCAGTTGCAAAAAAACTCAACAGGGCTATAGCACCTAAACCAAACCAACGGGAAATATGCAAACGAGAAGATGTCACTGACTTCATTAGAGTTTAACCATCTTAATTAATTATTATTGTGACAGACTAAAGACAATGTCTCTGGTCTGGCCGTCACGTTCAACCTTAATAGAAGCCTGAGTTGCTTCACGTAATTCATTCATCACCATCATGGCCTGCTGCATGTCATTTAACGGCGTACCGTTAATTTCCACAGCCACGTCATTGGCTTTTAAACCCATGCGTTCAAACAAGGCCGGATCTTTACCCGGCATGACACGGTAACCATAGAGCTGACCGTTGCGGTATTGAGGCGAAGCACGAATATAGTCGAAAAACTTCATCGGCTCCGACATCATTTCCTGACGTACATCCGCTAACTCTTCCATAGGAGGCTGAGGCCCGTCCATCATAGGCTCAGGTTGCGGCCGGTAATCCACTTCCCGCAATGACCCGTTGTCTGCAGCCATTTGTTGAAACTCTATGCCATCCAGCATCAGAGTTTCAAAACGAGACGAGACTTTCAGCAGCACTCTGTCTTCAAATACCTGACTTAAACTGGCGCTGGTGCCTTCAATTTTATCATCCACCCCATAAGTTTGTTCAGAACCCTGACTTTCGATCACAGCAGAACCTTGTTCAGGTTTGCCACCAATAGCCACTACGCCGGTCAGTTTGACATTTAACGTAGTTTTAGGCGCTGTAGTAGGCGCAGCAACAGGGGCTACTTCTGCTTGTGCTGATGCTTTACCAAATAAACTGGCATCTAACAATGCTTTCAGATCAGGAGCAGTCTTGCCTGTTACAGTAACAGCAGCACTAATGGCTTCGGCTTGCGGAACAGGTACTAGTTGCCAGCTTAACTTCGCCAATAACCAGCAAAACAGCACAACAAAAAGCCCTGACAGCCAGAAGTTCAGGCGCTGTTGCGGCAAACGGTTCAGCCATTCAATGGCAGGTTGGGTGGAAGCAGACCAATTCATTCTTTAATAATTCTGTTACATAACTCATTGCATCTTACCCAGTTGTTTTGTCCTCAACAAGCCTACATATCAGAATTCAGAACCCTTACTCTGTTCAAAGGGTCTCAGACTATACTTAGATACGCAACAGCAGCGGAGAAAAGGCATGGATAAATCGGTAAACCAGCCTACCACACTTATATTACGTTTAGATAAATGGCTGTGAAATATGTAGTTGTATTTAAATGCTAAATTTGTATCCATAGTTACACTTATTTGCTATTACTATGCAGGTATCTCAATAAGTATATCTGCATGCAATTTATTTCCTCTCAAAAATCTGAATATCATCAATGCCATATTTTTATGGCAGAAGACCTTTCTATACTTCTACTTCCTACATTATTCAGCAAAGCCGTTAGTCGAACGGGTGTAGTTTGGAAGCGAGTGACCCGCGATGGAGAGCATAAGTTTGCAACGACAACTTATTTGGAAGAAGAAATATCCAATGTCACGCTAACGATACTTCACAATAAATTAGAGCACTTCTTCAACTGGTTAGTTCAGTACAGTCAACTCAACACCCAGGTCAGTATCGATAGACATCACAATATTCCTGAAGAGTTATTAAATTACTACATCAACACGGTCATCATTGAAGAGCAAGGAGCTGGTGAGCATACGGTAGAGCATTATTTGATGGCTCTTCGGGATTATTACAATTACCTGGCGATGACTGGATTTACCAATGCCAAAGATATTCGGGTAAAACCAAGATTAAAGTCGGTAATGAAAAGGAACACGAAACGTCGAACCTCAGTAAAATACCTTACCCCTGAATTGCGTTCCATTTTGTACCGCAATACCGACAGTCTTCGAGATGAGTTGCTACTTCGCGGTGGCGGCGAGTTAGGGCTTCGCAGTAAAGAAAATCAAGGGCTGTTAATTGAGGACTTTATGGTAGGCAATAAAAAGCATCCTGGTTTCAAGTCCTTGTTTTTGGAAATGGCACAACATCCAGAGCAAATGGAGTTCAGGTATTATCTGCAAGGTCAATACACCAAAGCGCCTCGTAACACCGGTGGGGGTGAATCCCGAACGCTTTATATCCACCGAAGCCTATTGGAACGTTACAAGGAATATTGTGACAACGAGCGCCCTGAGTCAGCTGAGAACACCCTACTGCTTAATGCGAGTTACAACGATTACGGCACACCGATTTCCAAAAACGCGGCATCCAGAGCTTTTACGCGAACTAAAAAGAAAGTGTTCGAGTTGCAGAGAAGTGGTGCTTTACCAGGACATTTGCAGATGCTGGAAGATGATCATACAGGTCACGTATTAAGGCATAGTTTTGGTACGGATAAGTTTTACGATGCCTGTAAAGAAAATCAGGTAAAAATCGATAGTGTGACAGCCACATCAGCGGTATACCTGCTAGTGGCAAAGTTGATGGGGCATAACGCCAAAGACGGTAAAGCTCCTGAAACTACCAAAACATACATACGAAGCTGCCACATCAAAGAGGCGTTTCTCTCGGGAGTTCTGTATGACTGACATTATCGACACCCTCTCCAAAAAGGCGTTCTATGATCTGCAATTGCAACAAGTATTACTGGATGAGCAAGCGTTAATAGCAAATGAGATTCAAGCCAATCAAGATGTCATACCGCTTCCTTACAACCCTAACGACACTGTGCTGCACATCCCAAAGAGTCGGCACCTCCCAGCGTTTACAATCACTTTAGAACCAGATCACTCCCGAACACGACAGTTAATGTTTGGCGTATTCAACGCTGCTGCGTATCGCTACTTGATGACGGATGATTTTTCAGAAGCAAGAAAAGAAGGGCTAGCAGTATTTAAGCATGTGTGGCGCTATCTGGATATCATAGATTTGACCGATGAAAACCGTGCCACCTGGCTTAAAGATTATGAAACTTGGCGCGTCAGTGTGGGGGGCGTGAAAACACAATCCACAGGACTTGATCAAACCAAATTAATGATAGTAGACGCGCTGGCCCTTGGCGCGTTTACTGAAACTCTCACCGATTACGAACGTGAATATCTTGTATCACTGACAAAAACCCCTGTTGCGCCAAGGGAGGAGGCTGATCCAATAAACCTTAATCAATGGTTTTCACAACATACCTGGCTGCGCCGTGATGATATTGGTATAGGCCATGAGTTATACACGCGGTTAGGCTCGCCCAAAGTGCTGATGAATTCGTTTCGGATCACCATCGAAAATACACTACTATATTTACAAACCTGCAAAAATGCACTCATTGATAGCTTCAGGCTGGCAGGCTTAAAGCCAGAAGATATTCCGTTATTAGCAGAGATTACCGTGACAGATGCTCAGTCAAAGCCACAGCGTATCAGAAGCGCAAAGACTGAAATGTTTAATCGTCTCAGACAAAAGCTGATGCAACTTATCGATGATATCCCTCATTTAAAGGATGCGCTGGAACTGGTGGTCTTTACTGAGACTTTACCGCCATGTCGAAAAGAGATATTCGACAAACTACTGGCAAACCAACCGATAAAAGCGACATCTGGCTACCGCACCAATGGGTTCTTTACCACTATAAAAAAGGCGGGGTTATTTGATTTTGACTTTTTAAGGAGGCTTGCGCTTCACGCTGACTCCTCCCCTGATAATGAGACAATGCCAGTCTCACTGGCAGAGTCCTTGTTATTTAGCTATATGATGGCCTTTCAGACGGTGCAAGCAAGCGATATACCAAAGCTTACCCTGCGCGACTTTAAATTTGTCAGGCGTATCAATGGCGCTATTACTCACATCGAAAGTGATTATTTTAAAGGTCGCACCAAAAATAATGTGCACCAAGTCGAGACCTTAAAAACAAAAGATGATACCGGCAAAGCAGTGCTCCGATATATTAAGGATGTAACAGGACTGAGGGAGCAGGATAAGCCGCTGACACCAGTGATTCAAAAGGATGCTGTTGGTCCTGCCAGTGAAACAGGCTTATTGTTTTTAGCCTGCGTAGGCACTGCACTATGGCATGTGATTAATGAGAAACACCAAGCTCAGCGGGTTGCTCCTGTGTTTCCTAAGGCGATGCAGGCTATGTTATGCAACGGGATGAGCTCTATGAGCGCTCGAAAAGCTAAAACGTCCTGCGAACTTGTGCTTCCAGCAACATTTTTCGGCTTTGCCCATATCAAAACCAGTGCAGTCTATGCAAGTTCGGACAGTTTTGATCCGACAAGCCTCATCAACCTGCGAAGCCATACCAATTATACAGAGCGAGAATGTTATCTGGTGGAACTGAATCAAGAATGGCAAAACAATTGCGGACGTGTCACCCGAGCGGTGATGCGGGATTTATACGTGAATGTCTTTAAGGCAAGTGAGAGTGATAAACAGCTTTTTGAAAGCGAGTTTACTAAAGCGGTTGAGCATATGAAGGCACGCGCCGATGATGTGTTGGCGTGCCTTAAAGTCGTGACCGAGCAAACTAGTGGTCGCGTCGACGAATTGGGGCTTGTCAGCACGGGCGCGCAAGTTGAAGGCGATTTACCTGATACGATATACATTCAAGACAGCCCTGAAACGGTGTTGAAACTAAAGCACTTTTTAGTGCAGTTGCAGGAAAAACATACTTTGTTGCGAGTATGTGCGCCGGAGTTTTTATTCTTCACCGCGCTGCCAACCGCTGAATGGATAGAGAGCCTGTTTGACAATAAGCGCTTCTCGAAAGCGAGCCTTGAAAAAGGTCAAGAAATGTACGACCAATACCAGTCGCATCTACCACCACATTTTACTGCTCAGCTTTCATAGGAAATTGATATGCCTATTGCTACCTATGCAGCGCAACTATTGACCAATACCACCTTATCGAAACTGATGCAGAATAAGCTCGCCCAGTTATCCCCACTGGATAACCCAGCGCTGACTGACAATGTGTGGCGATTTCAGTATTCAAAACATATTATCACGGTTGATTTTACGTTATTCGAACAACCCTCAGTGCAATTTGCCGAGACGGTCACCACCAGGTTTGATGGGCATTATATTCCGCTAAATCTCATCGAGTTTGCCAAGCTGATATGGCTTGATGTGACATTTGAAACTAAGGTACGAAAAACGTCTTATTATCAAATCATCGACAAACTCGCGTTGCTTTTTCATTACCTGCATGTAAAGCAGTTAGACCAGCTTGATGCTTTACATGTAGAGGAGTTTTATGGGTTGTGCCTAACGCACAATGTCACCAAAGAAGGGGTAAAAAAACGCCTGTCTGCACCTGCTTATATCACTAGATTCGATCCGCTGACACTTAAAAAATTCCAGCAGATCCTTAACCGCTATGGTGTGACCAATGTTGTTAGCGGTATCTCTGAAAAAAAAGCACTTTCTGCGCTTAATGAGACATGTTTATCTATCATGGATATGACTCGACTTGATTACAAAGCAGGTAATAGCTTTAACTATTTGGGGCTGGATGTCGGCAAACACTACATCGACCATTGTCTGCTTCTTTTCGAGAAGCATTGTCCCTATATCAGTGCATTCCGGCATACCTACAAGGCATTATTTGATGCGCAACAAGGCAATGAAAATCTGAAGATCTGTAAAAACTCAACGACTTTGATTTTAGGGAAAGTACTTTGCGGCCAATCTGTTAAGGCGATTCGGGAGTCTCTTGGCAGTAGTAAGCCTGCTGAGATAAAAATAATTGCCATTGAGTCGTTTGTGCATCAGCATTTTTTTGAGGCATTTACATCTACAGAGCGAATCGTCAATGCCTTTAAGCTTGATACCATCAACCGCATTGCAAAAGAGTGTCAATTACCTGAGCGGTATGATGCGCAGGAGTTTATTCGGTCGCTGCTATTTGTGGATGTGTTTGGTAAGCATGGCAAATCCAAACAGGCTATTTGGCAAGAATATCAAGCGACGCTTTGCAAAACCGCGCTACCTGATGAAGCAGCTGCGTTATCAGTGACATTGCCAGAGTTCGAATCGATAACAGCTAATATTCTATCGGAGCTGAGAACACAAATGCCTTCTGATATCCAAGGCATTAGGGCGTTTCTTAGATCTCAGTCAAACGCCTTACCTAATCAATTAGATAAGCGTCCGCTAAATGGTATCGAATATTTTAAAAAAATTGCCTCTTTGATTGAGGATGCAGGAGCTACCGGATTTGTAGGGCTGACAGGGTGGCGAGCCAGTGAGTACGGCTTTAGTATGTCCAATATCGATGTTGACATCAACCCAGACCCGCTAGACAACCAATACACCCCGTGGCGGTTTCATGTTCGCTGGAAGGTACCAAAAACCAGCAGCAACACCCCACTCCCGAGAGAAATTACGCTTGGTAGTTACATATTGGCCGCACAACTGGCGCATCTCAATCTGGCAGATAAGACTGACCCAGCGATATACCAGGCAACCACGGCAACACAAAAAGAAGACTCTGCACCAGAGATTCAAAAAGCCATGCCTAATTGCTGGGCGAATTTTGTCAATCATTATTCGGTATTTAAAGATATTGAAGCATGGAAGTACCTCAAAGATAAAGTATCACTGACCAAGAAGGATGAAACCGCTCTTAACACGCTTGAATCCACTTATCGATTCGATGAAGCGCCCATGAGGGCGATAATAAAAATGAAAAATGACCTAAATGATGCATTGCCACGGGTATTGATGGCACAAGAGCCTGACCCTAGAAAAACATTCGGCATTCGGTTGAGAGCGTATATCGATGGTAATACGCCAAGCGATATCACAGCGCTGTTTGATAAGCATTTAAGCGAGGAGACCAAGAATAAGCTTAAAAGCGGTGAAGTTGAGCTGGATAAAGCTGGCGTGCGCTTCGTTCGAAGTGAGTTTTTAGGTGATGCCGTCTATGCAACTCCACATGCATTTCGGCATATCTTTGCAGAAGCGGTGCTCAGGCGTTATCGAGGTGATGTCGGACGGTTTATCAGGTCGCACTTCAAACACCTTGATGAGCGTTTTTTCATGGCATATCTACGTGATAAGGAATACCGCGTTATCCAGCAAATAGCGACCCGTCATGTCATCAATTCTGTGGTGAGGTTACACATGGACAGTATTCAAGATGAACATCGCGAATATGCCGGAGGGGTTGATCGCTTCTTATCAAAAGCAGTGGCGATAACACACGTTTATTCGGATGAAGAACAAAAAGAAAAACTTGCGCAGGCTGCTGTAAAACGTGTCTTGGCGATAAAGTCAAATCCGTGGGCAAGTTGCCTGCTTCGGGACGGGACGCAGCAAAATGCTAAGTGCAGTGTGAATGGCGAACCTCAGCGCCAAAACGCCCAGCCGAGATTATGCTTGGGGTGTCTAAATGCGGATATCGCAGAGGGTAACTTCAATGGGATTGTCGTCTACACAATGCAGGATGTGGCAGCGTGTCGAAACCCTGACCTCCCCTGGTTCATTAAAGAATCAAACTACCACACGGTAACATTGGCGTTAAAGCGCGTGGAAGAACTGCGCCACAACAGCAATAACCCGATATACGATAAGTTCATTTCGAGACTAAAAGAAACGTTATTGATAGCAGATGCACAGAGAGGGCATGCAGCATGAGTGGTTATTTTGATGAATTCCTTGATAAAGATGCGCTCATAGCTTCAACCCTGCCACCTGCCCGACCGAATTGGGTATCGGATTCAAACAGCTCTGGTGCAGCGTATGAGGCAATCCAAAGTCTCTATCAACAAAAGCTCAGGTATATCCGTCAACACAGCAAAAAAACAGACTTTATTAAAAAATCTACCTATGAAATTTCAAAGTCTGAAGTCGCAAGAGTGGCTGGTGTGGAGATGCAGGCGATTTTCCACTCTGTCAATTATGCCGGCGCACTCCAAAAAGAACTGGCTGAGAAGAACGACAAACTCCTAAAGAGTAAGCAGATGCACAGAGAGGACAGGCAGCATGAGTGATTATTTAGATGAATTTCTTGATGCAGATGCACTGGAGGAGTCAACAGCGAAACCAATCCGACCGAATTGGGTATCTGATTCAAATAGCTCTGGTGCAGCGTATGAGGCAATCCAAAGCCTCTATCAACAAAAGCTCAGGTATATCCGTCAACACAGCAAAAAAACAGACTTTATTAAAAAATCTACCTCTGAAATTTCAAAGTCAGAAGTCGCAAGAGTGGTGGGTGTGAAGATGCAGGCGATTTTCCACTCCGTCAATTATGCCAGCGCACTACAAAAAGAGTTGATCGAAAAAAACGACAAACTCCTAAAGACAAAAGATGCGAAGCTTGCTAGTCGTTATTCGGGTGATAAAGGTAAGACCAAAGATGAGCTGATACAAAAAGTCAGGGAGTTGAAAGCGAGGGATAAGCTGATCTCAAAAACAACTACGGATGAAGTGTTGGAACTAACGCTGCAACGCCTGCCATTGGATGTGAAGCGCAACCTGAAATTGGTGTAAGCATGAGCAAAAACGTTCAGCAAAACCTTGAGGCATTTTGTGGATAGGTCTGAATTTCATCTGACGTTTTTCATGACTGAGCTTAATCTTAAGCTGACAGTCAGCTCAGTGCCAATTGCGGAAATTAAAATACTCTTAAATGAGTTCATAATCGGAATGTGGTTTACTTAAATCTTTACAATAGACCACAACGGTCAACATTCGTAGAAATATGATTTCTAAAAATTATCATTAAGCCAAGTTTTAATACTTATTACTATCAAGGATAAAAAAGTAAGCCTAGCTGCCCAGATCCAAAAAATCTCTAGGCGAGACCGCCACTTATATACAATGGCCGTATTTTCCTTATGATATTCCAACATTGATTCCTGTTTTTTTATGGTTTCCAATAATTGGCTTCGCTCAGAAAAAAGATTTTGAAATCCTTGCGCTAAGGATATTTCTTCAACCTTTTCTTTGTTCCATGATGTTGGCAATAAATCAAAGTTAAATAAAGCTCGAGCGTGTTCTGCTGTATTCCATGCATCAGGATTATCTTCGTGTCCTTCTAGCGTACAACCTATGCTCTTATAAAAATGATTGCGTAATCTTCGCTTTTTTTCATCCTTTCCCTGGTTAGCTGAGAGGCTAAAAAACAGCTTTCCAACAAAATCGTGATCAACTTTCTCTTTGAGTATATTGAAAATTTTGATCATCATATATTTGCCCAATCCTCTATCTCTTGCCCAGGGCGTGTCCACATAGAAATGAAGTGTTTTCATGTGATACTTGTCGTCACCACTACGACTCAACTCGACATCAAAACTCGGGTTTTCAATCACTCTGCTGTCGTACCAACTATTTTTTATTGAAGATTCAAAAATGCTGAGTTCTATCGATACACGGTGTTTTTCGGAAAGAAATTCATCTCCTGATGAACTTTCTTTGATTTTCGCCAAGCAATAGAAAGACGTCTCACAATCAGGCCTTTGTTGGTGGGGATGTACTTTTAGTAAATGGTAAGAGGTTTGTTCTCGCCGCATTTTAGTCACTATGATCCAATGTTCTTTGTTCTGAATGTTAACCAGCTATCGGCTAGCTTAAAAAATGCATTCTACAATGGTCCATTATTTGCTCATAAATGACTGTCAGGTCAGATTGGAACCTGTTGACTATACTGTCAGCTCAGATATGAGCTACTACAATTTATGCACATCTCTCGGTAACTGTTGCGTATCTACATCAACTCGTTTTTTATTCATGAAACGGTGCTATGAGCGAATTGCAGTCGTCCAGAACAAGGTGCCTCGAAAAAACGAATGTCGGCTTTGCCTTAAATTGCGGACATCGGTTTTTCGTACACCCTGAGTGTAGGTGGCTAAATTCAGTGTGCCACTATATGGAAAGTATTCGGAGTACTGATACCAATTAAAGGGTCCCTGACGCCAAAGCGTTTATCAGAATCACTGAAAGTATCTCACGATATAGGTTGAAGAATAGTAAGCGTAATTAAATTACTGAAATACTTCATGCCAAGAGTTCATAAATCAAACCACTAAAAACTGAAAATCCCTCCTTTTAAAACTATCTCTTACCGCAATATCGAGTGAAATAACGACGCTATTAGGTGTTGGTAACATTAATTCGGGGACTAATCTCCCATCATAAAATATAGACTTAATATTGCCGATTAAAACCTTATTAGGAGAGTTAATGTTCACAGCAAAGAATGCTCCTCCAACACGTATCATGTGACTAACTTCACTTGATAACACGCTACCACACTTTTCATTTAAACTATTAATATGCTCAAAACCGATACGCGAATTCTCTATGAATAATTTAGTTGGCTTCCCGATAGAAAATACACTTGATACAGAGTACATATGCTGCGCCAACGATTTCATAACGACTGAGTCGATAGCTTTAACACAAAACTCCAATAATTTGACTCTTGAAATAGCTAGATCATATGAATCTATGTCAAGAATAGGTACTCCGTGAGCGATCTCATTTCTTCTCTGAGCAAGATCACCTAACTCAGATGTTAATATTGATTCAAGAACTTTCTTATCCGTGTCCTTGAGTAAGTAATTCTTCTCACACAGAGCATTTTTTAGCTCGCCATCATTAAGAGCCTCACCACATATGTTCTGAATTCCAACTCGCAGAAATATATCGTTTATGGAGTCATATCTGAAGTTTGACGTATGCGCGGTAAAAGCGTCGTAGTTCATCTTCGAGTTAAACTCATTTTTACAAAAAAAATAGAGGTTATCGATAGCCGATTTCGTCAAAGACTCTATTACTGAGCTTGATACCGCCTTCTTTTTCTGAGTCTTAGATAAATAATCTAGAGAAACAGAGATGTAGTTTTTCCTTACCTCTGCTGGCAATTTCTCAAAGTCACCACAAAAAGATACCAAGTTTTCAAGATACTCCTTAATGACATCTTCGACATATCTCTCCAAGCTTCCATACAGTGATATAATAATACTTTTGTACAGGTAAACCTTTGATTGTATTAAAGATCTTTTAGGTAGTGAAGATAATATACTTTCTACCTTATCAGACAATTCTGCATTTATTTTGAACTCATTAATGTCTTTAGAAAAAAAGCCCTGAGCAAAGCTTTCAAACTTCATAAATAATTTAATTTCATCAATTGACTGTAAAAAAGAATCAAATGCTCGAGTCATTCAAATAAACTCGTCAAAAAACAAATCAAATTTTCCATCTCGCTCCTGAAGGGCTGCTGGGTTTGTATTTCTTCCCTCAAAGCTTTCGTAATTAACTTGATAGAATTCTGTAATTTTTTCTAATATCAAGTGCCGTTTAGATACTAAGGTGGTTTTGGCATTAATTCTTTTACTCAGAGCCATCATCATTGGATCGTAAACTGCGGTCGTTGGGCGCTCATACCAACTCCAACCAGTCTTTCTATTCCTGTAGAGATAAAATGCCATTTCGCCAAAAATATCGTAAGCAAGCTTTATCGTCTCCTGAAACAACTCAGAAAGAGACTGTAGTAATTGGTCTGAAAATTTATTTGCATTGTCTAGATAAAAATCTAGATAGGCCTCTAGAGAATACTTTTGTAAATCTGTCCGTTGCCTGTAGGCAAAAAACCTAAGAACTAACTCTACATCTCCCATAGTCTTATATAATTTATTAGCAGATCTAGCAGAATGGATACTGTCACCAGAAGCTGTGGCAAGCGGGATTTCCCACAATCTACATAAATATTCATTCGATGACAGGGAAATACAAAGTCTATTCATCCTTCCATCAAAATTGGCATTGCGCCTTTCTTGAGGAGTTAGCTTTTCACCACCACTATTAATTCTGTCAAAAACAAGCTGTTTTAGTGCATCAGCCTCCATGGGGGTCTTCGCAGTTTCATGAAGAAGAATAATTGATGATATATACCGCCGATCAATGCCTTGCTGTACTAACTTTGGCAATTCAGAATATTTTTTTCCATTTAATTCAGGCCATTTATCTAGACCTTCAAGAGGATACTCACCATCATAAAAGGAGGATATTGCCGTTAACCGCTGCAAACCGTCCATTACTTCGTAATTTGAATACTCATATTCATATAAAAAAATCGGTGGTAGTGGAACATTCATTATCAAAGACTCAATCAATCTTGAACGTCTTTGGTTGTCCCATCGATGGCGCCTTTGGTATTCGGGGTTCATCTTATATTCTTTACTATGGACCATAGCTGATATCGTATTTAATGGATACCTAGCTTGCTCAGTCACGATTCTTATTTCACCGTCGCGATATTTCTTATTTATGTCATCATCTGACAGTTGAAGAGCAACCTGACTTACTGGATTTATCTTAATCTCTTCCCCAACGAGTAAACTCATCGCGATATACTCCTCACGTTTATCTTTTGCAAAACACTATAAAGTGAAACTGCCCTATGTTATATACCCAACATAGCAACGCCGAAAGAAATAATCCATTGTTTTTTTTCTACCTTTTTGATGACACCAAGAAATACAAAAATAACATTTTAAACAACTCAAGTTCCGTCTTTGGATAAATCAGACTAAGGATCAAACCTGAAGCCTAACTCTTAATTGCGCTAACGAGTCCTTCCGGGGCAATTACGGGAGACAATCTTTTGCACTCGGGTTTTCAGGTTTGGAAGGCAATTTAAACCACAGCACACACGGCTTTTACTTCAAAGTCAAAGGCCCGTAGATAGCTGTCTCACGGAGCGCAAAGAGAGAAGCCGTTGAATCTTTACGGATCCTTCCGGAGCGCTCTACGTCGTGGGTCGTTCGCGCTCGGGCTTTACGGTATGCGAGGGTTTTTTAGGACTATATTTTTATAGTTTAAGGTGCCCACTACATATTGGGTTCATTGAACTACAAGTGTTTGAGATGGTACGCATACTTTTAGCATGTCCACATAGCAATTAGACGCAACGCTGACATTCAATTTTGTGAGCTTCCAAATGTCGTTCGCCAAGGTTTATCGAATGTCCGCTTTCAGTGAAAAGCAACGATTCAGCAACATTAGACGCTAATGTCGGCTTTTGGCACAAAGCTGCTATTAGCTAAAACAGCAAGCTGGCTGCAACTGTTGGTAAGAATCAGCTGCAGTTGCATAGTAAATTGAATGCAATCAACCAACGGGGCAAGTTCTACTTCAGGATGAATCACCAATGAAGCGCTTATTAATCAAACGAAACAAAGCCCGGCAATCCCGGGCTCTTTCATCATTTCGCTCTCCAACTAAGCCGGTATTATTCAGGCCGATTGGTCCTTGGCCGAAAGTTGAGGTTGATAACTTCTCTGTCTGTCGACGACGCCAGAAGCGGATGGACCGAAAGAGTGCTGCACTTGGCGTAACTCCTGAAATGGTAACGGCCTTTCTACGGGGCCAGCCATCTGAGCTGCTAATGCGCCTAATACCAGGTAAACAAACAACTTAAGGTAGTCGTATACCATGTGCTGTTTTGGGTAGATGTGCCACCACAGCGGCAGTTGAGAAGTTTTTCTTTGCATATCGTATCCTTAAAAAATTTAAAATAATTTGCTCTACAAAGCTGTGAACCAGCTGCAATGCAGTCTGGCATCACGACAAATTCAAGCGATACCTATGCTACACATCTGAAGGGGCAATATTGTCCAGCGGAAAAATAAAGTTGTTGGCTATTAAGGCTGTTCTACATGTGGAATTTGGAAGACAACTGAATCGATAAATCGACCAGAACACAAAACGTTAACGAAGATAAACCTCAGTAATATCAGGCCTGAAATGCTCAATTTCCTGAGATAGCTTCAAGCTCAGCATTGAATTTTGCCATCAAACACACCTCTGAAATTAGTTGTAAGGACAACTGGCTAATAAATTAGCTCTGCGGCAAAAAGCCTATTCGCCCCTGTTTGGCTTGCACCTGGCTCGGACTGCTCTCGCCATCGAACTAAGTTAGGTTGGCCGAATGGAAAACACGGCCAGTGTTTGATTAACTGTAAGGTCTTTTGACATGTTGAGGGCAGAAGTTAATCGCCCATTTTGTTTAATGCCTCGAAAGGTCAGTAGTCGGATAATACAAACAGGTTTGCACTAATTCAAAAGACGTTTGCATACAACGCTGGTAAATGCGCTTGAATAGCACGTTTTGATCCGGGCGTTTGCTAGCAGCAAAACCAGCTCCGTAAAAAGGGAGGCATTTGCTCTTGATGCCTCTTTACAAGTAAAGAAATAAATTTTAATTTTAGGTAATTTTAATTGGTTTTTTTATCTACTAGTTCAGTTACAGAACACTACAGATTGACCTTATATTGGCTAGAAACGTTTAACTTAAGGAGCCGCTATGCCCTGTAGTTGCTGCAATAAAAAGCTCACAAACGGAATGCTGCACAAATTCGATAGTGTTGCTGGGGATGAATACAAGTCGTGTCCTCACTGTTCAGACACTCATGGTTCCGAACACGTTTATCACGCTTATCCAACACATTTTACGACTACAGAAGCAAGGATTAGCCCCAACAACCCTGATGGCTGGCAAAGCTACTGCAACGAATGCCGTCATCCTATGAATAAAGGTCTTCCGTCGAAGGTTTTTCAGAATGGAAAGCTGTGTAGCTCACTGATAGATTGATGAGCGTTGTCAATTTAACTGTTGAAGTGTGCTTCCTATACCAAGAAATTGGAGCACTCGAAATTGCTTCATAACCTTGGTGATGAATATCCCTTTAAGTAGCTATTCCATTGGATATGGTTGATTTTCAATCTTAAGCCATATCACTTTTATTTGTCGAACCGGGTACTTATAAATATGATTTTCAGTGCATTGAACTCTTTAATCTCAATGTTTGGCGATCTATGGGTACAAATATTTGTGCTCTGTGCCCGAGAGGAGTTAACCTGCAAATTCGACTTAACTTAAAGTACTCCAAAGTTTGTCTCGCTTACATCATGCCGAATGTCCGCTTTCAGTGCAGCCTGTGAAAATGTCGAGATAAGGCTAAAAGCGAGTTTTTACCCAGCCTGAGTGAAAAGCAGCAGTTCGACAACAGCCAGAGAGCTTTCCATTTCTGATGCGAAGCTCCACTCTAGCTACATGGTATTTTCAGCGACGCTGGTAGTACATGTTTACTGGTCGCTTGAATTTTTCTTCTTCAAATCGATAAGTAATTCTGCTTTTTGCAAAGACCCCATCTGGCTGAATAACTTTAATAACTCAGCCTCATCATCACTTTCACAGAAAAAGTAAGCTAAAGGGACATTTAGCTCCTTCGCCATCCGCTTCATTGTTTCCAAGTCAGGCAGGTGCCGGCCTTTTTCATAGTGATTCATGCGGCTGCTCGCTGAGCCCGCTTCAAAACCAATACGCAAGCCCAGCTTAGTCTGACTGATTCCTGCAGCTTTTCTGGCTTGTTTAAGTCGGATGGTAAAAGGGATAAGTTGCGACACTGTTGCATACGGTGAGCTCTGAATACTTAGATTGTCTAAGGAATGCCAAGGGGAGTATACTTAGGAATCCTCAGTATTTCTATGTTCATCTATGTACTCCCATAGGGAGTGCGGTGTTAAGGCAGACATTCTCATGCATACATTGTCGGATCAGCAGTTATCTCCGACGCTCGTCGTTAAATCGCTGCTTGCAAATGGCTTTCCTGAATTTTCCTTTTCGGATTTACTTCAGGAATTCAAACGTCACTTTCCAACACAAAGTACAAAAACTGTCTATCAGTCGCTCTATCGGGTGGTCGACCGTTTTGCAAAAAAAGGCTATCTAGTGAGACAGGATACGCCGGATGGTAACCTTTTTTTTCAGCAAGCTAATGTATTGCGTGACTTGGATGTTGGTATAAGCAAAGTCGTTGAAGATCCTGCGGTTCCAGCCCTGAAAGAACAGTTGCGGGACGAACTGGCCCAAGCCGAACGTGAGCTCTGGGTCAGTAGTAGCGCTGCAGATCAATGCCAACAAAAAATACAGACTTATCCCCAATTGCGTCAAAAGCTCAGCAAAATGCACATGGAGTATAAGGAAAAATCCCTGAGTAAATTGGGTGAGGTTGAAGTACTAAGACGCCTGCTTATTGAGTGCGAACAACCATGAAACTACGTTTCTGGCAGCAGGAATGTATCGAAACTGCATTGAACCAATATGCTAACGGCCACAGGCATTTTCTTTGTTTGGCCACACCTGGTGCCGGCAAGTCATTGATGGCAGCAGGTGTGGCCAAACGATTGTTGGAAGAGAGACAAATTGATTTTATTCTTTGTTTTTCACCATCGTTAACTATTGCTCAAGGCTTGAAGGAGACCTTTGAGTTGCAATTTGCTAGTGGATTTGATGGCAAGCTAGGTGATGTGGGGACATCTCTGACCTATCAAGCAATGCTGAATCTGCCGGAGAAGTTTTGGTTATTGCTGAAGCGGTTCCGGGTATTTGTGGTCTTTGACGAAATTCATCACTGTGCAGGCGATGAAACAGGTTTTAACGCCTGGGGGCAGGTTATTTTGCGCCGTATTCAGGAGCATGCACGATTTACTTTGGCACTGACAGGTACCCCGTGGCGCTCCGACCAATTGCGTATCGCAATGGCGAAATATTCAGATCCTGAGGGCCAAATCTTACTGGATTATCGATATGGCCTACGTCAAGCTATTGGTGATGGAGTGTGTCGGAGTCCGCACATTGTGCTGATTGATAACAATAAAATCACGGTCAAACGTGATTCTGGCTCAGAGCAGTTTCCGTCATTAGCTTGTGCGCTCAATTCTGGCGAAGTACGGTTCCAGCAAATGTTGCTGAACATAGATACACAACGTTTTATGCTCAAACAGGCACTGCTAAAACTTGTAGAACTTAAAAAGGAACAGCCATCAGCTGCCGGATTAGTGGTTGCCGCAAACATCGCACACGCTCACCAGTTGACTCAGTTGCTAAACAATGAATTTCAGCAAAGCTGTGTCGTGGTCACTTACAACGATTCAGCCGCACAGCAAAAAATTGAACATTTCAGAACAAGTTCGACTAGTTGGATTATCAGCGTCGGAATGATAGCCGAGGGCACAGATATACCACGGCTGCGCGTTTGTTGTTTGTTAAGTCTGGCAAGAACCGAGCTATTCTTCAGGCAGGTTCTTGGTCGTGTGCTTCGTTTGCAATCTGATCAATCTAACTATTCAGGCTGGCTCTATTGCCTAGCAGAGCCAGGACTCGTCAAATATGCAGAGCAGTTGGGGCAAGAAATACCGGAGCAGCAAGTGACAACCAGATTGAACATGCTTCAGGTAGTGCCGGGTGAACCATCCAACGGTTCAAATCGCAAGGTACCGTTAGAGCTGCACAGTGAATTTGCAAAGCAACCAGGCGAGCTGTTGCTAGAGGGAGAGTTTATGCCCCAGGCTGCAACTATCAAAACCGCTCCTGGGGAAGAGCTGCTGAGTGTCTGGATGCAAGGTAAGTTTACAGAGCGGGTTCTGGCACTGATTGGTTGACGACTACTTAACAAAGGCTCTGGGAGATATTAAGCCAACTAGTCTTGGTTATTTTTTCTAGACGCAGAATTCTGCACTGAGACAGATCAGAACAGCTCGGGATATTGGTAGAGCAAAGCAGTTTAGCGACTAAGGATTTTCTGTATCAGCTGGACGTGTCGGAAGATATCGAATCGCACCTTAACGGACAACAAACTCTGACATGCGAGCAGTTGCCCCTGATTTATGAAAGATTTCCCATGCTATTTGACCATAGTAAGCAATTTGGGGCGGCTTTATGTGAAATCTGTGAAGTTAGGCGCACCTCACGTTAAAAATAGAAGCATCCAATCAAGGTTCTGCTCGTTAATTACTTTTAGCGTTGTGCTTAATCTTAATGAATAACAATCCTCCGAAAAGAGTGATAGCGCTTAAAGACAACAAAACTATACCTATTGCTTGAATAGACATTGCAGCTTTCCTCTAAAAAACATGAACACAGATTAGCCTGGCAAGACCGTAAATTTGGTACAAATCTGCTCAAGAGGGTACTTTATAGATCTTCGTGATATTTCCCTCAAATTCCATCCCAATTTACCATGGGTTTCACAACAAGCACACCAATGGTTACCGTTTGTACGCCACAAAAATGTTCGCTCCTCGAAAGACCACAAAGAGCAAATAGGCATTGCCGTCGACGTGTAAAGCTTTCAGACTAATAATGGTTAATTAGGCTGTTATCAAGTTGGCAGCAAAGCATTGTTAAACCAAACGCAAGCTGCAGCAAAGTATTCAAGAATATAAGTCTAAGAATGATTAGTCTTTAAGCCCAATAGCGTAGAGTGATCTGACATATTTGTCATATTCGAGGCAGCTAGAGCGAGCGAGTAACCGCTGGACATTGGCATCACTGAATCCGCCTTCAGGACTTACAATCCTCAGGCGAGCCAATTGTAAGGTTTTGGAAACCTGCTCGAGTTGTTTCTTAAAGTCACTGGCTTGACTGGCAATCATTGTCAAATGTTTTGAATTACGATTGTTGTCCAATACAAACTTGTCAGTTGCTTTAAGCAAATGGCGAGCAATAGCAAAAAAACCTTGAGACTTCTGGAATTTATCTAGAAACAATTCATCAATTGGCAGGAGTGTAAGTTGGCTATTAACATCATGCCATGGCCCGAACGGTCCCCCCTTAATTATGCGTTGGGAAGAGAGGAATTCCTGCCATCTGGAACTGCTGTCTGTCACAAGAACAGAGCCGGTCGCTTGCGCAATTAGCAGTGACATTTCATAATTTGGTCCCAATTTGGATATTATGAACTGCCCACCATCTCTGAGCTCTGCTTGTTGCAGCAGTGTCAACGGTGAAGACTCTGCTGCTCTATCTAACTCATCGACCAGTTGATTAGCACCATCTTCAACCATACCAAATTCATCAATCAATAACTGAATTCGTGCTTGTCGTGGTAATAAAGCCGTTGAATTCAACAGGTCTTCAATTGATAGCTTGAAATGTAATCGACGGTCTTGCTCCGTAATTAAATCTCGACTATCTCCCCGGGCACTTGCCATTTCCATCATTGCTCTCATCAGAGGCAAATCAAACTCGCTTGGGTCTGGGATCAAATTAACAAAACCAAGTCCAATATATGGCTCCAACGCAAGCATGAACATAAATTCCTTTAATGCTTGGTATTTGAATTTGGCTGGATTCTCTATTGGGCTAAATTCTGGTCTGATGATGTTAGGGTTAGTTACCGGTGTCTCAATCAGATACTCATCAAACATTGATGCCATAGGTAGCGCATTATTGCCAATTGTTCGTGCATCTAATAGACCCGTATATAAGCCTCTAAACTTGCCATCAGATTTTGGCATTAGCGAGTAAATATCCGTTTCACGAGGCCATAGTACCGCATAGAACTCATAAATCTGCTTAATCTGGTCACTAGCAAGTTTTCGCCGTACGTCTACCCAAGTATTCCCACTATCAAGTCCCAAGACATCACGTATACATTTGCAGAATGCTAATTGACGCTCCCTAATACTGAGAACCTTCCAAGTCGCACGCAATTTTAAAGGCACGTTTTGACAACAAACTTTGTATTTTTTGCCGCTACCACAGCCGCACTTATCGTTGCGACCTAATCGTGTTTCATCAATATCTTTGTTTAAATAATCACTCGGTGGAGTTGTTCTACCAAAGGCATCCTGATAATGGACAGTGCCGTCTTCAAAGTGAGCATACATTTCTCCCCCAAAGTGCACCCCTGCCCTTGGGGGCAATAATACGTGTCTCAATTCAGCCCAATCACACTTAACATCCTTTTCAGGGTAAAGCCAATCAATGTTACCAGCCGCAACTGACTCTTTGGCTCTGCTTTTTATGATGTAGTTGATCTTGGTTACGTCATCGGCTTTTAACTTGCGGCTATTGATAAACTCAATCGTCATAACCATGCTTTGACGAATACGTGTCGCATGAGTTCGCTGCTCTAGTGGATTAGCGTTTTCAGGCTCTCGAGCATATTCGAGGTTTGTCAAAATCAAGCAGCGATTTTTGTCTAGTGGAAATATCGTTTGAGAACCTTTCAGAGCTATGTCAGGGTCATTAGGATAAGCGCAAAACTCAGAATCAGGTGGGCAAGCGTAGTTGTAAATAGTTACTGGGTGATCAGAAACAATGAATTTCACTTCTGAGTCTTCTGCTGAAATTAACTCGCGAACCCCTTCAGACCACATAGTGCAATGCATGGTTCGCAGAGCCTGCATTTCAATCATTAACTTTACCTGACTTAACTCTGGGTACTTGCTTCTGATCCAGTCCAAACCTTTAGGTGTTCGAAGTTTTTGTGCGTCAATGTAAGTGAAGAAAGCCTTAAAACTATGATGCCATAGAGCCTGATCGTCAGACATAAATGCGCGAACAGCGAGAGAACCGTTATCGTCAATTGGGCCAAAAAGTTTTTGCTCAATCTCATCATTAACTAAGGCACCAAAAAACGTTGAATAAAGATGCTCTTTGTAAAATTGTTGTGCAGGTGTATACCATTTTTGAGATTGGATTGTTTTCATTTCGCCGGTAGGCAAACGTATCTCTTTTTTGATTAAGTGACAGAGCTGGTTATCACGCTCACTCACAAAACCTTTTTGATACCATTGAGGAACATAATGATTGTCTTTTGTTGCCATTCCGCCTACTTGATCATAATTCCCTGTTGGGGGCTAAGTTCTAGGTTTAAGTCACTCTAAGTATAACAATTGTAACTACTGTGGTGGGCGTTATTGTGATTACTGCCAAAGTACGCTTTTAATGGAAAGCATAATGTAGTGGTAAACATTTTGGCTAAATTCAATGTGCCGCTACAAGTAGCTCATATCTGATCTTATACAGCTAAGAGATTTCAACCTGACCTTAAAGTCAGTTATGAGCGTGAAGCGGAATTAACGTTTGAGCCCAGGTCGCGGGCCGTAAGGTGCCTCGCCCCTGCAGCGAATTGTTATGTTTCAAAACTCTATAGATTCTCAGTTATGAATCGTTCTACATCGCGGATCATGTCCTCTACGTCCTTCTCGGAGAATTCCTCTGACTTTCCATGAGCCGCGGAATTTCTAACTCCGGCAAGGGCGGTGATTCGCTTCTGCAAAAGCGTACTGTATATACCTGCCTTCGCTAGATCTGCATTCATCTTGTCCAATTTAGCATGCACAATTCCAGCCCGATCACTGAGCTCTCTAAGCGACGTTTCTAGAACTACGCCAGCAACAATGGCAGCTGGGGATTTATACCCAGCATGAAGCAGCGCACGAGCTTGCTCAAGCTCGGAATCGAATACCTCAGCCTGAACGAGCGATCTCGTAGACTTTAGATATCCACCTTCATAGTCTTCTTTTGCCGCTAAGAGGATGGCCTTTAGGCGTTCAAGAGTGCCTAGATTGGTTCCATATAGCCCAACATCTTCGTTCTTTAAGAACTCCTTAACGTGCTCGGAATCTTGACCGCAGGCTTTTGTTAGAAGGCTTCTTGCCTTTACCTTCCACTCCAACAGCGCATTCGGCTCGATCTCAATCTGGTTCTTACCTAGGAACTCGCTATAGGTCGACTTTTTTGACGAAAGAATCAACTCCATCTGCTGATGAATTTCTAAGAATCTCCGCTTGTAGATATCAGCCACAATTCTCTCCATTAAAGATAACGCCCCGCCAAGGGACAAAAACGTGTGCGAAAATACTGAGCGAAGCGAGGCAGCCTACTTTTGTCCCAGCGAACGCTGCGACTACAGCGGTTTGTTAGCACCTGCAGCCTCAAGTGGCTCAATACAAAAGCTATAATTTTTCAATCCACCGGCAAGACCAGCAAATACTAGTTCCAACGCGAAGCGCCAACCGAATTTATCAATGAAATCATTAAAGTTCTGTATAGGAGTTTCAAGTCTTTCAGACTTTGATACTAGCAACTCTTCGTAGCTTGAAACCATTTCTTTGTTTAGTTTAAGTAGCTCTGTTATTCGATCTTGCGTTCCATAATTAGAAAAACCCTTGATGTCGGTTGCATGTGCAAAGTCGTTTCTAATTTTTCTAAGAATATGACAACTTCTACGCACTTCTTGATTTATACAACCAATCCGATATGCCAAGTCAATTTTCGCTGAAAATGAGCTGAAAGGGGCATAACCAATATCAAATAATTCGTCGGTTTTGTCTAATGATGGAAGCAAACGAGCTTTAAGAAGACTCGACAATATCTCTTCAATCATTGATACAGCAACTAATACTGATCCACGATCGCTTTCTTTTTTGACTATTTCCATAAACTCTTTAAAAGTTCGGACCACTGGATCTTCCATTAAATTACCTTACTCTACGATAGGGTGATTAAAAATCCGTTTCCAAAGGCAGTCTGCCCGCAGGTCGGAAATTTTATTGCCTTTTTTCCTGAGTTTAACTCATACCAAGCTAGCGCTGATGTACCTCTATTTCAACAGATTTTTCTGAAATCAGTAAATTTGCGCCCGGCGAAATTTATGCGGGCAGTAAGCTAGTTGTTCTTGAGTTTACTCAAGCTAGACATTTGGGAATTTATCCAACGGCTTGTGTTAGTAAAAGAAGAAATTTTCAGGCATTTACCACAACACCCAATGCCCGCTTTTGGCGCTAAACAATTCAAATTATCAGTTACCTAGCTTTGGGCAGAGCATTCCAGCTAGTGGTAAAAGCAGGCGATAACAGCTCGCGCTTCATCCCCCAAGACTGCTTCGTGCCTTTGCTGGCGAAGTACAGAGAGTTTGGCATTTGCTCGTTGATTTGGTCCATCAGCCCCATCAACGCAGAGTTACCCCGCACTGTGTCGCTGGTAGCGAATAAGTCTTGCTGGCATACGCCATGGGCATAGAAGTCTGAAAGCATGACTCCAGCCTTGGCATACCGAAATCCGTCTTTCCAAATAGCATCTAAAAGCTTACCGGCTACATGCAGAAAATCGCGGGTATCGTCGGATGGGTAGCTTAGTTCTGCGCTTCGGCTATTTGAGTAGTAAGGGTCTAGTTGATGATCACTAAAGGGGCTAGTTCTTAAAAAGACACTGATACGTTTCGCCTGGCATCGCTCTTGCCTTAGTTTTTTGCAGGCCCTATGCACGTATTCAGAGATTGCCTCGTGCATTGCAGCCAGCTCTGTGACTCGCTCGCCAAAAGCTCTTGAGCTGACAATCTCTTTTTTAGTAGGCGGTATGTCTTCAAGCTCGATGCAGGATTCACCATTCAACTCCATCACTGTACGCTCGACCACGACTGAAAATTGCTGGCGTATTAGCTTGGTGGGTGCATCAGCCAAATCCAGTACCGTATGAATACCCATATCTTCCAGCCGCTTAGTAAGCCTGCCACCAATACCCCACACTTCATTGACAGGCAATAAGGCCATCAGCTTGCGTTGACGCTCCTTACTCGTTAAATCCACCACACCACCCGTTTTAGGCCACGACTTAGCGCCATGGTTCGCCAGCTTTGCCAAGGTTTTTGTTGGTGCTATCCCGACACAAACGCTAATGCCAATCCACTGCTGAACACGTTGGCGAATTTGATGGCCAAATTCTGTTAAGTTGACTGCACTGGCTACTCCCGATAAATCCAGAAAAGCTTCGTCTATGCTATACACTTCAACAGCCGGAGCCATTTCCTCTAAAGTACACATCACCCGAGCTGACATATCGGCATAGAGTGCATAGTTGGACGAAAACGCCACAACGTTGTTTTTCTCTAACAGCTCCCTGATTTGAAAAACTGCTACACCCATTTTAACGCCCAGAGCCTTCGCTTCTTTTGAGCGAGCTACGACACAGCCGTCATTGTTCGAAAGCACTACCACTGCACGATTGGCCAAATCAGGCCGGAATAACTTTTCACATGAAGCATAGAAGTTGTTGCAGTCCACCAAAGCAAATACGCGACTCATACTACTGGGCTCGTTTTGTACGGGTCATCTGCCTGACAATGTTGGTGACTACACCGAATAGCGCCAGCTCAGCATCATCAGTAAAGGTGATAGGTCTGTAGGCTTTATTGCGTGGGACCAACTGCACTTCAGGCGTCAATGCCAGCTCTTTCACTGTAAATTCGCCATTCACCTGAGCAATCACAATATCGCCATGCTGCGGTGTGACGGAGCGGTCTACGACCAGAATATCGTCAGGATGAATACCCGCCTCAATCATTGAATCCCCTTCAACCCGAACAAAGTAGGTTGCCGCAGGTCGCTTAATACAAAGCTCGTTTAAGTCCAGCGTTTGCTCTACATAGTCCTGTGCAGGCGAAGGGAAGCCAGCAGGGATTTTGCTCTGGTACAACGGAATACTGTAGTGGGTTGTAGGTTCTGCGAACCCTATAAACTGAATTGTCATAGCACCAAATACTGTATATAAACACAGTTAATGATCGCTGATTTTTACAGAATGTCAATCATGGTTGCTAAGCTTTAGAAAAAGCGAAGGCCGTCAACATTCACTTTGCCACTTCCTGCCAGAAGACAAAGGCTAACACTGACGGCCCACACTCGTTGATATTACTCAGATATTTATTAACTAATCAACGGCACCATCTCAACGTGGATCCATCATGCAGCAAGTAAAATTGGCTGCTTGCGTGTCCTAGCCGGCTTGGTTTTCTTGCGTCTGCTCCTGTAAGGGATGCATATTAATGTGGATTTAGCAGAGGTCTTAATTAGCCTATATCAGAGATTGGTGTAAGCCAGGCATCGAAATAGGTCTCTGGCAATTTTAAGGGGACATCGCCTCTAAATTAGGGAATTTCTGTGCTAGGCTTAATTTCTAAGATGCATAGATCAGGGAGTAGATCATGGAAGCAAACATTGTCTTCCCGCTTTTGCTCACGGCACTCGGTATTGTATTTGGTATATGTTTAAGGCTATCCATTGCGATAGGGCAACTGAAAGCGCATCGATACCTTAAACCACTGAAAACATTTGAACGTTACGCCAGCTACATACTTGCAGCAGCTATCTGTACCGCATTCTATTTCAATGCGCCAATGATTTTTGTTAAGTCCTACAGCTCTGCTGCCCTAGGCAACTATCTAGGTTTGTGGCTGGAGATCTGTATCTGTCTGTGTTTGTGCGTGTCCTCATTTCTTGGGATTAAAGTTGCGGACAAAGTACTTACTACACAAGACTTTGTTTAAAGTATCTTTATGAAAATTAGAGTAAATTAGAAATAGTTCTCTGGCCATAGAAAATCCGGCAAATACTGACGGATTAACTTAGATTCTTTCTCATAGCCGCGAACTTCGAGTTCTCGCAAAAAATGAGGCCATGGAGGAATATTGCTTTTGTAAACGTTGCTGGGAGATGTAGACATTCCACCGCCAGGAGATGCTGAAAGTCCACCATATTGTGACGTCGAAAGCCCACCATACTGAGATGTGGATAATCCCCCGTATTGAGACGTAGATAACCCTCCGTACTGCGAGGTTGATAGTCCTCCGTATTGAGATGTAGACATGCCGCCATATTGAGATGTAGAGAGACCACCGTACTGAGAGGTTGATGCACCTCCATACTGCGACGTGGACATTCCGCCATATTGGGCGGTCGAGAGACCACCACATTGGCTGGTAGACAGGTTTCGGGGCCACGTTCTTAAGTTAGGTATATCGCGCCTACTCATTATCATCTCCTGTTGTTGTGCCTTTCAAGGCTAACGCTAAGCAGCAATAAAACAGCTGGTTAAAATTAGCGAGGAATGAGCAAAAGCTAGCTGTTTTATTGTCCGTTTAAGAAACCTGTTAACTAGCAGCTCCCTGTTTCATAGATATATGTTTTACCATTCTAGAATGTGCTTCAAGTAAAGTACTATGAAGATCAGCCAAACTTGCAACTTTTAATCCTACGCCTAGCTCTTTACGTAAATTATCAACCATTGAAGATATATTTTTTAAAGCTTCTAATTCAGGCTCAAAGAATTCTTCAATATTACTGAAACGATATCTTTCCATAATGAATCTAGTGAAGTGAAATACATCTCCATTAGACCAAGACCGAAGGGCTGCGTCTATCGTCTCTACACTAAGATTATTAAAAATAGGTGTATGCATCATGTTTTGGTAAACGTTATCCTGTACATTAGCCCATGATAAAAGAAAATCTTGAGAGAACTTTGAATTTTTATCTTCTGTCTTTAGCAGATCTAGTTCAGCTTTCTTCAAGTAAAACTTTTTACTTATCTCGCCATTATTAAAACTTATTCGAAATCTATAATTAAATTCATCCTCTGCAGTTGCATTTTTAAACCTACCAACATCTACACAATCGCATAATATCAATAAACTTTCTTCCGTATACTTAGTTGAGTCGATAACTTTATTAATTAACATGTAGAGATACGTATCGCAGATACTGAACCATTCATAAATATCTACATCATTTTCTGATGAGATGAATTTTTCTAACAGTAATACTCCTTCTTGAAATTCACTTTCGGATAATTGATTTTGCACCCAAGGATACTTCATAGCATCAAGTAATGTCCGTCTTATTGGTAAATTAAGCTCTACTTTTATATTATCGAACTTATAAATACCATCACAGCAGTAGCTTATTAACTTTTCATTCGAACCGTAGAAACTACCAGAAAATATTTCATCCAATTTTTTATATTCATTTTTACTCTCTCCCTCGCTTTTATTCATCTGCCTAGTAAGTCTTGTATTAATAGCATCAATGATTTTCTCTTTAGAGAAAGAATACTCAAATTTCGCACAACATATTCGGACTACATCCCCTAAGATTCTTGATAAGGCTTGGTCAAGAACAACATTGTCCACTTTAGATACTTCTTTTTGAATACGTGAAAACTTGGATACAGCTCTTTTTAGGACTCTAATGTTTTTTGAATTTATAGAGGTTATATTTAGAAGAAGTTCGTTAGCTAATTGGTCATTGAGGTTTTCATTCTGCGCTTTAAGAATTGAAACGACCTCCTCATGAGTAAAGCTAAATTTATATTTGTCAGCAAATACTTTTTCAATATCACTTTTACAATTAAGTTTATCTTCATTTGCGACAATGAGTACTTTTATATCTTTTGATTCGGCTAGATTTAAGCTCTCACCTAGAATGTTTTTAATTAACTTTTCATCAGCAACACGCTCTAAATCATCTAAGATCAATACACAATCATCAAGCTCACCATACAATTTATATTTGTATGCTCCAGCCGCTCCACTCAATACAGCACCAATTCCTCTTTCTCCTAAATTTAGGGCTGCACCATCAATGGCTTTAGAGAAGTATTTTGCGAATACAGATGCTTCCTCTTTGTCAGTTAGTGACAATGAGATGATTTTATCTCTAAAGTCATCAATGCTAGAAATTCCATAAAGAGAAAAAAAATAAACTTTTTGATTGAAATGTTTTTCAATCCTTGCTCTTAAATAGTGCTTTATAAAATGTGTTTTACCGCTTCCCCACGCTCCATCGAGCAATACAACCTGCGGAAATGAAGTGTCTTGCAGTAGCTCTATTATTTGATCCGCTTGCTTCACAGTAACCTCGACGCTAACAGTGCTAATTAACATTTGTATATTATGTCGGCACGCTTTTTTCTGGTTTTACCAGATAACCAAGCCGCAATAACTTATTGATAAAAAATAAGAGCAGACAACCACAGCTAACTGCTGCCAAAATCGTATTAGCACATTTTTGCTTATCTCAGGCCTGTTATCTTTAGATTGGCACGCTCTAAGTTTCAAAATTAGAGAGTTTTTCCTTCTTCAGCAACAAATAAATGAGCCTGTTGGTTTGTCCGACGCGTGCCTGTTTTCTGGCGAAAGCAAATAACACTGTTTATTAGCCAAGATGTACAAGCAATGTCGGCTTTTGGCGCATAGCGCCGATCTGTTTGATATTAATCTCTGTGGCGCTTAAAGTTGATAAAGTCGAGTTTAGGAAGGAAAAAAGAGCATCGTTGCCAATTCGTGTATGCAATCACCCCCGCAAGTCAAAATCACTCTAAAAGCCATCATCATGTATAATTAATTCATACTATTGGTAGCAGACCTTGGCATCGCTTTTCGAGGACTTATGAGTAAAGATAATGTTGATTCCGTTCGCTTGGACAGCTGGGTGTGGGCCGCGAGATTCTATAAAACCCGGACTTTGGCAAAAAGCATGATTGAGGGTGGAAAGGTCCAATATAATGGCCAGCGCTGCAAAGCGAGCAGAATGGTTGAAGTTGGCGCGACCATTAGACTCACACAGGGTACTGATGAAAAAACAATCATCGTAAAAGGTTTATCAGACAAACGGCTTGCTGCACCTCTCGCTCAGGCGTTATACGAGGAAACCAGCGAAAGCCAAACTTTACGTTTGGAGCGGGCCGAACTTCGAAAAATGAACAACCTTTTCGCTCCACATCCTGATACCAAGCCTGACAAAAAAATGCGGCGACAATTGTTGTTACTTAAATCGCAGCAATCATAATCGGCTTCAATTTCAGATGTGATCGGTTTTGAGCTTTTTTTGGGCCTTTGGTCTGGAAAATCGCTTTGAGTCCAAGGCATAAAAACGCGAATTTTGTATCCTTGATACTGGAATTTCGACTCAACAACGCTTGAAATAAATGTATTCTTAAAAATGTACCCACTTTTCTCAGTGGATTAGTCGATTAAAGTCAGTATTTGCCTAGCTTTTGGCTTTGCAGGCCTTTAAGTGGATACATAATTTGAAACATATAATTTCTGGGCTTGTCGCTTTTACAAAACCAGAGCACTGGCAAAAGACATGATCGAAGGCGGAAAAGTTCATTATAATGGTCAGCGCTGTAAAGCCAGCAGAACAGTGGAAGTTGGGGCCAGCATTAAACTGACACAAGGTACAGACGAAAGAACTGTGATTGTGATGGCCTTGTCTGAAAAAAGGCTGGCTGCGCCTTTGGCACAAACCCTGTATCAGGAAACAGAAGAAAGTCAGAAGCTGAAACTGGAACGAGCTGAATTGCGTAAAATGAATTTGCTGTTTGCGCCTCATCCGGACACCAAACCTGACAAAAAAATGCGTCGGCAGTTGCTGCTGATTAAATCACAGCAATCCTAGGCCCTAAGGTAATGTTATGAATCAAGATGTTTTAGTACGTTTTTTATTTAATCAACGCGATATGCGCGGCGAAATCGCCTATGTCTCTGACAGTTTGCAACAAATGCTGCAAAACCATGATTATCCTTACCCGGTGAAACAATTACTGGCTGAACTGGTGGTTGCAACCAGTTTACTGACCGCCACCTTAAAGCTCGATGGCGATATAGCTGTGCAGTTGCAAGGGGATGGCCCTGTACGTTTTGCAGCGGTGAATGGCACCGCAGAGCAGGAATTCCGCGGTGTAGCGCGGCTGCAAGCGGAAATTGGCGCCACAGGTTTTCGTGATCTGATAGGTGAAGGTTATATGCTGGTGACTATTACGCCTAAACAAGGCGAACGTTATCAGGGCATTATCCCTTTGACCGGCGACAGTCTGACCGATACCTTAGAAGCTTATTTTGCTCAATCAGAACAACTACCCACTCGTTTATATCTGTTCACTGATCTGACCGAAAATCAGAGCCGCGCTGCAGGTTTGTTGCTACAGGTGTTGCCTGTTGATCCGGAAAAAGCCAAACAGGACTTCAGCGATCTGGTGATAGTAACAGACACCATCACAGCCAATGAATTGCTGAACTTACCTACAGAACAAATGCTGCACCGTTTGTACCATGATGAGGAAGTCGAAGTATTTCCGCATCAGGCTATACGTTTTGTCTGCGGTTGCTCACGTGAAAAATGTGAATCAGCCATCATCAGTCTGGGCAAAACTGCCATTGAAGAGCATATAGCAGAAGGCAAACTGGAGATCAGTTGTGACTACTGCAACAGCACTTATCAGTTTGATAGCGCTGAATTATCCTTATTATTGAATAAGTTCTAGTAAACATCTTGCAGTGGAGCAGAGTGCATCTCTGCCCCACTGTAGCTAAAACACTTCTGTAACCCATCTCGTAACCTTTCATTTTTCCGTGAAATTTCCAACAAAAGCCGTTATTGCTGGATGTTTTGGCCATCCAAATGGAGTACAATCGGGCGGAACCCTATTAAAAACCATAAATTTACTGACCTACGTACCTCAAGGAGTCACCCTACAATGACCTCTACAATCACCCGCCACATTGATTTAACAGTGGCCGATTTAGTTGAACACGCTATTCGTCGCAACGAAGGTGTATTAGCGGATAACGGCGCTTTGGTGGTTAAAACCGGTCACAGAACTGGTCGCTCACCTACTGATCGTTTTATCGTTAAAGAAGCCAGCACAGAGCAGGATATTCAATGGGGCAACGTTAACCGTCCTTTTGATCCTGTGCAGTTTTCTGCGCTTTGGGCTCGTGTCAGCGATTTTATTGCGACCAAAGAACATTTTGTCTCTCACCTTGAAGTAGGTGCGGACCCGGAACACTACATTCCGATGACAGTGACCACTGAAACCGCATGGCAGCATATTTTTGCTAAAAATATGTTTATTACTCCGGCTCAGTGGAACAGATCCGGCAAAGAAACCTGGCAAATTCTGAACGTACCTTCGTTTGAATGTAACCCTGAACGTGACGGCACCAACAGTGACGGTACTGTGATGATCAACTTTGCAGAGCGCAAAGTGTTATTAGCAGGCATGCGTTATGCCGGCGAAATGAAAAAAGCAATGTTCTCAGTACAAAACTTCCTGTTGCCAGCCAAAGGTGTATTACCTATGCACTGCTCGGCCAACGTCGGTGAAGCAGGTGACACCACCTTATTCTTCGGTTTGTCAGGCACTGGTAAAACAACCTTGTCTGCTGACCCTAAACGTTTCCTGATTGGTGATGACGAGCACGGCTGGGCACCAAACTCTGTGTTTAACATCGAAGGCGGTTGCTATGCTAAATGTATAGACTTGTCGAAGAAAAACGAGCCTGTGATTTGGGATGCGATTCGCTTCGGTACTATTCTGGAAAACGTGGTGTTAGATGCCAACCGTACTCCGGATTACAAAGACGCCAGCCTGACCCAAAACAGCCGTGCAGCTTATCCGTTAGCTCATGTGGAAAAACGTGTACTGGAAAACCGTGCCGGTGAACCTAAAGCTGTAGTCTTCCTGACTTGTGATGTCAGTGGTGTTTTACCACCTGTCTCTATACTGTCTGAAGAAGCTGCTGCTTACCATTTCTTAAGTGGTTACACCGCCAAAGTGGGTTCAACCGAGATTGGTTCAACATCTGCTATTGAATCCACTTTCTCTACTTGTTTTGGTGCGCCGTTTTTCCCACGCCCAGCTGGCGTATATGCAGAACTGTTGATCAAACGTGTACGTGAGTTCGGCAGCAAAGTGTATTTAGTTAACACAGGCTGGACTGGTGGTCCACACGGTGTGGGTACACGTTTTGATATCCCAACGACACGCGGCATTATCGACGCCATCGTTTCCGGTGAATTAGCCACTGCTGAAACTGTGCACTTGCCAGAGTTAAATCTGAATGTGCCGTTGAAAGTCACAGGTGTGGACAGCAACTTGCTGAACCCAAGAGACACCTGGGCTGATAAAGCTGCTTATGATGAGTACGCCACTAAACTGGCTACTGAATTTGCCAACAACTTTAAGAAATACGATGTATCTGATGCGATCCGCAACGCAGGTCCAAAAGTAGCTTAATACTTTTATTTTATTTGATTAAAAAGGCTCCGCATTGGAGCCTTTTTTATGCCGTTTTGGTTGGGCTCACAGGCAAATACACTGTCACCACCAAGCCACCATAAGCATGGTTATGCATACTGATTTGACCATGGTGCATATCCACAATCTTTTTGATAATAGCTAAACCTAAACCTGAACCTCCACTGCCGCGGGCTGTATCCCCTTGGGCAAAAGGCTCAAACATACGCTGCATTTCATGTTCTGGGATACCAGGGCCATGATCCCGCACCTGCACATAGACCTTACGGCTGGCACGTTCTACACCAGTACTGACCTCAATCACACCTTCTGAATACTTCAGTGCGTTTTCTATCAGGTTATTCAGCACCCGTTTGATGGCAATGCGCCGCAGCGGCACCAGCGGTATTTGCTCATTCAGGTTGGCAATAATTTCACGTTTTTGCAGCCGGTCAGCGCTGATCTGCTCCTGCACCAACAGGTTTAAATCTTCTTCATCCAGTGCTTCTTCTTTGTGATGGCGAATGTAGTCAATAAACTGATCGATAATAGCGTTCATATCTTCGATATCACTGACAATACCGTCTTTGATCCAGCTATCCTGTTCACTGACCATTTCGCTGGCTAAACGAATACGGGTTAACGGAGTGCGCAAGTCGTGCGACACCCCAGCCATTAACAAAGCCCGGTCTTTTTCCAGTTGACTGATACCCTTGGCCATGCGGTTAAAAGCCTGAGTTACAGCGATAATTTCGGTAGAGCCATGTTCAGGCAAAGGGTCAGGCATTTCGCCCCGCCCGACTTTGAGAGCCGCCTGCTGTAACCCCTGCAAAGGCCTGTTCAGTTGCCTCGCAAATAACCAGCCACCCGCCACACTTAAGAAGCCAATCACAAAGACATAGATCTTCAGTGGCGAAAAGTCAGTTTCGTCCAGGCCACTTAAAGGCACCTTGACCCAATACTGCGGAGCCTGCGGCGGCTTCACCCAAAAGGCATAACTGCTTTGCTGAGCTATACGCACTTCAGCAGGCCCACCTAGTTCCAGTGACATTTCCTCAGAAAAATACTGATAAAAGCTGGCTTCGTTTAAGCCATTTAAGGGGGCTGTGGCATCGGTATAAACTTCTATGCCTGTGGCTTGCTGGAATCTCCTGGTCAGCTCTTCCGACAGCAGCACTTCGTTGTGCTCCACATCGATAAACACCACTTTAATTTGCTTAGCGATCAGATGGTTAATTTGCTGATAGCTGGGCTTAATCACGTAATAAACCACGGATAAATAAGACACCAGCTGATTGATCAGCAATAAAATCCCTATCAGAAAGACCGTCTGACCAAAAGCGCTGCGCGGAAACAAGCGCATTTAGCTGACAGCACCATCAGGCACAAAGACATAACCCAAACCCCAGACGGTTTGAATATAACGAGGGTTAGTAGGGTCGTCTTCCAGCATACGGCGCAGGCGTGACACCTGAACATCAATGCTGCGTTCCATCGCCGAATAATCACGGCCACGAGCCATATTCATTAATTTATCGCGCGACAAAGGTTCACGGGCATGACTGACCAACACTTTAAGTACAGCAAATTCACCACTGGTTAAAGGCATCAGCTCTTCACCTTTACGCATTTCGCGGGTCGCCAGATTAAACACAAAAGGACCAAACTTGACCTGACTTTCTTCAACTGATGGCGCGCCAGGTAACTCTTTGGATTTGCGGCGTAATACAGCACGAATACGGGCTAACAATTCACGAGGGTTAAAAGGTTTAGGCAGGTAATCGTCAGCGCCCATTTCCAGACCAATAATACGGTCCACTTCATCGCCTTTGGCGGTCAGCATAATGATAGGAATTTCGTTTTCCTGCTGGCGCAGTTTACGGCAAATGGATAAACCATCTTCGCCTGGCAACATCAGATCCAGCACCACTAAATGGAAGTTTTCGCGTTCCATTAAACGTTGCATCTGTTCGAAGTTGGCGGAGGTACGGACAATATAACCTTGCTCTACCAGATAACGTTCTAATAACGAACGTAATCTCATATCGTCATCTACTACTAAAATTTTTGTTGTTTCTTGTCCGAGCATATAAATCCCTCCACAGAATGAAGAGCACTATAAACGAAAAACCCGGAGCATGGAGGGCATGCGCCGGGTTCAGTTGTTACAAAGTTTGTCTGATTCGGTTTAAGCAACTTATTCAGGTTGCACCTTCTCTACTTTACGCAGTGGTGGATTCATCCAGACCACATGGCCAGTATGAGCACCCAGACGGGTTGAGTTTTCCTGTTTTTCTAAAGTCTCTTTATCAATCACATAAGCGTAATCTGCTGTAGAGCTGCACCCTGTCATCACAAGAGCCATAGCAAGGACTATCAGACCTGTTAATTTTGCTTTCATTGTTGGCCTCCTTTATTAAGCACATTTTCACTATAGTTGGCCCCGCCAAATTCGCCTAGCATATTTTTGTTACATCTAAATGACAGCAGGCAAATAGTTTGGATTATTTTTCAATCAATGCATAAACAATTGATTTTTAATGGCTTTAGTTGATTTATTTAATTGCAGGAAAAAATAATATTTTTAAGCCGTGGGCTTATCTATTGAAATTCATCGCCTTCTCTTTCCACTTCGCCGTTAAATGGTTATAAAGTCGAACCAGAACAAAGATCCTTATTCTTACGATCAACACCGGATAGCATGAGTAAAACAGAATTAGTCACCCGCGAAGGTTATGAAGCCTTGCAACAGGAATTGAACCATTTATGGCGGGAAAAACGCCCCGATACCACAGCCAAAGTGTCATGGGCGGCCAGCCTGGGCGATAGATCGGAGAATGCAGACTATAAATACAACAAACAGCTTTTGCGTGAAATAGACCGAAGGATCAGATACTTACGCAAGCGCCTTGAAGTTATTAAAGTAGTGGATTATGCGCCCCAGCAGGAAGGGCGTGTGTTTTTTGGTGCCTGGGTGGAAATTGAAAATAATGAAGGTGAGCAACTGACCTTCCGGATAGTTGGGCCTGATGAAATTTATGGCCGCAATGACTATATCTCTATCGACGCTCCTATGGCCCGCGCTTTGATCAAAAAACAAGTGGATGATGAAGTGCAAGTCCCCACTCCCACCGGCATCAAAGAATGGTGGATTAACAAAATCTGGTATCCGCAAGCCAAAGGCTAAGGTGTGTTATGTATCAAGAGTTATTAAGTCAACAACAAGAGTTCTTTGCCAGCGGCGTGACTAAAAGCCTGAGTTGGCGCAAGCAGCAATTAAAGCAGTTGCAGTTGTTACTGACCGCCCACGAAACTGAGTTATTGCAGGCGTTGCAGCAGGATTTAGCCAAACCAGCCTTTGAAGCGCTGTTGAGTGAAATCAACTATCTGCACAGCGATATCAAACATTGCCTGAAAAAACTAAACAGCTGGGCCAGACCACGCCGGGTGAGTACAGGCTTACGTACTTTTCCTTCGATGGCATTTGTGCAGCCTGAACCTTATGGCTCTGTGCTTATTATCAGCGCCTGGAACTACCCGCTGCAGCTGGCGTTAGCACCTTTAGTGGCAGTGTTATCGGCTGGCAACTGCGCTGTAGTAAAACCTTCTGAGTTAGCACCCGCTACATCGGCCATTATGGCCCGTTTGCTGCCTTTGTATCTGGATCCACAAGCTGTGGTGGTGGTGGAAGGTGGTGTGCCTGAAACCACAGAGCTTTTGAAACTGCCTTTTGATCATATTATGTACACAGGCAATGGGCAGGTTGGCAAAATTGTACTGCGCGCCGCCGCCGAACATTTAACGCCTGTGACCTTAGAATTGGGGGGTAAAAGCCCGGTTTATGTCGACAACAGCGCCGATTTAAAGCTGACGGCCCAGCGTATTGCCTGGGGTAAATGGCTGAATGCAGGCCAAACCTGTATAGCGCCGGACTATATTCTGGCGCATAAAGATATCTGTCAGGCGCTGGCTGAAGAAATTAAAGCGCAGCTGCAACAGATGTATGGCGCGGATCCTAAGCTCAGCCCGGATTATGGCCGCATGATCAACACACGTCATTTGCAGCGGGTGCAAGCTTATCTGGATGGCGTAGCAGTGTATTGTGGTGGTGTGACTGATGCCGGGCAGCTGTATTTCAGCCCTACGCTAGTGTTGGACCCACCGCTTGACAGCCGCCTGATGACAGAGGAAATTTTTGGCCCTGTGTTGCCAATACTTTCTATCAACAGTTTTGACGCCGCAGTGCGTTTTGTGCAAAAACGCGATAAGCCACTGTCTGCCTACTTGTTCAGCAATAACAGCACTCATCAGCAACAATGGGTAGAACAGATCAGCAGTGGCAGTCAGTGTATTAATGATGTACTGATGTTTATGGCGGTGTCTGAGCTGCCTTTTGGTGGCGTAGGTCCCAGTGGTATGGGGCAATATTCAGGCAAAGCAGGTTTTGAGCAGTTCAGTCATCTGAAGTCAGTGCTGAAACGCCCGCTTTGGCCTGAACCGCCGGTACGTTTTGCCCCTTACGCAGAGTGGAAACGTAAGGTGTTGGGCTGGCTAAGTTAAGCGCTCAGCGTTTTGCTATTGGATTTTTTGGCCTTAACAGTGGACAATTGCCGCAATTGATATGAACCAGTCTGGCTTTTACTTCTGGTAAAGCCGCCAGCTGCTAAGGAAGCTTTAAGTTATGTCTATGATCATTAAACAAATTGCTCTGGAAATTTCAGCACGCCCTGAGCAGGTTGCCGCCGCTATTCAACTGATGGACGAAGGTGCTACTGTGCCTTTTATCGCCCGTTACCGTAAAGAAGTGACAGGTGGCCTGGATGATACCCAGTTGCGTAACCTGGATGTGCGTTTAACGTATTTGCGGGAACTGGAAGACAGACGTCAGGTGATTATCAAAACCATAGACGAACAAGGCAAGCTGACTCCGGAACTGAAGCAGGAGTTATTAGCAGCGGACAATAAAACCCGTTTAGAAGATTTGTATTTACCTTACAAAGCTAAACGCCGCACTAAAGGCCAAATTGCGATTGAAGCAGGTTTAGAGCCTTTAGCCGACGCTTTATTTAACGACCCAAGCCTGGTACCTGAGCAACAAGCGGCTAATTACTTTAATGCCGAAGCAGGTTTTGCTGACACTAAAGCTGTGCTGGATGGTGTGAAATACATTCTGATGGAACGTTTTGCTGAAGATGCAGCTTTGCTGGCCAAGTTACGCCGTCATTTAAGCCAAAACGCTGTGCTGAAAAGCAGCATGGTGGCGGGCAAAGAGCAGGAAGGCGCCAAGTTCCGCGATTACTTTGAACACAAAGAATCCTTTAAATCTGTGCCATCACACCGCGCTCTGGCGATGTTCCGTGGCCGTAACGAAGGTATTTTAAATCTGCAATTACAGCCAGATGCCGATGATGCTTCTGCTCATGCAGTCTGTGAGCAAATGATTGCCAATCATTTTGATGTACGCCAGCAAGGCCGCGCCGCCGATGACTTCCTGCGTACTGCTGTGCAGTGGACCTGGAAAGTAAAATTACACCTGCATTTAGAAAATGATTTATTAAGTGAATTACGGGAGCAGGCCGAAGAAGAAGCCATTAAGGTATTTGCCCGTAACTTAAAAGACTTATTAATGGCCGCCCCTGCCGGTATGCGCGCTACATTAGCGCTGGACCCTGGCTTACGCACTGGTGTAAAAGTGACGGCTATTGATGAAACCGGCAAGCTGGTGGATCAAACCACTATATTCCCGCATGCACCACAAAATCACTGGGACAAGTCAGTCCGCACTTTAGCTGCTTTAGCCAAACAACATAAAATTGAGCTAATTGCTATTGGCAACGGCACGGCTTCGCGGGAAACCGACAAGTTAGCCGCCGATGTGATCAAACTGCTGCCAGAACAAAACATCAGCAAAATTATGGTGTCAGAAGCTGGCGCTTCGGTGTATTCAGCCTCTGAGCTGGCATCACAGGAATTCCCGGATCTGGATGTGTCTTTACGTGGTGCTGTGTCTATAGGCCGACGTTTGCAGGACCCGTTGGCTGAACTGGTGAAAGTTGAGCCTAAAGCTATAGGTGTTGGGCAGTATCAGCACGACGTCAACCAAAGCTTGCTGGCCAAGTCACTGGATGCGGTAGTGGAAGACTGTGTAAACGCCGTGGGTGTGGATTTAAATATGGCTTCAGTGCCTTTATTGTCCCGCGTCGCTGGTTTAAACAAAACTCTGGCACAAAATATCGTGGTGTACCGTGATACCCATGGTCGTTTCCAGCAGCGTAAAGATTTACTCAAAGTAGCCCGTTTAGGCCCTAAAGCTTATGAACAGGCCGCCGGTTTCCTGCGTATTAACAAAGGTTATGATCCGCTGGACTCGTCTTCTGTTCACCCTGAAGCTTATCCTTTAGTGGAAAAAATTCTGGCGAAATTTGGTCAACCAATAGAGCAATTGCTAGGCAACAGCGCTTTCTTAAAAGGCCTGAACCCGGCTGAATTTGTTGACGAACATTTTGGTTTACCTACAGTAGAAGACGTCATTAAAGAGCTGGATAAACCAGGCCGTGACCCTCGCCCTGAATTTAAAACAGCTGTGTTTAAAGATGGCGTAGAAACCATGGCCGATTTAAAACCTGGCATGTTACTGGAAGGTGTAGTCACCAACGTCACCAATTTTGGCGCTTTTGTTGATATAGGTGTGCATCAGGATGGTTTAGTGCATATTTCCTCTTTAACCGACAAGTTTGTCTCAGACCCACATCAGGTGGTCAAAGCAGGCGATATTGTCAAAGTCAAAGTACTGGAAGTAGAACTGGACCGTAAGCGTATAGCTCTGACCATGCGGATGGACGAACAACCTGCAGTGAAAGGCGCTGGTGGAGCGGGTAAAGAGGCGTCACGCTCTGGCTCAACTCAGTCTAAAGCAGCTAAGCCAGCTAAGCCAGCTAAAACAGCTGAAGTGCCAAATGCAGCTATGGGTGATGCTTTTGCTCAGGCTTTTGCCAAATTTAAAAAGTAGTTTTTTTACCGTCATAAAACAAAGGCCGGGAATTCCCGGCCTTTGTTTTATCTGTATTTGCTGTTATGCCATTTGCAACAAAGGGCGCTCTGCTGGCATGGTGGCTTTGGCATAAAAACCTGAAATAACATCCGCTCTTAATGTCATCAGCGGATCACGTTGCAAAGACTCAAACTGAGGCACAGCAAAATCACTCTGATTGCTTTCAGACACTTCATAGGGTTCCCATCCAGTGTCAGATAACACTGAACTTTGAGATACCTGTTCTGATCGGGTTCTGACCATTTCCGCAATTTCTGCGGTCAAATCAGCCTGAGCTTCCATTAAAGTCCGGCTGGCCTGTGCTGCTACAGAGCGATCTGCACCTGAAGGTTCAGCTGGCGCCAAGGCTGCGGCTTTCACCTGCTGCATTTTCTGGATGGTAGCGCGGGGGTCATTCGGAATCTCTGAGATATCAATACGGACTTCACCGCCTACCGCATACTGCTGACCATCTGGGCCTGTTTCGTATTCGTAGCTTGGAGCACTGGCATACTGACCACCAATAGCAGCATGCGCCTGTTCATGAATTTTTACTTCCCGATCACGGGCTTTTAATTCAGCAATACGTTTTTGTTCAGCCTGTTCTTCTTTTTGCTGCTGTGGGTCATCTTCTTGCTGACCGGAAGAATTTTGTTTGTTTTGCTCTGAATCAGACTGTTGTTCTTTTTCCACTACGGCCTGACGGTACTCCAGACCTTTGGTTTTCACGTCTTCATAAGTAGAAGTGTTGCCATTGCGGCTTTTTTCATCTGCCATCAGGCCTTTTTCAGCGGCAGAGCGTTCCATAGCGGCAACAGGTTCTATCACTTCACGGCGCAGGTTATCGCGCCGGGCCATATCCATAGCCGGATTACCAGTGTGCAATGGCACATTTGGATAATTCGAAGTGAGTAACATAAAAGCCTTTTACACCCTTAAATCAATAATAGAACCCAACATCTCGTCAGCGGTTTTTACCGACTTCAGATTGGCTTCAGCGTTAATTTGTTCACTACCTAAGGTCACCAGACTTTGCTCCATCGATGGGCCAGTCCTTGACTCGACCGGAGTTTCCAGTGCCCGCTGATTGCTGCTTTGAGCAGCTTGCTGATTTATATTGACGGTTGCTTCAGTCACAGCGTCAGATGCACGCTGAAAGCCCTGAAAACCGCTCGCAAAGGCAGAACTGATTTCCATCATGACCTCGTTGACTAATTAAACTGACCAATTGAACTGAGTAATTATTAGCCATTTTTTGGAAAAACGAAAGGCCGGCGGCAAGTATTTGCCGCCAAAATGCAGTTTTTTCTAATTTAGTGAAGATTTATGGCGAAACATGTGGGGATAACAGGGAAACAAACTCCTCTTGATGCGAAATAAAAGGCGCGTGTGAGGCTCTTTGCAGTATCTCCAGCTGCAATCCTGGCCGCAAATTTTGCAGTAAAGGCGCTATAGCAACAGGCACTAAAGAGTCTAAACGGCCCAAAATGATAAAAACAGACTGAGTTAAGGCGGCAAATTCCTGCCGCAAATCTAAACTCGCTAATAACTCCAACCCGCCTTGCAAGGCGAAAGCTGATGGTAAAGGCACACTCAGCACAGCCTGTTTTAACAGTTTAATGTCCTGTCGTGCCGTACTGCTGCCCATTGCCTGAATAGCCAAAAAACGCTCCACTGTTAAAGCCAGATCCTGCTGCAATTGCACGGCAAACTGCTGCATCACCCTGCTTTGCATACCAGGCCAATTGTCTTTGGCCATAAAACAAGGCGAACTGGCTATTAAGCCCAGCTTTTTCACTTTATGCGGGTATCGGCTGGCTAAAGCTATAGCCAGCAAACCACCTAATGACCAGCCGATGACGATACTTTGATCCGGGATTTGGTCGGCCAGCACAGCTAAAACACTGTCGAGATCATAAGAGGCTGGGCAAGGTGATAACCCAAAACCAGGTAAATCCGGCGTGTGAACAGCAAGATCCTTTGGCAAAGCCTGCAGCAACTGAGACCAGACCTGATGGTTTAAACCCCAGCCATGCAATAACACCAGCGGGTTTTGGGTAAATTTTGTTTGTTCTGTCATCAGCTCGGCCATACTTAGTGTTATGTCTGGCCTTTTATCAAAGCAGGGATGCAGATGCAAGCGACTTTATTGCAGCAACTGGTACATCTGCTGGCTCCCAATTGTTGTTTATGGTGCCATATGCAGGTGCAGCAAGCACAAACCCAGCTTTGTGACTATTGCCACGGCCATTTACCCCAGCTGGATTTAAGCTGGGTGGATCACAATGCCTTGTTATTGCCTGATGTCGCCAAAGGTTTGCCCAGAGTAAAGTTTGACAGACTCTATAGCCTGAGTTGGTACAGGCAACCTTACAAACACTGGATCAGCAGCTGGAAGTTTCAGCAACAGCATGCTGCGGGTGAATTGTTACGCCAGCTGTTTTACCAGCAGGCACTGCTTTATCAACAACAAGGTGGGGATTTACCTGATTGCATCAGCTATACCCCTATCTCGGTAAAAAGGCTGCAGGAGCGGGGCTTTAATCAGGCAAAGTTATTGGCGTCGGAACTGGCACAAGCCTGGCAGATACCCTGCCTGAGTTTATTTCAAAGCCCGGATTTAGTGCCTCATCAGATAGGCTTAAACCGCAGGCAACGACTGGATAACTTAAAAGGGAAAATTCAGCTGCAGCACGCTGCTTTACCCAGGCATATAGTATTGGTAGACGATGTGATCACCACAGGAGCCACGCTGGATTATCTAAGCAGTTTGCTCAAAGCCAAAGGAGTCCAGACCGTCAGTGTCTGGACTCTGGCTATTACCAGGGCGTTTTAATGGGCTTCTTCTTCGTCGTTAGTTGCGTCTTCACCTTCGCCATCGGACGACTCGGCACTGAACATTTTGCCAAAAAACAAAGCATTCACTAACAAGCGACTGGAACCAACAAAATAACCACGAAACACCGGATTATCTGTCATAGCAATCACCCTGCCATCCCCGTGATTATGTGCCATTAAAGCTGCACCATCTGCAATACGACTGACGTATTCAGGCGCTGTATAACCTGCTAATTGAGGTTTATCTGTATACAACGCCACGTTGATAAAGGGCTCTCCACTGGGGGCCAGTAAAAAAGTGCCATTTTTAAACACAGCTAAGTCTTTGCGGTTGATACCAAAAGTTAAGGGATGGCTTAAATCCAGTTCGGTCTGGTAGATAGCACCGGCAATACGGCGCTGACCGGCCAGACTTTCTTTATCGGCATAACTTAATTGCTGATCTGAAATCAGCATCGCCATATCAGCCGAAGTCCAGGCTTTTGCTTTGAGCAAACCTGCTCGCACCAGGAATGCGGCGCCCCCTCTATGCCCCCACAATACACCGCCTTTTTTCGCCCACTGATTGAGCTGCTGTTGCTCTTTTTGCTGCAGGCTGTTGTAGCTGCCGTCCGGCAGAATAATGTGAGTGTAACGGGATAAATCGACCCGACCTAAACGTTGAGGCTCAATCAAACTGGGGGAAATGCCCGCCAGTTTTTCCAGATTAAACCAGACTTCACCCGCTTCGGTGGAATTCACATCAGGACCGGCCACCAACAATACGTTCGGCTTAGTGACAGGCACAAAACCATTGCTGCCTAAATCCTGCCCCTTAGTCGTCAAACCAGAAGTTAAAGCTGTGATGCTTAAACCTACCTGCTGCTGCGCTTTGCCAAGCCGTTCAAACCAGTTGTTGTGTTGTTGCAAGCCGGCAGCAATAACAATAGCTCCGGCACTAAAAGCCTGCTCACCATCAGCGGTTTTGGCGAAAAAGGCTTTACTGGCGGCACGTACGACCACACCTTGTTCTAACAGCGCCTGAGTTAACAAAGGTGCTTTTTGATCGGTCCAGTCAAAAGCATAGGCATAAGCGCCAGCAGATGGCATCAGCGCTGATTCGGATTGAGGCAGCCATGGCTCGTTAGCCACTCCTGCTGGTTTACGCGCTACGGTACTGAATTCAATATTAAAAGCATAAGGCAAAGTCCAGGCTGAAACGTCATAAAAAGTGTTGTCCTGGAAGTTGGTCTGGGTACTGAACGCCGCTTTTAATAACAAATACTGGCTCTGTTGCAACGGAATATAATAAGCCTGACCTTTTTGATAAGTCTGGCCTTTATGTTGCCAGCGATCATTGATTGGATAGGCTTTGATCTGATGCTGTTTTAATAAGTTTAATAAGCCGGCTAATCTGGTTTTATCTTCAGCCTCTGCAATCACATAACCCGCTACAGAGTCTTCCGCAGCCAAACGTTGTGACTCCTGCACAAAAGCTTTCTGATAGCTTTGCAGTGCTTTCTTTTGTGCTACTGAACCCCGCAAGGTCGATAGCGACACAATATATTGGTTTTCAATGGTTTTACTAAAAGATAAAGGACCATTGATACTGTCCTGCAGGTGACCGCGACTACTGGCCTGTTCAAATAAAATACCCACACTGGCATTGACGTCAGGGTAAGTAGAGCCTTTACCTACATAAAAATCATCAAAACTTTCTTCGGTGTAATACAGACGGCCTTTTTTATCCAAAGCTGCAGCATGGTAATCGGCAATTTTAGCGGTCAGTTGCTGATTGGCTTTTGGTGTTAAAGGATAAGTACGGGTCGGAATGCCGGGTTGGAAAAAAAAGGTGGTGTTAGGCCCCATCTCATGGAAATCACCCACTACAGCAGGACGCCATTTATAAAACTGGCTGATACGGGCCTGACTTTCAGGATGCTCCAGCGGTAACCAGTCCCGGTTTAAGTCAAACCAATAATGGTTAGGACGGCCATTTGGCCAGGGTTCTATATGTTCGCGGCTTTGTGAGTCAGCCACAGGCGCTTTGCCTTTGTGCATATTGGACCAATTGGCAAAACGATCTAAACCATCCGGATTTAAGCTGGGTTGGATCAGAATCACTGTATTCTTCAGCCAGTCCTGTACTTCGGCATCTGTACTGGTGAGTAAATGATGGGCAACCTGCACTGAAGCGTTAGGGCCGCTGGATTCATTGCCATGTACGCCATAACCTAACCAAATCACCAGAGGCAGTTCGTCTGTCAGTTCAGTGCCCACAGACAACTGCGCCAGATGTTGTACGCGGATTTGTTCCAGCTTTTTTAAGTTTTCAGCGGAAGAAACAATAAGCTGCAATACAGGTCTCTGTTCATGGGTATAACCTATCACTTCAAGCTGGGCTTTATCTGAAGTTGCGGCCAGTTGCTGGAAATACATTTGAATTTGATCATGGCGCAAATGCCACTCGCCCACAGGATAACCAAAAAATTGTTGTGGGCTTTGTGGTGCTGCCATTGAGAACTGGCTGCACAACCCCAATACTAAAGCACTGATGATAGTTGTTATTTTGTACATTGTTTGTCTCCCTTTCTGGCTGCTACCTTAGCAATAAAAAGTCAGGCCCGACAAGCGGGGCTGGCAAGGTACAGGAAGTCAGAGTATCATAGCCATTAACCTAGTAATTTAGTCAGGTACTACCACATGATCACCATTTCAGAACAGGCGCAGAGCCATTTTCGTAAACTGCTGGAAAAACAGGCCGCCGGTACTCATATCCGCGTATTTGTGGTCAACCCGGGCACTGTTTCTGCGGAATGTGGTGTGTCTTACTGCCCTGCCGATGCGGTAGAAAGCACAGATTTAGAGCTGCCATTTGAAGGTTTTATGGCAATCGTTGATGCTGAGAGCAAACCTTTTTTAGTGGACGCCGAAATTGATTTTGTCACCGATCAAATGGGTTCTCAGCTGACGTTAAAAGCGCCAAACGCCAAAGTGCGTAAGGTGAACGACGACGCTTCACTGAAGGAAAAAGTGCAATACGTGATAGATGCAGAAATTAATCCTCAGTTGGCGAACCATGGTGGTCGTGTTTCCGTAGTTGAACTGACAGAGGATGGTGTTGCAGTACTGCAATTTGGTGGTGGTTGTAATGGCTGTTCCCAGGTTGATTTAACCTTAAAAGAAGGCATTGAAAAAGAACTGCTGCAACGTTTTGCCGGTGAATTAACAGCGGTACGTGATGTGACTGATCACCAGCGTGGTGAGCATTCTTATTACTGATGTATGCTATAGACAAGCTAAAGAGGCCACTTGATGTGGCCTTTATTGTATTCAAAAGGAGTTCACAGATGAGATTTCTGGCCTGTTTGTTGGTTTTACTGAGCTTTCCAAGCTTCGCCGCTGTTATTTTGCAGTACCACCATGTCAGCACTCAGACTCCCCGCTCCACCAGCGTAACGCCTGAAGAATTCCGTGTTCATTTGCAGTATTTAAAAGACCACAAGTATCAGGTGATTGGGCTTGATACCTTGTTAGAGCAACTTCAAAACGGCAAAGAGCCGGCCGACAATGCCGTAGTGATCACTTTTGATGATGGTTTTGACAATATTTACCATCAGGCTCACCCTATTCTGCAGGAGTTTGATTTTCCTTATACAGTGTTTTTAAGCCCGGCTTTAATAGACCGCAAAGAAGGCCCTGTATTAAGTTGGCCGCAGATCAAACAACTGCATGATGATGGAGTCATCATCGCCAACCACAGCTCTTACCATGCCCATCTGGCGAAGCCCAATAAAGGCGAAAGCAAAGCAGAGTGGCTGAAACGGGTGAAAACCGATATTTTGCTGGCGCAAACTCAGTTAGAACAACAGCTGGGCATCAAACATAAGTGGCTGGCTTACCCATATGGCGACTTTAGTGTTGAGCTGGAGCAGATGGTCAAAGACCTGGGCTTTATTGGCATAGGCCAGCAATCCGGCGCTGTGGGCTTAAACAGTCTGATGACCCGCCTGCCGCGTTATCCGTCCTCCAGTCAGTATGCAGCGTTAAAACACTTTATACCTAAGTTAAAAACCCTGGCTTTGCCGGTAAAAACCTATATAGCAGCAGACCCGGTGAAAGGCCCTAATCCACCCACTCTGACGCTACAAATCGACAGCTCAGATTTTAAACCCAGCCAGTTGAATTGTTTTAGCAATGGCGAACCGATCAAAGTCACCTGGCTAAAACCGGATACCTTTAGTGCTAAAGCGGGCCAAAAGCTAAAAACCAGCCATAAACGCTATAACTGCACAGCGCCTTCGTTAAGTAAAAAGGGCTATTTCTACTGGTACTCCCAGCCTTGGGTGATGGATTAACACAACGTTGTAATGCCTTCGGCGATTACAACCTACAAAGGTAGGATGCAGTCGCCCAAAGGGCACTGCATCAATTGTTATTCAGCCGTCGCTGCGATCACCAAAGGATAATCCGCTAAAAACTGCTGGTTATTGATTAGCGGCACTGCACCTGCTTTCATTTCTGGTTTAAACATAGCCACTACTGCGCCTTGTGGATTGAGCAGCGCTAAGCTGGCACTGTGATCGACGGTATAACGATCTTCTGTACCTTCATTAATGGCGTACATCAATCCCAGTTGGCGGATAAAAGGAAATAAGTCTTTGTGTTCGGCTGTTCTGGCTTTGATGGGGGCCTGATTAAAGTAGCTAATGTACTGGGCTAGTTGCTCTGGTGTATCTCGTTTTGGGTCAACAGACACAAACCAGATTTCCAGTGGTTCCGGTGTCAGCTTAACTAAATCCTGATACATACCAGCTAACTTCGCCATAGTCATAGGGCAAATATCAGGGCAATGGGTGTAGCCGACAAAAATCAGCGTCCAATGCCCCTGCAAATCCTTTAAACCCACTGGCTGATTTTGCTCATCCAGCAAATTAAAGTCAGTTAAAGCTCTTGGGCTTGGGTAGACCAAAGCAGCCACAGGCTCTGCTGTAGTGGATTTAAAACTGGCAGATAACCACACACCCGCCGCCAATGCGATTACCGCTACCAGACCCCATAACCACTTCTGCATACAACCCTCTTGCTGTTAAAGCGCTGATATAAACCAATAATGGTCCAGCAACAATACCAAAAATAACACCATCAGATGCCAAATCGAAAATTTAAAAGTGGCCATAGCAGTTTCAGGTTTGGCGTTAAACTTCAGTTGCCAGGCGTACCAGATAAAACCTAAATTCAGCACTGTACTGCCCAGCAGATAAACTGCTCCTGTCATACCCACTAAATAAGGCAATAAACACACCAGAAACAGCACCAGGGTATAAAGGAAAATAGCACTTTTGGTGAACTCAATGCCGTGGGTCACAGGCAACATCGGCATATTTACTTTGGCATAATCATCCCGACGATGTATAGCCAATGCCCAGAAATGCGGTGGGGTCCAGGTGAAGATAATCATCACTAATAGAAGCGCATGAGCATGCACTTCAGCCGTCATAGCTGTCCAGCCCAGCAGCGGCGGCATAGCGCCAGCTAAACCTCCAATTACAATATTCTGCGGCGTCGCTCTTTTTAAAAACATGGTGTAGACCACCGCATAACCAAACAAGCTGGCGAGGGTCAACCAGGCTGTCAGTGGATTCACTGCAATAAACAACAGCAGAAAACCAACACCAGCCAACAACAGTGAAAACTTGATTGCCTGAGTTGTGGATAAACGGCCACGGGCAACGGGTCTGTTGTAGGTGCGGGCCATTTGTGCGTCAATACGCTGATCCACTATATGATTCATGGCTGCAGCTGCGGCCGACAATAAGCCTATACCTATAGTTGCCGCTATCATCAGGCCTAACTTAGGTAAACCGGGCTGTGCCAGCATCATACCTACCCAGGCTGTCAGCACTAAAAGCGCCACCACTTTAGGTTTGGTCAGTTGGTAATAATCGCGCCATTGCTGGCTGTAGTGTTGGGGTAACGACAGAACTTTAAGCATAAGCAGACTCCTTGTTTCTGTGCAGTTGATACCCAATGACCACCAGACACATGACTAAATTGGCCGCCACAAAGTTATGTGCCACCGCATTACCCAAAGGCAAATGCAGTACTACATTGGCAAGCCCCAAACTAAATTGCAGCAGCAAAAGTGCCAGTACAGCGAAAGCTAATTTTTTCAGCACACCTGAACTGCTACGCCATAAAGCTATGGCATAAGCAGCCACCACCACCAAAGTAATCACAGCCCCTATGCGGTGCATCACATGCACTGTAGCGCGTGCACTTTGGCTCATCACGCCGTATTCGTAGTTGTCATAACCCAGATGTAAAGAAAAGGCTTCATCAAAATTAAGCTGATTAGTCCAGCCTGGCTCACAGACAGGTAACTGAATACAGGACAAGGCGGCATAATTAGCTGCAGTCCAGCCGCCCAACGCAATTTGCGCTGCCAGCACCAGCAATACGGGCCAAAACAACAGCTTCAGGCTTTGTTTCACCACTGTGACCGGAGCTGGGTGTAATTGCCACCAGTACAAAGCCAATAAGGAAAGCAGCGTAAAACCACCCAACAAGTGCCCCATTACTATCACTGGATGCAAAGCTAAAGTGACGGTCCACATGCCTAAGGCTGCCTGAAAAACCACCAAAGTCAACAATAAGGACGGCAACACCACGCGTTTGTGCTTCAGACTGAACAGGAAAATCGCCAGAATAAGTAAGCCCAAAGTACCGGCAAAATAGCGGTGGATCATTTCATTCCAGGCTTTATGACTTTCCAGCGGTCTGTCCGGGTACAAAGCCTGAGCTTGCTCTATATGATGAGCTTGCTGTGGTACCTTTAAAAAACCGTAACAACCTGGCCAGTCAGGGCAACCTAGACCTGCATCGGTCAGGCGGGTATAAGCACCCAGAAGAATAACCAGCATGGTCAATACTATGGAGCTGGTGACAAGATGTTTCAGGGCTTTCATTACAGCCCCCTGTCGTATTTCAGCAGCTTATTTAAATCGGTCAGAATAGCCTTGCCTGTTTGCACCATCTGAGTTTTATCTTCCGCCACCGGATAAGTCATTAATGCCAGACCGTGCATGTCTACCAGCACCAGTTGTTGCTGCAGGCTATCTACCCCGGCAGGCAGAGGCTGCCACTGCAGCACTTGAGGTTTGTTACCTCCTGTTTGCCATAAATCCAGATGCTGCTGCTTACGGCCAAGAGCAGTATAAACTTGCTGCATGCCATAGTGTGCGTTTTGGCAAAGCGTTGTGCACTCTGATTCATTGGTGACATACACCAGTCGCCAGTGCACATCGCCGCTGGCTGCCGGTAACAGTATAATTTCTTCCTTCAGCCACTGGCCTTTGTTGGTGGTGGCGCTGCCAAACCAGCCCAAAGATAAAAATGCCTGAGCAAAAGCCAAAGGCAATAAAGAACACAACAAAAACAGCACTAAAAACTTCTTCTTGGCCATTTAAAGCTCCTTTTTCGACATAAACCAGGCCACCACTACAACTGCTATAGCCAGCAATAACCATTGCAATGCATAAGCCCGGTGTTTTTCCGGTGGCATCACTACCGCTTTGTAGTGATACAGATAAGGGGATTTGTATTGATAAAGCAAAGCAGGATACAGCTCCTGGCCTAATACTTTGGACAATTCAGCGGGTTCGACTTGTTGCATACGTTGTGGCCAAAGACCGGTTTCTTCCAGATTCAGACCCAGCCTGAAACCTTTTAATTCGGTACGTAACAATCCGGCCATCTCAAATTCGGTGGGAATATCCAGTTCAGGCAACTGATCGCGACTCATGGGCGCTTCAACCCAACCTAAATTCACCAATAAAGCTGGCCCCTGATTGGATACCAGCACAGGGATCACTACGTCATAACCCGGTTTGCCCTGGATCAGTTGATTGTCTAACAACCAGACTGCAGGTTTTAACCAAACCGCTTTGCCTTGAAGTTCCAGCCCATCCAGTTGTTCAATTGGCGTAGAGGGCAAGTCAGTCCAACGAACCGGGCCTTGCTGCTGCGCGCTATGCAATTGATCCAACTGAGTTTGTTTATATTCGGCTCGTTGCCATTGCCAGTAACTTAACTTGATCAATAAGACAAAAGCAGCCAGAGTACACAAAGCCAGCAGCCAGTGTCGGGATAAATGGGCAAACGGCTGAGCTTGCATCTTACAACCAGCCTTCGTGAGGTTTTATGTGGATTAAACTTTTACTCATTGCACTACTGCTCTTTATTGTTTTTAATTTATTTCGTGCTTTATATCTGATGCTGAAAAATGATGAAAATCAGCCCAGTATGTCTACATTTTTAGGTCGCCGCGTCATGTGGTCGGCCGTTGTGTTAATAGCTGTGATCCTTGCCTTGCAATTTGGTTTGATTACGCCCCACAACAGACCTTATTAGAGGCAATAAAGCGGGCCATTAGATCCGGCCCGCCATCTATTTAAAGCACGTACACAAAAATAAACAAACATAACCAGACTACATCGACAAAGTGCCAATACCAGGCTGCCGCCTGAAAGGCAAAATGTTTATGCGCGGTAAAATGATTCTTCAGCACAATTCTCAGGAACATCACCAGTAAAAACACTGCCCCTAAAGTCACATGCAAACCATGGAAACCCGTTAGCAAAAAGAAGGTATTGCCATAAATGCCTGAGTCCAGCTTTAAACCCAAATCCTGATAAGCGTGGATGTACTCAATCACCTGTAGATACAGAAAACCTGCGCCCAACAGGATAGTAAGGCCTAACATCAGTTTCAGCTGACCTCTTTTGTTTTGCTCTAAACCTGTATGAGCAAAATGCAAAGTGACAGAAGAAATTAATAAGATGATAGTGTTGTATAAAGGTAAACCCTGCCATGGCATGGCCTGAGTTTCAGTGCCTCCTGGCGTCTTCAGTAAAGGCCAGGCTGCTTCAAATGCCGGCCATAACACTGCAGCTGTACTGGCGTTATTACCTGCGCCATCCAGCCATGGAATAGCAATAATACGGGCATAAAACAAAGCGCCAAAAAAGGCGGCAAAAAACATCACTTCGGAAAAGATAAACCAGCTCATACATTGCCGGAAGGATCTGTCCATTTGTTTGCTGTATAAGCCGTTCATCGACTCATCAATCACATTACGAAACCAGCCCACTAACATAAAAATTAAGGTAGCGATGCCAGCCAGCAATAAATAACCGCCATAACCTGGCTGGTCTTTGGTGACTTCGTTCACATAATTGCCAGCACCAAAAGCAATCATAAAAAGAGCCACAGCCCCCACTATCGGCCAGGGACTTTGCTCTGGCACATAATAATGTTCATATTTGTCACTCATTGTTGTCCCCTGTTGCTGTCTCTGCAGTGACCGGGGCTACAGCATCCACTTCATACAAGGTGTAGGACAAAGTGATAGTGCTGAATTGTTCCGGTAATGCGGGATCGACATAAAATTGCAACGGCATTAATAACTGCTGACCTGCCGTCAAATGTTGTTGGGTAAAACAGAAACATTCCATTTTATTAAAATACAAGGCAGCCTGGCCTGGCGAGACCGAAGGCACAGCCTGCGCTGTCATGGAACGCCCTGTAATATTATGGGCCAGATAATCTATACGATGAATTTCGCCCGGATGGACCCGCATTTTATGCACCACAGGCTCAAACACCCATGGCATGTTGTTATTCGGACGGGCAATAAATTCAATCAGCACCTGACGATCTTTATCCGGTATAGCGGCTTCAGCTGTCGCCGCCATGGTGGAGGTTTTACCATTCAGGCCTGTTAAATCACAAAATACATCGTACAAAGGCACCAAGGCATAACCAAAGCCAAACATGGCTGCGGTCAGCAGGCAAAGTTTAATAACAATAGGTTGATGCTTCAGTGCCATAGGTCCTCCTACTTAATTTCAGGTGGGGTGGTAAAGCTGTGATAAGGCGCAGGAGAAGCAATAGTCCATTCCAGCCCTTCAGCCCCTTCCCATACCTGATCTGTAGCTTTTTCACCGCCTTTAATACATTTCACCACCAGCCAGACAAACAACAACTGGGATAAACCAAAGGCAAAACCACCTATGCTTATCAAAGCATTAAAGTCAGCAAATTGCAGGGCGTAATCCGGGATCCGTCTTGGCATACCAGCTAAGCCGACAAAATGCATAGGGAAAAACAGCACATTGACAGAAATCAGCGAACACCAGAAATGCCACTGGCCTAAGGTTTCGTCGTACATATGGCCCGTCCACTTCGGCAGCCAGTAGTAAGCAGCAGCCATAATGGAGAAGATGGCACCTGTCACCAGTACATAGTGGAAATGCGCGACAACAAAGTAGGTGTCATGGTATTGGAAATCGGCCGGCGTAATAGCGAGCATCAAGCCAGAGAAGCCACCTATGGTAAAGAGCACAATAAAGGCCAAAGAAAACATCATTGGCACTTCAAAGGTCATGGCCCCTCGCCACATGGTCGCCACCCAGTTAAATACTTTTACCCCGGTCGGCACCGCTATCAACATAGTGCAGTACATAAAAAACAGTTCTGCGGCGACGGGCATACCGGTGGTAAACATATGGTGCGCCCAGACCAAAAAGGACAGCAGCGCAATACTGGAGGTTGCATACACCATAGAGGCATAACCAAACAGCGGTTTGCGTGAGAAGGTGGGTACTATGCTGGAGATAATGCCAAAAGCCGGCAATATCATAATGTAAACTTCCGGGTGACCAAAAAACCAGAAGATATGCTGGAACAACACAGGATCGCCGCCCCCTGCTGCATCAAAGAAACTGGTACCAAAGTACTTGTCGGTCAGCACCATAGTGACAACACCAGCCAGTACAGGCATAACGGCAATCAGCAGGTAAGCTGTGATAAACCAGGTCCAGACAAACAACGGCATTTTCATATAGGTCATGCCAGGTGCACGCAGGTTCATGATAGTCACTATGACGTTAATAGCGCCCATAATGGACGATATGCCCATAATATGAACTGAGAACACAAAAAGTGCAGTGCTGTCATTACTGTAGGTGGTGGAGAGTGGTGCATAAAAAGTCCAGCCAAAACTTGGTCCGCCACCTTCCATAAAGAGTGAGGCTAACAAGATGCTAAACGCAAAAGGCAGGATCCAGAAACTCCAGTTGTTCATCCGTGGCAATGCCATATCCGGCGCCCCTATCATCATAGGGATCAACCAGTTAGCCAAGCCAGTAAAGGCAGGCATTACAGCGCCAAACACCATAATCAGACCATGTACTGTGGTCATTTGATTAAAGAAGTTCGGCTCGACAATTTGCAATCCAGGCTGAAACAATTCGGCCCGGATCACCATAGCCATAGCGCCACCGATAAAAAACATCAGCAGTGAAAACAGCAAATACAAAGTACCAATGTCTTTGTGGTTGGTGGTGTAGAGCCAGCGTTTTAACCCTTTGGCCGGCCCATGATGCTCGTGCTCAGCATGAGCATGCGGATCTGTAGTAACAGTACTCATCTGCGCCCCCTATTTCGACTGTGCTTTGGCGATATCTGCAGCTTGCACCAGATCACCCGTATTATTGTCCCAGGCGTTGCGCTCGTAAGTCACCACTGCCGCAATTTCGCTTAATGTCAGTTGTTTATCAAAAGCCTGCATTGACGTGCCTGTTTTACCATTGAGCACTATGTCTATATGAGCAGGTAAATCTTCCAGTGCCATTTTGCTGCCTTTCAGCGCAGGGAACACACCTGGAATACCCATGCCATTGGGCTGATGGCAAGCAGCGCAATAACCCATGTAGACTTTTTCGCCTAAGGTCATCAGCTCTTCTTTGCTCATATTCATCGCCAGCAGTTTTAATTCAGCCTCTTTGGCTGCCGCCTGAGTTGCTGCTTCCTGAGCTATCCACTGATCAAAATCAGCCTGCTCTTTGGCAATCACCACCACAGGCATAAAACCATGGTCTTTACCACAAAGCTCAGCACACTGGCCACGGTAAATGCCGGGGTGATCAACACGAGTCCATGCCTCATTGATGAAACCAGGATTCGCATCTTTTTTCACTGCAAAAGCTGGCACCCACCAGGAATGGATCACGTCATCTGAGGTCACTAAAAAGCGGACTTTTTTACCTGTGGGGATCACTAAAGGCCGGTCTACCTCTAACAAGTAGTTTTCACCTTTACTGAGTTTATTGTCGATTTGCTGACGGGGCGTGGCCAATAAAGAGAAATACTCCACTTTATGGTCCATGTATTTGTAATGCCACTTCCACTGAGATCCTGTGATTAACACAGTGATATCAGCTTCCGAGGTATCTTCCATCGCTATCAGAGTTTGGGTGGCGGGAATTGCCATTAAAATCAGAATAAGTACAGGAAAAGCTGTCCAAAGCAGCTCTACTTTGGTGCTCTCATGGAATTGGGCTGGTTCAACGCCCTTTGATTTACGATGATGAATGATGGACCAAAACATCACCCCAAATACCGCTATCCCTATTGCACAGCAAATGTAAAAAATCTTCATATGCAGGTCGTAGACCTGCTGACTGATTTCTGTAACCCCTTGAGTCATGTTCAAAGGCATTTCTGCAGACTGCGTTGAAAACGCAAGCAAAAAGGTTAGCAGCGACCAACACAGATAACTGGTTCTCGCCACGTGACTTCTCCTCTGTCTTTGCACAAAGCAAATTGCAGATCAAAGACACATGGTACCTACTGCAGCGTCTTTTCCCACAATTGCCATTATTATTATTGTCCCGACTTAACTTGCATAAATCGGTGCACTGATTTTTTTGTTTTGTTATCAGTTGCATATAACAAGTAGTCAAGGAACAGACAGAAGTAAACCCGGAAAACGAAAAAGCACCAATAAAACCCAATGGTCGTACCAGTGCTTCATATTAGCAAACTATTGAGAAGGGTAGATTTTTTACCAGCTGCTGGTACGGATCACCCCAACAGCAAGGCCTTCAATCGCAAAATGCTGCTGACTTAAGTCGACTTTAATCACATCAAAATCACCGTTTTCCGGATGCAGGTAAACCATCTGACCTTCACGGCGAAAACGTTTGACTGTGACTTCATCTTCCACCCGCGCAACCACAATCTGGCCTTGGCGGGCTTCCGTTGTTTTATGCACGGCCAATAAGTCACCATCCAGAATGCCGATGTCTTTCATGCTCATGCCCTGCACTTTTAATAAAAAGTCAGCATTGGGTTTAAATAAACTGGCATCGAGCTGATAGCGCTGCTGAATATGCTCTGCCGCCAGAATAGGCTGACCAGCAGCTACTTTGCCAATCAGAGGCAAACCTGGCTCTTCTTCTTCAACATCATTGGCTGCATCATCTTCAACCAGACGAATACCGCGGGAGGTACCTGGCATCATTTCGATAAAACCTTTTTTTGCCAGCGCTTTTAAATGCTCTTCAGCAGCATTGGCTGACTTAAACCCCAGCTGAGTCGCAATTTCAGCACGGGTTGGCGGCATACCTGAGGCCGCCTGATAATCTTTAAGCAGTTGCAGAATTTCGGCTTGTCTTGGTGTTAATGGACGCATAATGCTGAATACCTATACAGTGGATACTGTGAGTATATACAGCCTTTTGTAGTCTGCCAAGTCGTAGACTCAATTTTGCTGCTCAGATCTTCCATGCTATTCTGGCGGCTGTTTATAAGTACGGATTTGATATGTTAAAACCAATGACATGGTTAGCCAAAGTGCTGTACTGGCCACTCAAACCTTTGGTCAGATGCAAAATAGTGCCAGAACCTGTAGCAGAAAATCTGGCGCTCGACCCCAAACAGCCCGTGTTCTACATCAGCAGAACAGCGTCCGCCAGCGACTTAGCCACTTTGGCCCGTATCTGCCATAAGCTGGGGTTGCCTGATCCTATGGAACCAGTGCTCATTGGCAATCAAAGCCTGTCCCGTATCATTTTTCTTGAACAGCCGAGAGTGCTTTGGGGAAGTCGTGCTTCAACCGACGCCTTACAGCAGGGTTTGGCTTTGCTACAGGCTCACTTGCAGGATCCACACTTTTCCGCCCAACTACTGCCAGTTTCTGTACTTTGGGGCCGGGCTCCAGGCAAAGAAAATAGTGTGAAGTCCATGCTCGGCGAGTCTGAATCGCCGAGTTGGCTGGCCAAGTTGTTTATCGTATTGATCTCAGGCCGTCATACCTTAGTGCGGTTCAGTAAAGCGGTTTCTGTGCGCCAAATCATAGAAAACTCCACCGTCAACGAAGAGACAGCCCACAAATTATTAAGAGTGGCGCGGTTTCACTTTTACCGCCAACGTCTGGCCGCTACAGGTCCAAAGCTGCCTAACAGAGCGGCTTTGTTTAACTCCCTGCTCGCTTCAGATGTCTTAAAAAAAGCCATAGAAGACGAAGCCAAAAGCAAAAAGATCAGCATCAAAGAAGCCCGCGCTGAAGCGCTAAAACTGCTGGAAGAAATAGCAGCAGATTACCGCGAGTCGACCTTAAGAGTAGGTGACCGTTTCCTCGGCTGGTTATGGAAAAAGCTGTATTCGGGTTTAAAAATCAACAATGGTCAGGTGCTGACAGATCTGGTGCAAAAAGGCCATGAAATTGTGTATGTGCCTTGCCACCGCAGTCATATGGATTATCTGCTGTTAAGTTATGTGATTTATCATCAGGGCCTGGCGCCGCCTCATATAGCTGCTGGTATTAACCTGAACTTCTGGCCTGTAGGTACCTTCTTTCGCCGTGGTGGAGCCTTTTTTATCCGCCGCAGTTTCAGTGGCGATAAGCTGTACTCTGCTGTCTTTCGTGAATACCTAAGCAAGCTGTTCAGTAAAGGCTACCCGGTCAAGTATTACTCCGAAGGCGGTCGCAGCCGCACTGGCCGTTTATTACAGCCTAAAACCGGCATGCTGGCGATGACAGTGCAGGCCTTGTTGCGAGGTATAGACAGACCCATCAGTCTGGTGCCGGTTTATCTGGGCTATGAGCATGTGATGGAAGTGAATACTTACCTGACTGAACTCAAAGGCTCCAGCAAGAAAAAGGAATCTATAGGCGGTGTTTTCAGCGCAGTGCGGAAACTGCGGGACTATGGTTATGGTTACGTTAACTTTGGTCAGCCTATTTCGTTAAACAGCTTTTTAACTCAGCAAGTACCTGACTGGCGCGCTGCGGCAGAAACTGCAGATACACAAAAACCTGTTTGGTTGAATCCTACGGTAGCCACGCTCTCCACTGTGATTATGCAGCGTATTAACCAGGCGGCGGCGCTGAACAGCATCAACCTGATTGCCACTTGTTTACTGGCCACCCGACAGCATTCTTTGACACGGCAGGAGCTGACCACTCAACTGGAGTTTTACCGCAATTTACAACACTATGCGCCTTATCACAGTGGTGTGACTCTGCCTGAAGGTTCCGTCAGCCAGTGGATTGACCATGCGATTCGGCTGAAAAAGGTAGAAGTGTCGCAAGACAGCTTTGGTCAGATCATCCAGTTGACGCCGGAAAATGCGATTTTATTAAGCTACTATCGCAACAATGTCTGCCATTTATTTATGCTGCCCGCCATTCTGGCGACGGCTTTATTGCAGCATTCAGAGTTAAGCAAAGTGCAGCTGATCAATATCTGTCAGTTGCTACAACCTTTACTGCAACACGAATTATTTTTGCAACTGGATCAATTTAACGCCTACATAGAACAAGTGTTGGCACAATTGCAGCAGCATCAGTTAGTGGAAACTAAAGGCCAGTCTTTACAGGCAGCATCGGTTCAGCAGGTCGGGCATTTTATGCTGGAACTGCTGGCGTTTAATGCGCAAGACGTGCTGCAACGTTATGCGGTGGTGCTGAACTTGCTGCAATTACACAGCCCTTTGACGCGCGCTGAGTTAGAACAGCAAAGCCATGAACTGGCGCAACGTTTAAGTACTTTACATGGCATCAGCTCGCCTGAATACCATGATAAGCAGCTGTTTGCGACCTTAATTAATGCTTTGCGCGAAGCAGGTTATTGTCATAGCAATGAACAAAACGAGCTGGAGGCCACAGCCATTTTGTTGCCTTTGCAGCAAACAGTGAACGGCTTATTAAGAGCGGACGTACTGCAAACAGTGCTCAGCATAGTGAAAAAGAAAGACTGATAAAATAACGTTTGCACCGACAAAAAAACCACCAGAAGGTGGTTTTTTTATTCAGCTGCTGAGAAATCAGCGAGCTTTGTCGTAGCTGCGGATCACACCTTCTTGTATGGTAGACGCAACCAGCATGCCGTCTCTGTTAAAGAATTGCCCCCGCACCAAACCCCGGGCCCCTGAGGCACTTGGGCTGTCTACTGCATACAACAACCAGTCGTCAAAACGGAAATCGTGATGGAACCACATGGCGTGATCTATAGTGGCAACCTGCATATTAGGCGCCATAAAAGATTTACCATGGGGCTGCAAAGCTGTTGGCAGGAAGTTAAAGTCTGAAGCATAAGCCAACAGGTACTTATGCACCCGTAAATCATCCGGCATTACGCCATTGGCTTTAAACCAGACATAACGTTTCGCCTGACTGATCTGTGGGTTAAAAGGGTTGTGAAAAGCCACAGGCCGCATTTCAATAGGTTTTTCGCAGATAAACTTGCTGCGCAATGATTCAGGAATTAAATGGGCGTGCTCGCGGTAGAACTCTAAATCAGATGCCAGCTCTTCAGGCGCTGGCACACTGGGCATCAGCTCCTGATGTTCAAAACCTTGTTCTTCGGCCTGAAAAGACGCCGTCATATAAAAAATAGGTTTACCAAACTGAATAGCGCTGACTCTTCTGGTGCTGAAGCTTTTGCCATCACGAATATTTTCTACCTCGTAGACTATAGGTTTACTGGCATCACCTGGACGCAAAAAATAAGAGTGGAACGAATGCACTTTACGATCAGCTTCTACCGTTTCTTTGGACGCAGACAACGCCTGCCCCATCACCTGACCACCAAACACAGCTTTAAAACCCAGATCCTGACTTTGACCTCTGTACAAACCTTGTTCTATGGTTTCCAGTTTTAAAAGCGCTAATAAGTCGGACAGCACTTGACTCATAAATCTCTCCCGTCATAAACAAGAGAACATTGTGACGCAACTTTGCCATTCAAGCAAAGTTGCGTCATTTAACATGAGTAGTTTTTCCTATTGCCGATGCATTTCACCCAAGCCTGTGACATTAGACTGAATTCTGTTCATCGTATCGCGCGCTTCTTCACGTTCCGCTTCAATTTGCGCTTTGGTACGGCAACGTTTGTTTTTCAACATGGAACCTGTGGAGCGATTATGTTCACACACCTTACCATCAGAGTCTACTCTGGCGACCTGAGCTTCTTTTGCCTTTATTACTTCGTCGTCTTTTTGGACCACTTCCTGCTTTGATGTGCTCGCACAAGCGGTCAACACAACTGCAGCAGCAAGGGTCCATATCAAGTTTTTCATCACGCCTCCATTCATTGTCTAAAGATTGTACATCTTGTACATTACTATTCATCAAAGTGAAATTCAATGAATGAGTTAATAGTAAGAATGTAATTTTGAACAAAAGAAGTAAAGACATGTAACATTATGTTACTGGAGTAACGAATTGATAAAAATGAACTACTGGTTATTTAAAACTGAGCCTGAAGAATGCAGTATTGATGATTTTGCCAAAGCACCGGACAAAGCCATTATCTGGGAAGGGGTACGCAACTATCAGGCCCGTAACTTTTTACGGGATCAGGTGAAAACCGGCGATCTGGTGTTTATTTATCATTCCAGCTGCAAAGATATTGGCATAGCGGGTCTGGCGAAAGTGGTGCAAAGCAGTTACCCCGATCCAAGCCAGTTTAACTCACTAAGCCCTTATTTTGATGCGAAATCCAGCGGTACTAAGGCGCCATGGGTTGCTGTGGATCTGCAATTTGTCGAAAAATTTCCCCAACTTTTGTCACTCGACAAACTCAAACAGTCAACTAAGCTAGAGCAATTAGCACTGGTGAAAAAGGGCAACAGATTGTCTGTGATGCCTGTCAGCTCTGCAGAATGGCAACATATACTCACAATGAGTAAAAATCAGGGGGCAGCTTAGATGAAACAGGAAAGGCGACGTGAACCACGGGACTTAAACTACTTTTGGGAAATGCTTAGCATGGCTCAGAAGTTTTCTGTTTCTGAGCTGCAACGTTTTGGTTATGAATTGTCTTTTGTTCGGCAGCAGGAAGAACAAAAAGTGGCAGTACTCAAAGCCGGACCTAAAATGGCCTCTATTGATGAAGACGGCCAAATTAACACAGCACCTGAAGTTTTCCTGCGCGATTAAGCCCTGTCTTCAAAACGGAACACCGATCAGCCAGCCAGACGATCAGAATGCACAGGCTGGTAATCCTGCAACATCTCCACAGCGCGTTGACACATTTTCAGGTAAGACGTCAGGGTATTGCTTTGCCAGAATTCAGTCAGCACCGGATGATGGCGGATAAAGTTTTCCATCTCATTAAAACTCAGCTGATTCTGTTGTTTCAGAAATTTGGCGACGGCCTGACGTGGCAAAGTACTGTGATTCGCCTGCTCTTTACACAATACCGGAATAGCTTTGCACAACAACTCAGTGTGCAGGTACCAGACAGGAGCCTTGGTATGAGCGCGGCCTGCCTGATGCACTTTAGCCAACAACTGCTGACTTTGCTCTTCGGCCAGCCAAAATGCCAGATGCTCTAATTGCACAGATTGTTGCTCAGCAAAATGAAGTTGCACTTTTAATCTGTTTTGCATTTTGCTCAGTTGATCCAGCTTCATCGCCAAAAACACAATAGGCGCCACTGCGATCAGCATTAACAACATCCACATCTGAATTTCACTCCCTTTTACTGCAAAAGCGCAGCCAAAAACTGCGGCACTTTAACAGAGCCGGGGGCGGAATCCTATGACAGAATCACGACAAAACATAAGCCCCGGATCAGAAAGTTCTACGGCCGTTTTTTCTGCTGAATATAGTGGGCCACTTGTTGCTCTAAAATAGCCAAAGGCACACTGCCATTACGCAATACCACTTCGTGGAACTCACGCACATCAAAGCTATTGCCTAATTGCTGCTCTGCTTCTTTACGTAACTTTTTGATGGTCAGTTCACCCAGCTTGTAAGACAAAGCCTGAGCAGGCCAGCTGATATAACGATCAATTTCTGTGGTGACGTTATGCATAGACAAAGCCGTATTGCTGGCAAGGAAATCAATAGCCTGCTGCCGACTCCAACCCATGGTATGCATACCTGTATCCACCACTAAACGGGCAGCACGCCACATTTCATACGTCAGGCGGCCAAAGTTACTGTAGGGGTCCTGATAAAAGCCCATTTCAATACCCAGGTATTCAGCATACAAACCCCAGCCCTCACCAAAAGCTGAGGTATAAAAATTACGGCGATACTCAGGTAAAGAGGCTTGTTCACGGGCTAACGCAATTTGTAAATGGTGGCCAGGCACAGCTTCGTGCAAAGTTAAAGCTTCCATTTCATACAAAGGACGGCGGTCTAAAGCATAAGTGTTCACCCAATAAAAACCCGCCCTGTCATCACGACTGGTACCTGCATAGCGGCCTGTTGTGTACTTAGGTGCGATCTCTGCAGGCACAGGCACTACACCAAAAGGGGTGCGGGGTAAGGTTTTGAAATACTTAGGTGATTCGGCATCTACTTTTTTTGCAATAAAAGCGGCTTCTTTTAGCAAATCAGTTGGTGTTTTGGCATAAAACTGAGGATCAGTGCGTAAAAACTGAATAAAGTCAGCAAAACTGCCTTTAAAACCTACCTGATTGATGATGCCTTGCATTTCTGCACGGATACGGGCTACTTCATCCAGACCTGTCTGATGAACTTGTTCCGGCGTCAGTTTTAATGTGGTGTAGTGCTCCAGCCGGTTTTGATAATACTCACGGCCTTGCGGCCATTCGCTGGCAGCAATGCTGTCGCGTGCTCCCGGTAAATACTGCTGCACCATAAACTGATAAAACTGCTGATAAGCCGGATTCAGTTGCTGTTCTACTATCTGTTTTGCTTCTGTCTGCATAGCAGTCCAACTGCCAGCATCTACAAATTCAGGTTTTTGGGTAAAAGGCCGGTAAAACACATTTTGCTCCGGTGTTTTACTGACAAAAGCCAGAATACCTTCGTCAAAACCAGCCAGTACAGCTTTCGGTTGTGTCATACCCTTTGCTAAACCTTGTTTCATCCAGTCAGTTTGTTGTTGCATATAAGCTGGAATGGTTTTTAACTTGGTCAGATAATCCTGATAATCCTGTGACGTTTTGAATTCAGTGCCAGACACCATAAAAGCCAGATTGCTGTGAAAACCCGATTCTGCAGTTAAAGGGATCAGGTGGGCGCCATACTGATACTCTGAAATAGCGTCTGTGAGAATGTAATGCAAAATGGCGTGGTTAATTTGTTGCTGTTCAGTCAAAGTGGCAACATCCACCTGTTCCAGCCTGTTCAGCCACTGTTGTCTTTGTTGATGGGCTGCAGAGAGAGTTTCAGCCGACAGATCAGGCAAACTGGTTTTACTGCGGTTATCTAAGTCTTTTTCGGCTTGCCATAACTGATTGGCGAATTGATCAAAATCTGTTGGTTTCACCGACGAACTGCTGCAGCCTGCGATCAACAAGGCAATACAAAAAAACACAAACTTCTGACGCATGTTATCTTCCCCGATCTTTTTCTTTGATTCTACTCTGTTCAGCTCTGACAGCCAGTGCAACGAGCGGTACTTTTTGGAGACTGGCCGCAATAAAGCAACTGGAAGGGTTAAAAAAGCTGTTTTTTAGACGGCAATCTGCGTTTTTTTACACAATAAGAAAAAAAAGTTAAAAAATAAGTCATTAATAAAGCAGGAGATGCAGACTTTTTCTAATAGATATGTCAGCTTAGCCATATCAGTCTGTTTGCCTCAAGGTAAGTTTCGCGTAACATTGCGCTTTGAAGGCTGAATTAGCAGTAGTATTTAGTGGAGTTGTTGTTGGCATGAAATATCAGGACTCAATCGAGCAGGCAAGTGAAAAGGCAGCGCTGACCGCAGCTTTTTTGCAGCGGCATCGTTTAGCAGCCCATCCGGTCAATTACACAGTGATCTATGAGTATATCAATGGTCAAAATGCCGGATTATGTCAGGCCATAGAACAGAAGCTGGCGGTTCAGAGTAGTTTTGACGACTTTGTTCTGGCTGAACTTTACAGCCAGTGGTTAAGCCCGCAACATCAACGTCAGGAAGAGCTAAGTCAACAAGTCACCACTATGTTGGGCAAGTTATCCGGCACTACAGATATCGCCAGTGAAGCTGTGCAGCATTATTTAGATGTGCTGGACCAGGCGCTGTTAGGTTTTGACCCCAACAATGCTAACCGCAGCCGTGAAAGCGTCAATAAAGTGATCAGCGCCACTTACGCTATTAAAGCCAGCCAGCAGAAGCTGAAAGACCAGCTCGACTTTTCCAATGAGCAATGTCATGCATTACGCTCTGAACTGGAGCATCTGAAAAAGGAGCGCCAACTGGACCCTTTAACAGGTTTATACAACAGGCTGGCGATGCAGGAACATCTGGATTTATGGCTGACCGAAAACCCCGGCCGTCGTATTGCGGCTATAGCCGTGAATTTAGATCATTTTTCTCAGTTTAATCAGGATTATGGCTTTGGTGTCGGTGATGTGATTTTAAGCAAGGTAGCCCGCAAAATTGCCAGTTATGTGCAGGAAAGCGGCTTGCCTGTGCGTTCCGGTGGCGAAGAATTCCTGATTTTATTGCCCGACGTTGATTTACGCACCGCAGGTGAAATCGCTGAACAAGTGCGTAAAGGGGTAGAAAAACTGCGTTTTGTTTCAGCCAAAAGTAAAACAACCTTACCTAAAGTCACTATTTCTTTAGGTGTCAGCATCTATAACTCTGCAGAAAACTGGCATCAGTTTTTATCCCGCAGCAGCAAAGTGCTACAGGAAGCCAAAGTACGTGGTCGCAATCAGGTCGCTACTGAGTTAATGCTGGCCACCTGATATGGCCACTTTACTCAAAGAACTATTCAGTCAGGCATTTTTGCAACAGCTGGCGAGCTTATGCCAACAGCATTCTTCCACCTTTAATCAGGCAGAGTTTCAGCAGCTGACTCAAGGCCCTGATTGGCAGCAACTGGAACTCAAAGCCAGAGTGCGTCAGATCAGCCACTCTTTACACCACAGCCTGAATTTAGCCTACCCCGCTGCCATTGCCGTCCTGATGCCGGTCAGCAGTCACTTTTCCGGGGTGCCGGCTTTTGTTTTTTCAGACTATGTTGAAGTTTATGGCCTGGAAGACCCGGAGATCTCGTTTCGCGCCTTGGCCCATTTTACCTGTTTCTCCACAGCTGAATTTGCCGTCCGGCCTTTTTTACAGCGTTACCCTGAGCTGACCCTGACTCAAATGCAAACATGGGCCCATTCTGACAATTTGCATTTACGCCGTCTGGCCAGCGAAGGTACAAGACCCCGTTTGCCCTGGGGTATGGCACTGAAAGCTTATAAAAAAGACCCAACCCCTTTATTGCCCATTTTAGAGCAGCTTAAAACAGACACTGAACCTTATGTGCAGCGCAGTGTGGCTAACCATTTAAATGATATCAGTAAAGATCATCCGGAACTGGTGGTGGCGCTGGCGCAGCGTTGGTTTGGTCAGCACTCTGTTACCGACTGGATTATTAAACATGGGTTACGGGGTTTATTAAAACAGGCGCATCCGGGAGCCTTAGCCTTGTTTGGTTTGCAGCAATTGCCGTTACAGGTTCAGTTGGAAATGCACAATGCCAAAGTATCAGCGCAGCAGCCGCTGCATTTTCGTATCACCTTATCCGGCCCTGCTGAGCCTGAAGCCCGCTTAAGGCTGGAATACAAAATTGGTTACCGGAAAAAATCCGGCCAGTTAAATTACAAGGTGTTCCAGCTGAGTAATAAAACATGGTCAGGCCAAAACCTGAGTTTTGAACGCCGCCAGTCATTTATTGATTTAACCACCCGCAAACATTATCCGGGTCAGCACCATCTGCAAATTATGCTCAACGGCCATTGTTATGCTGAAAGTTTTTTTGAGTTGATCTAAAACATCAGGAACAGCATAAAACGACAGGATAAGTTGGCGTAAGCCGCCGAATCTTTTACACTAGCGCCACTTTAGTTCACCACGAACAGCCAAAGGCTTTTTTATGACTGACCAGCAACCTGATAGCACTCATTTTGGCTTTAAAACCGTAAAGCAGACTGAAAAAGTTTCGCTTGTGGCTAACGTATTTCATTCTGTTGCGGCCAAATACGACCTGATGAACGATGTGATGTCTATGGGTATTCACCGCTTGTGGAAAAGGTTCACTATCGACTGCAGCGGCGTGCGCCCTGGTCATCAGGTATTGGATTTAGCAGGTGGTACTGGTGATATCACGGCCTTGTTCTCCAAAAGAGTAGGCCCTACAGGCAAAGTGATTCTGGCCGATATTAACGAATCTATGCTCAATGTTGGCCGCGATAAATTGCGCGATTTAGGTTTAGTCAACAATATAGATTACGTACAAGCCAACGCCGAAGCCTTGCCTTTTGCCGACAACAGCTTTGATATCATCAGCATAGGTTTTGGTTTACGTAATGTGACCGACAAAGACGCAGCACTGCGTTCTATGTTCAGAGTACTGAAACCTGGTGGTCGTTTATTAGTGCTGGAGTTTTCCAAACCTGAATACGAGTGGCTGAGCAAAGTCTACGATCTGTATTCTTTTAAGTTACTGCCGGCTATAGGCGGCTTAGTAGCGAACGATAAAGAAAGTTACCAGTACCTGGCCGAATCGATTCGTATGCACCCTGATCAGGATACACTGAAACAGATGATGGAAACCGCAGGTTTTGAACATGTCAGCTATCACAATCTGACAGGTGGTATAGTGGCTTTACATAAAGGCTATAAATTCTGATGTTAAGTTTAGTGCCACAACTGATCTGCGCTACTTTGGAAAAAGTGTTGCACAAGGTTGTGGCTATGGATCCGGCATCGCCCGCTTTATTGCAAAAAGTGCAGGGGAAACAACTGGCTTTGCAGTTACAGGAATTGCCATGGCGTTTTGTGCTGTCAGCCACAGCTGATACTTTATTGCTGAATCAGCATAATGAAAAAGTAGATTGTGTGATTGCCACCGATCTGGCGACCCTGCAAAAACTGAATGATCCAAGCCAGCTGACCCGTTTAATTAAACAGGACAAACTGCAGATTGACGGCGATCTTCAGGTCGCTCAACAATTTAGCAGCCTGCTGCAGCAACTGGATCCGGATTGGGAGCAACATCTATCAGCTTGGCTGGGCGATGCTTTGGCTCATAAAGTGGCGACTGCCATTAAGCAAGTACAGCTTTATATCCAGACACAGTTGCAGCAACTGGAACAAGCCAGTGTTGAATTGGCGCAGGACGAACTGGCATTAAGCCCAACACAAGCAGAAATGAACCAGTTCAGCCGTGACGTCAGTCAGCTGCAAGCCAGACTGGAGCAATTAAGTCGCCACAACGCCTTCAGGCAGGAGTAATTTTGGGTCTGCGCCGTTTTTACCACATATTAAAAACTTTGCTGCAGTACGGACTGGATCAATTGATCCCAGAGCAATGGCAACCCTGGTATTTCCGGGCCGCCCGCAGTTCTGCGTTCTGGCTAAAAAACCAACACCCTGACAAAACCGAAGGTGAACGTTTACGTTTAGCCTTGCAGCAACTGGGGCCTGTCTGGGTTAAATTTGGCCAGATGTTGTCCACCCGTCGTGATTTATTCCCCGGCCAATGGGTCGATGAGTTAGCCAAACTACAAGACAAGGTCGAAGCCTTTCCTGGCGATCAGGCCAGACAGCTGATTATTCAGCAGCTGGGTTTACAACAGATTGACGACTTATTTGAAGAGTTTGACGAAAACCCACTGGCATCAGCCTCTATTGCTCAGGTGCATACTGCACAGCTCAAACAAGCAGATGGCAGCCTGGCCGATGTGGTGATTAAAGTGATACGCCCTGACATCAGACCACAAATTCTGGCTGATTTAGAGCTGATGGACGCCCTGGCTGCTTTAGTGGCCCGTTACCTGCCTGACGGCAAGAGGTTACGCACTAAAGAAGTAGTAGCGGAGTATCGCAAAACTATTCTTGATGAACTGGATTTACAACGCGAAGCGGCGAATGCTATTCAGTTAAAGCGTAATTTTGAAGGTTCAGATTCACTTTACGTGCCTTATGTCTACGCCGACCACAGCAGACCCAGTGTGATGGTCATGGAGCGGATTTACGGTATCCCTGTGTCGGATTTGGCAGCGTTACGTGCTCAGGGTACTAATCTGGAATTACTGGCTAAGCGTGGCGTAGAAGTATTTTTCACTCAGGTATTTCGCGACAGCTTTTTCCATGCCGATATGCACCCTGGCAATATATTTGTGTCTTTTGAAACGCCGGAAAATCCTAAATACATTGGCATAGACTGCGGCATAGTGGGCACCTTAAATAAAGAAGATAAACGTTATCTGGCCGAAAACTTTGTCGCTTTTTTTAACCGCGATTACTTAAGAGTGGCACAACTGCACGTGGATTCAGGCTGGGTGCCAGCCGATACCAGTGTCGAAGAATTTGAAAGTGCAATACGCACTGTCTGTGAGCCTATTTTCCAAAAGCCGCTGCAGGACATCTCTTTTGGTCAGGTGTTGTTTAATCTGTTTAACACAGCCCGTCGTTTTAATATGCAGGTTCAACCGCAACTGGTATTGTTGCAAAAAACCCTGCTGTATATTGAAGGCTTGGGACGTCAGTTGTACCCGCAATTGGATTTATGGCAAACCGCCAAACCTTTTCTGGAAAACTGGGTCCAACAGCAAATGGGACCAGCCGCCTTATGGCGCGAAATTAAAGCAAATTTACCTTTTTGGGCAGAAAAAATGCCGGAAATGCCGGGACTATTGCATCATTATTTGCAACAAGGCCCACGACAACAGGCCAACTTGTTAGTTGTACTGCAGCAAGTGCAGACACAACAACAAAACCAGACTAAAAAACTCGCAAACGCAGTGCTGGCAGGCTGCAGTTTGTTAGCAGCTGTCTTATTACTGACATCAGGCTGGTCTATAACAGCGGCGGGACTTGCACTGGTCGCTTTGGGCTTTGCCCTGAAAATAAACTAACGGATCAATAGGTTCGTTTAAACAGTTTAAAAACCGAAGGAGAATAACATGGGTTTTGGCGGCATTAGTATTTGGCAGTTATTGATCATCCTGGTGATTATTGTCCTGCTGTTTGGCACTAAACGTTTACGTGGCATAGGCTCAGATTTGGGCTCTGCTATTAAAGGTTTCCGCAATTCAGTCAAAGATCCGGAAGAAACTGCTGAGCCTGTCACTCCTGTTGCTCAGCAGCAATTAAAAGCGGACGCCAAAGAAGCAACACCGGCCAGCACTGAAACAACAAAAACACCTGAACAACGCTAAATGAGTTTTTGGGAATTAGTCATCATCGCTGTGGTTGCTCTGCTGGTGTTAGGCCCGGAGCGATTACCTGGCGCTATTCGCAGCGTCAGCGGTTTTGTTCGCAGCGTCAAACAATTTGGTCAGCAAATGCAGGCTGAATTAAATGATGAACTGCGGGTGCAAGAGTTACACGACAAGTTAAAACAGGCTGAAGAAAAAGGCTTGTTAAACCTGACCACTGAAGAGATGCAGGCAATGAGCGAATTGCGCCAGGCAGCTGCAGATGTGACCAACCCTTATGCAAAAAGCAGCGGCACAACAGAGCCACAAACATCAGCAGCGGAAGCTGTGCCTCCCCTTCCTTCGGTTACAGCGGATCCAGTAGTCACAGATGACAAAAACCACAAATCCTAACAGCCTGTTAGGGCACCTGATTGAGTTACGCCGCCGCCTGTTAAACACAGTCATAGCTGTGCTGCTGGTGTTTATCAGTCTGGCTTATTTTGCCGCCGATATTTACCACCTGATGGCATCACCTTTAATGGCGGTATTGCCCGCTGGTGCATCCATGATAGCGACTGATGTGGCCGCCCCATTTTTTGCGCCTTTTAAATTAACTTTTATAGTCGCACTTTGCCTGACAGTACCTTATATGTTGTGGCAAATCTGGTTGTTTGTAGCTCCTGCCTTGTACAAAAAAGAAAAACATCTGGTCGCACCGCTGATTATCTCCAGCACAGTACTGTTTTACTGCGGTATCGCCTTTGCGTATTACATCGTCTTTCCTATCGTCTTTGGCTTTTTCACCAGCGTTGCCCCTGAAGGGGTCACGATAGCTACTGATATCAGCAGTTATCTGGATTTTGTGTTAAAACTTTTTTTCGCTTTTGGTTTATCTTTTGAAATTCCGGTCGCCGTATTGTTATTGGTATGGACAGGTGCAGTGACCCGCCAACAATTAACTGAAAAACGGCCTTATTTTGTCGTATTTGCTTTTATTATAGGTATGCTGCTGACACCACCTGACGTACTTTCACAGGTATTGCTGGCTGTACCTATGTGTTTATTGTATGAGTTGGGCATATGGCTCAGCCGTTTTTATGTGCCTGTTGAATCAGACCAAACTTAGGTCATATAAGGAAAAATCAGCATGAGAAGTTTAGTTACATTAGTTGCGGTGGGTCTGGTTAGTTCAGCAGCTTTTGCCTCCGAAGTATCAAACCAGTTAACCCAGTGCCGGGCAATACAAAATGACCTGAAACGCTTGGTTTGTTATGACAAAATTGGTTCCGCTACTTTCAGCCATTCCGTTAGCAGTGGAACTGCAGCGATAGAACCGCGATCAACATCAACAGAACAGGTACAAACCTTGTCATCAGAGCGGTTTGGCGTCGAACATAAAGGAATCGCAAAAACTGCGGCTAGTAGCATGACAGCGCAGGTTACGGCTATTCAGCAATCCAAAACTGGCCTCTGGACTATAACTTTGGACAATGGTCAAAAGTGGCGTCAGATTTCCAGCGATGGTTTTATCATCCGCGAGGGTGACAACATAGTGATCAACAGAGGTACTTTGAACTCTTTCCTGCTTTCCAAAATTGGAACAGAGCGACAAACAAAGGTTTCGCGGTTACAGGACTGATTCAGGTGTTTGACGCCGGAGTAAATCTGTTCAGTCATCAGTTTGATGCTGACAGACAAGCGGTCATTGACAGAGCAACACTGGCTGGAGTTGACGCCATGTTGCTTATCAGCAGTGATCTTGCTGAAACCCGGCAAAATCAAGCAGAATGCGTCAGACAAGCAAAGATGTTTTGCACCGCTGGTGTTCACCCGCATCTGGCAATTGAGGTATCCGATGATTGGTTACAGCAGCTGCAGTATTGGCTGCAGCAAGATAAGGTGGTCGCTGTTGGCGAATGTGGGCTGGACTTTAACAGAGACTTTTCGCCACGGCAGACGCAGATTGAAGTATTCTGCCATCAATTGGAGCTGGCAAAAAATGCTGATAAAGCTGTGTATTTGCACGAAAGGGATGCGTTCGACACTCAACTGGCTATGTTAAAAAACCAGAAGGTTCAAAAAGGGGTTGCTCATTGCTTCACCGGTAACAGGCAACAAATGCAAGCGTATCTTGATCTTGGATTATACATCGGCATTACCGGCTGGTTATGTGACGAACGACGCCACGATCAACTGCTTGATGCACTGAAGTATTTGCCATTGGACAGGTTGCTGATCGAAACTGATGCTCCTTATCTGTTACCCCGAACTTTACAACCAAAACCCAAAAGCAGACGCAACGAACCGATGTATCTGCCCGAAATAGCGCGTTACGCGGCACAGTTGACAGGTCAATCCATCCAAAGCATCAGACAACTTAGCTGGCAGAACAGCTGTTTGTTATTTAACTTGCCGCAGGACTTTATGCCATGACTATTGATTCGATACTACAACAATGGTCCACTTTGCTTTTAGGTGTTGCGGTTGGAGCTATGATAACGGCTTTGCTGGCCTGGTTGATGTTTTACCTGCAGCAGAAAAAATGGCAGCTGAATGTTGCCGATCAACTGGAAGACAGTATTCAGCAGCGCACTCTTGAGCTGCAGATCACCCTGACAGAGCTGGCGGATAAAAATAAACAGCTGGAACAGCAAAATACACGCGATGCCTTAACTGGTGTACGCAACAGAGCCTTTTTTGATCAAAAGCTCAGTGCCGAAATTAAACGCAGCCGCCGTGAACGCAGCACTTTGGGCTTACTGATGATCGACATTGATCATTTTAAAGCCTTCAATGACAACCACGGCCATTTGGTGGGTGATTTAGTTATTAAAGAAGTCGCCAACTGCCTGCAGCAGGAACTCAAACGTAGCACCGATCATTTGTGCCGCTATGGCGGTGAAGAGTTTGCCATTATTTTACCCAATACCGATAACGAAGGTGCCAGGGTACTGGCAGAACAAGTACGGCTTTGTCTGGCGGATCAGCGCATTCTATACGAAAATCTGGAACTGTCTGTCACCGTCAGTATTGGCTGTTACGCTGCAGTGGCTGAAATTAACAGCAGCAGTGCTGATTATATTCAAGCGGCAGATACCGCACTTTATCAGGCAAAAAATGAAGGTCGAAACAAGGTGGTATGCTCTGCCTTGAGTCAGTCAGTGATCTCAGAACAGGAAACTCCAGATGAGCCAGTTTAACGAATATTTCCCTGCCAGCCGGTTACGCCGTATGCGCCAGTCCGATTTCAGCCGCCGTTTAATGGCAGAAAACCGGGTCACTGTCGATGATTTGATTTATCCAATCTTTATTGTTGAAGGTGAAAATCAACGCCAGGTCATTCCTTCGATGCCGGGCATTGAACGTTTATCTTTGGATTTATTGCTGGAAGAAGCAAAAGAACTGGTCGCCTTAGGCATTCCTGCTATCGCCCTGTTTCCTGTTACTGCGGCTGAAAAAAAATCGCTGCTGGCAGAAGAAGCTTATAACCCTGAAGCTCTGGCACAGCGTGCTGTACGAATGTTAAAACAGCATCTGCCGGAACTGGGTGTGATCACAGATGTCGCCTTAGACCCTTTTACCACTCATGGTCAGGATGGCATTATTGATGACGAAGGTTATGTACTGAACGACGTGACCACAGATATTCTGGTGAAGCAGGCCTTGTCCCATGCCGAAGCAGGTGCCGACATAGTAGCACCGTCTGACATGATGGATGGCCGTATTGGCGCTATCCGTTCAGCTCTGGAAGCTGAAGGTTATGTAAATACTAAAATCATGGCCTACTCAGCCAAATACGCTTCAGCTTATTACGGCCCTTTCCGCGATGCAGTAGGCTCCGCCGCTAATTTAAAAGGCGGCAATAAAAAGTCGTACCAGATGGACCCGGCCAACAGTGACGAAGCTTTACGTGAAGTAGCTCTGGATCTGGAAGAAGGCGCCGATATGGTGATGGTAAAACCAGGTATGCCTTATCTGGACATAGTGCGTCGGGTTAAAGACGAATTTGGTGTACCTACTTTTGCTTATCAGGTCAGCGGCGAATATGCCATGCATATGGCGGCTATTCAAAACGGCTGGCTGGCTGAAGAAGCCATAGTGATGGAGTCGTTATTGGCGTTTAAACGTGCGGGTGCAGATGGCATTCTGACGTATTTTGCGAAAAAAGCGGCTATTTGGTTACAGCAATAACACCAACAGGGTCAGGGCCAAAACTCTGACCCTTTATTCAATAGTCAGCTGCCAGCCTGCCTGCTGTTGATACAACACTTCCTGTTCCAGCTCAGCGCGCATCAACGGATGATGATCCAACCAGCCTGCCGGCAAAGTTAAAGTCAAAGCTTCAGCCTGAGCCGTGATCTGTACTTCAGGTAATACTTCATGACGGCGCCGCATCGACAAAATAACCGACAAGCGCAATAAACGGGTTAACCGTACCGCCAGCAAAACTGAGGTCATGGTTTGTTTTGACAGAATTTCTTTGTGAATATCCGCTCTGTGGTTATACACCAGGGCCATCAGCAGTTGTTGCTGGGCACGGGTAAAACCCGGCAGTTCGGCGTGACTGATCACATAAGCGCCATGATGATGATGGTTTTTGTATTCGATCAATAAGCCCAGTTCATGCAATAAAGCGCCTGAGCGCAACATGGCTAAGCCTTCAAAATTAGACAAATTCCACTGCAGATGCAGCTGGTCAGCCAAGGTAGCAGCCATGTCGGCCACCCGCTCTGCATGTTGCTGGTCGATGTAATAACGCACCATCATGCTTTGCATAGTGCGGGCACGCACATCCTGATGCTGCAACTGAGGTAACATGCTATACAACACGCCTTCACGCAAAGCACCGCCGGATAAAGTCATGCCACTGATATTCAGCACCCGGAATAATGCTATTAAAATGGCGACTCCGGAAGGGAAGACTTGCTTACGTTCCTGAGCTAAACCCGGCAAATTCAGCTGGTCCATATGACCACAGGCCAAAGCCTGCTGCATAATGGCTTCCAGTCGCGGCAAAGTGATCACCTCATCTTTGCCCTGACCTACTAAAATTTCCTGCATTGCCTGCACTGTGCCGGAAGCCCCAACAGCAGTTTGCCAACCCTGAGCCAGATACTGCTCGCTGATAGTGCGGATTTCATGTTCCGCTGCGGCAATAGCAGCATTAAAGTTAGCTTCACTTAATTCGTTATTTTCAAAATAACGCTCAAGAAAAGTCACGCAGCCCATATGCAGGCTGGATAACAAAATCGGCTGAAAGCCCTGTCCAACCACAACTTCAGTTGAAGCCCCACCTATGTCGATCACCAGACGGTTTGAATCACAATTGGAGGTATGAGCCACACCCTGATAAATAATCCGGGCTTCATCTTCGCCTGAGATCACTTCAATAGGCTGGCCTAAAATAGCTTCAGCTTCGGTTAAAAAAGTTTTGACGTTGCGGGCCAGACGCAAAGTGGCAGTACCAACGATACGGATATTGGCAGAGGGGATATCTTGCAGACGTTCAGCAAACAAAGCCAGGCATTCCCAACCGCGGGTCATGGCTTGTTTGCTTAAGACTAAACTATCATTTAAACCGGCGGCCAGACGCACTTTACGTTTGACCCGGCCTATCACCTGGACGCTGCCTCCAACCACTTTCACCATCAACATGTGGAAGCTATTGGAGCCAAGATCAATCACAGCATAAATATCATTATGCTGTGTCGGTTTTGCTGCGCCGTCCATAGACTTAGCGCGGGCGGCTACGTGGGTTTCTTGGCCCATTCTGATTCGGTCGTCCACCACTGCGAGCTTGACCAGGACGACGTCTGACCCGTGGTTTTGGCACGGTCAAATCTTCCAGCAAGGCAGAGGTATCGTATTGAGTCACTGGGATCATATGACGGATGTAGTCTTCGATAGCCGTCAGATTCAGTGCATAACGCTCGCAGGCAAAACTAATAGCTTTACCACTTTCACCGGCGCGGCCAGTACGGCCAATACGGTGCACATAGTCTTCACAATCGTCCGGTAAGTCGTAGTTAAAGACATGACTGACCATAGGAATATGCAAACCACGGGCAGCAACGTCTGTCGCAACCAGAATATCCAGTTTACCGCTGGTGAAATCTTCCAGAATACGTAAACGTTTTTTCTGGATCACATCACCTGTGAGCAAACCAACACGATGGCCATCAGCTTCCAGCCAGGCGTGGATATCTTCACAACAGTGTTTGGTATTGGCAAAAACAATGGCTTTATCCGGCCATTCTTCTTCCATCAGCGTCAACAACAGTTTCATTTTGTGTTCGTCTGATGGGTAAAATAATTCTTCGGAAATACGTGAGCCGGTCATTTGTTCAGGCGCCACGTGAATATGCACGGGCTGGTTCATCTGTTCAAACGCCAGTTCCTGCACCTTGTAAGACAAAGTGGCAGAGAACAATAAACTCAAACGTTCAGTCACAGGCGGCATACGACGGAACATAAAACGAATATCTTTAATAAAGCCCAAATCGAACATGCGATCGGCTTCATCCAGCACCACAACCTGAATTTGTGACAGGTCGTACAGGCCTTGTTTTAAGTAATCAATCAGGCGACCTGTGGTGCCAATTAAAATATCCGGGCCTTGTTCCAATAATTGGCGTTGAGAATCATAACCCTCGCCCCCATAAATCAAAGCAAGTTTAAAACCTGAAGTTTTAGCTAAAGCCTGAGCGTCGTGATGGATCTGAACCGCCAGTTCGCGCGTAGGAGCCATAATGATGGCACGAGGTTGCCCTTTGACTTTAGGCTCGTGAGTTAACAAATGATGGAAAGTTGCCGTCAGAAAGGCGAGCGTTTTACCTGTACCGGTTTGGGCCTGGCCCGCAATATCTTTGCCAGCTAACGCAAGAGGCAAACATTGAGCCTGGATTGGGGTACAATGGTCATAACCTTGCGCGGCCAAAGCGGCAAGAACCTGTGGAGCCAATGCGAAATCGGCAAATTTATGCTGAGTTAAGTGTGTTTTATTCATACGCGCTTAGCATAACCGTTACGCTTGCAATAAGAAACAGTCCGGATAAAATTGACAATACTTTTTTATAGTTACGCCCAAAGCAATTGGAGAATGAAATGAGTGAACATATTCTGCAGGTGTCAGACGACAGCTTCGAAACCGACGTGTTAAAAGCTGCTGAGCCTGTTCTGGTCGATTTTTGGGCTGAGTGGTGTGGTCCGTGCAAAATGATTGCACCTATCCTCAACGAAGTAGCACAAGAATACGCAGGTAAGGTCACAGTGGCTAAGGTCAATATTGACCATAACCCTGGCACACCACCAAAATTTGGTATTCGTGGTATCCCAACTTTACTGTTATTTAAAAACGGTCAGGTTGCAGCGACGAAAGTAGGTGCTCTGTCCAAAACTCAGTTAAAAGAGTTTTTAGACAGCAATATCTAATTGATTAAAAAATGGCGCATAAAAAATGCGCCATTTCTTTTTTTACGGCTGGACGACTGAAAATTATCCTGCTAATGTGTAACGCAGCAACAAATCCCTGTAACCACGCTTTTCCGTTGACTAAACCTAAGCAAACTTCCTTTTAATCAGCGGCTAGCAATTTAATTCTGTTTGACCAACAAGAACCCATCATATGCATTTAACCGAACTAAAACTGAAGCCTATTAACGAGCTGGTTGATTTAGCCGAGTCTATGGGCCTGGAAAACATGGCCCGCTTACGTAAGCAAGACATCATTTTTGCTATCTTAAAATCACACGCCAAAAATGGCGAAGAGATTTTTGGTGATGGCGTTGTTGAAATCCTGACCGATGGCTTCGGTTTCCTGCGTTCTTCAGACAGTTCCTATTTGGCTGGTCCGGACGACATTTACGTCTCACCAAGCCAAATCAGACGCTTTAACCTGCGTACTGGTGACACCATTTCTGGCTTAATTCGCCCGCCAAAAGAAGGCGAACGTTATTTTGCTTTGCTAAAAGTGAACGAAGTGAACTTCGGTCGCCCTGAGCAGGCACGTAACAAAATTCTGTTTGAAAACTTAACGCCTTTACATGCCAATTCCCGTTTACGGATGGAACGTGGTAACGGCAGTAAAGAAGACATCACAGCACGCGTATTAGATTTGGCTTCGCCTATTGGCCGTGGTCAACGTGGCTTGATTGTGGCACCGCCAAAAGCGGGTAAAACTATACTGTTGCAAAACATTGCCCAGTCTATTGCAGCCAATCACCCTGAATGTGTGCTGATGGTATTGCTGATTGACGAACGTCCGGAAGAAGTCACCGAGATGCAGCGTCTGGTCAAAGGTGAAGTAGTAGCTTCTACCTTCGACGAACCAGCCAGCCGTCATGTTCAGGTTGCTGAGATGGTGATCGAGAAAGCCAAACGTTTAGTTGAACACAAAAAAGACGTAATCATTTTACTCGACTCCATCACTCGTTTAGCCCGTGCATACAACACTGTGATCCCAAGCTCAGGCAAGGTATTAACAGGTGGTGTGGATGCCAACGCTTTACACAAACCAAAACGCTTTTTTGGTGCAGCCCGTAACGTCGAAGAAGGCGGCAGCTTAACTATTATCGCTACTGCTTTGGTCGATACCGGTTCGAAGATGGACGAAGTGATTTACGAAGAATTTAAAGGTACAGGTAATATGGAATTACACCTGTCCCGTAAAATTGCAGAACGTCGTATTTTCCCAGCCATTGAATTTAACCGTTCAGGCACCCGTCGTGAAGAACTGCTGGCGTCACCGGAAGAGTTACAAAAAATGTGGATCCTGCGCAAAATTCTGCATCCTATGGATGAAACAGATTGCATGGAGTTCCTGATCGATAAACTGTCGATGACCAAAACCAACGACGAGTTTTTTGATTCGATGAAACGGCAAAAAAATAGTTAATCCCCAGAAAACCGGCCTCGTTGCCGGTTTTTTTATGTGAGAAACAGCAGATGACAAGCCCGCAGATCGTAGTCATTGGTGGTGGTGCCGGTGGACTGGAACTGGCAACCCGCCTTGGTAATAAATTTGGCCGCAAGGGCAAAGCGACTATTACCCTTATCGACAGAAACTCCACCCATATCTGGAAACCTTTATTACACGAAGTCGCTACCGGCACGCTGGATGTGGATATTGATCAGGTGACTTACCGTGCTCATGCCAGAGCTCATGGTTTTGACTTTCAGCTGGGCACTTTTACCGGATTAGACAGAACACAGCGTCAGGTCACTTTAGCCCCTGTGCTGGACGAAGCGGGCGAAGTTGTGCTGGAAGAGCGCCGTATTCATTACGATTATCTGGTGCTGGCTATTGGCAGTATCTCTAATCACTTTAATACACCGGGAGTGCAGGAACATTGTATTTTCCTCGACAGCCCTGCTCAGGCCAACCGTTTCCACCGCCGCTTGCTTGAGGCCTATTTAAAACTGAACTCGCCTTTGCATCCAAAAGAAAACCTGAATATCGCCATAGTTGGCGCAGGCGCTACTGGTGTTGAACTGGCAGCAGAGTTGCATCATGCCGCTGCTGAGTTGAATTTGTACGGCTTTAACGATATGAAACGTGACCGCTTAAAAATCTCAGTGATTGAAGCCGGCCCTCGTATTTTACCCGCCCTGCCAGAACGTATAGCCGCAGCAGCGCACAAAGAATTACTCAAACTGGGTGTAGATGTTCGGGTCAATACCAAAGTCACAGCAGCAGATGAAGATGGTTTGCAACTGGGTGACGAACATTTACCAGCTGAACTGATGGTTTGGGCCGCTGGTATTAAAGCACCGGATTTCTTAAAAGACTTAGATGGTTTAGAGACCAACCGTATTAATCAGCTGATGGTATTGCCGACACTCCAAAGCAGCGTAGACAGCCAGATTTATGTGATAGGGGACTGTGCCGGCTGTCCGCTACCTGATAACAAATGGGTGCCACCAAGGGCTCAATCGGCACATCAGATGGCCAGTCATGTCGCCAAAAATTTAACCGCAGCCTTAAGCGGTAAAGCGCAATCGGCTTACCACTACAGAGATCACGGTTCACTGATTTCGTTGAGCCGTTTTGGCACTGTGGGAAACCTGATGGGAAATCTGGTCGGTGGCGCCATGATGATAGAAGGCCGTATTGCCCGGCTGGCTTATATCTCGCTCTATCGTATGCACCAGGTGGCTTTGCACGGCTGGTTCCGTACTATAGTGATTTCGGTGATAGGTAAAATTAACAAAATCATCAGACCACGGCTGAAACTACATTAAAATTCACTAAAACGGGTTTCAGCTTGCTCAGGTACAAAATGCCTGTTTTGCTGAAATCCGTCATAGTGAGGTTCCAACAGCTGCTGTTCCTGCTCCGAAAACCAACGGTACATGGCATTTTTGTATTCGGTTTTTTGTTTTAATTCGCTCAGCGCCTGATCAATATCTTTGATCCAGCCTTTGCCTGTGGCCGATTTTGAACAACTGACATAGGTGTAAGAAAAGCCCGGAATTTCAGTTATAGGTTTGAATTCAAGTTGAAGGTCCAGCCCTGCTTCTATACTGAAAAAACGTAAACGGTTTGGATAATCCACCACATAATCAACTCTTTTTGCAGCTAATAACTGAGCTGGATTCATGGTGGTCATGGAACTGCTGCCCAGATTACTGCCTTCTTTATTAATTTGCTCAGCAATCACGGCAGGATAAGCTCTGTCATTTTCAATCAGGCCCAACAGATCCGCATCTTTCACCAGTGTTTCCATCTGTACAGCCTGAACTGAGTTCAGCCTTTTAAGCTTGCTGTGATTGGGCAGAGTATTGATCGCCAGATTAGGCAACATGCCTGCAGGCTGAGAAAAATAAGTACGCCGCTCCCGCTCTGGCGTATAACGTAAGCCAAAGGTGCAGTGATTTTCGCTGGTAGTCGCCGATACTTTAACGATACGGGCCTGATGGATTTGATTGATCTGATGCTGGTATTGCGGCAGCGCTTTAATCAATTGACTCAGCATCAAATCAAAAGAACCTTGTCCGGCATAAGGTCCTTCACTGATACGATAAGGTGGCCAATGGCTGGTGTACCAGACCATTGAAGGTTGAGCAGAGGCAAAGAATGCCCATAACATCAATACGATACAACCACTTAACGTCTTCATCCAGCCTCCCTGCAAAGAAGCCAGTACCTTAACAAATGCTTTGTTCAGCAACAAGACCGCTCGTCGCACGCTGAAGAGCAAAAAAGCCACATCAAGTGGCTTTTTTATAAACAGAAACTCTGATGATTAATCAATCACTAAATGAATGATTGGATCAATAGTCGCTGCTGTTGTTTCAATAGTTAAGGCCGCCAGGTATTCAGCTTTGGCATGTTCTGCGGCTTCGGTTGTATCGGCATGAACCCGTGCCAACAGATCGCCTGCGGCCACTTTTGCGCCCAACGCTTTGACGTCGCTGAAACCCACAGCCATATTGATCACCTGATCCGGGTGAGCACGGCCACCGCCTAAACGCACCACAGCCATACCAATAGCAGTGGTATCGGCTTTATTCAGATAACCAGCAACAGGTGACGTGATATCCAGCACTACTTTGGCTTTGGCCAGATACAGCTCCGGTTTTTCCAGTAAGTCTGCTGGTCCGCCCTGAGCCGCCACCATTTTGCTGAAAATTTCCGCAGCTTTGCCTGAAGTTAAGCTCTGCTCCAGCGCAGCTATAGCGCTGGCTTTATCTTTAAACAAGCCGCCTAACTGCAACATGCTGGCGCCCAGCTCTAAAGTCACCTGATGCAAACGGGATTCACGGTATTTGCCGGTCAAATAATCCAGCGTTTCCAGTATTTCCAGCGCGTTGCCAGCTGTTGCGCCCAGGGTTTGGTTCATATCTGTGAGCAAAGCCTGAGTCGGCACACCAGCGCCTTTGGCCGTGTTCACTATGCTTTTTGCCAAAGCTGAAGCATCGGCGACATTTTTCATAATGGCGCCAGAGCCAATTTTCACATCCATCGTCAGCGCTTGCAGGCCAGCAGCCAGTTTTTTCGACAAAATAGAAGCGGTGATCAGCGGTATAGACTCAACAGAAGCTGTTACATCTCGGATTAAATACAAACGGCGGTCAGCCGGCGCCAACTCACCACTTTGCGACACAATGACGCAACCTTGTTGCTTCACCAACTGCTGAATTTTATCCAGCGGTTGCTGGCACTGATAACCCGGAATAGCTTCCAGCTTGTCGATAGTGCCGCCGGTATGACCTAAGCCACGACCCGCAATCATAGGCACATAGGCACCACAGGCTGCAATCATAGGCGCCAGCATTAAACTGACTTTGTCACCCACTCCGCCTGTACTGTGTTTATCCACAACTGGGCCATCCAGCATCTCTGCCCAGTCCATCACAGCACCCGAATGCTGCATAGCAAGGGTTAAAGCCACAGTTTCTGCTGTGCTCATGCCGTTCAGATAAATCGCCATAGCCAAGGCAGCGGTCTGGCCTTCACTGAAACTTTGATCCGTTAAACCACGGACAAATTGCTCTATAGCTGCTTCTGTTAAAGCGCCACCATTACGTTTTTGTTTAATAATTTCCTGAGGTAATAACACTATGCACTCCAGAGTCAGATTTTTTTGCTATTGGCCAGAAACAACGGGGTAAAAGCGCTGGGTAATAATTGCTCCAGCGTCCATTCCTGCTGTTGTTCTAAATGATTGCAGCTGCGTACCGGGCTGTCTGGTGTAAAAAACTCAGCGATCACCTGACGACAAATGCCACAAGGCGGAGTGAGCTGATCTTGTGGTGTGTAAACCATCAGGCCAATAAACTGACGCTCACCGGCCACAATAGCCGCAGCTATAGCGTTACGTTCGGCACAAATAGTGCCACCATAAGAAGCATTTTCTACATTGCAGCCTGTGTAGATTTTGCCACTGCTGGCCTGTACTGCGACACCCACCGGAAATTTACTGTAAGGCGCATAGGCCTGTTCGGATGCTGCCTGAGCAGCGCGGGCTAATTCAGCCCATTGAATACCTGTTGTCATAGTTTAAATTTTTGCTGGTCTACGGCCTTAGGTTATGCGCCTAAAGCCGTTCAGAATCAAGAGCAAGCCGGTTATAAAAACAACAAATGCAGCAAAAAAGTTAAACTTTCACAGCCTGCGTATGTTTTTTATGCAACAAATAGCTGAAATAACTGACAGTGCCTAACAGCCAGACCGCCAGTATAGGGATCAGCCAATAGGCTGTGGCTATGCCCACTTGCTGGGCCGCTAAACCCGTGCCTAAAGCTGCCGCCTGATAACCAATGGCGCCGCCAATATTGGCAAGACCAGACAATACAGGACCATTGTCACTATCCAGATCCATAGCTGCAGTTAACATCAGCGGAAATATAGCCCCTAAACCAAAACCCAAAGCAAAGTTACCTAATTGCAATAAAGCAGGTTCAGCCGTCATTTTGACCAACACAGCACCACAAAAAGCACAAATCACCAGTATCATCAGTAGCTGAGCGCTGCTGAACCAACGTAAAAATAATGAAAAACTTAACCGGCTCAGTACCATACCACCGGTAAAAAAGGCAAAAATTAAGCGCGACTGTTCGGTGCTCAAGGCTAAACCCTGGCTGGCGTAAGTGACAAACCAGTTGCCATGACCCCATTCCACTGCACCATAACCAAACATCATTAAAGCTAAAGCAAAAAACACCGGTTTTTTCATCACCTGACGGTAAGACAAACTACCTTTGGTATAGGTCATATGAGCAGGGCTTTGATGAGTTCGGCCCAGATACCAGGCATAAGCTGCTGTGCCTGCCAGCATCAGGGCTAATAAACGCAGCGGCCAGCGCCAGTCTTCAATGCCCCAATACAACACCACCACATATAGAGGTGCAGCTAAGGTACCCAGGCTGAACATAAAATCCATAAAACCCATCATGCGGGCGCGTTTTGCCACATAAAGCCGGGCGATCAGGGTATGGCCTATAGTAAACAAGCCGGAACAGGTTAAACCCAAAGCAAAGACAAAAACCAATAACAAAGGCCAGAATTGCACCAGGGATGCACCCATGATCAGCACCACCAGCGCCAATAACAACACGGCAAACAAAGGCACAAATTCAAATTTTTGCACATATTTGCCGCCTAAAAAGGCGCCGGTAATAGACCCCATCGACAAACAGGCAAAAAATAAACCACTGGCAGCAGGTGACATCTGCAGTTGTTCCATCATATCGGGCAACAAAATACCCCATAAAATACTGAGTAAACCCAATAGCATAAAACTTAAATACACCAGTACCGTCACTTGCCGCTGATACATGGGTTCTCCCTAAAATGAAGGCGTCAATACAAAAGGGTCTGCGTCCAGATAAGCCGGAAATTTCTGTTTAAATTGCTGCAAAGCGTTCAAATCCAGTTGGGTAACTACTACACCACTCTGGCTGATGGGCAACTCAGCCTGAATTTGACCTAAATAATCCACCACCATGCTGTCACCGCTGTAACTTAAACCGTTGTCATCGGAACCAATACGGTTACACCCCAGCACATAAGCCTGATTTTCAATAGCCCGGGCTTGCAATAAAGTGCGCCAGACCTGGCGTCGTGGCTCCGGCCAGTTCGCCACATAAATCAGCACATCGTAATCCTGCTGATTACGGACAAAAACCGGAAAACGTAAGTCATAACAAACCTGCAAACAAAACCGGAATCCCAGGTAAGAGACAATGACCCGCTCAGACCCCGCCTGATAATGTTGCTGCTCGCCCCCCATCCGAAACAAATGGCGTTTATCGTAAAACTGCACTGCGCCATCAGGGCTAACAAACAAAAATCTGTTAAAAATCTGACCTTCTGCAGCAATAGCCACAGAACCACAAATAGCAGCAACTGATAACTTAGCCTGCTGCAGCATCCATTCTACTGTAAGCCCTTCCATAGTTTCAGCAATACGAGTTGAATCCATGCTAAAACCTGAATTAAACATCTCTGGCAGGATAAAAAGCTGCACATCTTTATGCTTTTGGATCTGCTGCTCAAAGTACTTTTGGTTTGCAGCGCTGTTCTGCCACACCAGTTCGGACTGAATTAACGCAATCTGGATAACTGACATAAAATCTCCGTCGCCAAAGTTAAAGTCTGAGGTTCTTTGGCAAAACAAAAGCGAATGATACGCTGACTGGGTGGTTGTCGGTAAAACACCGACAACGGAATAGCAGCCACTTTATGCTCGCGGGTTAACCAGTGACAAAAAGCCACATCATCCAAATCGCTGAATGCACTGTAATCCGCCAATTGAAAATAACTGCCACGGCAAGGCAATAAACTCCAGGCTGAATCAGCCAAAGCACCACTGAACTGATCACGTTTTTGTTGATAAAAAGCGGCCAGCCCTTTCACTTCTTCCGGCTGTTCAATCAGTAATTGGGCAATCGCATGCTGAGCCGGAGTAAAGCTGGAGAAAGTGACGTACTGATGAATTTTACGAAATTCAGTAGTCAGCTCCACAGGTGCAACGGCATACCCCAGCTTCCAGCCAGTGACATGAAAGGTTTTACCAAAAGACGAGACGATCACTGTGCGATCAGCCAGTTCAGGGTACTGATTGGCACTGTGTTGCGGCTGACCATCAAATACCAGATGCTCATACACTTCGTCGCTGATGCAATACAAACGGTGTTTTAATACCAGAGCCTGCAACGCTAACCAGTCCTGATGACTGAACACCGCCCCTGTTGGGTTATGCGGGCTGTTAACTATGATCAGCCGTGTTTTTTTACTGATTTGTTTTTCCAGCTGAGCCCAGTCCACCTGATACAAAGGCGGTAACAAAGGCACATGCACAGTAAAACCGCCGGCCAGCTCTACTGCAGGCTGGTAACTGTCATAAGCAGGATCAAAAACTATGACTTCGTCTCCTGCTCTAACCAGGGCCTGAATAGCGACAAACAAAGCTTCTGTGGCACCACTGGTCACTGTCACTTGCTGATCGGCACAGACTTCACGTTGATAACAGCCTTGTACCAAAGCTGCGATTTGCTGTCGCAGCGCCAGCACGCCCGGCATAGGCGCATACTGATTCAGGCCCTGGCGCGCCGACTCTGCCAATAATTCAATCAGCCGTGGATTGGATGGAAAATCAGGAAAACCCTGAGATAAATTAATAGCCTGATGCTCTGCTGCCAGCTGCGACATTTGGCTGAAAATAGTGGTACCTAAGGCGGGTAATTTACTTTGTAACTTCATAAGTTAATCTCACAACAGCGCAAAAACAGTACAAAACTGACTGGCCTGATTAGGGAACGAGTGCTATCATCCAGACAGTTTCATGTATAGACGTCTAAACATCAAGATGAATCAACCTCTCCACACACAACAGTTAAACCCTTATGCGATCCAGCTTTGTACTTTAGGCCGCTGGATAGCACAGCGCCAATGGCTGCCCGCAGGCAGCGGACTTTTTTCTGTCCGTACCTCTGAGCATAGCGCGCTTTTTACTGCTGCAGGCAAAGATAAAAACGAGTTAAGCCCTGCTGATTTGGTTGCATACGATTGGGCAAAGCCAAAGGAACAGGATACCGCAACAGCTATACATCAGTTTTTGTATCAGCTAAAGCCTCAGCATAAAGTGGTACTGCAAATCCATGGTCTGCAGGCTACTGTGTTTTCCCGTTTAATCAAAGCCGACCAACATCTGTTTGTGGGCTACGAATTGCAACAGCTGGTTGCGGCCACTGCAGCACAACGCAGTTGTTGCCCTCTGGCCATTTTGGATCCACAAAGTACAGAACTGACTTTGCAGGAATTGCACCAACGCTTTGAGCGCGAAACCTTAGCTTATGCCTTTTTGATCCGGGGCCATGGCCTCTATGTCTGGGGAGACTGTATTGACAGCGCCAAGCGACATCTGGAGACCTGGCAATTTTTAATTGCCTGCGAACTGGAACGCATTAAAGCGAGCGCTTTGTTGAACTAATCACCACCACAAGCTGCCAGCAATATATACCCAAGTGACCTCAAGAAGCGAGTTTCAGAGCCGCTGGGCGCTTGCAATGCAAGGCAGCCTGGCGAAGCAATGTCGGCTACCTTGTGAGACAGGCTAACACCGCAGTGCAATCGCTCAGCGACTCCCTTCGGGCGGGGCTAAAAGCGCTTTATGCCGCGTTAACTGTTGTCGCTTTAGAACCACTAAAGCTTTCAACAGCTGCCTTGCCTAAAGCGCTTTTATCTCCCGCTGAATTCTGCATCTTGAAGTTACTTGGGTATATAGCTGCACTGGCCACATTGCTTCATTTTGGTGCATCACTGACCGCGACAGGGTCAGCCCCTGTGCTTCAGGGTAAAAAACTTAATGACAATCAAAGGCATGCACTTGTGGTTCCATTTTTGCTTAAGTTCTGCGTCTTTGGTAACAATTGTGAATCCCTATGGCCATCCATAGCTCGATGCGCGGCCTGCGCTGTTTTTGTGTCGCCGCCGACTGTTTAAGTTTTAAAGAAACCGCCCGCCAGCTGTATCTGACCCCTTCTGCGGTCAGTCATCAAATTAAACAACTGGAATCTGAGCTTGGGCTGGACTTGTTTTTGCGCCAGACCCGCTCTGTAGAGCTGACAGCGCAAGGTAAAGCCTTTTATCAGGCGCTGTTGCCTTTGATGCGGGAGCTGGAACAAACCTTACGTACTTTTAGCCAGCAGAAAAACCCGACTGAAATCAGCATTTCGATGCCGGAGTTTTTTGCCAGTGAGCTGTTTGTACCACGTTTAGTCGGCTGGTCAGAACAACATCCGGATATCAACCTGAAAGTTGAAACCATTAAATCGCGGCAGGATCCGGCTAAACATACCGATCTGCAAATTTTATTAGCCAGCAGCAAACCCAGCGACAAAATAGCCTATGAGTTATTTCCTATAAGCTATGTCCCGGCCTGTAACCCGGCTTTGTATCAGCAACTCAGTGGTTTGGGTTTTGAGGCTTTAACCAAAGTGCCTTGTCTGGTGCACCAGGCCAGACCCTGGTCCTGGCATCAATGGGCAGAACAACTGGAAATGGAAGTATTTACCCCTAAACAGGTGATCCAGCTCGACAGCATGTTCAGCGTAGCCAGGGCAGCTCAGCAAGGATTAGGTATAGCACTGGTGCCATGGCCTATCAGTCATTCCTGGTTTGCCAGCGGCAGCTTAAAGCGTTTGTTCAGTGAAGAACTGGAAAGCCGCGATAAATATTATCTGGTGCAACACGAAACTGATCCAAATAAACCGCAAATCCAGTTGCTGGTGGATTGGATTTTACAAAGTTTTCAGCGCACTGGCTGATCAACAGTCAGCTTCCATTCAACCAGTCATCAGACGGACAGATGAATTTTGCTCACCTGTCAGGTGGATTTATATCCTTTGTCAGTTCGCCAGTAACTTTCTAAAGTAAGCACAGTGCAGTGAACAACCTGCACTTTAAAATGAAATTACTGGAGATTGAATTATGAAAGCGACATCCTTTAGCTTTGGCAAAAAATTAGCAGTGATGCTGTTGGCCTCAAGTTCTTTTGTCGCCACAGCAACCACCGGCGGTTTCAAAATGGTGTTAATTGAAGACACCCCGGGCGTTAGCAAAATTAAAGCTGGTCTGTATCAGGAAGGTGTTGCAGAAGCAGCAGCCGCTACAGAAAAGCAGGCTGATGCGTTCAGCAAACATATGAGCTTATGTGTGGCATACACTCATATGGCGGAGTTTAAACAGGCAGAGCAGGCATGCAGTTCAGCCATTTATGCCGCCCGTCGCGCCGAAGGTACAGACAGCAGCTACAAACGCGAAATGCGATCTTTTGCTCACACTAACCGTGGTGTGGCCCGTTTGATGGGTCAGGATCCTGTTGCAGCTTTAGCTGATTTTCAACAAGCCACCACATTGGAGCAAAGCGAGATCAACCAGCACAACCTGGCGCTTTTAAATGAAAAAATTAAAGCCGTCAGCCCTGTGTACACAGCGTCAACCTTAAAAGTGACAGACTGAAAAGCTACTGTCATCTTAAGACACTAGACTGGGCGCCATTCACTTAAGCGCCCGGGTTTAGAAGGAGACTGTTATGTCATTCCATATACCGCAAGATCACGATGTTTATGAACATTGGTTAAATTGGTTGTTGCAGCACTGGTCTTTTTACCGACAGCTTTCGGTAAGCCAGTGGGATATCGAAAACGAAGATTTTCAGCAGTAAAAGACTGTGATTGCAATTCACGTGGCTCCCCGGCCTGAATTGCAGTTGCTGTCTGAAATCACTGTGAGCAGACAAACCGCCCCCCCTGTCAGGTTTGTCTGCTTTTTTATTATACCCGTCGTACTTGCAGCCGCAGCGTTGTTGACTGCGTGCTTTCGCCCCAGTCACATAGGACAACTATGCTCCTAGGGTCTCAATCCCTTGTCGCCTAGCTGCAACAGCAATTACTTAGGGTATGTATTGCTCGTACTTGCAGCCGCAGCTTTGTTGACTGCGTGCTTTCGCCCCAGTAATTTTGAGAATATCCATTTGGCATGATCTGCGCACCCTCGCTTCCATCCAATTGCACATAGGACAACTATGCTCCTGGGGTCTCAATCCCTTGCCGCCTGGCTGCAACAGCAATTACTTAGGGTATATTCATACGGGCGGGGACAAGCCCGCGCCCCTACATTTGTTGTTGAAACAAAGTATGGTTTCAGCGCCAAACATTTGGCTATAGTTTTTCCTTATTAAGCTGTCATAATATGCCCAACTTGAGTTAGTCAGAGAAATCCCTATGCGCGTTTGTGGTGTTGAAATGAAAGGCAGTGAAGCCATTTTGTGTTTATTGGCTGTAGATAGCGGTCTGTTTGATATTCCGGATTGCCGCACTGTGCGTTTGCCGCTGTTAAAAGATCAGGACAGCGAGCAGATGAAAAAATTTCAGTTTGTTTTTGCCAAGCTGGCAGAAGACTACAAAATCGACACTTTTGTGATCCGTGAACGGCCACAAAAAGGCAAGTTTGCCGGTGGTGCTATAGGCTTTAAAATGGAAGCAGCGCTGCAGTTGTTACCTGATGTGAACACCGAAATACTGACCAGCTCTTTTATTAAAGAGCAACTGGCGCGCCACCCTGTACCTATTGTCTTTAAAGAAACGGGTTTAAAAGGTTTTCAGGAAACTGCTTTTATCACGGCTTACGCTTATCTGGCTAAATGATCTGTTTTAAAAGACGAAAGGCAGCAATCTCTTGCTGCCTTTTTTGTTTTTGAGCTTTGTGCTTTAGCCCTTATGTTTTAACCCTTATGCTTTAAAAGGTAGGCTTTTAAATCCTGCTTCACTTCCGGCAGTAATAAATACAAGGCCAGAATATTGGGCACTGCCATTAAAAAAATCATTGAGTCGATAAAATCAAACACGGCCAGCATATTAGGCACAGCACCAATAGCTACTACTGAACAAAACAACAGTTTAAAACTACGCTGGGTAAAATCGCTGTGACCAAAGAGGTAAGTCCAGGACTTTAAGCCATAAAAAGACCAACTCACCACAGTGGAATAGCCAAATAATAACAGCGCCACCATCAGCACCAGCGGGAACCAGTCAAACACAGAGCCAAAGGCAGCAGAGGTCATTTGCACCCCATCCAGGCCTGGCTGCAAATAGACACCACTGACCACTATCACCAGCGCCGATATAGTACAAATCACCACAGTGTCGATAAAAGGTTCCAGCAAGCCGACAAAACCTTCAGACACAGGATCTTTAGTACGGGCCGCCGAATGCGCTATAGGGGATGAACCTATACCTGCTTCATTGGAATAAGCAGCGCGGCGAAAGCCCTGAATAATCACACCTATCACACCACCATAAGCAGCTTCGGGTGCAAAAGCACTGTGTAATATGGTCCAGACTGCAGCAGGAATAGCGTCAAAATGCAGCGCCAAAAATACAAAAGCGGCCGACAAATAAATAGCGCACATCAAAGGCACTAATTTACTGGTTACTTTGGCAATGCTTTTAATGCCACCTACTATCACCAGCCCTACTAAAAACGAATACACCAGACCAAACACCCAGGCATTGTCGAAGCCTGTCACTAATTTGACCTGAGAAAAACCCTGATTGACATGGACAAAACCGGCAGAGCCAAAGACACAGGCAATAGCAAAAAAGGCCGCTAAAAAACTGCCCAGCCTTGGCAGGCCATATTTATCCAAAGCCGCTTTGATGTAATACATAGGGCCGCCCGAGGTACTGCCATCGGCGTTATAGACCCGGTACTTCACCGCCAGCGTACATTCGACAAATTTGGTGGTCATGCCCAAAAAGCCAGCCACTATCATCCAGAAGGTAGCGCCTGGCCCACCCAAAGCTATGGCCACAGCCACACCAGCAATATTGCCAGTGCCTACAGTACCGGATAAAGCCGCAGACAAGGCCTGAAACTGCGTAATCTCACCTTTGGCGGTTTTATCGGCGTAATCCCCCCGCAACACACGAATAGCATGGCGAAAACCACGGATATTGATAAAACCTAAATAACAGGTAAAAACCACAGCACCCAGCACCAGCCACAACACTGTGACAGGCAAAGCAGCACCATTAACAGGAATGGCATAAAACACCACAGAGGCTATGGCAGAACTCAGCCATTCAAAAGCCTGCTGAAAACTAAAATCGGACATACACACGCACCTTGGGATCTGGATTTATTACCGCCTGATACACTTCCAGACGGCTATTTTTATAGAGGACCATCTTCAGCGCAGATCAGAACCAGTGCAAGCTTTTTTAACCTCGCCAACCATCCTGTCACCGAATTGCCATGGCTTTAACGCTTTATTGTCATGTTGCGCTGGCAGGATCTGCCCCAATCCACAGCTGTTGGGGGCATTCTGATGAAGTTAAACTGGCTTATCGGCTTGTTGGTCCTGTTACCTCTTAGTGTAAAAGCAGAACCTAAAGTAGTACTGGTGAGTATAGATGGTATGCGCTGGCAGGAAGTTTTTGCCGGAGCAGACCCGGCACTTTATCAGCAGCCAGAGTGGGTCAAAACACCGGAGCTGATCCGTGCTTTTACTCCCGGCAAAGCTGAGCTGTTAATGCCTTTTTTGCATAACACAGTCAAGCAACAAGGCATTAGTGTAGGTGACCGTACTCAGGGTTCAAGCATCAATGTCAGCAACTCGTATCAAATTTCTTACCCTGGTTATCAGGAATTACTGGCCGGTTTTGCCGACCCCGCTATTCGCAGCAACCACAAAATAGCCAACCCCAATGTCACAGTACTGGAATGGCTAAACCAACAGCCACAACTACAGCATAAAGTGGCGGCTTTTGGCTCATGGGAACTGTTCCCTTATATTTTGAATACAGAGCGTTCAGGCCTGACGGTCAATGCCGGTTTTATGCCAGAACAAGGCAAATTGAGCGAAAAACAACAGTATCTGAATCAGCTTCAGGCCAAAACGCCAAGCCCTTTTGCAACTGTGCGGCTGGATGTTTTTACTCAGGAGTTTGCACTGGAGCATTTGCGCTTACACAAACCTAAATTGCTGTATATCGCCTTAGGTGAAGCCGACGATTTTGCCCATTTAGGCCAATACGATCAGTATCTGGCAGCTATTCACCGCAGCGATCAGTTTATTGCCGACTTATGGCAGGAACTACAAAACGACCCTTATTACCGTGACCAAACCACTTTATTGATCAGCACTGATCATGGCCGTGGCGAAGCAGCACAGTGGCGTTCTCATGGTAAAGCTGCTGCTGTACCGGGTTACAAAGGGCCAAAACCTCAAATTGCCGGTTCAGAACAGGTGTGGCTGGCGGCTATAGGGCCAGGCATTCCGGCCGCAGGGTTAATCCGTACAACACAAAACTGGCAACAAGGCCAGATGGCCGCAACTATAGCGGCAGCTCTGGGCTTTGATTATCTGGCAGCGCAACCTAAAGCTGCACCGGCCTTTGATTTTAGCGCCGCAATTCAGCTGGCAGTATCTGATAGAGTTCAAGTGGAAGATCGTCAGGGTCTTTAAAAAAGGTATAAGCCCGCTCTGTGTAAGGGTCTATCCGCACTGGCTCTACAGCAATGTCATGCTGCTCTAAATGGGTGACCACCTGAGCGACGTCCAGCACCTGAAAGGCCAGATGACGTAAACCCTGAGCTTCAGGTGTGCTGGGGCGAGGCGGCGGATTAGGAAAGGAAAACAACTCCAGCTGGCAACCATCAGGCAACTGCAAGTCCAGTTTGTAAGACAAACGCTCAGCTCTGTAATGTTCAGCCAGAACTTTTAAGCCCAGAATTTCAGTGTAGAAGTGTTTAGAGCGCTGATAATCACTGCAAATCAGCGCCACATGATGAATACCGGCCAACATGGTTTTAGTCTCAGACAACAATACGGCCTGCCAGTGTGCCAGCACAGGAGCTTCAGAACCAGTTTAAAACTTCGATAAAAACTCAGAGCGAGTTGCGGCGTCGGTTTTAAACACACCGCCTAAGGCCATGGTTTTAGTACTGGAACTGGTATCCATAACGCCACGGGATTTCACGCAATAATGCACAGCATCAATACTAACCGCCACATCCTTCACACCCAACAAAGCTTGCAACGAAACCTGAATTTGCTGAGTCAAACGCTCCTGCACCTGCGGCCGCTGCGCAAAAAACCGCACTATACGGTTCAGCTTCGACAAACCAATAATCTTCTGGCCAGGTATGTAAGCCACAGTAGCGGTGCCATCTATAGTGACAAAATGGTGCTCACAGGTACTGGTAAAACTAATGTTTTGCACCTTGACCATTTCTTCAGCACGCATTTTATTGTCGATCATCGAAATCTTCGGAAAAGTGCTGTAATCCAAACCGGAAAACACTTCATCCACATACATTTTGGCAATACGGGCAGGAGTCTCCGCCAGACTGTCGTCAGTTAAATCCAGCCCAAGGGTATACACCACTTGCGTCATTAATTCAGTTAAACGCTGTTTTTTCTGATCACTCGACAGACCATTATCCAGCATAGGAGTTTCCAACCCAGCAGCTTCCAGAGCGCTGCGTACCACTAAAGCAGATTCAGTTAACATAAAAGCTCTCGCCGCTTGTTATCAATAGTCCATAGTATACGCAGACCACAGAGTATTGGTTTAGTTTGGTGAATAAGTTGTTAAGGCGGGCTGATTTACCATCGTCAAACTCTGTAAAGCACTGCATTAGTCGTATGAAACCTTGAATAATCGTGGGCTCAATCTTCAGTTATTGTTGTTGAATCAATTTAAGAACAACTAGCGTATTGCTAGCATAAAATTAGTTGGAAGCTGTTTAGCCCGTTTTGAAGAAAAACATTGAAGAACAGGTACATTACCGCTAGTTTGGTATCAGGAAAGTAGGTAAAAAAACGTTCGATTTCCGAGAGTCTATCTCCTACTAAATTTTTATGTATCTCGTGTTCCGCAAGCATCGCTTGCTCAAGAGTAAATGAATGAGCAAAGACAACGATTTATTGAAAGGTATTCACGAAACATTAAGGACGACATCAGACCTCCAGAAGGAATATCGTGAAATGATCCCGGCGATGACCGACCCATTGAAAGAGCATCGCGAGTTGATGGCATCCTTCGGCGATCCGCTACAGGAACATCGTGAAATGATTGCGGCGATGATCGACCCATTGAAAGAGCATCGCGAGTTGATGGCATCCTTCGGCGATCCGCTACAGGAACATCGTGAAATGATTGCGGCGATGACCGACCCATTGAAAGAGCATCGCGAGTTGATGGCATCCCTCGGCGATCCACTACAGGAACATCGTGAAATGATTGCGGCGATGACCGACCCATTGAAAGAGCATCGCGAGTTGATGGCATCCTTCGGCGATCCACTACAGGAACATCGTGAAATGATTGCGGCGATGACCGACCCATTGAAAGAGTATCGCGAGTTGATGACATCCTTCGGCGACCCGCTAAAAGAACATCGTGAAATGATTGCGGCGATGACCGCCCCATTGAAAGAGTATCGCGAGTTGATGGCATCCTTCGGCGCTCCGCTGAATGAACACCGAGCATTTATGGCGTCAATGACTGATCCGCTTAAAGAATTTCGTGCGTCGATTGCGGCTATCCAAAATCCATTCAAAGAGTTTTCAACCTCTTATGCGAACATTAGCGCCCTTAAATTTCTGAAAGATATGGCGTTGGAAATTGGCAATGATCTGTCATTTGAGCAGGACGGAGTAGTTTCCTTAGCATCGAAACGAATGGCGGTTTCGGAGTTACAAGACCTTTCTTATCAAGTCATCCAGGAATCCTCGCTAGAACCATCAGATACTTTAGAAGAATCTCTAAATAACCTTATCGAAGAAATAAGATCACAAAAAGACCCTGTAACCCAAAAGCTATTAATGTGGTTTATATACCCATTGATCGTCGCAGTTATCGTTTCTGTCATTAATCCTTTTGTAGATCATCACGTTAAATCATACCTAAATGAGGATAAACGAGCACTGTCAAAAAAGATTGAGTCGACATTAGGGTCATCCGTAGGTGATAGAGCTGTACTAAAAGACTTTAGATATGTCTCAGCTGATGTGCTCAATGTCAGATATTCATCATCTCAGAAATCAGAAACCATTGGGTATTTATACTTCGGCTATGCAGTAATCGTAATTGACCGGCAAAAGAGCTGGACTTTAGTTGAATGGAATGACCCTGACTCTGAAGTTAGGATCACGGGCTGGGTATTTTCAAGGTACCTTGCTAAATTCAAGTAAATATCTAACCAACAGACTACTGATAAAGTTTTTCGCTGCGCTTCAAAATCGTCACATATCGCGCCGTTAAATTTATAAGTGAGCAAGTGTTAATGGAGAAAAAAATTGTTTAACTTATTTATTTCCTATAGCCCAGATACTTGGAATTCATCTCCTTATGAATGTGACAGAAGCCGAGCAGTTGTAGAGTACACCGCAGATGAAATTAGTGAGCGCTATAAGTTTTTCGACGAAAACGCTATCAATGAGCTAAAAAGCTTCCCTTCATTATTTGTAACCGAAAACGAAACAACTGAGTCAAGGATTGGCTACATAACAAACATCAGAGTACGTAGCGATTCTGTGGTTATCGACTTTGAGTTTGATCCAATTCTTCCTCCATTACCTGTTGGTGCAATTGAGACAATGCGGTTAGATATTGACCTTGGGCGTTGGGAACTGTCCCGAACACATTGGGCCGTAAAAGATGAACCCATATTTGATATTCTGCTTCGCTATGGATATTTGAACAGCAAACAGATTGAAGCCTCACAAAAACTCCGAGTTCCAGAGCCTCCTGTAATACCCCCGACTCAAGCAACAGGGGGAACTTTTAATAACTCTCAGGTTTTTATAGTCCATGGGCATGATGAGATTGCAAAGCTAGATGTTGCTAATTTCATATCCAATCTAGGCTTAGAGCCGATCATTCTTCATATGCAAGCAAGCTCAGGGATGACCATAATTGAAAAAATCGAGCATTACTCGAATGTTGGCTTTGGTATTGTTCTGTACACCCCTTGCGATATAGGGCAAAAATCTGGTGATTTAATCGGCCAGTATAGAGCACGCCAAAATGTGGTATTCGAACACGGTTACCTTATTGGAAAAATCGGTCGCCCCAGAGTGACCGCAATTGTTAAAGGGGCTGTTGAAACACCAAATGATATTAGTGGTGTTGTGTATGTGGGTATGGATTCAGAAGGGCATTGGCAGGAACAGCTAAAAGTGGAAATGCGCGGTGCTGGATACCATGTATAAATCTAGCTTTGTGCTACGCTAAAAGTTGGCTACGGATTGCAGTGTTAAGTTTGCTCGCGGCGACCAATAATACGAAAGATATCCCAACTATTGGCACCAATCCCCCATTGGGGCGCGGTTCCGGTACTTCGCTGAGCTCAGTACGTCCATTCGGCGGCAAGCCAAACTGTTGGCTTACCGAAAGCCCGAATGAACCCAGAAAAAATTGGGTGGCCAAGGTTTTAAGGCTGGGACTGTCTGAGTGAGGAGCGGTAGCGACGAGCGAGTTACCCAGCCGCCTTGGACGCACGATTTTGGGCCGGGCTTTATACTCACTTCGTTCGTACCCCTTCGGGGCCAGCTAAAGCTGTTCAACGCAAGCGTTGTCGCTGCGACCTGGGGTCGCCTTTTATGAATTGCATCCATGCAATTCACCCTGTGGGCCAGCCTTCGGCTGTTAGAAAGTGCTTCCTGCACTTTCTAACTTTGGATACTTGTCTTTTGGCGAAGCAAAAGAAAGTATCTCGCCAGCGGCGAAACGCTTTGAATTCAAAATTCTACATTAGTCATTAATGCGCGCTTCAGAAAAAAACATTGAACAACAAGTACATTGGCGCTAGCTTGTTGTGAGTAAAAATCAGGTAGGAAGGTAAAGAAATGTCCGGCTTGCGGGCGCGAAGCCTTCTGGTAAGCGTTAAATTTCAGGAGAAACCATGAGACTCATTCTGGCAACAATCCTCGCACTTGTATTCTCTGCTGGCACTTTAGCAAGCGAGGCAGTTGAACTTCGCCACAAAGGTGTGGAAGCGGCATCGAAAGGTGATTTTGAATCAGCTCAAAAATATCTAGAGCAGAGTGCAAAGCTAGGCTTTTACACTGCTCAAGTTGAGTACGCATATTTACTAGAATCCAGCACTGACTCAGTACAAAACAAAGTTGATTCATACGCTTGGTATAAAGTAGTAATTGCGCAAGCAGGTACTGATACGGAGTTCGCAAAAGAGGGGGTAGCTCGGCTAGCAAAAGTGATGTCTGAGGCAGAGCTAAACCAAGCAAAGGAAACGGCAACCCAATATCTTGATAAATATGCCAAGTAAAAAAGAAAAATCGTCCAGCGGGCTGGGCGCGCTAAAGTGCGCCATTGCTTGCGGCGTGTCTGACTTACGGAGTTTGAACCTTGAAAACAGCTGTCTTTTGGCTGCTACTATTCATAGCAATAGTGTCCGCAGTCCTGATTGGCGTGGATGGTATCTATGTTGGTCTTTTCGCGTCTACATCCGAATTGGCTACTTATCCTTGGGGTACTGAACTAGGTTGGGCATACATTGATAAAACTAACTATATGGTTGCAGCCTTATTCAAAGCAGCGATTGCGTGGGTGCCACTAATTCTGTTTGTGGTAATAAAGCATTTAACAAGGAGCTCAAGCAAGGACGATCTAAGTCGCGCCGTTTAGTTTCGCGTTAATGCAGCTCCATGCTCTTTACGACCAATTATACGAAAGACCACACCAACTACTGGCACCAAATCCCCATTGGGGCGCGAGCCGGACAAAATTGGGTGGCCAAGGTTTTAAGGCTGGGAGTGTCTGAGTGAGGAGCGGTAGCGACGAGCGAGTTACCCAGCCGCCTTGGACGCACGATTTTGGGCCGGGATTTCGCTGCGACCTGGGGTCGCCTTTTCTTTGGATACTTTCTTTTGGCGAAGCAAAAGCAAAGTATCTCGCCAGCGGCGAAACGCTTTGGGCTGGAAAACAGAAACCCTAGTCCAATTACTGAACACTGCCAAAAACAAAGCTGTTACAAAAAGAACTCACCGAGTTTGGCGATACTCACCCATCATTTCCTTCATCATCGAGTCTTGAACTTCTTTTGTAAAACCATACTTAAGAGATATTGCATCCGTAACCTGATTAATCTCTGTTTCTAGAGACGAAAAAAATGTCTGTATATCAATCAATTCGTCAACCATCTTGATGCAACCCGCATCAGTGGTGATTTCAATTGCTCGTTCAAAAAAGTAATGATGAGCCAGAAAGTTTCGTTTATCTAATGCGTCTTTTAGTTGGACCTCGACTTTATCAATTGGAAAATCAACGGCTTTCAGACTATTGATCAGCCTGCCCATTGTTTTGGAAGATATGTTGTCCATAAAGCGATCAAAGTCGTTCTCCCATAAGTTCTGTGAAGTGTATTTTTTTATGGCTTTTGGGAAGTGGTCAATAAACATAATCGCAATAATAATTGACTGCTCAAGGCACTGCGCATAATACATAGCTGCTCCAAAATGAGCATAAACATCTTTTCTCAGCTCTACACTATCCATATTTCAGTCCTTTAATAACAAAGCCGCTAAAAAGCGGCCTTGTTTGATTCAGCGGTAAGCAATAACAAAACTACAAAGTAAAACGCCCCACCATATCTGTCACTACTTGCTTCATCAGCTTATCGTGCACTGCACGGCGGCGGTCTGCTGCTTTGGCGCCGATCGACACTGCATCACTGGTGCCTTGTACCAGTTGATCATTGTAAGTGGCGTATTCCTGCGGCACATAAGGCTGGCAATAGCCGTCAACACAGTAGACATAAGTGTTAGCGACTATTTGATCAGCGTCTTCCTGCGATTGCACATTATTCCACTCGTAGAACCAAATGGCGCGGCCATTCTCCACCAGTGTTACGCTGGCATTGATGCTGGCACTTAATACTTCAATGCCAGCCATCATGGCTTGTTCATTTTGTTTGGCATACGTATCGAGTAAATTAGCCATGTAGCTACTTACTGCTGTTGGAGTTTTGCCACCATTGGAGGTGTCATAAAAACGTCTGTCCCAGCGTGCGTCCTGGCCGGCCTGAGTCACACCCCGCTCCAATGAGTTAATCTGAAACATAGCATCTGCTCTGAGTTTTTTGGCGGCGTCCAGATGGGAGGTAGAGACTGTCATTTCGTTTTGCAGCACTTTCCAGCTGATCACACCAAAACCAGCTTTGGCTAACGAGCTTTCAATTTGGGCCATTTCGACACCACAAGTGGTTTGCATCACATTGGTTTCAGCCCGGGCTGTACCAGTGCGCTGTGATTGAGATTCGCTGACACAGAAGTCCGGCGCTTTGACAGCTATAGTGGCAATACGCGGGAAATTGGCTTCAAACCCCTGGCCTTTGGTAATAGTGGCGGGCACTCGGTCGGCTGCCGCACTCATTTTGAAATTTGATTCCACCTGATAGTAGTCATAAGAACTACAACCTGTCATCAATACCGCAAAGCCGGTCAGGCAAATAAGTTTCAACAGATTCTTCATACCTTTATTCCTTTTTCTTTTAATGGATGTGGGTCTACATAGCCTCAGTAGATTTGCCAATACAGATCGGGCGGAGTCGACACTTCGGCCTGGCGGCCAACCACCCTGCCTTCTTTATTAAAAGCTTCCAGATTGCTGCAACTGACCGCCAAAGGGATCACCAGACTGCGGCCTGTTTTCAAATCACGCGCCAGCACTCTGTCGTTGCTGTCGTCATTGGCATCACAGGAGCGTTCGACAATACGGTCTATGGTTTCGCCAGTGGAGTTCATTACTGTCAGTTCGGGGGCTTTAATTCGGGCGCTGTAGGGTTCTGCGCAAGAAGCTATAAAAAGCAGGCAGAAACCCGAAAGAAGAATGGGAGATATCTTAGTCATTGATCTGGCTTTGTATTTTAATTATTCCAGACCAGAGTATTGAACAAATTAAAAAAGCGTCAAGTTTTGATCGATTTTTAACCGTTAAATTTTAATTTTGCCTTGTTTCTCCAGCTTTTTTACCGCTAACCACAACAGTTCCATTTCATCCAAATCACTCTGCGCCGGACTAGAACCTTGATCGACTAATGCCTGCTCCACCTGCCGAAAACGCCGCTCAAATTTCTGGTTGGCCTGCCGCATCACTTTTTCCGGATCAAACCCTTGTTTACGCACTACATTGACCAGGGCAAACATCAAATCACCTAATTCTTCTTCCAGTTCAGTGGCACCTGCAGGTAATTCGGCCACTTCCTGAATTTCTTCCTGCACTTTATCCCATGCACCTTGTACATCAGGCCAGTCAAAACCCACCTGGGCACAACGTTTTTGCAGTTTGTAAGCCCGGCTTAATGCAGGCATAGCCAAAGGGATATTATCCAGTACTGAGGTTTTGCCAGAAGCGGTGCGTTCTGTGGTTTTGATGGCTTCCCAGTTTTGCAGCACAGCTTTGCTGCTGTCTAAATTCATATCGGCAAAGACATGAGGATGGCGGCGGATCAGCTTGTCGTTGATGGCCTGAGCGCAGTCGTCAAACTCAAAACGACCTTCTTCTTTGGCGATCTGCGCGTAAAACACCACCTGAAATAATAAATCGCCCAGCTCATCTTTAAGTTCAGCATAGTCTTCACGGGCTATAGCGTCAGCCACTTCATAAGCTTCTTCCAGGGTATAAGGCACTATGGTCTGGTAGCTTTGTTCTTTGTCCCATGGGCAACCGTTTTCCGGGTCGCGAAGTCTGGCCATGATGGTTAATAATTGCTGAAGTGGTTGTGACACAATAGATCCTGCAGAAGAAGCAACCGGAGCCAAAACTCCGGTGCTGTTGGTTGTACAATTCACCAGTTAATGGAAACGTTTGGCTTCTATTACATCATCAATCTGGCTGACTTTGGTCAGCAGTTTGTTCAGTGAATCCAGGTTATACAGCTCCATCGTCATAATGATAGTGGCGGTTTGCTGGGAAATATCCGAGTTACTGCTCATCCGCAACACGTTGGCTTTTTCATTGGCCAGAATGCTGGTGATATCCCTTAATAAGCCGTTGCGGTCGTGCGCCACAATACGAATAGTCACTTCATAACCAGAAGCGTATTTATCGCCCCAGGTGGCTTCAACCACACGCTCGCGATGCGCCTCCTGCAAGGTTTTAAACTGGTCGCAGTCGTCGCGGTGCACAGCTATACCCCGGCCCTGAGTGATATAACCTACTATGGCATCACCAGGCAAAGGCTGACAGCAACCGGCCATATGGGTTAATAAGTTACCTACCCCCTGCACCACCACATGGCTTTTCGGCTGAGTAGAGATAGGTTTGCTAATAAGGCGCGGGTCAATTTCAGGCTGTTGAATTTTGCCCGACTGACTTTGTATGTAATGCACCACTTGCGTGACTTTAATTTCACCGCCACCGATACCGGCCAGTAACTCTTCCATGCTGTTAACGTTAAAACGCGCCAGCACTTTTGGAATGCTGTCGATGTTAAGGTTCAAGCGGTTTAATTCGGTATCCAGCAGATCTTTACCCGCTGCTATGTTTTTATCTCTGTCCTGCAGGCGGAACCAGTACTGCACCTTGGAGCGGGCACGGCTGGATTTTAAATAGCCTGAGTTTGGGTTTAACCAGTCGCGGCTTGGGTTAGGTTCGCGGCCTGTTAAAATTTCAATTTGATCGCCGGTTTTCAGCTGATAGGTAAAAGGCACTATACGGCCGGAAATTTTGGCGCCTATGCAGCGGTGGCCCACATTGGAATGCACATAATAAGCAAAATCCAGCGGCGTGGAGCCGACTGGCAAGTCAACAATATCGCCTTTAGGGGTGAACACATAAACCCTGTCTTCGGTGACCTGATTTTTTAATTCTTCAGCTAAATCAGAGCCATCCACCAGCTCTTCCTGCCAGGCCAGCAGTTTACGTAACCAACTGATTTTTTCATCCAGCTGGCCTTCTTTAGCCGCATGGCCTGCCCCTTCTTTATAACGCCAGTGTGCAGCAACCCCCAGTTCGGCATCGTCGTGCATCTGATGAGTACGAATTTGAATTTCAACAGGGCGTCCGGCAGGGCCAAGCACAACTGTATGAATAGACTGATAGCCGTTTTGTTTTGGCGTGGCTATATAGTCGTCGAATTCTTTGGGCAAATGGCGCCAGGAGGTATGCACTATGCCCAAAGCGGCGTAGCAGTCCTGCACTTTGGTGGTGACAATACGCACGGCACGAATGTCGTACAGCTGATCAAAAGCCAGCTGCTTTTTCTGCATCTTTTTCCAGATACTGAAAATATGTTTAGGCCTGCCGTACACTTCCACCGAAATAGCAGCATCCTGCATTTTTTGCCGCACTGAAGCGACAAAATCCTGCATATATTGTTCACGGTCTAAACGTTTTTCTTCCAGCAAACTGGCAATTTGTTTATAGGTTTGTGGGTGCAGGTAACGAAAAGCTAAATCTTCCAGCTCCCATTTGATCTGGCCTATGCCTAAACGGTTGGCGAGCGGGCCAAAAATAGCGTTGGTTTCTTTGGCGGCCAAAACCCGGGTTTCTTCGTCGGCGTTTTTTACGCCCCGCAGGTAACAAATTTGTGCCGCCAGCTTGAGCACTACAGCGCGCACATCTTCCACCATGGCCAATAACATACGGCGCAGGTTATCGGCTTGTTGTGGGTTACTGCTTTGATTTGGCCCTACAGGAATAGAACGAATGGCTTCCATCTGGCGCACTGCATTTAACATCGTCAGCACTGCAGGGCAAAATTGTGCTTCCACCTGCTCTAAATCCAGCAACTTTGCTTCTACCAAAGGGAATAACAAGGCAGCAGTTAAGGCATCTTTGTCCATACGCAAATCAGCCAGAATTTCGACCATTTCCCAGCCCGTCTGAACTTCGGGCTCTTGATCAGTTAAATTCTGTTGATGTAACCAGAGCTCAGCATCCAGCAGCGCATTAATTTTTGCTTCTGGCAAACCTAATGCACTTAACCAGCTTTGAGTGCCGCCTGGGTGGTATTCGGCGCTATGTGATTGCCTTACCGTTACCATTCGCTACTTTCTCCTTTGAAACAACGCCATCAACTCCAGATGGCTGGTTTGTGGAAACATATCCATCACACTGATTTTATCCAGCTGATAACCACAAGCCAGTAAAACTTTTGCATCACGGGCAAAAGTGACCGGATTGCAGGACACGTACAATATCTGTGCCGGACTTAAAGCCGCTATTTGCTCTACTGCCCCCACAGCACCAGCGCGGGCTGGATCGAGCAATACTTTTTGGTACTGCGGCTTATTCCAGTCGGCTTTGGGCCAGGGTAAATGCAAATCTGCCTGACTAAAACTCAGGTTGGTCAGGCCATTCAATACCGCATTGCTTTCGGCCCTTTGCACCATAGTGGTGACACCTTCCAGCGCATGCACCCATTTGGCGCGCTGCGCTAAAGCCAGACTGAAATTGCCTATACCGGAATAAAGCTCCAGCACCTGATCCTGAGGTTGCGGATTGAGCCAATCCAGTGCCTGCTGCACCATTTGCTGATTGATCCCCTGATTCACCTGAATAAAATCAGCGGCAGAAAAATTCAGCTTTAAACCCAATGCAGGCAACTCATAACAAGGTTCTGCTGTTCCGACTTGCCAATATTGATAAAGTTCAGGCTCTGCTTCGCCTATCCATATGGCTTCAGGCCAGGCCTGGATCAGTGCTTGTTGATCAGATTCTGCTAAAGGCCGGATATGCCGCACTATCAAATACACCTGACCATCGGCATCCAGCGCTTCGACATGAGTAATAGCAGAGCCTTGTTGCAGTCTTGGCAGCTGTTGTTGCAATACACTAAAGACTGGCGCTAAAGCCGGGCTAAGCACTAAACAGTGTTCAATAGAGGTAATGACTTTGTCGTTGGCTTTACGAAAACCTACAGTAAATTGCTGCGTTTTTTTGTCAAACCAGACGCCAATACGGGCTTTACGGCGATAACCCTGGCCTTGGCTTTTCAGCGGTGCCTGCCAGGGTAAACTGGTTAAGCCCGTCTGGTGACGGATCAGTTGATCCACACCCTGCTGTTTTAATTCCAGTTGGTGTTCAACCGACAGATACTGCAGCTGACAACCACCGCAGTCGGCAAAATGTTTGCATGGCGGAGCCTGACGCAATGGCGAGGCTTGCAGCACTTTGACCACTTTGGCTTTGGCCGACTTGTCTTTTTGTTCAGTGAGCTGCACTTTCACCCGCTCACCGGGTAAAGCGCCACTGACAAACACAATACGCTTTTGCTCAAAACCAATGCCCTGAGCTTCGTGATCCAGACGTTCGATCTGTATTTCGATTTGTTTTAACTGTTGAGGTTTATCTCTGGTGCCTTTGGCAGCCTGATAAATTTTGACCATCTGGACTTAGTACCTGTGGTGGGCTTTTGGTAAGCCTTGTGTCATTATAAATTCGCTCCGGACTATTCTATCAAGCAGCGCTACAGATGACGAAAATTGGTTTAAGAGATTGGGTCTTATTGACCACCCTGGTACCGACCTTGCTGGTCAGTTTATTCCTTGGGGGTTATTTTAGCTATGCCCGCCATCATGATTTGGCCCAGTATCTGGAAGATCAGGCTGAAAACATTGCTGTCCCTTTAGCTATTGCCAGTGAACATGCCTTATTACACAACAGCAGACAAGACGTCAAACGTTTGCTGGATGTCAGCCACAGAAAAAACTCAGCGCTGGTAAAAAGTATCGCCATTTTTAACGCCGACCACGAGCTCTTTGTCACCACCAATTATCATAAAGATTTTGCCATGCTGAAATATGCGCCAGACAGCGCTATACCACAGCAAAGTACCATTACCGACCTTGGCGACTGGCTGGTGATCCGCACTCCTATTTTGCCGGAACAGGCGGATTTCAGCACAGATCCGGCCGACCAGCCTTTGGGTTATATCTCAGTGCAGGTAGCCAAAGACAAAGTGATGCTGGCGCAACAAACCTCTTTGCTGAGCAGCCTGCTGATTATTTTGGCAGGGCTTGGCGCTTGTGTGTATTTCAGCCTGCGCCTGATCAAAAGAGTCAGTCGTCCTTTACGACAAATGGGGGATGTGATTGATCAACTGCGCGAAGGTCAGTATCAAAGCCAATTGCAGCAACCTTTTTTAGGTGAGCTGGAACAATTACGTTCTGGTATTAATGCGCTGGCGACTGCACTGAAAACCCATGACGAAGAAATGCAGCAAAGCATTGAACAGGCCACCAGCGACTTGCAGCAAAGTATGGAACAGCTGGAGATGCAAAATATCGAGCTGGACCTGTCCCGTAAAAAAGCCATGGAAGATAACCGCAGCAAATCTGACTTCCTCGCCAAAATGAGCCACGAATTACGCACACCGCTGAATGCCGTTATTGGTTTTGCCCGCCAGTTGCTGAAAACCAATCTGACCCATAACCAGCAGGATTATCTGGCCACTATTCAAAAATCAGCCAACAGTTTACTCAGCCTGGTCAATGACGTGCTGGATTACGCCAAACTGGAAGAAGGCCGGATGCCAATTAACCCAGAGCCTTTTTCATTACGCGATTTATTAAACGATTCGGTGGAATTGCTGGCGTCCAATGCCTTTGATAAACAGCTGGAATTGGTGTTGCTGATTGAAAACAGCTGTCCGGACGATTTAATAGCAGACCCTATGCGGATTAATCAAATTCTGACCAATATTGCCGGTAATGCCATTAAATTTACCGAACAAGGCAGTGTAGTGATCCGTGTTAGTTGTCGCCCTATGCCGGATGAGCAATGGCAACTGCGTTTTTCAGTGCAGGATACCGGCATTGGTATTCATGAAGATCAGCAAAAAAGTTTATTTGGCGGTTTTGCTCAGGCCGACAACAGCATAGGCCGCCGTTATGGGGGCACAGGCTTAGGTTTAGTGATTTCACAGCGTTTAGTTTCGGCTATGGGCGGCAAAATTGGCTTTGACAGTAAAGCAGGTGAAGGTTCGACCTTCTGGTTTACCCTGATGTGCAAACGCCACCATTTATCCATAGCTGAGCCTTTACCTCTGGCCGAGCTAAAACAAAAAACTGTGTTGTATTTTGAACCTCAGCAGTATTCCCGCGAGGCCATGCTGGCCCAGCTGGATCATTGGGGACTCAATATCATCAGTTGCAGCAATATGAGCCAGCTCAGCCAAACCCTGGCTTTGCAGCCACAAATTGATATGGCCTTGATTGGCCGCTCTATTTCACTAAACCAGGTGAATCAGGTGATTGAGTTGCTGCAGCAGTTACAGCTGCACAGCGAGCAACTGTATTTACTGGTCAATACCCTGTCGCCGAATTTACGTGAAGTATTACAAGCCTCAGGCGCCAAAGCTGTGTTATCCAAACCTGCACATTACCGCAAACTGGCGATGACACTGGCTCAGCCTTATGTAGATTTCCCTGAACAAAACCCGTTACAGGACAAACCCAAAGCCCGCCTGCGGGTGTTGTCGGTGGACGATAACGAAGCCAACTTAAAACTGATTAATACGCTGCTGTCTGAAATGGTCGAGCAGGTCGATTCAGCCCGTAATGGTGCTGAAGCATGGCAAAAAGCCAATCAGCAACATTACGATCTGATTTTTATGGATATTAATATGCCGGTGATGGACGGCATTCAGGCTTGTCAGCGTATTCAGCAAAGTTCGCTGAATGAAGCGACCCCTATTATTGCGGTGACTGCTCATGCCTTAGAAGGCGAAAGAGACCGGCTTTTAGCTTTAGGTTTTTGTGAATTTTTAACCAAACCTCTGGATGAAAAACTGCTGCATTACACCTTGCGTGAATGCTGCCCTGATTTTCAACAGGCTTTAGCTGCTTCTGTTGGCGAAAACCAACTGCCCCAAAGCAAACAACTGGACTGGACTTTGGCCTTGCAAAGAGCAGGCGGTAAACTGGATTTAGCCAAAGAAATGTTATGGATGCTGGTGCAGTCTTTACCTGAAAGCCTGGCCTTAATTCAGCAGGCGATGCAACAACAGGATGCAGAACAGCTGCTGCAACATATTCATAAATTACATGGTGCCAGCTGCTACACCGGCTTGCCCGTACTCAAACAACTGACAGAACTCATTGAAACTGAACTGAAAAAAGGCAAACAACCGTTGCAGCTGGAGCCTGAGTTATTTGAGTTACAAGACAGGGTTCAGTCTTTACTGCAGGACGCAAAAAGCTGGCCAGTGCTTGTGACAGAGCAGGCAGACAGCAAAGTGCCAGGCTAATTCCTGCTTAATCCCTGCTGTAACTGCGGCGTTTTTGCAAAATAGCCTCTATTTGTTCCACTGTGGTATCTGGTTTACAAGGTATGCCTGTATGTAACCAGATAGCGTCTTTACGCGATTCAGGCGGAGGTACTTTCCAGCAACCTGGATTGGTATCAATGAGTGCGCTGCCGTCGGCGAAGGTTTTCACTTTTCTGCCCACCTCTGGTTTTTGTTCGCTTTTTGTTGCAGTAATTTCCAACGCCAGCTGTTTTTGTTTTTCTTTCCAGCTGGCAGCACCTGAAGCATCTCCTTGTCTGGCCGCTTGTAGCGCGCTGTTTGCCATGCTTTTTCGTTGATCCAGACTGGCAGAAACTGCATTTGACGCCGCTTTCTGCTCCCGCTTATTGATATCAGCAGCAGTGCTGGCTACCCCGGCTGACCTGGGTTCAGGGATCACAGCTGACGGTTTTGGAGCAGGTACAGGCTTAGCCGCTACTACTTCAACGGGTTTAGCCACAGGTGCAGGCAAAGCTTTAGCCGCCATTACTTCAGCTGGTTTGGGCACAGGTGCAGGCAAAGGCTTAGCCGCTATTACTTCAGCGGGTTTAGCCACAGGTGCAGGCAAAGGCTTAGCCGCTAACACTTCAGCGGGTTTAGCCACAGGTGCAGGCAAAGGCTTAGCCGCTAACACTTCAGCGGGTTTAGCCACAGGTGCAGGCAAAGGCTTAGCTGCTACTACTTCAGCGGGTTTACGCACAGGCACAAAAGGTTTGCGTGGAGGCTGCTGCACGACTGCGGTTTTGGCTGGGGCAGGTTTTGTTTTGGCTTGAGGTTCAGCCTTTACAGCTGGCTTTTTCTCTGGTGTTTTTTTCGCTGCAGCTTTCTTGACTACTGCCTTTTTAACGGCTGCTTTTGCTGGTGTTTTTTGCACGGCTTTCACAGCGGGTTTTGCTGCAGTTACTTTGGCAGGAACAGCTACAGGCGTAGCTACTACAGGAGCAGGTTTGGCTTTCACTGGCTGATAAGCGTAAGCCAGAATAGGAGGTTCTACTGGTACTTTTGCGGCATCATCCGGCGCAAAATGATGATAGGTCAGCAAACCTAACAACAGGATGTGCAAACACAATGACCACAAAAATGCTTTCAACACATCTCCCTATTCATTCAGCACGATTTTTGTCGGTTCAAAGTGGCCAGCCCCCAAACTGCACAAAAGCCCCCCATAAACGGACAAACTTAGCCCTGGAAAAAATGCACTCTGTTGCGACCCAGCTGCTTAGCCTGATACATGGCGGTATCGGCATCCTCAATCAGTTTGGTTAAATGGTAACCGGAGATCTCTGCCGAAGTGACACCAAAACTGGCGCTTAACTTAAACTCATAACCCGAAGCTGCAGTATCAATACTGCAAATAGCATCCCGACAAATATCGGCCAGTAAGTGGGCTTTATCGCTTTGGCAACCAGGCAACAAAATGGAAAACTCTTCACCACCAATACGGCCAAATACGTCGTTATTCCGCATAAAATTGCGGCAGGTATCCACAGTCTGGCGCAAAGCCCAGTCGCCAGCCGCATGACCATACTGGTCGTTAATTTGCTTAAAATGGTCCAAATCAAACACTATAAGGGCGGCAGGTAATTGGCCCTTTTCGCATAAAGCCAGCGCTTCTTTGGCCGAAGCTGAAAAGTGATATCTGTTGCTGATAGCGGTTAAATCATCGTACTCAGCCAAAGCTTTAAAACGCTGACGGGCAATAAAACTGCGATAAGCCAAAAAGGCCAGCCCCAGCACCAGCGCCACTAAAGCTGCGATCATCAGCCTATTAAAAGCAGCCTGATGTTTAAGCGCTTCCTGCTCCAGTTGCAACAGTCGATTGTCTTTATCCAGCAAAGATATTTTTTGATTTTGCGCCAGAATTTCCGAGTGAGCCGTATGGTAAGCCATCTGTTGCGCCGATTTATCATCCATATAAGCGGTAAAAGCGGCCATATATTGCTCGTGGTACTCCAGAGCTTGTTGGTAGTTTTTTTCGGTTTTGGCGATTTGATATAGCAAAGCCAACGCTTCAACTTTTGGCAGGTCCAATGTTTCTTGTTTAATAGCTCCGTGAACTATTAACGCATGCTTTTTAGCCTCTGTTATTTGGCCCATACCATAGTAGGCTTGAGCTAAGGGACCATTAAATTCATGCAATAAGCGTTCGTAACGCGACTCTGCGGCATACTGATAACGTGAAGTTAGCAAGGCCACTGCTTCTTCATATTTTTTTTGATCTATTAGACTTCGTGCTTGTAAAGCAACGATTAAGTTTGCCCATAACAGCTCATTTTGCTCACTACAGTAGTTTAGCCCTTCCGCTGACTTCGAATTAAACTCCTCACTTCGACCTGAAGAATAAAGAGCTGTCGACCTTAATTGATGAGCGGCACAGACTGCACTTACACTAGGCTTTTCGTTGATAAGCTGTTCCACATAACTCATAGCCAAATCATGACGACCAATCAAGTTATACATCATTGAAATAACCCGTATACCTTGCTCACGCGCCATTGGTTGTTCAATATTCGGAAGCATAACAATCAACTGTTCCAGATAGGTAAACGCATCCAAATATCTTCGGGATAATAATAAAGTATTTACTGCAAGTGCCTTTGCCCTGAAACTGAGAGCCGGATTGTCATCGACTTCTAAAAGCGGGCCTAGTAATGCGAGTGACTCATGATTGATCCCCTTAAATGTCAAAGCGTAAGCTTTCAAAAATAAGAAGTAATCAGCCTCATCTTTTTGAAACTTGTGCTTGTTCTCCTCAAGGAGGCTCAGTTCAGATTCAAATTTTTCAAAATTTTTGCTTTTTATTGAATCCAAATAAGATAAATCAGGCAAAAAGACTTGAGCCATCACATCTTGATGAGCAATTGAAAAAAGCAGAAAAAGAAACAAAAACGCATGCATATGCACAGGTTTATGTTTCTTTATAGACGAAAGCTGACTGAATACTTTCATTAAAGTTTACAGACTAGGCTACTTTATCCTTATCAGGCGCTTCTTCTGGTTGCTGTTCCGGTTCATCCTCTTGTGGCTCCTGTGCAGGATGAACACCGCAAACCACATTAGTTCTGGCTCCTAACAGCGTTTCAATAGCCTGCTGATCGCCTGCACTAACAGCTGCAATTAATGCAGGATCTGTATCTGCCATTAGCTTTGCTAATTGCTCTGCATCGGCATAACGTAATTCTGAACTCTGGCCCATTTTTTCTAATAACTGAATAATAACAGACATAGGTACTCCCCTGAATTTAAGCAAAACATCTGCGTGTTACCGCAGACAGGCTCAACAACTGAAACCACTGTAAAACGATAAAATTAAAAGTACAAGAGCGGAAGATTATCCTGGTTCATTTATCGCTACATTCAAAGCTAATTTAGTCTGGCTTAAACCAGAATATACCGGATTGAATGGGATCAGCCTGATAGCCTGCTGTGATATTCGACTGAACTGCGGCTTTGTTATTCGGGTTGGTTTGAGTCCAGACTTGCCCTCCGGTAAAGACCTGTTGTACTTTTTGACTTAATGCCAGCTTGGCTTCTGTACCGTAGCCCTTACCTTGCCAGGCGGGCAATAACATCAACCCCACTTCAGCAGTGGCCAACAAAGCACTCCATTGGTTCACCGCACATAAACCTATAGGCTGGTTATCAAGGCATATCGCCAAAAATAAGCGCTTAAAAGGTACTTTAGCATTGAGCCGCAACGCAATCTGAAAGCTGTTTCTGGCTTTTTCCATATCCAGTGGCGGGCCAATAAAAGCCATCACAGCTGTGCTGGTGTATAAATCCAGATACAGCTGTTCGTCTTGTGGGACTAAAGGCCGGATCAATAAACGGCTGGTCTGGATCACAAAGTGATCTGCAACAGCAGCTTTAGCCCAGCTTGCTGTCATAATGAACCTTCTTGCGCCACCACAGCTTTTAGTTTATCCAAAACCAGCTGATTGGCTTTAGCTACAGTGGCCGGAGGTATCACTAAGGTAGTTTTTAAATCCATTTGTGCTTTAGGTAAGTCGGATAAGGCTATCCGTTCTATACGGGGTTGCTGAATAGGTAAAGTCACGGCTTCGTATAAAATCACCTGATGATCCAGCGGATACCATTGGCTAAGCAGCTCTACCAGGACGTCGCGATAGGCGCTGCCTGTGGTGAATTTAGCCAGCGACTTATCACCGGCTACGCCAATCTGCCATAAAATCAGATAAGCCGCAGTGTCTATAGTGCGCTGATAAAACATCAGGTTGCTGGCTTCATAATGCTGGCAACCATAAGTGCCGGGGTCTAATGCTAAATCGGCATATAAACAGTCTTCAGCTGAAATGCCTGGTTCCATATGCGCCATATAACCTTCAGCTACAGCTTCTTTAATAGCCTGATGCGGCACCCAGGCAAACACGCCAGGATGACCATAAAAAGCACCACAAACTTTTTTGCCTGCACGCACTTCAGCAAGCAGTGCCGCCACCATTTGTTTATAGGTGATCATACGGGACTGGCCTTCAGAATAATAAGGCTGCAGGCTACGGACATCGGCATTCATACCCTGGATCCAGAGCTCAGTAGTGCCATCTGCCACTAATACAAACACCACATCGGCTTGTTCAATATAACTGCGGGATAAAGGGCTGATATGAGAACCCAAAGTCATACCAGTACCTACACAAACCAAACTACCTTTTTGCATTGATTTCTCCTGCTGCCACAGTTGCGAAAAAGCTGCCCGCAGGCAGCTTTTTGATACGAAATTAGCCAACTTTGGCCAATGATGTAATTTCTTCCTGCTCGTCAGTTTCTTCAGCAGCGTAAATACCACAGACCACATTAGTACGGGCGCCTAAAACTGCAGCCAGTTGCTCCTGAGAGCCAGCCAGAATAGCAGCGGCTAAAGCCGGGTCTAACTGCGCTGTCACTGTGGTTTTATCGGCATAACGTAAATTGGCGTCCTGGCCCATTTTTTCCAATAAGCTGATCACTGTAGACATTTGAATTTCCTTAATAAATAAGCTCATTACGGGGCATAAATAACATAGCCCGTTCAGGCAACTCTAATGTGCCCGTTTCGATACTAACGCTGAGTCTGTACTTTTGACCAGTATTATTATGTCTGGCAGGAGCGCAGCTTTATCCCCGCCCGCAAAGCTGCAGCTTCAGGTACTAAGGGGGTTAATCAGGATTCGAGAATAACGGTAGCACAGGCATAGGCTTGTTCGTCGCTGATGGAAAGCCAGACCGAACGCACTTGCATTGAGTCGGCCAGCTCTTTGGCCGGGCCTGTGAGTTCAAGTTGAGGGCGCCCTGAAGGGTCGTTGCTGACAATAAAATGTTGGAAGGAGATACCACGGCCTATGCCGGTGCCAAGGGCTTTAGCTGCCGCTTCTTTGGCGGCAAAACGTTTGGCGAAATAACGGGCTGGCTGGCCATGAGCAGCTAAGATGTGCTGCTCAGATTCAGTCAGTACTCGTTGTACTAAACGGGGCGAACGCGCAAGGCTTTGCTCTATGCGCGCAATTTCGATGATGTCGGTACCTAAACCAACAATAGCCATTAACGGCGCGCCTCCACCATCAGGCGTTTCATTTCAGCCACAGCAGGGCCTAAACCAGAGAAAATGGCGCGGGCCACAATAGCATGACCAATATTCAGCTCGTACATCTGAGGAATAGCGGCTACAGGCTGTACATTATGGTAATGCAGGCCATGACCAGCATTGACTGTTAACCCCAAAGAAGCGGCATAAGCAGCGGCTTCAGTAATACGTTCAAGTTCTGCTTGTTGTTTTTTCTGATCAGTCGCTTCAGCGTACTGACCTGTGTGAATTTCAATATAAGGAGCACCAGCTTTAGCCGCCGCTGCAATTTGTTTTTCATCGGCATCGATAAACAACGAGACTAAAATATTATCTTGTTGCAGACGCAAAACAGCATCCTGAATTTTATCGAACTGGCCTGCCACTTCTAAACCACCTTCTGTGGTCAGTTCCTGGCGTTTTTCCGGCACTAAACAGCAGAATTCAGGTTTTAACTGAGCAGCAATGCCTAACATTTCTTCAGTCACAGCCATTTCAAAATTTAAGCGGGTAGCAATAGTTTCGCGCAATACAAATAAATCGCGGTCCTGAATATGGCGGCGGTCTTCGCGTAAATGCACAGTGATACCATCAGCGCCAAATTGCTCAGCCAATAAGGCAGCATGCACAGGTTCAGGGTAATAAGTGCCACGGGCCTGACGTAAAGTGGCGACGTGATCGATATTGATACCTAAATAAATGGCGCTCATAGCTAATTCCTGATCGGTTGAAATAATGCTCTGCTGGTTAAAGGTTTGCTGCCAAGCAAAGGGGCTAATAATAAACGGCTTAACTGCTTGGCTGTTTTTAATACGTCGTGCTGCTGCCAGTGCTGTTGGCCTATAGCTTTGAGCACTTCGCCTTTCCAGCCTTTACCGGCAATCTGCCAGCCTTGCTCCGGCCACCACTGATACAAAGCGCCGTCCAACAAAGACTCACCTTGTGAATCGTAATCCCAATCCACTGGCTGCCCTAACTCGGTCAGTAAAGAAAACTCAAACTGACGTAAACAGGGCTCCAGCTCTTGTGTCAGCAGTTGCTGCAAGCTGTGTTGATACAACTCAAACAAGGCATCTGAGCCAACGTTTTCCGGCCACAAGCGGCAAATCAGCTCGTTTAAGTACATGGCACCAAACAGCTTTTCACCTTGCAGCAAAAAGGCGGGGCCTGCTTCTTCAGCTTTACTGACAGTTTTTAATTCAGAACGACCTAAAAGTTCCAGCTGTAATAACTGAAAAGGCTGCAATGACAAACGTTGTTGTTTTTTACTGCTGGATTTACGGATCACAGCGCTGACCCGGCCCAGTTCAGGCACCAGCAGCTGCAATAACAACTGCTGTTCCTTAAAAGCGCGGCTGTGCAGAATAAAAGCTGGCCAGCTGCGATGTTCCATTTTAGTCTTCGCCGTAACCTAAGCTGCGTAAAGCACGCTCGTCATCAGCCCAACCTGATTTCACTTTCACCCAGACCTGTAAAAATACCGGCTGTTCAAATAAGGTTTCCATATCTTTACGGGCTTCAGTGGCTATGGTTTTTATCCGTTCGCCTTTTTTACCTATCACCATCTGCTTTTGTGTGTCGCGCTCGACTAATACTAAAGCGGCGATATGGTAATGTTTTTCTTCCCATTTAAAGCGTTCAATTTCAACTGTCACTGCATAAGGCAATTCGTCACCAAGGAAACGCATCAGCTTTTCACGCACTATTTCAGACGCCATAAAACGGCTGCTGCGGTCAGTCACATATTCTTCAGGGAAAAAGAATTCACAAGGCGGCAATTGTTTTTGCACCAACTCGCGCAAGGTTTGCACATTAGTGCCTTTTTCCGCTGACAAAGGTATGATTTGCTGAAACTCAAGCTGGCTGCCAAGCCACTGTAAATGCGGCAGCAAGTCTTCTTTGTCTTTGTATAAATCGACTTTATTCACCACCAGCAGCACTGGTTTTTTTGCTGCAATCAAACGGTTTAATACCATCTGGTCGTCGTCCGTCCAGCGCGTCCCTTCCACCACAAAAATAATCAGCTCTACGTCCAGAATGGTGCTGGCTGCCGCTTTGTTCATCAGGCGGTTAATGGCACGCTTTTCTTCGATATGCAAACCTGGCGTGTCGACATACACAGTCTGGTAATTATCCTGTGTGTCTATACCTACAATACGATGGCGGGTGGTCTGTGGTTTACGCGAAGTAATACTGACCTTCTGACCCACCAGCTGGTTTAATAATGTGGATTTACCCACGTTCGGACGGCCAACTATGGCAACCAGTCCGGCAAAAGTCTCAGAGGTCATTTTTTACTTGTTCCAACAAAATCCGCGCTGAATCCTGTTCAGCTTTACGTCTGGAATTACCAGACGCGGTAACAGGCGCTCTGCCCTGCACAGTACAACGCACGGTAAATATTTGATCGTGATCGTCGCCCTGCGTATCTATCACTTCATACAAAGGCAAAGGCAAACGACGCCCCTGCAGGTATTCCTGCAGCTGGGTTTTACTGTCTTTATGCACGCCTGGCTGGATCACAGTTAAACGGCTGCCATACCAGCTTAATATCCGCTCTTTACAGGCTTCAATGCCAGCATCTAAAAAGATAGCACCTAAAATGGCTTCCACTGCGTCGGCCTGAATGGATTCACGGCGTAAGCCACCGCTTTTCATTTCACCAGGGCCTAAGCGCAGGTATTCGGCCAGCTCCAGTTCTTTGGCAATTTCAGCCAGAGTCACGCCTTTCACTAAAGACGAACGCATGCGGGTTAAATCGCCTTCGCGGGCTTTCGGGAAATGGATATACAGGGCTTCAGCAATCACCATACTTAAAATGGCGTCGCCTAAAAATTCCAGCCGCTCGTTGTGCTCACCTTTGCAACTGCGGTGGGTCAGGGCTTGTTCTAGTAACGCGACCTGCTGAAACTGGTAACCCAGCTTTTTCATCAGGCCGCTGACAGGTTTTTGCATTAATTAATTTTGCCTAAACGTTCAAAACGCACGCCGACCGGCACCCATGCAGGCAACCAGTTGTCCGGGTTTTCACTAAATTCAAAACTCATCCAGATAAATACAGCTTTACCCACCAGATTTTCTTCAGGCACAAAACCCCAGGCACGGCTGTCACGGCTGTTATCGCGGTTATCGCCCATCGCAAAATAGTGGCCTTCAGGCACAATAAATTCTTCGATGGCGGTGCCTGGCTGTTTGTAATACTGCATTAAATCTTCGGCTTTAAACGGATGCTGCAGTATGTGGTGTTTATGCTCGCCAAATTGCTCGGAGTAACGTTTGGTTGGCAGTTCGCCATCCATGAACTCACCTTCGGCCTGCAAGGTTAAAGGCACGGCCTCTAAACCAGGGCAGGTACTTTTGTCGGCTGCAGTACAGGCAGGCTGAATAAACAGCTGCTTGTTTTTGTAGATAATGCGATCACCAGGTAAACCCACAGTACGCTTGATGAAATCAATAGTAGGTTGTTCCGGGTATTTAAATACAATCACATCACCGCGTTCTGGCCGGCCTGTGGTGATCAGCGGCTTACGCCAGACTGGATCCTTCACGTCGTAGGAGTACTTTTCCACCAGAATAAAGTCGCCGACCAATAAGGTCGGCATCATAGAACCTGATGGGATCTGAAACGGCTCGTATAAAAACGAACGGATAATGGTAATGGCCAAAATCAGCGGGAAAATTTCTTTGGCGGTTTCTGCCAGATAAGAAGGTTTTTCCAGCTCTTCAATAGCACTTAATGGCAGGCCACCCGCTGCAGCCGCCTGAGCGGTCGCAACTTTAACTTTACGTTTTGGAGCAAATACCAGTATATCAATCAGCCAGATCAAACCACTGACTAAGGTCAATACTACGAGGAAAATTGCAAAATAACCTGCCATAACTACCCTTGTTGTTATTTACCGACTTTCAGAATGGCAAGGAAGGCTTCCTGTGGAACTTCCACATTACCTACCTGCTTCATACGTTTTTTACCGTCTTTCTGTTTCTGCAACAGCTTTTTCTTCCGGCTGATATCGCCGCCATAACATTTAGCTAATACGTTTTTACGTAGCTGCTTGACCGTAGTACGGGCAATCACGTGTGCGCCTATAGCGGCCTGAATAGCGATATCAAACATCTGACGAGGGATCAGCTCTTTCAGCTTTTCAGCCAGCTCACGACCACGGCCCTGAGCAAAGTCTTTATGGCTGATAATAGCCAAAGCATCCACCCGCTCACCGTTGATCAGAATATCAACCCGTGACATTTCAGAGGTCTGGAAACGTTTAAAAGCATAATCCAGCGACGCATAACCACGGCTGGTCGACTTTAAGCGGTCGAAGAAGTCCATCACCACTTCAGCCATAGGCAGTTCATAGACCACTGCCACCTGACGACCGTGGTAGGTCATATTCATCTGCACACCACGTTTTTCAATACAAAGGTTAATCACGTTACCTAAGTATTCTTGTGGGACCAGAATATGAGCTTCAACTATAGGCTCACGAATTTCATCAATATTACCCACTGGAGGTAATGCGCTTGGGTTATCCACCATCACTGTTTCGCCAGCTTTAGTGATCACTTCATACACTACGGTAGGTGCTGTGGTGATTAAGTCCAGATCGTATTCACGCTCTAAACGTTCCTGAATGATTTCCATATGTAACATACCCAGGAAACCAATACGGAAACCAAAACCTAAAGCGCCTGAGCTTTCTGGTTCATAAAACAGTGAAGAGTCGTTTAAGCTGAGCTTTTCCAACGCATCGCGGAAGTCTTCGTAGTCGTCTGAAGAAACAGGGAATACACCGGCATACACCTGAGGCTTAATACGTTTAAAACCAGGTAAAGGCTCAATGGCTGAGTTTTTCGATAAAGTTAAAGTATCGCCAACAGGCGCGCCTTTAATTTCTTTAATACCACAGATCACAAAACCTACTTCACCTGTATTTAAAATACCTGTGTTGTTGGCTTTAGGGGTAAATACACCCACTTTGTCCACTTCGTAGACCATGCCGGTCGACATGACTTTGATTTTGTCTTTTAACTGAATTTTGCCGTGTTTTACACGAACCAGTGACACTACGCCCTGGTAAGGGTCAAACCAGGAATCGATAATCAGCGCCTGAGTTGGGCCATCCGGATTACCTTCAGGGCATGGAATATTGGCGACTATAGTCTCCAGTACATCTTCAATACCTAAACCTGTTTTGGCAGAACACTGCACTGCACCTATGGCTTCGATACCAATAATGTCTTCAATTTCTTCGGCAACACGGTCCGGATCGGCTTGAGGTAAGTCGATTTTATTCAGAATTGGTAAGACTTCGAGGTTCATTTCCAAGGCTGTGTAGCAGTTGGCTACGGTTTGAGCTTCAACGCCCTGGCCAGCATCAACTACTAATAAAGCACCTTCACAGGCCGCTAAAGAACGACTGACTTCATAGGTAAAGTCAACGTGGCCCGGTGTGTCGATAAAGTTCAGCTGGTAAGTTTCGCCATCTTTGGCTTTGTAGTTCAGCGTGACACTTTGCGCTTTAATGGTGATACCACGCTCACGTTCCAGATCCATGGAATCTAAAACCTGCGCCTGCATTTCACGATCGGCTAAACCACCACAAAACTGGATCAGACGATCAGACAGTGTAGATTTGCCGTGGTCTATGTGGGCTATGACTGAAAAGTTACGAATATGAGTAATTTTTGGCATTTTTTCCGCTAAAGCTGCTATCAGGTGGCCCCACTTAGACCCTTATGGTCACAAACCGGGCGAACACCAAAGTTGATTCAGATAAATTTGCCGCGAATTGTACTCGATCTCGGCATTGGTTGCTATGTGTTCAGATGTTACAGCGGATTTCAGCAGAGGATTAATCGGTAATGCGGATATGTTGTACCGTCAGTTCAGGCAATACCGCAAGGATCTCAATCTGTTCCTGCTGTGCTGATGGGCCACTGATCAGTCGCGCCACGGCAAAACCAGCAGCTAAAGCAGTGAAAGAACCCAACACTATGGCCGTCTCAGCCAGCTGCAGCCGGCTTAATAAAGCAGCCACTGCAATAAGACAAAACAAGGGGAATAAATACAATAAAGCCGCAGCAGATAACAGATGTTGTTCGCTCACGGCAATTTTAACGTTTTGCCCTTCCAGCAATTGCAACTGGCTTTTGACAAAAAACAGATTTTCACGTGGGGTTAAAGCTTTAGCCACTACTCCAGTACCACAGTCGTTATTCGACTGGCAGGCATTGCAGCTGCTGACACTTTGAGTTTTCAGCCAGACACCATCGCTTTGGCTTTTCATCACAGTGGCTATTTCTTCCAGCATTTAACGCACCGATTCAGCTATTTGTCTGGCCGTCTCAATAGACACAGGGCCTATTACAGTGACATCAAACTGTTTGTTTGGCATGACAAAAATTGTGGTGGCGCCGTCGCGGAAGGCCTGAGCCGGCAAACTGGCGCTGTGCTGCACAAAAACCGACACCTGATGCAAACCATCGGACAACAACCATTGTTCCAACACCTGCTGTGGCACCATAGCAGAGGTCACAGAAACCTCCTGATAGCCTTCGGGTAACCAGGACAACTGCAGCGGAGTTTCAGGCAAAGCTACAGTCGGCATTGTTTCTGCGGCAGCTGGCAATTCAGCGCTCGCTGCAATACTTAATGCTTCAGGTAAAGTGGCGTGGGGCAAAATATGGGTGATGACCCAACGCTCCAGCACTTCATTCTGAACCGTCAGGGTATCTATTTTCAGCGGAAAACCTGTCTGGCTGTCTAACCACAACCAATAGCCTGGTCTGCCATTTTGCAGCGGTGTCAAACGCAATAATTGGGCAGAACGACCCGATAGTTGCGTCGCGCCACCTGGCACTGCATCGTACAAAGTTTTGATCGACTCAATATCACGGTACAACAAAGCAGGTAATTCTTTGATCGTGCTGCTGCTGGTCGCCAGGGGTGCTTTTTCAGGAGCAATGTAATACACCATCTGATCACGACGCAAAATTTCGACGCCACTTTGTTCCAGCGGCATCAGTTGCTCTATTTCTGAATTATCCTGTACACCATGGATCCAGCGGTAGCTATCAACCTGATTGGGTTTAATGACAACAAAAGAGGCTTCGAAATTATATTGACGAACTGAACTCTGACTTCGCTCAAACCACTCCCACCCCGAGACTTCGGCGAAGCTCAGGCTGGAGTAACACAAGATGATCAAGGCACTGCTTAAGCCTTTCCAACCCATATTTATTGCTCTTGTCTTGGTTTCTCAGCTGGGGTTTCCGGAGTTTTCTGCTGTGCAGTGTCCATGACCCGGATTTGCTGACGATGTGCCTGCAGCAATTGCTGCAAACGTTGTTGCTGTTCCAACATAGCCTGACGTTGTTCCTGTTCAAAACGGGAACTTACCGAAGTCTGGCTTAAGCTGACCGGAGTGGCAAAACCAGCCACTGGCTGAGTCTGTAACACAGGTAAAGGTGAATTCAGATCTGCGTCCTGACCAGAGCCCTGAAACTGTTGCACACCCAACACAGCAACTAATGCCACGCTGGCTGCGACTGTGCCCTGAAAACCTGTTTTAAACCAGCCAGTATTGGCTGCTTCGCCCAGTTTTTTCCAGAACGACACTGGCGCATTTTGGTGCACTACAGGGCTGCTTTCTAACTGGTAAGCAGGTTCCTGATCCAACAGGCTGGCAAAGTTATCTGCAAACTGCATATCAAGCTGCGCCGGTAACTCATTGCGAATGGCTGCGCCAATCAAATGATAACGCGCAAAGCGTTGCTGTACTTCAGCATCTTGCAGTAATCTGTCTAATTGTTCCGGGCTGATTGCTTGATTATCACTAGCGGCCGAGATCCAATCTGATTTTTCTGACGACATACCGATTCCTGTTTAGTAGAGGTTCAGCTAATGAGCGGTTTTAACTGCGCATCAATAGCTTCACGTGCACGGAAAATCCGACTTCTGACTGTTCCTATAGGGCAGCCCATCACTTCCGCAATCTCTTCGTAACTTAAGCCATCCAATTCACGCAAAGTAATAGCAGTGCGTAATTCGTCCGGCAACTTTTCAATGGTATCGAACACTACGTTACGGATTTCATCGGATAACAAAAGCTTTTCCGGAGAATCCTGCTCTTTTAACGCATCGCTACCGTCATAAAACTCGGCATCGTCCGCATCTACGTCTGTAGATGGCGGCTTGCGTCCTGTCGCTACCAGGTAATTTTTAGCGCTGTTCACGGCTATCCGGTACAACCAGGTGTAAAATGCACTCTCGCCACGAAAGCCGGGAATAGCACGGTAAGCTTTAATAAAGGCTTCCTGAGCTACATCCGCCACATCGCCATGGTTAGAGACATAACGTGAGATTAAGTTCGCAATACGATGCTGGTATTTTTTTACCAACACATTAAAGGCTGCTTTATCCCCTTGTTGTACCCGCTGGACAATCTGCCAATCCAATTCTTGCTCGCTCATCCGAGCCTTTCCCCTAATGCTAAATACTACTTTCTTTTTGCAACTGGCGCTCGTCAAGCGTACCCTTATGACTGGAAGCTATATGAATAGTTCTGTGAATAAGTAAAAAAAGTTACAATTTGCCGTTTCTGATGCGGCCAGTTGCCGGAAAGTAGCGTATAAAGACCCAAATTACAGACATTTATGTGTTTTTGACTGAATAAGTGTATCCCATGCAACAACAAAAAAAACATCTTTGTGACGTATTAATTATAGGCAGTGGCGCTGCAGGTTTATCGCTGGCTTTGCATCTGGCGGACCAGGCTAAAGTCATAGTGCTGAGCAAAGGTCCTCTGCGTGAAGGCTCTACCTTATATGCTCAGGGTGGCATAGCTGCCGTATTTGATGAAAACGACAGTATTGCCTCTCATGTCGACGACACTCTAATTGCAGGTGCTGGCTTATGTGAAGCCGCAGCAGTGCAGTTTACCGCTGAACATGCCAAAGACGCGATGGAATGGTTAATTGCGCAGGGTGTACCTTTTGATCAGTACAAAGACGAAGACGGTGTATTGAAATATCACCTGACCCGGGAAGGCGGTCATAGCCACAGACGTATTTTGCACGCAGCAGATGCGACAGGCAAGGCTGTGCAAATCACGCTGGTAGAGCAAGTCAAAGGCCACCCGAATATTCAATTGTTGGAAAACTACAACGCTATTGATTTAATCACTTCCAGTAAGTTGGGCTTAGCTGAACAAAAATGCCATGGCGCTTATGTCTGGAACCGTGAAGAAGAACATGTGGAAGTGATAGGTGCTAAATGTATTGCACTTGCCACAGGCGGAGCCAGTAAAGTTTATCTCTATACCAGTAATCCTGATGTAGCCAGCGGTGACGGTATAGCTATGGCGTGGCGCGCAGGTTGCAGCGTGGCTAATATGGAATTTAATCAGTTCCACCCGACCAGCTTGTATCACCCTGAAGCGCAGAATTACCTGATCACTGAGGCCATGCGGGGTGAAGGTGCTTATTTAAAACGGCCGGACGGCAGCCGTTTTATGCCGGATTTTGACGAGCGCGCCGAATTAGCACCACGCGACATAGTGGCCCGTGCTATCGACTATGAAATGAAAAAGCTCGGTGCTCATTGTGTGTATTTGGACATCAGCCACAAACCAAAAGACTTTATTATTGAACACTTCCCCACCATTTATGCAAAATGCCTAAGTGTGGGTATCGACATCACCAAACAACCCATTCCAGTGGTGCCAGCAGCGCATTACACTTGTGGTGGCGTGGTGACCAATTTAAATGGCCAAACCGATATTTCTAATCTTTATGCTATTGGTGAAGTGGCCTACACAGGGCTGCATGGCGCTAACCGTATGGCCAGCAACTCCTTATTGGAGTGTGTGGTTTTTGCTCAATCGGCAGCCCGGCATATTAAACAGCAGCTCGAGTCAGCCCGCTTAGTGACTGAACTGCCTTGCTGGGATGAAAGTCGTGTCATTGATTCAGATGAAGAGGTAGTGATTACTCACAACTGGCACGAATTACGGCTTTTTATGTGGGATTATGTCGGTATAGTTCGTACTGAAAAACGCTTAGAACGGGCTTTACACAGAGTAGAACTGTTGCAACGTGAAATTCAGGATTATTACCGCAACTTCCGCGTCAGCAATAATTTGCTGGAACTGCGCAATTTAACCATGGTGGCTGAACTGATTATCCGCAGTGCTATGGAGCGCAAAGAAAGCCGTGGTCTGCATTATAATCTGGATTATCCGGATCAACTGGCGGAGCCTACGCCAACCATATTGAAACCCTAACGCCGGTTCGCAGAACCGGCTTGTTGCTGCCATTTTACGGTCTGACACACCCGTGCCAGACTGCGAAAATGCTCTTCAGATAAATTATCCCGATAGACCCATAATTGCCTGGGTTGTTGTGTTGTATCCTGCCAGCGCAACCAAATCCCCAGTTGCGACACTAAAGAGCCTGCCGACAACTGCCCCGCTGGCAGTTCATCCTGCCACCATTTCAGCTGACCTTTTTCAGTTAAAAACAATAAACGCGCTTTGACGGGTTGTTGCCACTGCCGTAACAGCTGATAAAAACAAAAAAATAACCAGAGCCAAAGCAGCAGCCACCATAAGGCATAAAATGGTTGCAGCAGGAAAATAAGCAGGATCAATAAGCTTTGCGCCAGATAAACAATCCGGCGCATGCGGGATGGCATAAAACTAAGGTTATACCCGTACTCTGTTAACAATGATATTCACCATTGCCTGCAGCTCTGGATCAGTTGACTTACCATGCCCCATAAACCAGGCGAACAAATCCGGGTCGTCGCAGGCCAATAAAGCTTCAAAAGTATATTTTTGTGTTTCAGTTAAAGCGTCATACCCTTCTTCAACAAAAGGCGCCAACAAAACATCCAGCTCCAGCATGCCACGACGGCAGGCCCAACGCAGGCGGGGTTTACCCATTAACTCAGTCATATACTGCTTTCCTTTTGATGATACTGGCCGGATTCTAACAAAAAAACCTTACAGGGGTTGAGCTTTTGGCCAAATCCCCCAATGATCATCTTAGTATTCTAAGAGACTTACCTATATGCAAGCATCCTGGATCAGTGCCGATCAACTCGCCGCTTTATCAACTTCAGTCCAAGGCGCCTTTATCAGCCCCTTACCCGGCTTTGAAAGCCTGATTATTGCGGGGCTGGACAGCCGTAAATACCTGCAGGGTCAGGTGACCGCAGATCTGAATACGCTGACAGCGGAAAATTTTCTGCGTGGCGCACATTGTGATGCCAAGGGTAAAATGTGGGCTCAGTTTCATTTATGTGCCGATGGCGAAAACTTGTGGTACATCGGCTTTCGTGACGAATTACAAGCCTCGTCCACTCAGCTGAAAAAGTTTGGCGTCTTTTCCAAAGTCAGTTTTGAAGCAGGTCATGACAGTCTGGCTATTTTGGGTATCAGTGGTCCTGATACTGCAGCTTTACTGAATAAATTGGGCTATGCGCAGCCAGCCTCTGTGGGTCAGTTAAGTTCAGTGCCCGGCGGTAAACTGATGCGTTTAGCCGACGAACATTACCTGTTAGTGCTGGATTTTGGCCAGGCCCGACAACTTTTAGCGGAACAATCCGCTTATCTGGCAGCTCCAACCTTGTGGTTAGCCCGACATATTCAGCAGGGCTTTTCTTATTTAGAGCAGGCTGTGATTGGCGAATATGTGCCACAAATGCTGAATTTGCAGGCTCTGGACGCCATTAGTTTTACTAAAGGTTGTTATATAGGGCAGGAAACTGTGGCCCGAATGAAATATCTGGGTAAAAATAAAAGAGCTGCGTACATCCTCAAAAGTCAAACTGAGGAAACTCCGGCCAGCGGCACAGATATTGAAGTACAATGGTCGGAAAACTGGCGTCGGGTTGGCCAGGTCATTAATGCGGTGAATATTCAGGGGCAACTTTGGGTGTTGGCGGTGTTACCAAACGATATTAACCCAGCTGATCCACTGCGATTAGCAACTCCGGATGCATCGGTTGTTGTCATATCACCTTTGCCCTATTCACTCGCGTAACTGAGGTTTGCATGAGCATACAAGCAGAAAAAGTAGTCGCCATTCATTACACTGTGGCCGACAAAGCAGGTAACGAACTCGATAGTTCAGCTGGCGGAGAACCGCTGGTATTTATTTTTGGTACTGGCGCTTTAATTCACGGTTTAGAGCAGGCTTTATTAGGTAAAACTGTCGGCGACAAATTCAAAGCTGAAGTACCAGCGGCAGAAGCGTACGGCGAGCGTCATGATGAGTTAACTCAGGCGGTGCCACGTAATTTATTCGAAGGCATGGATGTGCAGGTTGGCATGCGTTTTCGCGCTGCAGGCCCGGACGGCCGTGAGCAATCTGTGATTGTTTTAGACGTCACAGAAGACGAAGTGGTTGTAGATGGTAATCACCCACTGTCAGGTATTGATCTGACGTTTGATGTGGAAGTGATTTTAGTCCGCGATGCGACAGACGAAGAACTGGCCCATGGCCATGTGCATGGTTTAGACGGCCACGCCGGACACTAGTGCAGAAAAACGAACGGAGCTAAATAGCTCCGTTTTGTTATCAAGGCTAAAAAGGATGATATGACTATGAAAAAATGGCTTTTGGTTTTTACCGCTTTGGGCCTGGTGGCCTGTTCTGATAAAGAAGTGGCAGATGTCAGTTTAGGTCTGTTTACCACCAAAGACATTAAAGTCCAGACCTTTGACGACCCGAAAATCCCTGGTGTCACTTGCCATATCAGCCATGTTGAAGCCAATCTGGATTTTGCCGACCCTTCTGATATGTCTATTGCCTGTCGTCAAACCGGTGAAATCACAGCCGCTATGCTGAAAGACATCGATCGTTCTAAAAACGGCGAAGTGATTTTCAGCACATCCAAAAGCATTTTATTTAAGAACTTAAAAATTCGCCGTATTCTGGACAGCAGCAGTCAAACCTTGTTGTATTTGTCTTACTCCACCAAAGAAAGCACGGGCAGCTACAAACATTCGCTGACCAGCGTGCCACTGTGGGGCACAGCAGCCTGGCAAGCTCCTGCAGTAAAAACACCTTAGGTTTTTACCGGGAACTCCTGATCGGTCAGCACCTTAACTTTGTCACCCTGAGTTAAGGTGTCGCCACCTCGTATCACGATTTGTTCACCGGCCGACAGCTCTGCATCTACAGCTATCAGTTTGCCGATGCCCTGTCCTAACAACACCGCCTTTTGCTGAGCTTTTTGTTCGTTATCTACCACAAACACAAACTGACCTTCACTTTTCACCACCACAGCGTCCCGTGGCACTAACAACTGCTGACGGGCCAAAGCCGTGGGTACTGCGACAGAAACAAGTTGTCCAACCTGAAAGTTCGCCAGTAATTGTTCCGGCACTTTAATCCGGGCTTCAAAGGTTTGCGAACGCATATCGGACACAGGGATCAGATTACGTACTGGCAACTGACTTTCGCCACCGCTATGAAATACCTGCAGCAACTGATTTTGCTGTAAAAATGCGGCGTATTTCAGCGGAGCAAACACAACAACTTCCAGATCACTTAAATTCACCAGCCGCACTAAAGCATCCGTTCTGCTGATATCTTCTCCGTGCTGATGAAAACGTTGCGCCACCACTCCGGCAAAAGGCGCTTTGACTGAGCTGCGGTTGATTTGATCCTGCAGTTGCGCCAGTTGAGCCCGCAGTAATTTCAGTTCAGCTTCAGCGCTATCGCGATCAGCACTGATTTGATCCAACTGAGTTAAAGCCACACTATTGTTTTTACTCAGCTCCAACAACCGGGCTGTGTCTTTTTGCAAACGCCGCCACTGAATATCAGCCCTGCTGATACGGGCATTCATTTCATCAACCCGCAATTGCAAAGGGGTGATATCCAGCCTGGCTATGACTTCATCCTGTTTAATTTGAGAGCCGGGTTCAGCCAACCACAATAGACGCCCCTCAACCCCTGCAGTTACATCGGCCTGATAGCGGCTTTGCACCTGAGCTGTCACCATAGTATGAGGCAACATCACTTGTTGTTGCACTTGCGCTACACTGACCACTTTTTCTGCTGGCGTTTGCGCCACAAGAGCAGTGGAGTAAAACAAAACTGCGGTTAAAGCCATTGTATTAAGCTGCATCAAAGATCTCCAAAGAAGGGGCCGTCCGTTCAGTGTGCTGAACTGTCGAGGTCAAACGTAACAACGCCGGGATCAACACCAGACTAAACAACATACTAAAAGTCATACCGCCCACTATAACCGCAGCTAAACCCCGGTAAATTTCGGAGCCAACACCTGGAACCAGTACCAGCGGCAACATGCCAAATATACTGGTTAAGGTGCTCATAAAAATGGGCCTGGCCCGGGTTAAAATAGCCAGATACAAGGCTTGATCCACAGGGCTTCCTTCCCTTTGGCTTTGCCGGCACTGGTCCACTAGTAAAATAGCGTTGTTCACCACCAGTCCAAGCAAAATGACAAAACCAATCATGGTCAGCAGATCCAGCGACTGAAAAGTCACCAGATTTAATAAACGTAGTGCTACTACCCCCCCCAGAATGGCCATAGGCATAGCCAGAACCACCAGCAAACTGTCTTTGGCCGAGCGAAACAGAGCGGCCATCAGCAGGAACAGAATAAACACTGCCACCGCAAAGTTTTTGCCCATTTCCGTCATGGCATGAGACAGGCGATCGGCATTCCCCCGGAATTGTACTGAACTCCGAGCAGGCATTGATTCACGTAATGTAGTCATCAAGTCGCGCTGCAGAATCTGCATTGCTTCATCCAATGCCATAGTCGCAGGAGGTGTCACTTGCAAACTGATGGTGCGCAGGCCATTGATCCGCTGCAAAGAGGTAGGGCCTGTGGTGTAAGTCAGCTCACTGAGCTGGCCCAGAGTCTGACCACCAGCTCCCGGCGTATAGAGCGGAGTTGCAGTTAATTGCTCAGGCGTCTGCCAGCCCAGGCCTTTAAGAATAATGTCCATCCGTTCGTTGCCATCAAAGTATTCACCTATGTAAATACCATCTGTGACTGCACGCACCATATTCGCAACAGTAAAACGATCCACGCCACTTTGAGCTATACGGTTTTCATCCGGAGTTAAACGTAATTCAGGCTGAGCCAAGGCTAAATCAGGCACGGGCCGCACTGTAGCACCTGGCAATAATTTTTCTATTTTTGGCATGGCGTCAGCCGCCTGCTGCATGAGTTGTGGCACATCTGGGCCCTGAAAATCTAAATTTAATTCTCGACCACTGCCAAAACCAAAGTTAAATAACGAGCCTTGCACACTAAAGGCCCTGGTGTCAGGTAAGCCCACCAGAATCTCTTCGCGTAGTAATTTAATCATATCTTCTATGCTGTCCGGGTCGTCAGCGTAAACAAAGAGTGAGTTAAACCCCCTGTTGATCGACAGGTTATAACCTTTGATTGCCGGGTATTTTTTCTGTTGGTAATAAGGTCGTAAACGGGTCACCAGCAGATCACCAATCTCCTGTTCCAGTACCTGTATATTGGCTCCAGGGGGTAGTGAAAAACCTGAAAAGACGGTATCAATAGAGGCCTGGGGTAAAAAGTCGGCTTTAGGTAGCAATAAGGCTGTCAGTAACACAGCTCCAGGCACAAAAAAGATCACCCAGCCTAATGCCAACCTGCGATTCTGAGTGAAACGGCAAAAACGTCTGGCTAGTTTTTGCCAGAAAAAAGCAGAAGTCACAGCGCTGGCTTGCGGTTTTAGCCAGAATAATGAGGCAACAGGCAATACAGCTAAGGCCACCAGCAAAGAGGCCATCACAGCCACCGCCAGCGTAAGCGCCAAATCGTAAAACAGCTGACCTTCGACGCCTTGCATAAACAGCACTGGTACAAAAATAGCCACTGTAGTTGCAGTGGAAGCCCAAAGTGCGCTGCTGACCTGAGCTGTGCCTTTTTTTACAGCTTGCTGCAGCGCCTGTCCCTGCTGTAACAACCGCACCATGTTTTCCTGCACTATGATAGCGGCATCAAGCACCATGCCTACAGCAAAAGCTAAACCTGCCAAAGACACTACATTCAGTGAACGGCCAAATAGATCCAGCACCATAACGGACATCATTAAAGATAGCGGAATAGTTAAACCAATCAGCAAGGTTGCCTGCCAGCCGCGTAAAAACAGATACAAAATGCCAAGTGCCAAAGCTATGCCTACGACCAGGTTTCCCTTTACCAGCTCAATTGCTCTTTTGATATGTACCGAAGCGTCATAACTCAACACTATTTCAATACCTTTATTCTTCAGCTCATGTTGATTTAAATCGGCAATTTCTTTGTTCAGTGCATCAAGAATATCTACGGTATTTGAGCCGGCTGCACGCTGCAAACTGATGTAAAACGCCGGGTAACCGTTACGTTTGGTAAAGCCTGCCCGCTCAGCGTAATCAATTTCTACTTTTGCTACTTCATGCAGATACACAGGTCTGTCATTCTGATAAGCCACCACCATTTGCTCATACTGCGCCGGGTCGTACTGTCCGACAAAACGTACTGTGTATTCCCGTCGTCCAACCTCTGCAAACCCCCCTGATACATTGGTGGCACGACCAATACGTGAACTTAGCTGATCAACAGACAAACCAAGGGCGGCCAAACGATAGGGGTCAAATACGATATGGAGTTCTTTCGCGCGACGGCTGGATAAATCAACCTGAGACATACCTGCTATGGCTTTTAACCTGGGGTACACCACATCATCAATCACTGGCTGCAAGGCAGTAAAGTCAGCGTCCGCGTTTTCATCTAACTTGCGGATCAATAAACTGGCAACAGGACCGGCACCACTATTGAGTGAAACTACAGGTTCGGCGGCTTCCCTCGGACGAGGCGATGCCTGATTTAACGCATTAATCACGTTCAGCATAGCTTGCTGCATATCCTGACCTACATCAAAGGTCAGGGTAATAAAACCAAAACCAGCACCAATAAAGCTGCTGCTTTCTGTAACACCAGGCACAGTGCGAAGCGCCGCTTCCTGCGGTTCAATAATAGTGGACTCCATTTCTTCAGGTGCTGCCGCACGCCAGCCATTCTGGATAAAAATTTGTGGTTGCTCTATGGAGGGCAAAAGCTGAACTGGCAATTTAGCCACTGCAAGCAAGCCAAATAACACCATAATCAGGCTGACCACTACAACGGCTGCAGGATTTTTTATACTGGCTCGGGTTAAGTTCATTCAGCTGTTCTACTTTTCTTGGATAAGATAACAATTCACTAAAAGTCTAACAGTGTCATAAATGCACTCCAGCCTGCTGTGACCAGTGGTTGTGAATATAGGTTGAGGCTGTTTTTTTCCGGTTAATTCAGTTTTGGTAAAGCCTGACACCTATAAACTGATGTGAAATTAAATGCTCTGTATGAGCAGAAACAAGGAAATTTTTTATGTCTAAACCCCTGATCTTGTGTCTGACCGCCTGGTTAGTATTAGCAGCGTGCGGACCTGCACCCACAGAACCGTCAGCAACAACAGCTGCTGAACCAGCAAAAGCAGAAACTCAGGTCGATCACCATAACAGCCAGAATTCTCTGGACTGGGCAGGAACGTACAGAGGCGTAGTGCCTTGCGCCGATTGCGAAGGTATAGACACCCTGCTCACACTGAATATGGATAACAGCTATCTGCTCAGTACTACTTATCTGGGTAAAGAAGGCGATGCTATACAGCAACAAGGTACCTTTGAATGGGATGCTAAGGGTTCAGTGATTCAGCTGCTGAACCAGAAGGAGGGTCCGGCTTTGTATAAAGTGGGAGAAAATCAGCTGTTTCAACTGGATATGGCTGGCCAGGTCATCACTGGTGATTTAGCGGAAAATTACAAACTGAACAAGCAAGCTCAGCAAACGCAAGTCAAACTGACAGGAGTACGCTGGAAACTCACCGAATTAATGGGGCAAGCGGTCCCGGCAACAGAACCCGATATGACGCCTTATCTGGAGTTTGCTGCAGATAACAGAGTCAGCGGTTTTGCAGGCTGCAACCAGTTTACTGGTGCTTACGAGACTGAAGGTTTACGTTTGCAGTTTAAACCCATGGCCACCACACAAAAAGCCTGCCTGAATGGCTCTGTAGAAGATCAATTTCTCAGCACCATTCAGGGCATAGACAATTACAGTCTGAGTGACTCAGGTTTGGCGTTTTATAAAGCCCGTACAGCAGCCTTGGCACGTTTTACTGCAGTACAAGTGCAGCCTTAACCCCATAGCCGTCAACTGAAGTTCAGCAGTACAAAAGGCCATTGTGCTACCCAAAGGGGTTTGCGATGATGGCCTTTTGCTTTTTATGGATCTTTTATCTGATGCCTTACCAAGTGTTAACCCCAAAAGAAGCGGCATTATTCGCTGACAAATACAGCGATTTGTTTGGCGATCATAGCCAATTAAGCACTGAGCTACTGAAAAACGATGGCCTGAATCAGGTGTTCAGAGTAAAAAATAACAGAGGCACCAGCCTTATTGTTAAACAGGCTTTACCTGAACCTTCAGATTTGACCCAACACTGGCTTGTCAGCTTAAACAGGGCAAAGATTGAAGCTGATGTATTAAAACACCATGCCAAAATTTGCCCTGATTATCTGGTGGAAGTGTTATTTTATGATGCAGAGTTGTGTGCATTATTACTGGAAGATTTATCTGATTGCATGAGTTTGCGAAGCGCTATCAGGACAGGATTATTACCACAAGATACCGGACTGCATCTGGGCCGTTATCTGGCCAATGCCAGCTTTTACAGTAGTGACTTTGTCTTAACAGGCCCAGTGAAAAAATCCAGGCAGCTGCAATTTAATAATCCGGAACTCTGTTTAGTGATTGAGGATTTGGTATTTACCGACCCCTACTGCAACCATGAGCGTAACAGCCTGAGTTTAGCGCAACAGCCACAAGTTCGGGATTTATGGCGCAATGAAGCCCTGCAAGCCGAAGTGGCCCAGCTGAAAGCTGGTTTTCTGGCAAAACCTCAGGCCTTGCTGCATGGAGATTTGCAGTGTGGCAATGTGTTAGTGAATCATCAGCAGCATAAAATAATAGGCGCCGAATTCGGCTGCTATGGTCCCATAGGTTTTGATACCGGAACTTTTCTGGCCAGTGTTATTTTAAACCTGCTGACTCAGGAACAAACCGAAGTAAGCTCCCGGCGCCACTACTTGTTAGGCCAAATTGAGCTGTTCTGGCATGAATTCTCCACTGTTTTCAGCAACCTGATGCAAAAGCAAACCACAGATCAGAGCTTTCAGAATGAATCTTACCAGCACTGGTACCTGCAGCAATTGTGGCAGGATACCTTAGGCTACGCAGGTTGTGAGCTGATCCGCCGCACTATCGGCTGGGCAGCAGCAGAAGAATTAACACAGCTAAAAGACGGCCCCTTTAAACAACAGGCTCAGCAGCAAATGCTGGCACTAGGTCAATCTTTAATCACAGAACGTAAGCATATGACTTTGCAAGATTTATTATCAAAAATTGCGAAATAAGCTGGAACTCTGGCCACCCAAAACCTAAAGTTCCTGTCCTTGGCAGAGCGGCTTCGCTGACCTATGCAACTGACGGAACTCGCAGGTGATATCAGTCAGTTGACCTTGCTGCAGCAACAGGATCCGATCTGCAGTTAAAATACTGTCAGGCCTGTGCGCCACGATAATGCGCGCTATCTGTAGCTGCCGGATAGCCTGATTTACCCTGACTTCCAGCGCCAGATCCAGATGGCTGGTCGCTTCGTCCAGCAGCAATACCCTGGGCTTGTGGTATAAAGCCCTGGCAATCAGTAAACGTTGTTTTTGCCCGCCGGACAAGGCCGATCCCATATCTCCAATTAAGGTATTGTAGCCCATAGGCATGGCAATAATATCCTGATGAATGGCTGCAAGCTCTGCACAATGCATCAGATGTTGCACATCAGGTTTAGGACTAAAAAAGCTGATATTGTCCATCACAGAACCGGATAACAACTGATCATTTTGCATCACTGCGGCAATCTGACTGCGGTAATGCTGCAGACCAAAGCTGCTCAGCTCCATACCATCTATCAGTACTTTGCCTTGTTGTGCAGTTGCCAGTCCAAGCATAATTTTTAACAAGCTGGTTTTGCCACAACCTGATGGCCCTACAATAGCCACACTTTCGCCGGGAGATAATCTGAAACTCAGTTGATGAAACAGCCAGGGGTCCTGTGCTGTCTGCCGAAAGTGCAGATCTCGCAATTCAATATGACCTTGCAGCTGTAAATAAGTCTGACTCTCTCCTAAGTTCTCTGTATCGGTCAGAGCAATATCCGCCAGACGTTGCAAGTGTAATTCCAGCATGCGGAATTCGATCCAGTGATCAATAAAAGCAGCAGCTCTTTGGGTAAACTGGCTTTTGTAACTGGCAAAAGCAAATAACATTCCGACACTAAAGGCATTATCTATTACGGCCAAAGCCGCCAGATAAATCACCACTATATGCTCAATACCAAATAACAGTTGATGCACAGCCTGCAATGATAAGTGCCAGCGCCCCAGTCTGAATTGCTGATCCACAGCATCTGAATACTGATTTTGCCACAGGCTTAACCTTTGGCTTTGTTTTGAGAACAGCTGCAAACATTGGATGGCACGAACACTTTCCATAAAACCGGATTGCTCTTTAGCCTGAGCCACTATGCCTTGCTCAGTACATTGCTTTAATGGTGAGTAAAAAATATATCGTAGTAGCGCGTAAAGCAGTACAGCCGCCAGCACAACGGCGGCTAACACCGGATGATAAACAAATAACAGTACCAGAACAGTACAAGCCATAAGACCATCGATCAGCGCTTCAATCAGGCTATTGGTCAACAAGTCCCGCAATTGCTGCAAAGAACCAAAACGCGACACAATATCGCCCATATGGCGTTTCTCAAAAAAACTCATAGGCAAATGCAATAAATGCCGGAACAGATTAGTAGCCAACTGCAGATTTAATACCGACCCCAAATGCAGCACCAGCCAGCTGCGCAGAATATTGGTCAGAATTTGCAACAACAGCAATAAGGCAAAACCCATGGCCAGCACATGCAATAAATCCAGGTCTCTGCTCACCAGCACTTCATCGACTACTAATTGCATGTAATAAGGTGCCACCAGTAAGAAAAACTGCAGCACCAGCGACATCAACAGTATTCTGAATAATGCCGACCATAAACCGGAAGCCGAAGACCAAAACTGCCGCACACTTAACTTTTGCCTTTGATCTTGTTTTTTAAACTCAGTGGTAGGACTCAGCTCAAGGGCAATACCGGTAAAACACTGATCAACGTCGGCAAAGCTCAGCTCTCGTTTACCAAAAGCAGGATCATGGATCTGAATTTTTTGCCCTTTCACTTTAACCAGCACAACAAAGTGGCTCATTTGCCAATGCAAAATACAGGGTAATTTCAACTGCGCCAGCTCTTCTGGCTCCAGTCGTAAAGCCCGGCCCGCCAGCCCCAGATTGTCAGCCAGCTGCATCAGATGTTGCAAAGTTAAGCCTTTAAGCGACAAAGGATAACGTTGACGCAAACTGGCCATATCGGTTTTATAACCATAAGCACCAGCCACCATAGCCAGACAGGCTAATCCGCATTCAGCAGCTTCGGATTGGTAGATAGTTTGCATCACAGCATTCCCGCTTATACAAAATAAACCGGACCCAGCAGCCCGGTAATCCAAAGCAGTTGACCGATCCACAGCAACAATGCCGGAATAACTTCCAGTTCAAACCTGAGTTGCAACAGCTGCTTAAGTGACGAAACCGGAGCGTTCATCAAATCACTGTAAAAATAGCTGGTGGTAAAAAACAGCAGCATCCCGCTCCACGACAGTAAGCCCCACAGATCATCAACAAAGATTGAATGAACAAATCCAAGCATGGCGACAAACACAAAAACGCTCAGCCCCTGCCGTCCGCTAATCCTTTTCATTGGCCCTCCTTCATCAGCTATAGCTATCTAATTTAAGCCCTGATGGTCAACGATCTTAGTTACATCGGTGATAACTACTAAGCTGCGATTCTCGCCCGGCAGTCATCCAAAGTAATGTCTCTGTTGCTACACAGCCTGATTCAAATCTGAAAACGCCCTCTTAGACTAACTAAAGGTTCCAGTAACCAGCTCAGCACCGAACGCTGTTCCAGCACTATGTCTGCACTTAACAACATGCCGGCCTGCAGCGGCATTTGTTCGCCATAAGCTTCGATAAATTGCTGATTTAGCCGTACTTGCACCTGATACACAGGCTCCTGAATTTGCACTGGACTGTCGGGGTCTTGCGCCATCAATACAGCTTTTGAAAGCTGGCTGATTTCGCCCTGATACAAGCCAAAGCGCTGGTAAGGAAAAGCATCAAAACGCAGCCAGGTGGTCTGACCTGGCTGAATAAAACCAAAAGCCCGGGTCGGAACTAATAATTGGGCGTATAAAAATCCTGATTCGGGCAGCAATTGCATCAAGACCTGGCTGCCCTGCAGATGCTGGCCTGCGCTCACCACTAAATTGGTGACTCTGCCCGCAACAGGAGCTGTCAGCACAATCTCTTTACGAGCCAGCAGTTCAGTTTTTTGTTGCTCAAAACTAAACCGCTCGGCCTGTAATTGCTGAAGCTGACGTTGCTGTTCAAGGGGTAACGCCTGAAGTTGATTTTCCCACTGGATCTGTTGCTGAAGGATGGATTGAGCCAAAGTTTGCACCTCTGCTAACTGTTGCAGCAACATCAGGTGCTGATCTTGCTGCTGCTCCAGTTGTAGTTTTGGCAGATGGCCTTTTAGTGCCAATTCTTGCTGAGACAACAGGCGTTGATTCTGTATATCAATACGCTGAGACAATAGCTGTTGCTGGCGTTGATTCTCTGCCAGTTGCCGTTTGACATTAGTAATTTGCGCTGACAATTGTTCACGCTGCTGAGCAAAACTCTGTAAAAGTTCATGCTGTTTCTGAGTATTTAATGCCAATTGCAGTGCAAGGCTGTTTTGCAGGTGATCGGTCAGACTTTCACCTGCAGCAAGATATTCGTCACTGCTCAGTAAAGCCAGCTTTTGACCTGCCTGAACCAAAGTGCCATCCTGAATATAAAGTTGTTTAAGCACAGCCGGGCGCTGGCTATGGATACGAACTACGCCGCTGGACGGCTTCAGATAACCCAACACTGTTTCTTTACGGGAAAAACTGGCCTGATGCAAAAGCAGCAGTAAACTGAAGAGGATGAAGACTAAACAAAAGCACAACACCGAGCTGCTGACGGGCTGAACAATACTAACCTGCCCTTCCAGGCGTTGTTGTTGTGCCTGCAGTGCTTTAGGTCTGAATAAACTCTGCTCTGTCGTCATAGTGAAACTCCATGCAGTTTTGTACACTGCAAAAAGATTTTCCACTTTGTGCCGACAGGCATACACCCGACACACTTAAAAAATTGTTGCTGAAGTAAAAACAAGTGTAGCGCAAGCATAAAAACACACAAATAATTAACAACAAAAACACAAATTGGCACAGATCTATGTCCAATCTAACGACAGAACAAAGCACAACAGCCATAGAACTGCTTTGGGTTCAGCGGGCATGGAAAGCAGGAAAACATAATGCTTTTACAGACTTATGTCACTTCCGCCAACGTTATTATCTGGTGTTCCGTCAGGCATCCACGCACCACTCCAAAGATGGTTTGCTGAGGATCATGAGTTCAGTGCAGGGTAAAAAATGGCGCACTGTGGCTGTACTACACAACCCTGTTGCTGATTTAAGAGATGGTAAGCTCAGTGTAACGCCATGCGGAAAACTACAGCTACTGGCTGCTGCGGCTTTTCACGACAAAACAAAGCAGGCCTATCAATCTTATCTTTGGACTTCCACTGATGGTAAAAACTGGTCTGAACCTCGGGCTGTGGGGGAAGCTGATTATTGGTTATGGCGTTTAAGCTGGCTAGGCGATCAGGCTTATGCTGTGGCCTATAAATGTGGTGCCGATCGGCATATTCGTTTGTATCGACAAAACTGCGCTGGCCAGTTTGACGTTGCGGCTCCCAGAATATATTCAGAAGGTTATGCCAATGAAGCCGCCTTGTTGTTTGATCATAAAGATACCGCATGGTGTTTATTGCGCAAAGATCCAGACCATGGCCAATTAGGTTACGCCTTTGCACCTTACCATCACTGGAACTGGCTGGATATTGGCTGTCGCATAGGAGGCCCACAGGCCCTATTTACACCATCAGGGCAAATGCTGGCCGTGGTACGGCTTTATGATCAAAAAGTACGCACCAGTCTGGTTTCAATAGATCAGTCCACAGGCAAGCTGACAGAGATACTGGTTCTGCCCTCAGGCGGAGATTGCAGTTACGCCGGTATGGTAATGCAGCAAAACAAATTGTTGATCAGCTACTACTCGTCTCACCAGGGCCGCAGCTCCATTTATACAGCACTGGTGAGCATTGGTACCCCAGATCCAGTAATCTGCGACAGAGAGAATAAGTTTCACTTCAGTAGAGATTGCTCATATAACATTCAGCAAGATGGTGATTTTTAGCTCTTTTATCCACCAGATCGGCAAAAGTAGCTGCAAAATGCTATAGTAGCCACAAGTTATCAGAGCAAACACTGTGGTCACTCCAGAGTTTGTAGGGTTCGCTCTGATAATAGATCCGCAGGACGCACCAGAATATATAACAGCCTAAAAAATAAGGTAAAAAATTGATGAAAACATGCAAAAAGTCTGTTCTGGCATTGAGCATTCAGGCCAGTCTGCTCGCTGCAGCCATGGGTCTTTCTCCTGCTTTATTAGCGCAGGAAAGTGACAAAGATCAGGCTGCTGAAGAGACAAAATTGGAACGCATTATGGTGACTGCGCAAAAACGTGTGCAAAGTACCCAGGAAGTTCCTATCTCTATTGCAACCTTAAGCGGTGAAAAATTCGACGCTTTATTTGCAGGTGGCGAGGATATCCAGGCTTTATCTGGCAAAATTCCAGGTTTATACGCTGAATCATCAAACGGCCGCGCTGCACCACGTTTTTATATTCGTGGTTTAGGCAACACAGACTTTGACCTGGCCGCATCTCAGCCAGTTTCTGTGATTATGGATGACGTAGTGATGGAAAACGTGATCCTCAAAAGCTTCCCGTTATTTGACGTAGCGCAAGCAGAAGTGATCCGTGGCCCACAAGGTACCTTGTTTGGTCGTAACACCACAGCAGGTATAGTTAAATTTACCTCTGTAAAGCCAACTCAGGACTTTGAAGCTTATACCAAAGCAACAGTAGGTAGTTTCGGTACTATTAATGTGGAAGGTGCAGCTGGTGGTGGTTTAACTGATGAATTATCAGCCCGTATTTCATTAATGAACCAAAATCGTGACGACTTTGTCGACAACGGTTTTACCGGCGAAAAAGATTTTACCGGTGGTCATGACGAAAAAGCAGGTCGTCTGCAGTTTTTATATGACACTGACAGTTTCTCAGCTTTGTTCAATGTGCATGGCCGCAAACTGGATGGCACCTCCTCTTTATTCAGAGCCAACGTATTAACTGCGGGCAGCAACAAGCTGAACGAAAATTATGACCGTGATACCGTCTATTATGATGACGGTGATGGCAACTACCAGAAGTACGATAACTTCGGCACCTCTTTGACTTTTGAGTTTGATTTAAAAGACATGACTCTGACCATGATTTCAGCATTAGAGAAAGCTGACGGTAAAGGTAAAGGGGATATAGACGGTGGTTACCGTATCGATGTTGACTTCGATAACGTGCCGGAGCAGATGGGGCCTGGCTTTATTCCTTTTGGCGCAGTGACTGAAGATCAGCTCAATGACCTGAAACAGGTGACTCAGGAAATCCGTTTAGCCAGCGATACCAATGAAGCCTTAGAATGGCAGGTAGGCGCTTTTTATTTTGATTCGTCTTTTGGTGTGACCAGTGTTGATGGTTACTTTGGCGCTACTACTGTGTATCACGGTAACAAAAGTTGGGCTGTATTCGGCCAAACCACTTACAACCTGAGTGATCGTTGGGATATCACTGGTGGTATTCGTTACACCTACGATGAAAAAACCTTCTGGGTAGGTCAGCAAAACGTGAATGGTTTTGCCTTAGTGACAGGTGATGCCAGCATCCAGATTTATGACCCTATCAAAGTAGACGACGGTAAAGTCAGCTGGGAATTAAGCAGCAATTACCGTCTGACCGATTCAACCAGCCTCTTTGGTCGTATCGCCAGCGGTTTCCGTGCCCAGTCTATTCAGGGTCGTGATGTTGCGTTCGAAAAAGCACCTTCAGTGGCTGACTCAGAAACTATTACGTCATTTGAAGTAGGTGCTAAAGCAGATTTATTGGATGATTCGTTACGTCTGAACGGTGCTTTGTTTTATTACACCATTGACGATATTCAGTTGTCAGCCATTGGTGGACAAACTCAGGGCAACCAGTTGATCAATGCCGACAAAGGTGTGGGTTATGGTTTCGAAGTAGACACTGAATGGCGTGCCACCAAGAGTCTGGTGCTGGGTGGTGGTTTCAGCTACAACAATACTGAACTGAAAGACCGGAACTTATTAGTTGCTCCTTGTGGTTCAGGCATGTGCACACCCACAAATCCTTCGAATGGCTCTGGCTTAGTTTTTATTGATGGCAACCCATTCCCACAAGCTCCTGAAACAATTTTAACTGTGAATGCCCGTTATGATATTCCGGTTAGCACAGGTGAGATTTATTTTTATGGTGATGTAGCACGTCAGGGTAAAACAAACCTGTTCCTGTACGAATCTAAGGAATACCACACGAACGGTAATTTCGAAGCTGGTTTACGTATTGGTTATCTGAACTTTGAGAACGATTACGAAGTGGCTTTGTTTGGCCGCAATATCACGGACGAAGACAACTTAAAAGGCGCTATAGACTTCAACAACCTGACAGGTTTTGTTAACGAACCTCGTATTATTGGTATTGAGTTTAAGAAAAGCTTTTTCTAAGTTTTAACCTTTGAAGCAAAAAAAGGGCTCATTAGGTTGAGCCCTTTTTTATGAACGCAAGATAACCAGCTTAACCCGAGTTACGCATCCCGGCTGCAATACCGGCAATAGTCACCATCAAAGCACGTTTAATGCTGTCATTGACCGTTTCAGGCTCATGCCTGACCCGATTTAACAATTCCACCTGCAATATATGCAGCGGATCAACATAGGTATTACGCAGCATAATGGATTCACGGATCCAGGCTTCTTTTGCCATCAGCGTATCACTTTGAATCAGCTTTAACAGTAAGGCTGTATCTGCGGCGAGCTGATCACGCAATTGCTGACCTAAAGGCAATAAAGCTTCTGGCACCAGCTTTTCATCGTAGTAGGCTGCAATTTCAGCATCGGCTTTTAAATACACCATTTCCAGCATCGACAAGCGGGTCGCGAAAAACGGCCACTTCGCCCGCATTTGCGCCAGCAGTTCTGTTTTGCCCTGTTCCACTACGACGGCCAAAGCGCTGCCAGCGCCTAACCAGGCCGGTAACATCAGCCGGTTTTGTGACCAGGCAAAAATCCACGGAATGGCACGTAAGCTCTCCACACCACCCTTTGGATTACGTTTTGGCGGACGACTGCCCAGTGGTAACTGTCCCAGTTCAAGCTCAGGAGTAGCAGCCCGGAAATACGGCACAAAATCAGGGTGATGCCGAACAACAGCCCGGTAAGCTTCGCAGGAAACTGTTGCCAGTTGCTGCATTAGTTCACGCCAGCTTTGTTCCGGCACAGGCGGTGGCAATAACACGCCTTCTAATACAGCACTGGCATACAAGGCCAGACTACGTTTTGCCAAGCCAGTTAAACCAAACTTAAAGCGGATCATCTCGCCTTGTTCTGTCACCCGCAAACCACCAGCAAGCGACCCTGGCGGCTGAGATAAAATAGCGGCATGAGCAGGGCCGCCGCCACGGCCTATAGTACCGCCACGACCGTGGAATAAGGTCAACTGCACTTTAGCTTGCTGACAAATAGCCACTAAAGCTTCCTGCGCACTGTACTGAGCCCAGGCAGCAGCAAAAGCACCGGCATCTTTGGCAGAATCCGAATAACCGATCATTACTTCCTGGCGGCCATTGATATAACCTCTGTACCAGTCAATCGCCAGCAGCTTGCTGATACATTCTGGGGCGTTGGTTAAATCGGCCAGGGTTTCAAACAAAGGCGCCACTGGCATAGGGAAGCTAATGCCAGCGTCTTTAAGCAGCAACTGCACGGCCAACACATCTGAGGGTTTGCCTGCCATTGAGATCACATAAGTGGATAAAGCTTCAGCGCCATGACGAGCCACGATGTCGCAGGTATCCAGCACTTCTTTGACTTGTGGGCTGGGTTGCCAGTTACGCGGGAACAAGGGCCTTTTGCTACTCAGCTCGTTCAGTAAAAAGGCCTGGCGGGCGGGTTCATCCCAATCTGCATAGTCACCTATACCCAGATAACGGGTAAATTCGCTGAACACTGCGGTGTGGCGACCCGATTCCTGCCGCACATCCAGCTTCAGCAAAGTTAAGCCAAAAGCATAAGCACGACGGATGGTGTCTTTCAGTAAACCTTCTGCCACTACCTGCATTTTGCAATCGAGTAAAGACTGATAACACAGCAGCAAAGGCTCCAGCAGTTGCTCATTATGCCAAATCAGATCGTCAGGGCGTTGCAATCTGTCGTGCTTTAGGGCTTCGGTCAGCCAGTCTCTGGTGTGCAACAACTTATGGCGGAAGTCTTTCAGTAACTTACGGTAAGGCTCTGATGCGTCGCCAACCACAGCACGCAAAGCATCATTGACCTGATCCATCGACAGTTCGTTGGCCAAAACATCTAAATCACGACTGAATAAATCTGCCGCTTTCCAACGACTTAACAGCAAAACCTGACGAGTGACTTTAGCGGTAACAAAAGGATTACCGTCTCTGTCTCCTCCCATCCAGGATGAAAAACGAATAGGTGTGGCATCTAAAGCCAGACCATGGCCCAACACTGGATGCAGTGCCGTATCAAGTTCACGGATAAATTCTGGCACAGCGTCCCAAAGTGAAGTTTCAATCACCGCAAAACCTGATTTAGCTTCATCCACTGGTGTAGGCCGCTGCTCACGAATTTCGTTGGTATGCCAGGCCTGAGTGATCAGCTGATACAAACGGTTTTCTGTTTTTTGCTGCTGTAAAGGTAATAAATCCTGCTCCAGCTCCGCTAAACAGGCGGCGATTTCCGTTAGTTTATGAATAAGGGTACGTCGGGTAACTTCAGTTGGGTGTGCAGTCAGCACCAGCTCAATCGATAAATCAGCAACGGCCTGTTCAATCTTCGCCTGGCTGACCTCTTTATCCTGCAAGAGTTGCAGCAACTCGGCCACTGGTTCTGGTTTTTCAATAGAAGCCCGGCCTGCTTTACTGATGGTATGGTGCTGCTCAGCTAAGTTGGCCAGATTTAAAAACTGGGCAAAAGCACGGGCTACCGGCAGAATTTCCTGATCGGTTAAACTGGCCAGCACCTGTTTTAATTGTTGATCCTGCAGCTCTGTGCCCTGCCTTGCTTCTTTGGCTAAAGCTCGAATTTGTTCAATACGTTCTAAAACTGCATCACCTAACTGATTGCGTATGGTGTCACCCAGCTGGGTGCCCAACAATCCGACATTTGCCCTCAAGGCAGCATATTGCGACATCACCCACTCTCCTCGTTGCACTGCCTGCAGTTTAATTCTACTGCTTCTCTATGTAGTCTTCTGATCCACCCTAACGGGTATTTGTTTGGTGCTCAAGCCTGACAGATTACAAAACGACCAACAAAATAGAAAGCCAGAAGTGTAGAAGGCTAAAAATATTAATACAGAAATCTGTCACATACAGCAAAGCTCAAGGTACTTAGTAGAAGTGCTGCATAGATGTGCAGCTTGACTACACCTCAGGAGTGACCTTTATGTTTAAGAAGTACCTGTTTATTCTGCTGTGCTCCACAGCATTTATAGTCACAAGTCAAAGCCTTAAGGCTGATGAAAGGCCTGAGCCAGGCTTTCAGGTTCAGGTAGAAGGCCAGGGCAAGGCTATTATTCTGATCCCGGGCCTGATGTCTGATCAGCGGGTATGGCAGCAACTGGTTACAGAGCTAAAAGCGGATCACCAGTTACATCAAATCAACCTCGCAGGTTTTGCCGGAACTAAGGCTTTGGCCAGCCCACTGAAACTAACACAAGTTACTCAGCAACTGGCCGCTTATATTCAGCAGCATCAGTTACAGAAACCTGTATTGATTGGCCATAGCATGGGTGCTTTTTTGGCCTTTCAACTCGCCAGCTCTTACCCCCAACTTACCGGTAAGGTAATTGCAGTAGATGGCTTGCCTTATCTGGCGCCGGTTTTTAGCCGCGATAGCAACACCAGCGTGGCGCAAATGCTGCCGCAGGCTAAGATGATGCAGCAGTATTATCAGCAAATGACGGCGGCCCAACTGGCTGAAAGCACCAAACAAGGCATAGCAGTTCAGGTCAGCAGTACAGAACACGCCACACTAATCACAGAAATGGCGGGGCAGTCCGATCCAACCACAGTAGGTGCGGTCATAGCAGAACTACTCACCACAGATTTACGCGACGAAGTGCATAAAATTCAACAACCCGTGTTGCTGTTAGGGGCTGGTGGTGCTTTGCCTTCGGACGCTATGCGTCCTGCGGTTCAGGCTTTATATCAACAACAAATTAACACTATTCCTCAGGCGAAGCTGGACTTTAACTGGCAGGCGCGGCATTTTATCATGTGGGATCAGCCGGAGTGGCTGTTGGCGCAAATTACTGATTTTATAAAGGAATAATAAAAAATGTTAACTACAGTGGAACAGAAATTATTACCTGACGTGATGGCAGCCACGGCGGGCGATCGCTACGCCTTTGAACGCCTGATCAGCCAGTGCCGCCATACGGTCACCGGCATAGCTTTGGCGATAGTGAAAGATTTAGATGCCAGCGAAGAAGTGGCACAAGAGGTGTTTATTTATATCTGGCAACAATTAGGCACGCTACGTGAACCTGCCAGCTTTTTACCTTGGGTACGCCAAATGACCAGACACCGCAGTTACAACTACTTGCGGGATAACAAAATAAAACAAAAAGTCTTGGGTGACGAAGCTGAAAGCCTGTTGGAAAATTTCGCCGACCCGGCCGCGTCTATGCAAGAGCTGCTGGAGCGTGAGCAGCAGCAAATTATTATGCAGGACTTTATCAGTCAGTTACCGGAAGACAGCCGCGAAATCGTTTTACTCTATTACCGTGAAGAACAATCCAGTCAGCAAGTGGCTGATTTATTGGGGTTAAGTGATGCGAATGTACGGAAAAAACTCTCCAGAGTACGGGAGCAATTAAAAGACAGTTTGCTGGAACGGTACGGTCAACTGGTACTAAGCACAGCACCGGGTTTAGGTTTCAGTACTGTGGTAGCCGCAGCATTGACAAGCGTAGCACCTCCTGTAGCAGCAGCGACTTCAGTTTCTGTTGCTGCACAACAAAGTGGCTGGCTGGCGAAAGTTGCAGTGCTGCTGGGTGGCGCCATGATAGGGGCTTTGGCTGCAGTGGCTGGCGTGATATTTGGTATGAGAGCTGTACTGAAAAAAGCGGACAACGAAGATGAAAAAACAGCATTAAAAGCGTTGCGGAACAAAACCATTGTTTGGGTGTTGTTATCAGGGGTGCTATTAACAGCAGCTTACGAGCTGACCAGCGGCGCCTGGGCTCCGGTCTCCGCCTTTGTGCTGTTGATAACCGGACTGAGCTATAGCCAGTTGCAATTACAGCAAATCATCGGCCCACGCCTGCAGCGGCAATACCCGGATGCAGCAGAACTTGCCAGAGTGAAGCGAAAAAATGTACTTTGGTGTGTACTGGGCATGACTGCAGGTTTTAGCGCAGGTTTATTTGGCTTGATTTATGGCCTGATGCAAAGTGGCCGCTGGCACTGGTGATCACCAGCGCCAGCACTTTTTTATTCGTGCGCCTCTTCTGGTTCAGCCGGATAAATGACCAGTAAATTTGCGTTAGGGAACTCAGCCGCTATGTTGGCAGGCAGCTCCTGCAATGACGAATGCCATGCCAACCCACCTTGCCGGACGCCATAGCCGACAATCAGTTGATCAGATGCGCCATGCTCCTGCAGTACTGAAAGCAAGCTTTGTTCTGCAGGCACAACCAGATAACTAACGTCATCTGTCACTTTGAGCTGTTTCAGTTTTTTCGCTATTTTGTCCTGTTGTACATCTTGTATCACCAGACTAAGGCTAACGCCTAATTGCTGACAAAGACGACGCACCAAAGCTACAGCCTCAATAAATCCATGCTCAGATTCGGCATGATTGGGTAAACACCAGAATAAACGGTTGCAGGTTTGCCATGGATGTCGGGTACGGCTGACTAATAAAGTGTAGTGACGATCAGCCAGCAATTTTTCCAGCATAGAACCGAACAAATACTCTGGAGCTGTAGTGTGTTCACTCCAGCCCACAATCAACTCTGAACCATTCAGTTCCTTGAGAGAACGCATAATACCGTCGGTGATATTTAAATCCAGACGAGTCACAGGCACAGCTGGCACTGCGGATTCAGCCAGAGATTTGACGGCCTGCTCGACTAGCGCAGTTGCCAGCTTCACCCGCTCTTTGGAACTGTCCGTATCAGGTACTACGGTCAGAGGGTAAACAGGTTGTGCATGCTGTGGATCACGCAACAGACGCGCCAGTTCCAACAACTCCCCGCTCTGAGCCTGATCCGCTAAAGCCACTATGATACGTTGTTGCCGTATATCGGTATCTCCATCATCCTGCTGATTGGCTATCGCCATTTTCCTGCCGTAACGGTCCACCATCAGTGGTGCCAGGAAACAAGTCACCAGAATCATCAGAATAGCGCCATTGACTACCGTCTCATCAAACAAACCAATTTCATGGCCCACTATAGTGGCAGCCAAAGTAGCAGCAGCCTGGGCGACACTTAAACCAAACACGACTTTTGCCTGATCGTTGCTGTAGCCTAAAAATAATCGGGTGGCTTGTGCCGCCAGCCATTTAGTGGAAATAACAGTAACCACCATGGCAAAAGCAATAAGCCAGGCCCGTACACCACCGAGAAACACGCTTAAATCTAAAAGCATGCCAACAGACAATAGGAAAAAGGGAATAAAAATGGCCTCACCAGTAAACTGAATACGGTTCATCAGGGTGCCGTTGTGGGGAATTAAGCGGTTTAAGGCCAGACCAGCTAAAAAAGCACCTACTATAGGCTCAGCTCCGGCAAGATGAGACAAGCTGGCACACAAGAACACCATCGCCAATACAAAGACAAATTCAGCAACCCCATCGCCGCCTACATTGCGGAAAAACCAGCGAGCCAGCCAGGGCAAACCAAAGAGTATCAGCGCGACATACAAAGACAGCGACACCCCAAGTTTGTACCAAAAAATGTCGTTCATTTCGCCTCTGGTCATGCCGGCTATCACGGCCAGCACCAGTAAAGCTAAGGTGTCGGTTAAAATAGTACCGCCGACTGCAGCTGTGACCGCCTGATTTCTTGATACGCCAAGCCGGCTGGCAATGGGATAAGCCAACAATGTATGAGAAGCAAACATGCTGCCAAGCAATATAGCGGCAGGCCAATCAAAACCAAAAAGTAAACCTACGCCGGTTCCGACGCTTTGTGGTATCACAAAAGTTAGCAAGCCAAACACTATGCTATGGGTTTTGTACTTCTTTAACTTCGCCATATCAATTTCAAGAGCGGCGGTAAACATGATGTACAACAAACCCACAGTGCCAAACAGTACAAAAGACTGATCGCGGGCCAGCACATTCAGTGCATTAGGGCCAAGCACAGCACCAGCAAACAATAAACCAATCATGCCGGGTAAACGGTAACGCGCCATCACAATAGGCGCCAGCAACATCAGCGCCGCTACCAAAGCAAAAACCAGCACAGGATCTTTAATAGGAAACATCAATACATTCTCTTTGTGCTAACAAACCTGCAATCAGGTTCTGAAGGATAAAGCAGGATAACCCATAAAGGTTAAAGTAATAGGTTGCTCTGCAGGAATTGTCAGTACACCTGCATAAGAGCCAGTGATCACCCACTGGCCTTGTTGCAAACCAATACCCTGCTGACTTAAATGGTTCACCAGCCAATACAAAGGCAATAACGGGTCCAGATTTGGATGCTGAGCTTCAAACTTCTGTTGCTGACCTGAATATTCCAGCACCAGCTCAACTTTTTCCGGGACACCTTTGTCAGCTAAAGCAGAGCCTATATACAAACCCTGATTAAATAAACCGGCCGCTAACTGATCTAGAAATTCTGCGCCAGCATCAGCTTTATAAGGCCGGATAATCAGCTCCAACGCGAGATGAGTGGCAGCAATGGCTGCTTTGATCTCAGCTTCACTATAAGCTTCATTACGGGCAGGTAAATCAGTCGCCAGCAAAAATGCCAGTTCAGGCTCAATACTATACTGATCGGATTGTTGTTCAAACTGACATAACTCGCCCTGCTGCAGGTTAGCGATCGGTGCCAGTACCCATTTATCCGGTCCGGGCAGACCGGCTTTCCACCCTACAACAGGCAAGTTCAACTCAATAAACAGCCATTGCTGGATAGCAAAAGCTTCAGCCAATGACACAGGACGCAGCTCTGCCGGTAATAAAGGCGCTGCCTCACCACGGCGGCGATAATCCGCCAGCCAGGCCGCAGCCTGCTGAATTTGTTCTGGAGTCACGCGATAAGTCCTTTAAGCTTTGATACAAAGCATCCACAGGGCTTTGTACTTTAAGATGCTTGCGGCTGTAGTTCAATGGCAGAATGAAAGCTTCCCAGGGGTTCGATTCCCGCCACCCGCTCCAACACTCTCTTCTTAAAACAGAAAAAGCACCCAAAGGTGCTTTTTTGCTGACAAACAACAGCCTTAGATTTGCGACTGAATATAGTTAGGTAAACCAACCAGTTTGATCAGGCGCAGCTGCTGCTCCAGCCAATGGGCATGATCATTTTCTGTGTCATCCAGCAAGGTCATCAGTAAATCGCGGGTCACGTAGTCCTGCACAGATTCACACAGGGCTATGGTTTTCTTCAGCAAAGCACCTACCGCATACTCAACATTTAAGTCATTCTGCAACATAGAAGGTACATCAGTACCAACCTGCAATGGATCACGTTTGGATAAATCCGGTGTACCTTCTAAAAATAAAATACGTTCAATCAGCGCAGCAGCATGAGCTTTTTCGTCCGTTACTTCGTGATCAATACGCTCAAACAGTTTATGTAAGCCCCAGTCGTGATACATACGGGAATGAATAAAATACTGATCCATGGCGCTGAGTTCATTCGACAGCAGCTCGTTTAAGGCTGCAATAACCTGTGTATTACCTTTCATTCTTAGTCTCCCGAACCCATTTGGCTTTGCAGGTAATTTTCCAGACCCACAAGCGTAATTTGTTGCTGTTGAGTGTCTATCCAGTCCACATGTTCTTCTTCGTGCTCCAGAATTTCCTGCAGCAATTCACGGCTGACGTAATCCTGATGCTGTTCGCATAGTTTGATAGCGTCACGTAATAAAGGCAGTTGGTCGTACTGGAAATCCAGATCACACTGCAGCATTTCTTCGGTGTCTTCACCAATACGTAATTTGCCTAAAGCTTGCAGGTTTGGCAGACCTTCCAGGAATAAAATACGCTCAATCAGCTCGTCAGCCTGTTTCATATCTTTGATCGATTTTTTATAACAAACCGAATTTAACTGAGCCAAACCCCAGTTTTTATAAATGCGGGCATGTAAAAAATACTGGTTAATGGACGTTAACTCAGAGGTCAGCACCTCATTAAGTTTAGCGAGCACTAAAGGTTGGCCTTTCATAGCTGGTACCTGGAAATTCAAAAACTGTGCTTATTGTAGTCTAAAAACGGACAAACTCAATAAAAAACCAATAAAATCAATAAGATGACATTGAGAATGGTTCGTTTTAGTGCCAGAGTTCTTGCTAAGCTTTTACAATGTTCAGCAAATCAGTAGTTTAGATCTTTTGCTAATGCAGTCTGCTGCGCCAGCCTTTCCATCGAGCCTGCAGCGCTGTTCAGCGTGATACTGCGTAACAGCGGTTAAATCAGATATACTCGGGCAACAGTAAGCAGCGGTTACAATAAAACAGGCAGCATCGGTAGCATTTATGAGTCAGACAGAAAAGAAAAAGTCATCAGGGTTTTTAGTAAACCTGCTTTTTAACATCGTTATCCCTACGCTGATTTTAAGTAAACTCAGTGAAGAACATCAGCTCGGGCCTGTTTGGGCTTTAGTGGTCGCTTTGGCTTTCCCCTTGGGTTTTGGTTTGTGGGAATTGCAGCAAAGCAAAAAGGTTAATTTTTTATCTGTACTGGGTGTAGTCAGTGTGTTGTTAACGGGTGGCATCAGCTTATTGCAGTTGGATCCGGCCTACATAGCGATAAAAGAAGCTGCTGTTCCAGGCCTTATTGCTTTGGCCGTTTTAATCAGTCAACGCAGTAAATACCCGCTGGTGAAAAAGATTCTGTTAAATGACGAGCTGATGGATTTAACCAAGCTGGAAGCCAGTTTAAAGGCGAATAATGCGGAAAAAGTTTTCGCCGCTAAATTGCAAAACTGTGCTTATCTGGTAGCAAGCTCTTTTGTGGTGTCGTCAATTCTGAACTATGGTTTGGCCAAATACTTACTGGTTAGTGCTCCCGGCACAGCGGCTTTTAACGAAGAACTGGCAAAAATGACAGCTCTTAGTTTTCCGGTGATCGCCTTGCCTTGCACCATCATGCTGATGGTCGCCATTTGGTATCTGTTCAGCCAAATTGGCAAAGTGACAGGCGAAAGCATTGAATCTTTTTTACGGCAATAACGGATATACCCAAGTAACATCAGGTGCTGTAGTTACAGCGCCTGATGAAAACGCTCAAAGGCTGCAGCTAAATCCGCTATTAAATCTTCTGTATCTTCCAGGCCTATATGCAAACGAATTAAAGGCCCGCTGTACGACCAACTGCTGGCCGTTCTGAGTTTCTGAATACTTAAGTTTGGAATAATCAGGCTTTCATAACCGCCCCAGGAAAAGCCCATTTTAAAGTGCGCCATGCCTTCAATAAAAGCAGCCACAGCTTTAGCATCCCCTTGCTTCAGCACAAATGAAAACAAACCATTACTGCCGCTAAAATCACGCTGAAAAATGTCATGCCCTGGACTTTCAGGCAAAGCCGGATGACGCACGGTTTCTACTTCAGGCCGTTGTTGTAACCATCGGGCAACTTTTAACGCATTGGCTTCATGCTGGGCTAAACGCACTTTTAAAGTCCGCAAACCACGGCTGGCTAAATAGGCATCGTCAGCCGAAGCACAATAGCCCATCAGATAACTATGCTCCCGCAGCTGCGGCCAGTGTTGCTCGTTAGCTGTGGCAATGCCCAGCATGGCGTCTGAGTGCCCCACTATGTATTTAGTTGCGGATTGAATGCAGACGTCTACTCCGAGGCCATAGGCATCCAATAACAAAGGGGTGCCCCAGGTATTATCCAGCATCAACACTATGTTATGCGCTTTCGCTACTGTGCTTATGGCAGGAATATCCTGCAGTTCCATGGTCAGCGAGCCTGGAGATTCTAAAAAAATCACTTTGGTATTGGTTTTGACTAAAGCGCTGATACCAGCCCCAATCAATGGATTGTAGTAAGTAGTTTCAATACCTAAACCTGCCAGTAACTTGTCGCAAATAGCGCGGGTTGGCTCATAGACAGTATCCACCATCAAAAGATGATCGCCCTGCTTTAAAAAGCTCAGTAAGGCAGCGTTAATGGCTGCTGCGCCACAAGGGTATAAAGCGCAGCCTGCCGAGCCTTCTAAATCACAAATGGCATCCTGTAGGGCGAAATGAGTGGCGGTACCACGACGGCCATAATAAGGCACTCTGTCGCCTCTATGCACTGTGGCATGTTTTAATTCGGCCATAGTATCAAAGACTATAGTGGAGGCTCGCACCACAGGCGGGTTTACTGCAGAGCCTGTCCATTCTTTGCCACGACCAGCGTGGATCAATTGAGTCGCTTTTTTCATAAGGAACACCTTAGACATCCAGATGTCTGACAATCTACAGTTTTTTTCAGCTTAGCGCCAGCCGTTGATTTCTGCGTGAGTCAGCAGTTTCTCCAATTGAGGTTTGGCGAAGTAGTAGCCTTGATACCATTGAATACCAGCGTCGACCAGATAATCCAATTCGGTTTTACTCTCAACACCTTCGGCCAGCACTTTAGTGCCGAGTTCGCAGCAGACGGTTAAAATGCCTTTCAGCACAGCTTGTTTAACGCTGTCCTGATCTATATCCCGTATCAAACTCATATCCAGCTTTAATACCGCAGGCCGTAGCGAGGTTAACCAGGCTAAGCCGGCATAACCTGAGCCGAAGTCATCTATTGCCGTAATAAAACCGCGCTTGGCATAACTTTCGAAAATACGTTTCAGCTTGCCCTGATCGATAATCTGCTCACCTTCAGTCACTTCAAACATAATTTGAGTGATATCAAAACCAAACAGATCGCCCGCTTCAATAGTGGCGCGGATGCAGGTTTCAGGGTTATAAACAGCATTAGGTAAGAAATTGATACTTAATAGCTTTTTCAAACCCAATTTAGAGGCGGTTTCAATGGCTTTGACCCTGCAAGCCTGATCAAAATAGTACTTGTTGTTGTCATTAATTTGCTCAAACACCCAGGCAGCGCCCTGGCCTTCAGGCCCCCGCACCAATGCTTCATAGCCGATAATGTCCTGAACAGACCAGTCGATAATGGGTTGGAATGCCATACGAATATTAAAACCAAGTGACTGACCGCTTAAACAGTCCATACAACTTTGTTGTTTAATTTGTTCCGGAAACTCCATAAACCTCTCTCCGTTATCGCTGTTATGTACCACATTAGATGACGAAGTGCATAAAACGCAAGTCAGCTGCGGCCAGATGAACAGAACACCTGACGATATTAAATTGGTCTTTTCCGTGTTTTGCTTCGTATTGACCAGGCCACTCAGGAAGCGCAGGCTGGTTTGCCTAAATCAGCCATGTATAATAGCCCCATATCTAGCAGAGCCAGAGCCTTATGAAATACAAAGACCTGCGTGACTTTATCAGTCAGCTGGAGCAACGTGGATTGCTCAAACGAATTTCGATGGAAATCGACCCTTATCTGGAAATGACCGAAATCGCGGACCGAACTTTACGTGCCGGTGGCCCTGCTTTGTTATTTGAAAACCCTAAAGGTTTTGATGTTCCGGTGCTGGCCAACTTATTTGGCACACCAGAACGTGTCGCTTTAGGTATGGGCCAAACTGATGTGGCCGCTTTACGTGAAGTTGGCAAGCTCCTGGCGTTTTTAAAAGAACCTGAACCACCAAAGGGTTTAAAAGACGCCTTCAGCAAGTTTTCTATCTTCAAACAAGTACTGAATATGCCTGCCAAAGAAGTCAAACGTGCGCCTTGTCAGCAAGTGGTGCTTTCTGGTGAACAGGTTGATTTAACAAAAATCCCGGTCATGACCTGCTGGCCCGGAGATGCAGCGCCTTTGATCACCTGGGGTCTAACAGTGACTAAAGGCCCGCATAAAGAACGGCAGAATTTAGGTATTTACCGTCAGCAAGTGCTGGGTAAAAACAAAGTCATTATGCGTTGGTTATCACACCGCGGTGGTGCTCTGGACTTCCTGGAATGGCAAAAAGCTAATCCGGGCCAGCGTTTTCCAGTCGCTGTTGCTTTAGGCGCAGACCCTGCCACTATTTTAGGTGCTGTCACTCCAGTGCCTGATACCTTGTCTGAATACGCCTTTGCCGGATTACTACGGGGTGATAATACTGAAGTCACCCGCTGTATCAGCAACGATTTACAAGTGCCAGCCACTGCTGAATATGTACTGGAAGGTTATATAGAACCAGGCGAAATGGCGCCTGAAGGTCCTTATGGCGATCACACTGGCTATTACAACGAAGTGGATTCCTTTCCTGTGTTTACAGTGACTCATATCACGCACAGAGAAAATCCGATTTACCACAGCACTTACACGGGCCGTCCACCAGATGAACCTGCCATTTTAGGTGTGGCGCTGAACGAAGTCTTTGTGCCTATTTTGCAAAAGCAATTCCCGGAAATTGTCGATTTTTATCTGCCGCCTGAAGGTTGTTCATACCGTATGGCCGTAGTGACGATGAAGAAACAGTACCCTGGTCATGCCAAACGCGTGATGATGGGCGTCTGGTCTTTCCTTCGTCAGTTTATGTACACCAAGTTTGTCATTGTCTGTGATGATGATATCAACGCCCGTGACTGGCAGGATGTGATTTGGGCCATCACCACCCGTATGGATCCGGCACGGGATACCACTTTGATAGAAAACACCCCCATCGATTATCTGGATTTTGCCTCGCCAGTGTCGGGCCTGGGCTCAAAAATGGGCTTAGACGCCACCAATAAATGGCCTGGCGAAACAACCCGTGAATGGGGTGAACCTATAGTGATGGACCCGGCAGTGAAAGCCAAAGTAGATGATATCTGGGCTGAACTGGGCATAATGCCTGCAGAACAAACAGTTCCTACGCTAAAAGTGCCGGGCCAAAAATGAGCCATCAGGTGACGATACAACCCAGTGGCCTGAGTTTTCAGGTGGAAAGCAACGAGACTATTCTCGAAGCGGCTTTACGCCATGGCATCGACTTTCCGTTTCGTTGCAAACAGGGGGTTTGTACCTCCTGCGTCTGCCGCCTGCGTTCTGGCTCTGTGTCCTATCTGCCACCTGAACCTTTATCTGATCTGGATAAAGCGCAGAACTTTACCTATTGTTGTCTGGCTTATGCCGAGTCAGATCTGACCTTACACCACCCTTTTATTCGTGGCTAAGCCGCAGGATTATTCATGACCAAAGTGATTTGCACCGTCGATAAAATTCAACCTTTAACTTCAGGAGTACATCAGATACTGCTGACCCCCCAACAGAAGGTTGAGTTTAAACCAGGCCAATATTTGCAGCTGTGCTTAACAGAGCAAGACAAAAGGCCTTTTTCTGTCGCTTCCATTCCGGTACAGGATCAGCTTGAACTGCATATTGGTGGCGCAGTAGCTGATCAATATTCAGGTCAGGCGCTAGCCCATTTGCAAAGTAATGATGAAGTGACGGTAGAAGTTGGTTTAGGTCAGGCATTCTGGCGTGAAGATAGCCATAACCCTATTTTATTGCTGGCTGGTGGCACAGGCTTTTCTTATATCTACAGCATTGCGCAGGCAATAGCGGCAGCAGGTGTGAAAAGACCAGTGTTTTTATATTGGGGAGTGCGCCACGAAGAAGCTTTGTACCATATGCCAGAATTACAACAGTGGGCAGCCACTCATCATGATTACAGCTTGATGCCAGTAGTCCAAAGCCCAACAGAGAACTGGCAAGGCCGTTCTGGTTTAGTGCACCAGGCGGTGCTGGACGATTTTGTATCTCTGAATGCTTACGATATTTATATTGCAGGCCCTTTCCCTATGGTGGGTGTTGTGCGGGATGCTTTCCTTGAACAAGGTGCCAAACGCGAACAAATGTTTGCAGACGCTTTTGCTTATATCTGAGTAACCCCTCTAAAAAACCAAGGGCCGCTTTATCTAAGACGGCCCTTTTTTTATTCACTGTTCAGAATTCTACTTTTTGTATTTATTAAACCAGTAGGTGATGTAAGCAGGCTTAGCCATCATATTGCTGGGTCTGATATGAATACCATGCGAAGCGCCTGGGATCCGTACCATAGCGGTTTCTATGCCCCTTAATTGCAGCGCCTGATAAAACTGCTCGGTTTCAGAAATAGGGGTTCGGTGATCTGCTTCGCCCGTCATCAGCATGGTTGGAGTTTTGACATTACCCACGTAGCTTATCGGTGAATGTTTCAGGTAATGCTCTGGTTTTTCCCATGGCATGCCAGGGAACCAGTACTGGCTGAAGTAGTTATACATATCGGCATTCAGCACAAAACTAAACCAGTTAATCACAGGGTTTACTGCCACCGCAGCTTTAAATCTGTCGGTATGACCGACGATCCAGCTAGTTAACAAACCGCCGCCACTGCCACCAGTCACAAACAGCTGATCCGGGTCGATAAACCCTTTAGCCACTGTAGCATCTACAACATCCATCAAATCATTGTAGTCTTCACTTGGGAATTTATGATGGATTAGATTGGCGAACTCCATACCATAACTGGTGCTGCCACGAGGGTTGGTATACAGCACCACATAACCCTGAGCAGCCATCAGCTGTAATTCCATCGCAAATACAGGACCATAAGCGGTGTGAGGGCCACCGTGGATTTCCAGTATTAACGGGTACTTTTTGGTTTTATCGAAGTTTGGTGGCAATATCAGCCAGCTGTGTAACTTGCGCTGATCAACAGAAGAGGTCACCCAAAACTCTTCAACTTCACCTATATCACGGGAGAGCTGCAAATCTTTATTCAGTTCGGTCAGCTGTTTCTTTTTACCACTCTGCCAGAAGCCCAGTTCAGCCGGAGCCTGAGTCGACATTTGGGTAAAGGCAATATCACCATCATCAGAAACGCTAAAACTACCGCCTGTGTAAGGACGACTGTAGGAGCCACCACCGACTTGCTCCACCAGTACTTTGCGTTTGCCGTTCAGGAGTTGTAAAGCAATTTTCCCCTGTGCCTGATCGTCGTATTGAATATAAAGCGCATCGCCGTCGCCATCCCAACTGAAGCTATCAATAGCGCGATCTAAATCTGCAGTCAGAGCTTTGATCTCGCCAGACTGCAGGTTTTTGACATAAAGCTGATTGGCCTGATGAGCCAGCTTTTTATCATCATAGCCCAGATAAGCTAACCATTTGCCGTCAGACGATAAAGCCGGCGAGTGGTCTGGTCCAAAACGGTCTGTGACCTGAGTCAGGCTTTTATCAGCAATAGTTAACTTATACACTTCACTATTCTGAGCCTGAGCTCTTTTGTCCGATTGACGATTGGCCGAAAAGTAAAAAGCTTTACTGTCTTTTTGCCAACTGATATCACCGCCGTGGTCAAAATCACCGCTGGTCAGTTGAATAGGGGTGCCGCCATCAGCAGCCATCAGATAAATATGCCGATAGCCTGCAGGTAAATAACCCCGGCCATCAGCTCTGTATTGCATAGTGTCTATATAAACAGGAGCTTTGGCCCAATCGTTTTTCTCAGGCTTGCCCGGTAAAGTCACAGGATTAACTGCTTTTTTCGGCGTAAACATCGAAAAAGCCAGCCATTTTCCGTCAGGTGACCAGCTTAAACCTGATGGTGTCGCTGGCAGATGGCTGATTTGACCACTCTGACCATTATCCATCCAGCGAATATGGATCTGCGGTTTACCCGAAGCCGATGAAATAAAAGCCAGTTTTTTGCCATCTTCTGACCATAAAGGCGAGCTGATATCGGCTTGATCTGACACTAAAGGCCGCAACTGGCCTGTTTTAGTATCACTCAGCCATAAAGATCCAATGCGCTTGTCCAGCACCTGATCAAAACGGTTACGTACAAAAACGACCTGATCACCATCACTGCTTATCTGAGGGTCTGACACAAACTCTAACTGGAATACATCTTCGTACTGCAGCGGTTGCTGTGTGGCTATTGCGGTCATACACATACCTGAAATCGCCGCAAAAATCGCAGTTTTAATAAATAAACGCACCTGAACCTCGTTCTTCTGATTATGGGTTGAGCAGATACTAGGTTGGGTTGCAGGATTATTACCAGTGTGATGCGGCTAATGGGGGTATTGCTGGGGTGTTTTGGGGATTTTAAAAGCGGATAGGTTCTGAACTCATGGGCGGTGAACTACTTTGCTCACCCCATCCCTGGGGTTCGTCCCTGCGGGACCCGCTGAAGCGGTCCAAATTGGCTCCCGGCCAATTTGTCGCATGGGGGATGCCTTGCTCGAATGGTCCACCACTAAATTCGAAGTAAATAAAAAAGCCCCTCGCTTGCGCGAAGGGCTTTTCCATTTATTGGGAGCCTGGCGGTGAACTACTCTCGCATGGCATCTGCCACACTACCATCGTCGCGGCTGCGTTTCACTTCTGAGTTCGGAATGGAGTCAGG
>NZ_JAVDWR010000007.1:0-196408 GCF_031457405.1 Rheinheimera soli | reverse complement strand
CAGCTGATCCAGTAATTGGTCTGTAATTGGCATTCTTTATCCCTTCCAAGGAGTTAGGTAGAATGCCACTTACACAGATTTTTTTACACTCTCCAGATAGTAGTAACTCAATTGATTTAAGGTGTGTAAATGCTTGTCGATCTTTTAATATTTCTTCTTTAGTGAGTTTTCCTCGCTCATCTCGCTGAAAATCAACAATTGAAGATTCTAGTTCTTTACAAATATCCCTTATACCACAAAATATATACCGTCCTTGCCCACTCCTCATGTCTTTTAGTATTTGTTCTTTTTCATGGATATATATTCCTGGAACCTGAAAGCTATCAAATGCACTGTATGAAATATTGATTATCTTAGGGAAGCCTAATCCTACAGGTTCAAACTCTCCAATTTTACGCAGTACAGGATCTCGTCTATCCGCACCAGAAGCAAAAGCTACTCGTGAAATTTTAGAGAGTAATGTGCTTTTACCACACCCATTTCTTCCTACTAACACAATAACTCTGCTAGGGAGTTTACTGCGGCGAGCATATTCTGGCGAATCGAAGTTGAACTCTATTGGAGAAATTAATGAATCATTACTAAATTTGAAGCTTAAATCAATGCTGGGCAATTTTTGATAATCTTTACTGATCATCATTGGAGGTAATATGAAGATGTCATCAGTTTTATCTATAAACCTCATTACAGAAGTACCCCAACCTTCTTCGCTAACAAATGGTTCTTTTAATTTTTTTTGTATAACTACATCATTCAACGCAGAAAATATGTAATCCCTTATATCTACGTCAATATTAGCTAATCGCTCATAATAATCTAATGATTGGCCCAAAGAACAAAATTCTGTGTCAAGACTATCGATATCTCCAACGGCAAGCATATGAGAATCGGTAGACTTCTGACCTTTTTTAAGAATTTTGACATTTCCAATAGAAACAGGCTCTCCATCTGAGCTATATGCACCAGATAAAACTAAATGATACTGAGTTTGGTAGCCATGATCATTCCAATTATCTTGTCGAAGATAGAACTTGATGCCTTTTTCATTTTTGTTATTTGTAGAGGATGGTGAAATAACTCTTATCAAAATACACCTCAGAATTACGTTAAAACTTTAAGGACGGCTAACGTTTGGTTAAGGGGCGAGCTTTAGCCCGTCCCAGTGAGCGAAGCGAACGATTTGAACCACTTGTTAGCCGTTACCACTATTTCGCTTCATGTTAGCAAGCATTTTTTCATTGACCTTCATGCGTGTTTGAAGTTGCTTGCCAGTGAGAACTCTCTTTCGCATTGTGTCGATTGAGAAATTGTATTCCCAGTCGTTTATCCAGCCTTTTTCATGTGCATGTTTTATGGCTTCTGCATTAAGCGATTTTTGATTGTCTTTCCGGACGCGCTTCACTGCTTGGAATATAAGGTCGGAAGGTAGGCCAATGAATTTCTTTACGCAGCAGTTGCCTACGGTTGCGAATTGTCCGTTTAGTTTATTATGCAGTGTGCATATTTCAATTATTGGAAAGTGACCGCACAGACAGGTTTCTGGCTCTTCTGCCTCATATATTTGATACAGGCTCCATTCTAGCTGTGCTATGTCCCAAATTTGAGCCTGAGAACGATTCAAAATTTCTTCAGTGAGTTTGTATTGGGACATCGGTGCCTCCTTGCGGCTAACAATCCGTTTTCAAAGGCTGTCCGCCCGCAAGTCGAACATTTTTCTGCCTTCTTTCATGATTTTTAATCATACCAAACTAACGCTGATGTACCTCTTTTTCAACAGGTTTTTCTGTAATCAGTAAATATGAGTGCGACAAAATTTATACAGTCAGTACACTAGTTGTTCTTGAATTTACTCAAGCTAGACACTTGGGAATTTATCCAGCGGTTTGTGATAGTAAAAGAAGTGATGATCAGGTATTTACTACAACGCTGAATGTCAGCTATTGGCACAAAGTGTCGGTACGAGTGAACTCAGTGAAGGGCAGAACCATTAGGTTTGTGTGCCTTCAGCTACACGGGGTAAAGTGGTAGTTCAATAGAGCAGTTATCTGAGGGGCTGCCCGGTAGAATGGGTTTTGTTGTTCAAAACCGTGGAAGACTGCAGAGGAGGCAATACGCACCTATTCACGGCGTGTCTGCGTAGATCGGTGAAATCAGTGCCAAATGCAAAAACAGAAATGTGAGCAGTGCGGAAAAGAACTACAAAAAAGGGCGCCCACAAGGGGCGCCCTTACAGTATTAATTGAATCAATATCAGTTAAGCTGCTGCCTTAGCCGATTGAATATACTGATCCACTAACTGCTCCAGCACGTCCAGCGGCACTGCGCCGTTTTTCAGTACTACGTCGTGGAATTGGCGGATATCGAACTTGTCGCCCAGTGCTGTTTTGGCTTTTTCGCGCAGTTCCAGCATTTTCAGCATACCCACAGTGTAGGCTGTGGCCTGGCCAGGCATAACGATATAACGCTCTATGGCGTTGACGGCTTCACCTTTTGAGTTTGGCGTTGTGTCTACCAAATATTGAATGGCCTGTTCGCGGGTCCATTTTTTATTGTGTAAACCTGTGTCGACCACCAAACGGCAGGCGCGCCATAGCTCCATGGCTAAACGACCAAAGTCGGAGTAGGGGTCCTGATACATGCCAATCTCTTTAGGCAGGAACTCAGTGTATAAACCCCAGCCTTCGATATAAGCGGTATAACCACCAAACTTACGGAACTTAGGCACATTGTCCAGCTCCTGGGCTATGGCAATTTGCATATGATGGCCCGGAATACCTTCATGATAAGCCAGCGCTTCCATTTGATACTTCGGCATACCACTCATGCGGTACAGGTTGGCGTAATAAATACCAGGGCGGCTGCCATCCATAGAAGGTTGCTCGTAAAAGGCTTTACCAGCGGATTGCTCACGGAACGGTTCTACTGCTTTTACCACCATGTCGGCTTTAGGTTTAACGATAAAGAGCTCATCCAAACGCGATTTCATGGTATCGATAAGACGAGTGGCTTCGGCTAAATACTCTGCTTTGCCTTCGGCAGTGTCCGGGTAATAAAACTGCTGGTCGTCGCGCATAAAGGCAAAAAACTGCTGTAAGTCGCCTTTAAAGCCGACTTTTTTCATAATGCCTTTCATTTCTTCGTGAATACGGGCGACTTCAGACAAACCTAACTGGTGAATTTTTTCAGCACTGTAATCTGTAGTCGTGATGCGGGCTAAGCGGTTGGCGTAAAACTCATCGCCGTCTTTAAAGCGCCATACACCATCTTCAGTACCGGCTTTTTCTTCTAAGGTCGTCAGCAACTTGATCAGGTTTTCATAAGCTGGTTTTACGCTGCCCACTAAAGCCAGTTCAGCTTCTTTGAGCAGTAAGTCTTTTTCAGCCTGTTCCAGCTTCAGTTCTTGTACTTTGCCACGGAAATCTGCCAATAAAGTGCTGTCGTTGCCACCGTCAAAAGGTGCGCCGCTGATGATATTACGACTGGCACCAATCACATGAGCAAACACAAACTTGGGTGGTAAAACGCCAATATCTGCGCGGGCCTGCAGTTGTTGTTCCAGTTGTTTGAAATAGGTAGTTACGCCTTTTAAGCGGCCAATATAGGCCTTGGCATCGGCTTCATCGCTGATGCTGTGCTGGTTAATCAGCAAGGAAGGCACAGTGGAATGGGTGCCAAACATCTGATTGACAGGGTAGCTGTATAAGTCCCATTTGGCATCATCTAAACGAGCCTGTAAGCGCGCTGTCAAAAGCTTCACGCTCAATTGACGGCCAGTGTCGAGGCTTTGCATGTTCAAAGCCTGCACCTGCGCCAGCTGTTCTTTGGCTTGTTCCAGCTCTTTTTGGGTTTGTACTTCTGATAAATCATCCCACTGATCGTAATTGGTTTTTAAACCTAAAGCTGTTTGTGTTTCCGGACTGTTATCTACAGACTGCTGGAAAATCTTCTCGAACAGGGCGTCAGCTTTTTGATTTTCAGTCAGAACCACAGTAGCTTCAATGATTTTGCTTTGATCGATAGGAGTAGAGGCCGGTTTGCAGCCTGCCACTGTTGCCAGGCTTACCGCCAGCGCCAGTGCTGAATATCGTAAATACATAAATAAATGGACCTTTGTTATATGAATGGTTAGTCGATAAAAAGTGACAGCAAATCATTCAGGTAACGCGCGCCTTTTGGGCTGATTTGCCAGTGTAATTCTGTGTTGTTAATTAACCCCAGTTGCTCTGCTTTGGCAAGCGCATCTTCTACAGATGTGACGGGCAAGCCGGTATAAGCGCTGAAATCTTGTTTAGGACAAGCTTCGAGTAAGCGAAAGCGGTTCATAAAAAACTCAAAAGCTCTGTCTTCAGGCGCTACTTCAGTGCTTTCGTCAAGATAACCTTTGCTGATATCCATATAACCTTTGGGGTGTTTAATTTTTACTGGCCGGATAATTTTACCAGTCTCTGGCACAGTGATTTTGCCATGAGCGCCACAACCTATACCTAAGTAGTCGCCATAACGCCAGTAGTTCAGGTTGTGTCTGCACTGCAGGCCTGGCTGACTATAGGCTGAGATTTCGTACTGAGTGTAGCCATGTTGTTGTAACAGCATATGGCCTTGCTCCTGAATATCCCACAAGGCTTCGTCTTCCGGCAGCACAGGAGGGCGTGACGCAAAGGCGGTATTAGGTTCTATCGTCAGCTGATACCAGGATAAATGCGGTGGTTTCAGATCTATAGCTTGCTGTAAATCAGCCAAAGCACCTGCAACATCCTGATCCGGCAAGCCATGCATTAAATCCAGATTAAAACTTTGCAATGGTAAGGTGGCGGCCAGTTGTGCTGCTTTAATGGCTTCATCACAATCGTGAATACGGCCCAGGGCTTTGAGCTGTTCGGTCTGAAAACTTTGTACGCCAATAGAAAAACGAGTCACGCCAGCGGCCACATAAGCGGCAAAACGCGCTGCTTCTACAGTACCAGGGTTGGCTTCCATGGTGATTTCGCAGTCGTCTGTTAACTGCAGCTCTTTGCGCACACCATCTAAAATAGCCTGAATGCCTTCACCACTAAAAGTGCTGGGTGTACCGCCGCCAATAAAAATGGAGCTGATAGCGCGGCCTTGCACATAGCCCAGATCCTGACGTAAATCGGCCAACAAATGGCTGATATATTCTTGCTCAGGAATGCCTTGTTTGACTGCATGCGAGTTAAAGTCGCAATAAGGGCACTTTTGAATGCACCAGGGAATATGGATATAAAGTGCCAGTGGAGGCAACTGCAGTTGTGTTGTTGATGCCAGACTCATCAGGCGTGTTCGCCTTTCAGCAAAGACACCAATAAGCGCAAGGCTTTGCCTCTGTGACTGATGGCTTTTTTCTGCTCTGAGCTTAGTTCAGCAGCAGTGCTTTGGGCATCATCAGGTAAAAATATCGGGTCGTAACCAAAACCACCTGAACCAGCAGCTTCAAAGGCAATCTGGCCATGCCAAATGCCATGGGCTATCACAGGCACAGGATCGTCAGCATGACGCACAAAAGCCAATACACAATGAAACTGAGCATTACGTTCAGCTTGTGGCACCTCTTGTAAATCGACCAGTAGCTTTTGCAGGTTTTTTAAATCATTGCCATGCTCACCGGCATAACGGGCTGAATAAATACCAGGTGCGCCACCTAAAGCATCTACAGCTAAACCTGAATCGTCGGCAATAGCGGGCAGGCCAGTTAAACGGCTGGCATGACGGGCTTTAATCAGCGCGTTTTCAATAAAACTTAAACCATCTTCAATAGCGTCCGGCACCTGAAAATCGGACTGCGGTACTACCTGCCAGTCAAAAGGTGCAAGCAAGGCGGATAACTCGGCTAATTTACCTTTATTGCCTGTGGCTAAAACAAGTTTATTCATTAAGGAAACCTTTGAAACAAAAAGGCTCAGTGGATACTGAGCCGGATAAAAGAGGATTATTCGGTATAAAACATCTGTGAGAACTCAAGTTTCTGGTTTTCTGTGCCTTGCCAGATATCCAGTTTAAACTTCAGGTGTTTTTGGTCATGCACAGGTACTTGTGCCAGATAATAAATGGCTTCACCTTCTTTTACTTCACGAAAGCTCAGCTCGATCTGTTTTTGCGTCAGATCTGTGGCTGTGCCTGAAATTCGTACTTGTTGTGCTTTTTGGTCCTTGCTATTCAGTACTGAAATATTCAGCACAGCCTGATATTTACTGCGCTGCAGCTGATAACTTTGCGCTATTTTGGCATCAATAATAGTACTGTCAAAGGCAATGTAATGCACATCCCATGGCCCCAGTACTTTTTTTTGTTCTGCCTGAAGTGGGCTTATAAATAAGGCAAGAACCAGGCTTGCTGCCAGCAGATAAATTTTCATGTTGACTCCAGATAAGGTTGTAAGGCTTCAGGAACAGAGCAGGGCGCCAGAATTCGCCATTTTTTCTGTCGGCTCAGTTCGCCTTTTTCCAGCAGCACCTGACGTTTAGCCACGTCAAAGCTTTGGGCCAGAAACTGTTGTAAATGAGCATTGGCTTTGCCATCCACAGGTGGGGCTTTAATAGCTACCTTGATGGCATCACCATGCAGACCTAAAAACTGATCACGACTGGCACCTGGCTGCACATGCAGCTGCAGCAGAATATCGCCGTTGGTCAGTCGGGTTAACATTTAGAAACCGCGTAACATATTGGTCAATAAAATCTGGATAAACTGAATACCTAAAAGCACCACCAGCAAAGACAGATCCAAACCACCCATAGCTGGTATTACTTTACGCACCGGGCGCAATAAAGGTTCTGTCAACTGGTGCATCACCAGCTCAACCGGATTACGGCCCTGACTAAACCAGCTCAGTAAAGCGCGGATCACTAAAATCCAGAATGCCAGTTGCAAGGCTTCGGTGATCAGCAATACCAAAGCGCTTAAAGGCAAATACATATACAGCACCTGACCTAATTGCAGTAATTGCACTATAGCCACATGCAGTACACAAATAGCAAAAGCAAATATCCAACTGGCGGTATCTACCGGGCCCATACTGGGTAAAAAGCGGCGCAGTGGAATAATCGCTGGGTTTGTGGCTTTGACGACAAACTGACTGAATGGGTTGTAAAAATCGGCTTTGGCGCTTTGCAGCCAGATACGCAGCAGCACCACCATTAAATAAAGTTTGATCAGGCTGCTTAACAGAAAAAAGAATGCTTCGGTCATTATGGGTCCTTAAAGAGTTTTTGCCATTTCTTCAGCACGGCGTATCGCTGCATACATGGCGTCTTTGACCATGGTTTCAAGCTTATGTTGTTTAAAAGTTTCAATAGCTTCGTGTGTGGTGCCACCTTTTGACGTGACCTGAGCGCGTAATGCTTCAAAAGATAAATCAGACTGACTGGCCATAGTGGCTGCACCTAAAGCAGTTTGGGCCACCATAGCTTTTGCCTGGTTTTCATCAAACCCAAGTTCCTGCGCTACTTGCTGCATGGCCTGCATAAAATAGAAAAAGTAGGCCGGAGCGCTGCCGGTGACGGCAATAATAGCGTTAATGTCCTGCTCTTTTTCCAGCCAGACGGTTTTGCCTGTGCCTACAAAGAGTTTTTCGGTAAAGGACTGCTCATACACAGAGCAGCGGCTTGGGAATAACCCTGTCACGCCTAAACCAACCAAAGCCGGTGTATTTGGCATAGCGCGGATAATACGCACCTGGCCTAACATCTGTTCAAAACGTTCAACAGAAATACCAGCGGCAACCGAGATAAACAGCTTTTCCTGACATTCAGGCGCTTGTTCTATCAGCTGCTGGCAGACTTCAGCCATCATCTGAGGTTTCACCGCCAGCACTATCACATCGGCTTTAGTGACCGCTTCGATATTGTCTGTGGTGGTTTCAATCTGGTATTGGCTTTTTAAGGCCTTTAATTTTTCCGCATTACGGTTGGCAGCAATAATATTTTCAGCCGGATAACCTTGCTTAATCATACCGCCGATAATGCACTGCGCCATATTGCCAGCGCCTATAAATGCGACTGTATTGTCAATCATGCGAATTTTTTTCCATTGCTGCGGACATGATCATGCCCCATCAATTTAATGCACTGCGCCATATTGCCAGCGCCTATAAAAGCTACAGTATTATCAATCATGTGAATTTGTTTCCCTGGCTCCGAAAATGGCCGTGCCTAATCTTATCATAGTAGAACCAAAGCGCAGAGCCTCTTGCCAGTCGTCGGACATGCCCATTGAAAGTTCTTTTGCATCAGGATGTTGCTGTTGCAATTGCAGTGACAGCTTTTGCATTTGCTCAAAAGCTTCAGCGCCTTTACCGGGTTCTGGAATGGCCATCAAACCTTTTAACTCCAGCTTTGGCAATTTTGCAACTGCAGCTGCTAATTCAAACAAATCTGACGGGGATATACCTGATTTAGACTCTTCGCCGCTGATATTTACCTGCAGCAGCACCTGAAGTGGTGTTTTATCAGAAGGCCGCTGAGCTGATAAACGCTCCGCAATTTTTAGTCTGTCTATGCTGTGCACCCAGTCGGCGTAAAGCGCTATGTCTCTGGTTTTATTGGATTGAATAGGGCCAATAAAATGCCATTCTATCCGCTCAAGACTGCTTAATTCTGTCGCTTTACTGACCAGTTCCTGCACATAGTTTTCACCAAAAGCGCGTTGGCCTGCCTGATAAGCAGCAGCAACAGAGGAGGCTGGTTTGGTTTTACTGACAGCAATCAGACGGCTTTGTTGGGATAATTGCTGTTTTATCTGAAATTCTGTGATGGCGTTGTAGGCTGATTTCAACGCTTCTGCTATGTTGTTTGTCATATCAACTCTGTTTTTGGCCCTTGCTTTGGAGTGCTTTTCACCATGGATATTACCGAATTACTCGCCTTTAGTGTGCAACATAAAGCCTCGGATCTGCATTTATCAGCCGGTGTACCACCCCTCATTCGGGTCGATGGTGATGTGCGACGTTTAAATATTCCGGCTTTAGACCACAAAGCAGTGCACTCTTTGGTGTACGACATTATGAATGACCGTCAGCGTAAAGAATACGAAGAAAAGCTTGAATCCGACTTTTCTTTTGAAGTGCCGGGTTTAGCGCGTTTTCGTGTGAATGCTTTTGTTCAAAACCGCGGCGCTGCTGCTGTGTTTCGTACTATCCCAAGCGAGGTGTTAAGTCTGGAAGACTTACATGCGCCAGATGTGTTTCGCAGTATCTCTGACAACCCACGCGGGCTGGTGCTGGTGACAGGTCCTACAGGCTCGGGCAAGTCGACTACGTTGGCGGCTATGATTGATTACATCAACAGCACTAAAAACCATCATATTCTGACGATAGAAGATCCTATTGAATTTGTTCACCAGAATAAACTGAGTTTAATTAACCAGCGTGAAGTGCACCGTGATACTCATAGTTTCAGCAACGCCTTGCGCTCAGCGCTGCGTGAAGACCCTGATGTAATACTGGTCGGCGAATTACGGGATTTGGAAACTATTCGTCTGGCCATGACAGCTGCAGAAACAGGTCATTTGGTGTTTGGTACTTTGCACACCACCTCAGCACCAAAAACCATAGACAGGATTATTGACGTTTTCCCTGGTGAAGAAAAAGCCATGGTACGTTCTATGTTGTCTGAATCGCTGCGGGCCGTTATTTCACAAACCTTGCTGAAGAAAAATGGCGGCGGTAGGGTGGCTGCCCATGAAATTATGTTGGGTGTTCCGGCCATTCGAAACCTGATCCGTGAAGATAAAATTGCTCAGATGTACTCAGTGATCCAAACCGGTGCTTCTCATGGCATGCAGACCATGGATCAATGCCTGATCAATCTGGTGAACAGGGGAACCATTAACCAGAAAGACGCTTTGGCTAAAGCTCAGGACAAAAACTCCTTTAACAGCATGGGCAATATGGGGCGGATGGGGTAACTGCTATGACTTTAGTGGATTATTTACACAAAATGGTGGCCGCTGGTGCTTCGGATTTGTTTATTACCGCAGGACTTGCTGCATCCGCCAAAATTAATGGCGAAATGTTACCTATAGCTGAACAAGTGCTGGACCCTGAGCAATCGCTGGCGCTGGTGTTATCCGCCATGACAGCCAAACAGCAAGCGCAGTTTCAGCAGGAAAAGGAATGTAACTTCGCTATTGCTAATGAAGCCGGGCGCTTTCGGGTATCTGCCTTCTGGCAACGTGATCAGGCGGGCATGGTGGTGCGTCGTATTGTCACCACTATCCCTAAAGCCGATGATTTAGGCCTGCCGACTGTACTCAAAGACATTATTATGTCCAAACGTGGTTTGGTGCTCTTTGTTGGTGGCACGGGCGCTGGTAAATCGACTTCCTTAGCCGCATTGCTGGGTTATCGCAATCAAAATGCCCGTGGTCATATTTTGACTATTGAGGACCCTATTGAATTTGTGCACGATCACCAAAAAAGCCTGGTGACGCAGCGTGAAGTGGGGATAGATACTGAGTCCTTTGAAGCGGCGTTGAAAAGCTCGTTACGTCAGGCTCCTGATGTGATTCTTATCGGTGAAATCCGTAGTCAGGACACCATGGAATACGCGCTGTCTTTTGCTGAAACAGGCCACTTATGTATCGCCACTTTACACGCCAACAACGCCAATCAGGGCATAGACCGTATTATGCATTTGGTGCCCAAAGAAAAACACGGCAAGTTACTCTTTGATTTATCGCTGAATTTACGCGCCATAGTAGCCCAGCAACTGGTGCCTACAGTGGATGGTAAAAAACGGGTGGCTGCTATTGAAGTACTGCTGAATTCGCCGCTTATTGCCGATTTAATTAAACGCGGTGAAATAGGTGAAATTAAAGCGGCGATGAGCAAATCCCGCGAGCTGGGTATGCAAACCTTTGATCAGGCGCTGTACGATTTATACAAAACAGGCCAAATCAGCCACGCCGACGCGCTGCATTATGCCGATTCACCAAACGATTTACGTTTGATGATGAAACTAAAAGAGGGCACAACAGGCGCAGGCTTATTGTCTGGTGTGACTGTGGCTGGGTTAACGGATAATGATTAGGTTGTAATTCGTCGTCATTGTTTTTAGGTTATAGGGACGGGGTTTATCCCCGTCCGCAGGGTCGTTAGACTGTTTCAATTTGAGTTAGTTGTGACACATCATCCGATTGGACCTGACGCTTTAAGGTCATAACAATATGCCTTTTTCTGCAACTTGATGAATAGGCAGGTACATCAAATTAGGTGCTTTTAATAACACGTCTATTTTTTGGTCGCCCAAAGCTATAATAATCTGCGCTTCAATTCGTGCAGCAGTCAAAGCGGCGTTCTCTGGTTCTCCAGGAGTTTCCACCAACAAATCTATATCACCGCCTTGTTTATGGTCGTCCATTCGGGAACCAAATAAACGCACGGTGGCAGTAGTGCCGGCAACCTGAGCAACGGCGGCCTTAATGGCTGCGATTTCAGAAGAGCTCAAACGCATGGAGTTTTCTTTTGTGTAAATTGATGATAGATGCCCTAAGCTGGTTACATCAGTTGAAGAATATCGGGCAACTTTCCCAATTCCGCAGGGGCTTGTTCTGAAACAAAACTAAAACGTGGCACCAGTTCGCCTGCCACTTCGACATTGCTGACAAACATGTCCAGTGGCCGCACCCATAAGCCAAAGTCGCCGTATAAAGCTCTATACAGCACCAGCTCTTCGTTGGTTTCACTGTGATGCACCACCGACAGTACCTGATACAAAGGTCCCTTGTAGTGGCGGTAGAAGCCGGTTTTAATCGCCATAAGCGCCACCATTTTCAAACCAGCTTTCTAAAATCAGTTTGGCTGACAGGCTATCGACCAACTCTTTGCTGAGTTTTTTAAACCCACCTTCTGCAAACAGCTGTGAGCGGGCGTCTACAGTGGTTAAACGCTCATCCTGAGTTTTTACCTGCAAACCGTACCTGCCATGCAGCCGATTGACAAATTTATGCACCCTGGCCGTAAAAGGCTGCTCTGTGCCATCCATATTCAGAGGTAAACCTACCACCAGCAACTTAGGCTGCCATTCTTTGATTAAGGCTTCGATTTGATCCCAGTTCGGAATGCCATCCTGCGCTTTTAAAGCTTTGAGCATAGTGGCTGTGCCTGTCATGCTTTGACCTACAGCCACGCCAATACTTTTTAAACCATAGTCAAAAGCCAATACGGTGACGCTGCTACTCATCAGGCGTGACCTGCTTCAGGGCTTAATTGCCAGACTTCAATGCCCATCGCATGAGCGGCACCTTGCCATTTTTCGGCATGGCTTAATTCAAAAATAATATTGTTGTCGGCCGGGATCATCAGCCAGCTGTTTTCTGCCATTTCTTTTTCCAGTTGGCCAGCACTCCAGCCCGCATAGCCTAACGCCAGAATAAATTTGTCCGGCGCCTCTTCTGTGGTGAGCTTTTCTAAAATATCGCGTGAAGTAGTCACCATCAAATCGTTATTCAGCCGCATACTGCTGGTGTAGCCGTCTTTGGGGGTATGCAACACAAAACCACGATCACTTTGCACAGGGCCACCAGCACAAACATGAGCTTTAGCCGCCTTGCTTTCAATATCATGTTCAATCTGCAGCTGACTTAATAACTCAGTTACTTTCACTGGCATAGGGTGATTAATCACAATGCCCATGGCACCTTCAGCATTGTGCTCACAAATGTAGGTGACACTGCGTTTAAACATAGGATCGTCAAGACCCGGCATGGCAATCAATAAATGATTCTGAAAATTGTCCATAGTACCGCCTTAGGACCCTGGTTGATTTTGGTTTGATAGCTGATTTTGTTTTACTAATTGGTTCTGCTTTAACAGTAGTTCAATCTGGTCAAATAACATGCCGGTAATATTCACCGGAAAAGCCGCTTCAATTTCACGGATACAGGTTGGGCTTGTGACATTAATTTCAGTCAACCGGTCACCAATAATATCCAGACCTACAAAAATTAAGCCTTTGGCTTTCAGAGTAGGACCAACGGCACGGGCAATGGCCCAGTCACTTTCGGTTAAGGGCCTTGCTTCGCCACGACCCCCGGCTGCTAAATTACCGCGGGTTTCACCACTGGCCGGAATGCGGGCTAAACAATAAGGCACAGGTTCACCGTTGACCACCAGCACACGTTTGTCACCGTCTTTAATTTCAGCAATAAACTTTTGCGCCATGGCATAACGGCTGCCATGTTCTGTCAGGGTTTCGATAATGACGCTGACGTTGGCATCGTCCGGTTTTAAACGGAAAATTGAAGCGCCACCCATACCATCCAGGGGTTTTAAAATCACATCCTGTTCTTGCTGGTAAAAGGCCTTTAAACGCGCTGCGTCACGGGTTACCAGCGTTTTTGGTGTATGTTCAGCAAACCAGCTGGTGTACAGCTTTTCATTGGCGTCACGCAGGCTTTGAGGTTTATTGACAATCAAGGTGCCTTCGTCTTCAGCTCGTTCCAGAATGTAAGTGGCGTAAATAAATTCAGTATCAAAAGGTGGATCTTTGCGCATTAAGATCACATCTAAATCGGACAGTGGTATGTCTTGTGCGCCACCAAAGTCATACCAGTGTTCGCCATTTGGCTGCACAGATAACAAACGGGTGCGGGCGCGGGCCTGACCTTCAATTAAATACAGGTCATTCATTTCCATATAATGCAGCTGATAACCACGGGATTGTGCCTGCAATAACATGGCAAAACTGGAGTCTTTTTTGATATTGATGCCCGCAATAGGGTCCATCACTATGCCTAATTTAATCATCTTCACTCCTGTATGGGCTCTGTTCAGGCCAGATCACCAAATTGTAACTGTAATGCGCTGATGGCGGTCAAAGCAGCCGTTTCGGTACGTAATACGCGTGGGCCTAAACGAACAGCCATAAAACCAGCGTCTTTCGTTTGAGCGACTTCCGCATCGGTAAAACCACCTTCAGGGCCTATGACTAAACGAATAGTCTGGCTGCCGGCTATGGTCTTAATGGAGTCAGAAGTCCATGGATCCAAGGTCAGCTTTAAATCTTTTGTCTCTTGCACCAGCCATTTAGTAAGCTGGATAGCAGTGTGCACTAGCGGAACTACACTGCGGCCAGATTGTTCACAAGCGGCTATCGCAATTTTTTGCCATTGTTCCGTACGTTTGGCCAGACGTTCTGCATCCAGCTTCACACCACAACGCTCTGTAAACAATGGAGTGATTTCAGTGACGCCCAGCTCGACCGCTTTTTGAATGACAAAATCCATCCGATCCCCACGGGAAATTCCCTGACCTAAATGCAGTTTCAGAGGGGATTCCACCGGATTTTCGCTTGAACTGATGGCTTTTACCCACAGCTGTTTTTTTTCAACAGAGCTAATTACAGCCTGATAATTTAAACCGTCGCCATTAAATAAACATAACTCGTCACCAGCCTGCATACGTAACACGCGGCCAATATGATTGGCGCCGTCTTCGGCTAAGGCAAAATCCTGCTGCAATACAATGGCACCAGGCTGATAAATTCTGGGTATACGCATGTTTTTTTACTGTTTCACATCTATTCTGAAAGTGGCTATGGTAGCAGGCTGAAGCCTCAAAGGTACAGCCTGAGTTATAGTGCTCAATGAACCCGCCATAACCAAATAAATCTTGCGCCTGTTGCAGGCAGCAGATATGGTGAAATTACTAGTACGGTGCTCAGTGTAGCCCTCATATTTAAATTAGGTTCTGGATGGCGCAACCTCTGTCTTTATTATTAGTTGTTGCTGAAGAGCAGAGTCGAGGCTCTGTTGTACAGTTGTTGAAGTCACAAGGTGGCTGGGCTGTGACTGCTGTTACGAACAGCGCTGAAGCCATAGTGCAGTTAAAAAGCAAAGCTTTTGAATTAGTGATTTCTGAGATAGAAATTGGTAGCATTGATGGCTGGCGTTTAGCCAGGCTACTGCGATCTAATGTGCTGCAATCTGCAGCTTCCACCCCCTTTATTTTATTAAGTTCTACGTATTGTGAACGAATCACTGAAACTACAGCACGAGCCTATGGTATAGATTTAGTCTTGCCGCTCGATCAGTATCAAAAATTACCTGAATATATACAGCAGTACGCTGAACAGCCCATCAATCACCAGAAGAAACCAGAGCTATTGCTGGTTGAAGACGATCCGGATATCGCTGAACTGGCGCGGCGTATTCTGCAGCCTTTTTATAAAATCACCCTCGCCAGCACGGGCTTTGAAGCGGTCGAACTCTATAAACCTGATACCTACACTTTGGTGTTGCTGGATGTGATGCTACCCGGTATGACGGGTCAGCAGGTGCTGCGACATATTATGGCAATACAACAATCGCAATCTGTTGTTGTTATGACGGCCCATGCCGGCGTTGAACTGGCTGAAGAGATGTTGTTGCAAGGTGCTGCTGATTTTATCAGCAAACCCTTTCGGGCTGATCAACTGCGTAAAGTGATGGAAGTGGCAGCACAACGTGAAGACTTTATGGTCAGTAACCAACAGTTTGGCCATAAAGTTCAGGCTCTTGCCAGCAGCGAATCCCGTTACAAAGCCCTGTCAATGACACATCAGCGGGTACTTGATCACGTCTCCACTGTGGTGATGGAGCTGGATAACAGGGGGCAGATCCAGTTTGCCAACAAGGCCTGGTCCAGGTTTGCAGGGGCTGCGGGTTTAAATTTTCCTATGAGTCATTATCTGGCAGAGCAGGACAAACTCCTGTGGCAGCAACAATTGAATTTTTTATTTTCAGGGCTTAAATCACACTGGCGCCATGAGCTGCAACTTTTTGATGATCAAGGCGAGCTGCACTGGGTCATTGCTGATTTGACCCTGCTTTCCGGTGAAGGGAAAGCAGGTTTAACAGTCACGCTGGAAAACATAGATGAGCGCAAAAAGGCAGAGCAGGAACTCAAACACCTGGCGCTGCATGACACTCTGACCGGTTTGTATAACCGCTACTTTTTTGATCAGGAATTAAACCGGCTGGCGGCATCAGCCCGCAATAACCAGGAACAGCATGCGCTGCTGTATTTGGATCTGGATCATTTTAAAGTGATCAATGACTCGCAAGGCCATTCGCAAGGTGATGCAATTTTACGTGAAGTCGCCAGCTTGCTCAGTGCTGGTTTAGGAAAAGATGACGTGCTGTGCCGGGTGGGGGGCGATGAGTTTGCTTTGCTGTTAACTCATTGCGAGCTGAGTTCTGCTGAACAGCGGGCACAACGGCTTTGCGCTTCGTTGCAACAAGGACATTACCGTATTGCAGACCGGGTTTATAAAATCAGTTGCAGTATAGGTTTAGCTAAAATAGATGGCTCTGCCAGTGAGGCTCAACAGTATTTACAGCAAGCGGACATCGCTTTGTATGTCGCCAAACGTAAAGGGCGTAATCTGGTGCATTGTTATACAGATGACGATCAGGACAGCGGTGAACTGCAACTGTCTTTGCAATGGTCCCATCAGTTACAGGAAGCCATAGTTAATGATCAAATCACCTTGCACTTTCAACCTATAGTCAAAGTCAGCAACGGTGAAGTCGCCTATTTTGAAGCGCTGGTGCGATTACAGCTCGAAGACAGACTGGTGTATCCGGGAGAGTTTATTCCGGCATTGGAACGTGCTGAGGATATCAATCTTTTGGATCATCAGGTGATATCTAAAGCCATTGCTATGATGCATCAATATCCGGAATTGCATAAGGTAGCTATTAATCTGTCGGCTCAGGCTTTTAGTGACGCCCGACTGTTGCCTTTGATTAAACAGAAACTGGAGCAATATCAGGTAGATGCCACCCGTATTATTTTTGAACTGACGGAGAGTGCCAGTTTAAGTAATATTCAGGCTACACGACTGATGATTGAATCTTTGACACAACTGGGCTGTGAATTTTCCATTGATGATTTTGGCACTGGTTTCAGCACTTTTAGTTATCTGAAGCAACTGCCTGCACACAGCATTAAAATTGATGGCTCTTTTGTCAGAGAAATGGATGTGGATCAGATTGATTATGCACTGGTGAAGTCTATAGCTGAGATAGCCAGGGTGTTAAATCGCAAATCTGTGGCGGAATTTGTCGAAAATGAACGTATTCTTGATCTGCTAAAAGAACTGGGCGTGGATTATGCGCAGGGCTACCATATCAGCAAACCCATGGACATCGAAAATCTAAAAAAATACATTTTGGAAACAACAACTTAACTATTTAAAAAAGCTCCACTTGTTCAGGCTTTATCGGCTAGACTGCATATCCTTTGGTTTATTTAACAACAAATGAAACAGGTAATGCAGTGATGATTCAAGACGCTCTTAACATGGAAGAGCTGATTGACAAGGACGTTCTGACTTATGCCGACCTTCTGGTCGCTTATCTGAATCAACTTAAGGTTGATTATGTCTTTGGTGTGCCTGGTGGTGCTATTGAACCTTTATTTGATGCCCTGGCTCGTAGCGAACGAAGGGGCGGCGTCAGAGCCATAGTCGCCAGACACGAGGCCGGCGCGGCTTTTATGGCGGATGGTTATGCCAGAGAAACAGGACGGCCCGGAGTCTGCTGTGCAACCACAGGGCCGGGAGCCACCAATCTGTTGACCGGAGTCGCCAGTGCCTATGCCGACAACGTGCCTATGCTGGTGATCACAGCACAAACTCCGTTACCCAAGTTTGGTCGCAGAGCGCTGCAGGACTCGTCCTGCTCTGCCATCGACATAGTGGGAATGTTTCGTCATTGCACCAGATACAATTCTCTGGTCAGTCACCATGAGCAACTTGAGAACAAGCTGATAGCTGCCATTATGGCGACCAGCAGAGTGCCTGCCGGTCCGTCCCATATTTCTATTCCTTCCGATGTATTAAGAGCCGAAGCCGGTTTTTTACCCAATGTGAGGACTGAACTTTTAACCCAGCAATTTTCATTGTCAGATAAAACTGCATTGCAACGTTTGTTGCAGGAATTATCCCAGGCAAAGCGGGTGGCGTTTTTTCTGGGAGATGGCTGCAAAGAAGCTTCAGAGCAGATTATGAAGCTGGCAGAACTACTAAACGCCCCTTTTGTCACTGGTCCTATGGGCAAACGTTGGGTCAATGAAATTCATCCTTTGTACCGTGGGGTTTTTGGTTTTGCCGGGCATCAAAGCGCCAGAGAACTGTTACAGGATAATGAAGGTAAGCTGGATCTGGTATTAGCTGTGGGTGCAGCCTTAGGCGAACTGGGCACCAGTGGTTGGGATGATGATTTAATTAACCACAAACTGATCCATATAGATTCCAGTGTTGAACATTTCACCCGATCACCTATGGCAAAGTTGCATGTCTGTGGTTATTTACCTGTGATCTTCCAAAAGCTGATTGACGAAATCAGTGAAGCGAAAAGGAAATGGGGCAAAGACTGGCCCGCTTTTGCTGCTGTAGTTCCAGCCAATTGTAATGGCTCTTTTAGCCTGTTGCAGGATCCGGAGGCTGCGACCAATAATTCGATCCCGTTAAAACCACAACGTTTATTCACTTACCTGAGCAAAGCACTGCCGCAAGGCACCCGATTGTTTGTGGATGCAGGCAATGCCTGGTCCTGGTCCGTGCATTATTACCAAAGACCCGAGTATCAGGGCCACTACCATATTGCTATGGGGTTGGGTGCTATGGCATGGGCTATTTCAGCAGCTATAGGCTCTGCTTTGGCCAGCAAAGGCGCACAACCTCATGTCTGTGTCACAGGGGATGGCAGTTACCTGATGAGCGCACAGGAGATCACAGTGGCTTTACAGCAACAGTTGCCACTGGTGCTGATTGTACTCAACGATGGGGTATTGGGCATGGTGATGCATGGACAGCGCCTGGGCGGGGCAGAACAGACAGGTTATCAACTGGGCAGGGTGAACTATGCTGCACTTGCCAATGCACTGGGAGTGGATGCCATTCGTATTGAAACGCCGTTGCAACTGGAAGCTGTAGATTTTGCTGCGCTGTTTCGCAAAAAAGGTCCCACTTTGCTGGATGTACGCATTGATGCGGAAGAAGTGCCGCCTATGGCAGATCGGGTAAAAGGTTTAAAAGGGTCGGCGACTCCGGGCGGTTAATCCCTCCCGAAATTTTGTGTTTATACCGGCAGGGGGCGGGGAGCATGCCCCTGATAGTCAATATCATCGCAGCGCCAGGGTAAAAAACTGTGCTCAGGTTCTGTCAGTTGATCCTGATAACAGGCAGTCACACCACTGGCGACGCAGAGGTTTTTGATCCTGTATACCTCTTCCGGAGAAAAGCCCTGATCGGACATAAAAGCCGCTGTGTAGCCACCAATATTGATACCCATACCATAATGGTGTTGCATATAGTCTGCGAGCAAGTCAGCCAGTTGCATATGCTCGCCTTTGGTAAAACCCAGAGCTTCGGTCATCTGCTGATGTGGCACAATCCTTTCGTCAGTGCGGGCTACAGGCCGTGCAAACCCAATGATAGCGGGCTTGCCTTGTTTCACAGGTGCTGCAGCAACAAGAGCTTCGATACTTTGACCCGCTTTGTATTTCAGCAGCGTTTGCTGAATAAAATGCATCGCGTGTTCAGAGGTTTGACTGCCACCATACACTCTGGAGTCGGCGGCAAGACAACCTGCCGCAGTAGCAGCCGTAGGGCTGGTTTTTAAGGTACCGGCAAAGGCCCCCACCTGATTGCACCAGATCCTGGCGTCAGGGTAACTCATCACCATAAAATTATTTTCCAGCCAGCGGCCTAACTCCGGAGATACCAGTTTGCCTGTGGCGTTCAGTACCTGCAATTGCATATAACTGATGTTTTGAAACAAATCTTTTAACAGAGAGTACTGCCGTACTTGTACGTCATCACCACCTACCCATTTGCCTATGCTGGTGACTATTTTTCCACGCTTTTGTTGCCACAAAAGATAGTTGTCAGGGTTGGAAGACATAGTGTTCATCCTCCAGTAAAGGTAAAGCGTGAATGGGCAAATGGCTTTGTTCCATACCTAAAGCGATAAGACCGGGGGCACGGAATAACTGGTACAAGGCCACACTTTCCCGTGCACCTAAGGCCAGATCGGCACAGACAGCGGCACAAAGTCCGGTATCGAGTAAACCATAGCCCTCTTTGGCCATCAGTGTTGCCAGTTGCTGAGCAAAGCGTAAATGAGGACCGGCACCGTCAAGACTGAGTAAGTATTCAGCAAGCTTTTGCATCAATGGATCGATGTCACCAAACAAAGCACCAAATCCGGGCACTGGATGCTGATGCCCGGATTGGGTCGGGTTCTGCTGCAGTACCAGCCCGGTAGCTGTATTGAGGTGTTGTTGCAAAAACTGATAAGCCAGCTGCACTTCGGCTGCTCCTCCCTGCTTGCCTCCTAAGGTTAATAAACCTATAGGCAACAGATGTTCCGGATTGGTTTTGCTGATGCCGGCACTCATCACTGCCCGGCTGGCGGCATGGCGTGGGGATGCACAGATCAAACCTGTCATTAATTTTTCCAGCAGTTCTGACTGAGCTGGAGTTGGCAGCTCGCGGCAAAACAGCAGATACAAAGTGTCACTGAAACTGCGTTTTTGCACCAGTTGCTGCAGATCATAACCTGCCAGATACAAGGTTTCTGTCAGATAGGGGTTTGTTGGGCTGGGTTGTTCCAGACAAAGCCTGGTTCTGGCTTTGTCTGAAAAACCAAAGTCTTCAGCTTCAGACATCTGATCACCATTCCCAGTGATAGCTGGCTTGCAAGGCGATACTTAAGCCTTCAAGCTGATAATCATTTTGCACAGCGCCAGTACTGGGCTCATAGGCCTTTTTATCAAACAGATTCTTTAGGGTGCCTTTGAACTGCCAGTCGCTTTGAGCGGGTTGATAGCTCAGGCTCAGGTTAAACAATTGATAGTCGCTGATGGCTTTTCTTGTGTCTGTTGCAGCTCTGGCTCTATCCGCAACCCAGTATCCCCAGACACTGCCTTGCCATTGATCATTGAAGGTGTAATAAGCTCGTATGGCACCGGTCCAGCGGGGAGCCAGAGCAATTTGCTGTTCTGTCAGACGGTTTTTGGTGCTGTGAAAGGCGATGTTGCTATCCAGTTTCCACTGATCCCCGGCGCGCCAGGTCCATTCAAACTCGGCGCCATGGCCATCTAAATCCTGCAGATTGGCCGTTTGTAAAAAACTGGTTCCTGGGATAGGTGCTTTGTCGATCAAATCTTTTGCTTTGTAGCTATATAAATTCAGTGCCAGCCTGTTGTTAAAACTCAATTGATAGTCAAAGGCCAGTTCCAGCGTGTCTATGGTTTCAGGTTCTAAATCCGGGTTACCTAAAGCCGCCGGATTGTTTTGTAAAAACAGCTCGTTAAACGAAGGTGCACGGAAAGCACTGCCATACAGCAATTTAGTGGTCAGGTTATGTGCTGTGTCCCATACCAGAGCAAAACGAGGATTGAGCGTGCTGCCAAAGTCAGAGAAATCATCGTATCTCATGCCAATCGTCAGTTCCCAGTCACTTTTAAAGCGCCAGCTATCCTGCAGGCTAATATGCCTGTTGCTGCGCTGCACTGGAGTGACGTAGATATAATCAGTACCTGTGACGTCAGTCAGCTCTCCTGTCACTACAGCTTGAGTGCCATCGAGAATACCTGGTCCAAAGTTTTTCAGTTCTCTGGGAGTCAGTTTTTGTTCAAACCAGCCTAACTCTAATCGTAACTGGTGTCCGGTAAAAGCGGTGTAATGAAAGATACTATTCAGCCGGCTGTCTTTGTGATTGCCGCGGGGGCTGCCAATGTATCCATCCGGGAACGAAACCATGCCGACAGGGGCGGCGAAACTAATATTACCGTCCGCTCCTATAGGTAATCTGGTTCCTGCCGGGAACAGCACAAAATAAGTTTCGCTTTTGGCATCAAGATAAGACAAATCATTGGTCCAGCTTAACTCCGGACTGAGTTGGTACAGGTAGCTGAGTTTAGTTCTGTAGTCGCGGAAGTTCTGATAGCCGGTGCTGTCAAGTGATTGGGCGCCACCTGGTCCTAAACCGCCTTTGTGCTGTTGCCACCACCAGTGTTCCCATTTCAGATTGCCGTTTTGCACAGTGCCGTGTACGTCCAGAATGTTATAGCCGGTACTTAAAGGGCCAGGAGCTTGCGATGCCTGAGTGCCAAAGACCCGGTCAAACACAGATTGTTGATCTGTTGCAGCGATGCGGTCTTTATCACCGTCCGATTTTTGTTGCTCTATAGCCAGACCAACAGACCAGTCCTGCCACTTATGTCCCAGATGTAACCAATGATCATTACTGTCAAAAGAGCCAAATCTGCTGCCAATGACTGATTTGGATTTACTTAAATCTTTGGTGACTATATTAATGACGCCGGAATAAGCGTCGGCTCCATACACAGCGGTGCCAGGACCCCGGATCACCTCAATACGTTCGATGATGGTGGCCGGAAATCTGAAAGTGTAGGGCAGACCCCCTGAGAAGCTGTTTTTAAATTCAGTGCCATTTAAAAGTACCAGCACTTGTGGGTTAAAACCGGTCTGAATACCACGGATGGAGTAAACAGAATCCAACCTGCTGATGGTGGATGGTGTGACATGTAAACCAGGAACTTGTTCCAGTACTTCATCAAGATGTGTTGCGCCACTACGGGCTATATCTTCAGCAGTGATTAAAGTGGTAATGGCTGGTGCTTTATCAATACGTTTGGTGGTGCCTGTTGCAATACTGACAAAGTCAGTCGCACCATAAAAGTCCTCTAAATCTTCTGCGATAAATTGATTGTCTGCCTGAACCAAAGCAGAGGAAAACAAGCTTAGCATGCATAGACTAAGTAAATTTAAACGAGCGGCTGGTAACTGCGTCATATCAATCCCCGTTAGGCGTCCTTATTCTTATTGTTATGCTGGAACCTACCTGTATCAGCCATTTCTGTTATTCAGTGTAAAACCTGATGACTGAAACTCCAGTCATTCAGGCAGATATATTTTTATATCGGCAAAGCAACCGGAAGCCTTACTATAAATTCTGCGCCACCTGCTTTTGCAGGTTTGACTTCTATAGTGCCAGACATCAATTCGACAAACTGTTTGGTGATAGCCAACCCCAGTCCTGTTCCGCCTGTCTTACGGCTTTGACTGCCGTCGGCCTGATAAAAAGGCATAAAGACCTGGGCCATTTGCTGATCAGTCAGACCTATACCGGAATCACTTACTGTGAATACACAAGAAAGGCCGTCTATCTCTGCTGATAATTGAATTTCTCCTTGTTGCGTAAACTTTACCGCGTTGCTCAGTAAATTGACTAAAATTTGCAGCAGCTTTTCTGCGTCGAGCCGCAAACGCTGATCCTGAGCAGGTTGGTGCACTATCAGTCTGTTTTGTTGCCCGGCTAACAAAGGGTTGATCAGATCCTGACTCTGTTGTATCAGCTCATAAAGACTGCAGTCGCGCGGATGCAACTCCATACGGCCGGCTTCAATTTTTGCTAAATCCAGCAGGCTGTTGATCATTTGTAACAAACGATCTGCATTTTTGAGCACCCGGTTCAGATCATCCTGCAGATCAAACTGATTTTGCAGTTCCAGCTGTTCTTTTACTAAATCAATGTAGCCAATGATCGATTGAATCGGAGTGCGTAATTCATGGCTCATATTGGCCAGAAATTCTGATTTATGGCGGCTGGATGTTAAGGCCGCATCACGGGCGCTGGTGAGTTCTATGGTACGGATCTGTACCAGAGCTTCCAACTCGTTTCTGTGCTGACGCAATTGTTCATCCCGTTCATTTAAGGCTGTCATCATTGCGTTGTACGACAAGGCTATTTGCTGAACTTCTGATGTTCCGGCTACCCTGACCTGTTGATGCTGTTGTGTCAAATCTGCTTCTGACATACTTTTCGATAAGGTATTCAATGGCTGAGTGATCTTTTTAACACTATGGTTTATGACAAGCAGAAGCAACAATAAGGCTGCGGTAGTGATCGCCAGCATCGCCAACATAATAGAGTTACTGTAGTTACTCAAACGTTCTTTACTGAAACTAACCAGCGCATAACCAATATGTTGGCGCCCGTCGCTGTCAAAGGATAGCTCTGCTGCATTGTCGTTTTGTTCTAATACGACTGCAGCAGCCAGATACCAGTAGTGTTTATCCTGCCAGTTCAGACTTTGCTCCGGTGTTTGTGGCCATTGATGGTGCTTGAACAGTCGTTTATTTTCATCTGAGCCATGCCAGACCAGAATTTCGTTGCTTGCAGTAAGCAAACCTACTCCGGTCACGTCAGGGAAGCTGCTGATTTGTCCTAATGCATTTTCAGCGTTTTCAGCACTTTCTGTCAGCAAAGCCAACACCGACTGATTAGCTAACGAGCGTACCACCTGCTGTGCATTGGAAAATACCATGGTACTGGTGTGGCTGGTGGTCATCCAGACCAGCAACACACTGAAACAACTCATCATAAAAACCAGACCAGGTACCAGAAGTTTAAGAAGTTGTCGCCTGAGAGTCGGGGAATGTTGAGGCATCAGTATTATTTGTTGAACACAATAGAAAAGTTATTACGCAGCTGGGTGTTGTACGCAAATCCAAGATGTGCCGCTGTTCGCAGATTGACAGCTAATTGCATTTTATCCATAGGCAATACGGATGAGGCTATTTCTTTACTGCGAAGTCTTTCCACCATAAAGACCAGGCCTTTGCCCAATTCATAGTGATTCGGGAACATGGAAAACAAAGCGCCCCTTTTGGCATGCTCTGGTTTGCTGGAGAATAACACCAGATTGTGTTCCCAGGCATATTCAAGCAGTTTGGGTAAAATGACCTGCTCATTTGCAGTCACTGGGTCCAGCGGCAACCAAATGGCGTCTGTTTGTGGGTCTAATTCTTTAAGCAATGAGTCATATTCTGCTACTGCATTTTTCAAATCGGACACTTCGATATGTAATAAGGTTAACCCCAACTGATCTGCCTGAGCTTTAGCCCTGCCAATCAACCACTTATTCGCTGGGGTGTGCAAAACGGCCACACGTTTGACTGAAGGAGCCAGCAAACGAAGTGAATCAAACAATACTTTAGGTTCGGCCAATAAACTGACGCCTGAAATACCGTTGGGTTGGATAGGTAAAGCACCCACTGCCACAGATTTACGCTGATACACCTCTTTTGCAACCTGATAACCACTTTTTCCAAGCGCGATGACCATTTGCTCATTGTTTTGATCAAGCTGTCGCACTGTATCTGTGACTGAGAATGTTGATTTGAGTGGGTACAATTTTATCGGGCCCTGATATTCATCCTCAATACCTTTGACGATTTGCTTAAATATCTCATCGTAAGGTGCTTTAACTTCGGGATAAATAACTGACAGCACTTCTGCTGCCAAAAGCGTTGGACTGCTCAGCAAAAGAGAAATAAGACAGAGTTGTTTATACAACAATTTGCCCATTACTATGTTGGCTACCCGTCATCTGTTTGTATTGCCTGAGTTTAACCATGAAATTGCAGTTTTTACCAGAAAGAAATCAGGGTTATTGTGAACAATAACCCTGATTTGTGTTTAAGGGATGGCCGGATACTGGTAGCTGGCACCAATACCTAAAGGTATACCCAGCATCCAGAACAGTATTAAAAAGGCGGTCCAGCATACCAATAAGGTGATGGAATAAGGCAGCATCAGTGCCACTAAAGTACCAATACCTGTTGATTTCACATACTTCTGGCAAAACACCACGATCAGCGGAAAATAAGGCATTAAAGGGGTGATGATGTTAGTTGACGAATCACCAACACGGTAAGCGGCTTGTGTTAAGTCCGGTGACACACCCAATTGCATTAACATAGGCACCAGTATGGCGCCAATCAGTGCCCATTTTGCCGAAGCTGAACCTATCACCAGATTCACCAGACCTGTCAGCAACACCAGGCCGACCAGATTTAATGCCATAGGAAAGGCCATCTCCTGCAGATAATTAGCTCCTTTAATGGCAAGCAAAGCACCTAAATTCGACTGACCAAACGCGAAAATAAACTGAGCACAGAAAAATGCCATCACAATGTAGTAGCCCATACCGCTCATGGCTTTGCTCATACCCTGCACTACGTCTCTATGGGTTTTTACTTTGCCTGAAACATAGCCGTACACTATGCCCGGCAGCAGGAAAAATACAAAAATAAGTCCGACTATTGATTGCATCAAAGGGGCTGAAGCTGCTGTCAGTTCACCTGTACCAGAACGCCATGCTGAGTTTTCTGGCCATACTGCTGCCACTAAAACTGCTGCAGCAACCAGCATCGACAGCAGGGCAAAACGTAAACCTTTGCGCTCGCTGTCATTTAATGGCTCCATCGAAGGCAACTGTTCAGGATCGCCATCCACTTTAGTTTGTTGCAAGCGAGGTTCAACAAATTTATCGGTTAATATCCAACCTACAATCACAATCAACACCACAGAAGCTGTAGTGAAGTAGTAGTTATTTAACGGGTTGATCACCAGACTGGCAGCTGCAGGGTCTGCTGATAATCGGGCTGACGCCTGAGTTAAACCAGCCAGCAGTGGGTCTAAGCTTGAAGGCACAAACAAAGTAGCAGCAAAACCACCGGACACACCAGCGAAAGCCGCTGCAATACCAGCCAGAGGATGACGACCTGCGGCATAAAAAATCACTGCGCCTAAAGGAATAACCAGCACATAACCTGCATCTACTGCAACGTGGCTTAAAATACCTACGGCAATCAGCACCGGGGTCAGTAAACTTTTCGAGGTGACAGCTAAAATGCTGCGAAGGCCTGCGTTGATAAAGCCTGTGTACTCAGCCACACCTAAACCTAACATGGCAACCAGCACCACACCCAAAGGAGGGAAATTGACAAAGGTGCTGACCATTTTTGCCATGAAATCAGCAAAAGCTGCACCTTCCAACAGGTTTTTTACCTGAAAAGGCTGACCTGTGCGTGGGTCTATATCAGTGAAAGTCACACCTGATAAAGCCCAGGACAAACCCCAGACTAAAAACATTAATAAAGCGAATAAGATAGCGGGGTCGGGCAGTTTGTTACCAATACGTTCTATGGCATTGAGACTGCGATTGAGCCAGGAGGTTTTTACGGCACTGGATGTCATGGATACTCCGTGTTGTTGTTTTAGTCATCTGCTGTGACTGTTTTTTTTGTGGTTTTACCTTATCCTGCTTTGATAAAACCGTAAATAAGAAATCATCAGGAACGATTTTTAACAATGCGAAGCATTGGCCCGCAGGGTACTCTGCAGGATTGCAGAGAATAAAAAATCGTCAGGAACGATTTTTAACAGCTTTAGCTGGCCCAAGGGGTGAGCGCCATGGATGGCTGCGAATAAAAAATCGTCAGGAACGATTTTTAACAATGCGAAGCATTGGCCCGCTGGGTACTCTGCAGGATTGCAGAGTATAAAAAAGGAGAGCAAGGCTCTCCTTTTTACATCATTTTTCATGCAAAACAAAAACTTAGATCTTGGCTTCTGAGCGCAGAATTTCTGCTTTGTCGGTATTTTCCCAAGGGAATTCGTTACGGCCAAAGTGACCATAAGCTGCGGTAGCGCGGTAAATTGGGCGCTCTAACTGCAACATTTGGATCAGACCGTAAGGACGTAAGTCGAAATGACGGCGGATGAGAGCTATCAGTTGATCTTCGCTTAGCGTGCTGGTGCCAAAAGTTTCAACGCTGATAGACGTAGGTTCAGCCACGCCTATAGCGTAAGACACCTGAATTTCACAACGTTCAGCTAAACCGGCAGCGACTATGTTTTTCGCTACATAACGAGCAGCATAGGCAGCTGAGCGGTCCACTTTGGATGGATCTTTACCAGAGAATGCACCACCACCATGACGAGCCATACCACCGTAGCTGTCTACAATGATTTTGCGGCCTGTTAAACCACAGTCGCCCATAGGACCACCGATGACAAAACGACCCGTTGGGTTAATGAAAAACTTGGTTTTATCGCTCAGCCACTCAGCAGGTAATACTGGCTTGATGATATGTTCCATCACAGCTTCACGCAGGTCGGCGGTTGAAATAGTGTCACAGTGCTGAGTGGATAACACGACAGCATCAATACCAACAGGTTTGCCATTTTCATAGACAAAACTCAGCTGAGATTTAGCATCAGGACGTAACCAGCTTAAGGTACCGTCTTTACGCACTTTCGCTTGTTGTTGCACCAAGCGGTGAGAATAAGTAATAGGAGCCGGCATTAACACGTCAGTTTCATTGCTGGCATAACCAAACATTAAACCCTGATCGCCTGCACCTTGTTCACTTGGATCTTTTTTATCCACGCCCTGGTTAATATCAGGAGATTGTTTACCAATAGCGCTTAAAACAGCACAGGAATTGGCGTCAAAACCCATGTCTGAATGAACGTAACCTATATCACGGATAGTGCTGCGAGTGAGCTCTTCGATGTCGACCCAGGCTGAGGTAGTGATTTCACCACCTACTAACACCATGCCTGTTTTTACGAAGGTTTCGCAAGCAACACGGGCTTTTGGATCTTGTTCTAAAATGGCATCCAATACCGCGTCAGAGATCTGATCAGCGATTTTATCCGGATGTCCTTCAGAAACAGATTCAGAGGTAAAAATGTGTTGTGCCATTTACGTATTCCACATGTTGGTTGTTATCGCGCCTGGGCGCTGTAATTTGGGGCCGCTATTTTAGTGAAAGCTGCAAGTCAATGCCAGCACTTTCTGCCGCCCGGACGTCTTTAATGCTAAAACTGGTCAATGTATCGGCCAGAGCAGATAAAACTTTGCTTTAGAATGGATTAAAATTTGCGATTTGCTCAATGCTCTGTGAAAATGAGCCGAACTTTGCCGTATCCATGTAAAAACAGCGTTCACCCGCTAAGCAGCCAATCCAATAAATACAGAAAAGAGCAGTGCATACGGGTAACCCCACCCCTTGGATCAAAGTCATATAAAGTCAATAAAGCAGGAGAGAAGATGCCATCTCGTAAACAACTCGCTAACGCCATTCGTGCTTTGAGTATGGATGCAGTGCAAAAAGCGAAATCAGGTCACCCGGGCGCCCCTATGGGCATGGCAGATATTGCTGAAGTATTGTGGCGCGATTATTTAATTCACAACCCACAAGACCCAAGCTGGGCCAACCGCGACCGCTTTGTGTTGTCTAATGGCCACGGCTCTATGTTGTTGTATTCCCTGCTGCATCTCTCTGGTTATGATTTAGGCATTGAAGATTTAAAACAATTCCGTCAGCTGCATTCCAGAACTCCGGGTCACCCTGAATATGGTTATGCACCAGGTGTTGAAACCACCACTGGTCCCTTAGGTCAGGGGATTACCAATGCTGTGGGTATGGCCATTGCTGAAAAAGCTTTAGCAGCCCAGTTTAACCAGCCTGGCCACGAGGTGGTTGATCACTACACTTACACCTTTTTAGGTGACGGCTGTTTAATGGAAGGCGTGTCACACGAAGCCTGTTCGTTAGCCGGTACTTTAGGTTTAGGTAAATTAATTGCATTCTGGGATGACAACGGTATTTCTATCGATGGTCATGTAGAAGGCTGGTTCACCGACAATACACCTGCACGCTTTGAGTCTTACGGCTGGCATGTGATTGCTGGTGTAGATGGTCACGACTCCGCCGCTATTGCAGCTGCTATTGAACAAGGTCGTGCTGTCACTGACAAGCCAACCTTAATTTGCTGCAAAACTATTATTGGTTACGGCTCACCGAATAAATCCGGCTCACATGACTGCCACGGCGCTCCTTTAGGTGATGCTGAAATTGCAGCAACCCGTGAATACTTAGGCTGGCAGCATGCTCCTTTTGTGATCCCAGAAGATATTTATCAGGACTGGGATGGCAAAGCCAAAGGTTTATCTGCTCAGCAAAGCTGGAATGACAAGTTCGCAGCTTATGCCAAAGCTTATCCTGAACTGGCCGCTGAATTTAAACGCCGTATGGCGGGTGATTTACCGGCAGATTGGGCAGAAAAATCGGCCGCTTACATTCAACATTTGCAGGACAACCCACAGTCGATTGCAACCCGTAAAGCCTCTCAGAACAGCTTAAATGCTTTTGGTCCTTTATTGCCTGAGTTGTTAGGGGGCTCAGCCGACTTAGCAGGTTCTAACCTGACGATTTGGTCTGGTTCTAAAGGAGTAACTGCAGAAGATGCCAGCGGTAACTACCTGTATTACGGTGTGCGTGAATTTGGCATGTCCGCCATGATGAATGGTATTGCTTTGCACGGTGGTTTTATCCCGTACGGTGCTACTTTCCTGATGTTTATGGAATATGCCCGTAACGCCGTGCGTATGGCCGCTCTGATGAAGCAACGGGTTATTTTTGTGTACACCCACGACTCTATTGGTTTAGGTGAAGATGGCCCAACTCACCAGCCGGTAGAACAGTTGGCTTCATTACGTGTGACACCTAATTTGATGAACTGGCGTCCTTGTGATGCGGTGGAATCAGCGGTGGCATGGCAGGCCGCAATTGAGCGCACTGAAGGCCCAAGCACTTTAATTTTCACCCGTCAGAATCTGGTGCAACAGCCTCGTACAGCGCAGCAACTGGCTGATGTACGTAAAGGTGGTTATGTATTGTTAGATTCTGTTGGCACGCCTGAACTCATTCTGATCGCCACAGGTTCTGAAGTAGAGCTGGCTGTACAGGCCTATCATCAGTTAACAGCAGTTGGTCGTAAGGTCAGAGTCGTTTCTGTGCCTTCAACCGATGTATTTGAAGCCCAGAGTGCTGCATACCGCGAATTGGTATTGCCTTCAGCCGTCACCAAACGTGTGGCTGTTGAAGCCGGTATTAAAGACTGCTGGTACAAATATGTTGGCCTGACAGGTAAAATCATTGGCATGGACAGCTTTGGTGAATCGGCTCCGGCTGAGCAGCTGTTTGAACACTTTGGTATTACCACGGCCGCTGTAGTTGCAGCTGCCAACGAATTGTTCGCATAAAAATGAAAAGGGGCCTGGTGGCCCCTCTTTTTGATCAGTAAAAGTGTCAAGCTGGTAATGAAGCGGGTAATAGGGTAGCAATGACCATTAAAGTGGCAATTAACGGCTTTGGCCGTATAGGTCGGAATATTCTGCGCGCCGTCTATGAGTGCGGTTTAACAGAGCAAATTCAGGTAGTGGCCATTAATGAATTGGCCGATGCCAAAGGTATAGCCCACTTATTAAAATACGATACTTCTCATGGTCGTTTTGGTTTTCCTGTGGAGTTAACTGCACAGGGCTTGTTGGTGAATGGCGATCCAATAGCTTTATTTTGTCAGGCCGATCCGGCGCAGTTGCCCTGGAATGAATTAGACGTTGATGTAGTTCTTGAGTGCACTGGCGTATTTCATAGCCGCTCTGATGCGCAGCTGCATTTAGATGCGGGGGCAAAAAAAGTATTGTTTTCGCATCCAGCCGACGCTGATATTGATGCCACCGTCATTTACGGCATTAACCAGCATTTGCTGACAGATGACATGACAGTGGTCTCTGCCGGTTCCTGTACCACCAACTGCATAGTGCCGGTGATCCAGGTGCTGGATCAGCATTTTGGTGTTGAAAGTGGCACTATTACCACTATTCACGCCTCGATGAATGATCAACAGGTGATTGATGCTTACCACAGTGATTTACGCCGTACCCGCGCTGCCAGTCAGTCTATTATTCCGGTAGATACCAAGTTAGCCCGAGGCATAGAACGTATACTGCCTCATCTGGCCGGGCGTTTTGAAGCCATAGCTGTGCGTGTGCCTACTGTGAATGTAACGGCAATGGATTTAAGTGTGACTTTGCATCAGGATGTGGATTTAACACAGATCAATGAGGTTTTACAGCGTGCAAGGGCAGGGGAGTTGGCTGGTATTCTGGATTACACCGAAGAGCCATTGGTTTCAGTAGATTTTAATCATGATGCGCATTCGTGCATTGTCGACGGTTCACAAACCCGGGTCAGCCATAAACGTTTGGTGAAATGTTTAGTCTGGTGTGACAACGAATGGGGCTTTGCGAACAGAATGATCGACACAACCCGCGCTATGATGCGTTTTGTCTGAAGTTTCATTTAAATTAATACTAAAAAATTAATCAAATCACAGGAGTCTGGTATGTCAGTTATTAAAATGGCGGATGTTGATCTAACGGGAAAACGGGTATTGATCCGTGAAGATTTAAACGTGCCGGTGAAAAATGGCAAAGTGACCTCCGATGCACGTTTAAAAGCCGCTATCCCTAGCATTGAACTGGCGCTGTCAAAAGGCGGGAAAGTGATGGTCTGTTCACATTTAGGCCGTCCTGAGGAAGGTGTGTACAGCGACGAATTCTCAATGGCGCCTGTGGTGGATTATCTAAACGCTGCTTTATCTGTGCCTGTGCGTTTGGTGAAAGATTACCTGGACGGTGTTGACGTCGAGACTGGCGAAGTCGTTGTCTTTGAAAACGTTCGCTTTAATAAAGGCGAAGGCAAGAACGACGAAACTTTGTCGAAAAAGCTGGCAGCTTTGTGTGATGTATTTGTGATGGACGCTTTCGGCACTGCACACCGTGCTCAGGCGACCACTCATGGTGTGGCAAAATTTGCGCCTGTAGCTTGTGCAGGCCCTTTACTGGCCGCTGAGTTAGATGCCTTAGCTGCAGCGCTGAAAAATCCTCAACGTCCTTTGGTTGCCATTGTTGGTGGGTCAAAAGTGTCCACTAAACTGACAGTGCTTGAGTCTTTATCCGGTATTGTGGATCAGTTGATTGTGGGGGGCGGTATTGCCAATACTTTTATTGCGGCTCAGGGTTATCAGGTGGGGAAATCGCTGGTCGAAACTGACTTGATTCCTGAAGCCAAACGTTTAATGGCTCAAGCCAAAGCGAACGGTGGCTCTATTCCTGTACCAACAGATGTAGTGACAGGCAAAGCTTTTGCCGAAGACACTGTGGCGACCACTAAGTCTGTTGCTGATATCAGCGAAGACGATATGGTGTTTGATATTGGTCCTGACAGCAGTGCTGCTTTGGTTGATATTCTAAAGAATGCCGGCACTATCGTCTGGAATGGGCCTGTAGGGGTATTTGAATTCGCCTCTTTTGAGCAAGGCACTAAAGCTTTGGCTTTGGCTATTGCGGACAGTAAGGCGTTTTCAATTGCTGGTGGGGGCGATACCTTAGCTGCTATTGATAAGTATGAGTTAGCTGACAAAATTTCTTATATTTCGACCGGTGGTGGCGCCTTTCTGGAGTTTCTTGAAGGTAAAACCTTACCAGCAGTGGAAATTCTGGAACAACGTGCAAACGGCTGAAGCTAAAACTGCTAAATTACCACTAAGAACAAAAATCTGAAAAATGATGACCGCTGTTTCTGTCCATTTAAGATCACCTCAGGTGACAACAGAGTCAGCGGTTTTAAAACACAACCTTTACCCTACACAAAAAGAGAGGATCTCATGGCTCTTATTTCAATGCGTCAAATGCTGGACCACGCCGCCGAGTTTGGTTATGCAGTACCGGCGTTTAACGTCAATAATTTAGAACAAATGCGTGCCATTATGCTGGCCGCTGATGCGACAGACAGTCCTGTGATAGTGCAGGCTTCTGCCGGTGCCCGTAAATACGCCGGCGCACCTTTTTTGCGTCACCTTATTCTTGCTGCTATTGAAGAGTTCCCACATATTCCGGTTGTAATGCACCAGGATCACGGCACCTCAGCTGCTATATGCCAGCAGGCTATTCAACTAGGGTTCTCGTCCGTCATGATGGATGGCTCTTTAGGAACTGACGGTAAAACTCCTATGGATTATGACTACAATGCCGATATAACGCGTCGGGTTGTAGAAATGGCGCATGCTTGTGGTGTTTCCGTAGAAGGCGAATTAGGTTGTTTAGGCTCGCTTGAAACCGGAGCCGCTGGTGAAGAAGATGGCATAGGCGCAGATTGCATCTTAAGTCATGACCAAATGTTGACGGATCCGGAAGAAGCTGCCCAGTTTGTTAAAGCTACAGGTGTGGATGCTTTAGCTATCGCTTGCGGTACTTCACATGGCGCTTACAAGTTCAGTCGCCCGCCTACTGGCGATATACTGGCGATTGACCGCATTAAAGATATTCATGCCCGTATTCCGGATACACATCTGGTGATGCACGGTTCATCTTCAGTACCTCAGGAATGGTTGGCTATTATTAATGAATATGGTGGCGCTATCCCTGAAACTTATGGTGTGCCAGTGGAACAAATTCAGGAAGGTATCAAGTTCGGCGTACGTAAGATCAATATAGATACTGACTTGCGTTTAGCCTCAACAGGAGCTATTCGTCGTTATATGGCGAAAAACCCTGCAGAATTTGATCCTCGTAAGTATTTGCAGGAATCAGTCAAAGCTATGACTGAAATTTGTAAAGACCGTTATCAGGCCTTTGGCACTGCTGGTAACGCGTCAAAAATAAAAGCCATTTCTCTTGAGCAAATGGTAAAGTTGTATGAGTCGGGAAAACTAACACCGAACATTAAATAAGCAAAAAATTTAATGAATTATTAATACAGGAAAGCTCCTGATTTTGCTTAAGTTTAAAAGGGTATAAGCCGTTTTTAAATTGCAACAAAACTGTCATCGTTGACTGTCGTTGTTATATTGACAATCCGCGAGTTTGCTGCAATGATGCGGGCGGTTTACCCTTTAACCGGGTTATTTTTTGTTACAAAAAATTACCTTTCAAAAACAGGTTACGTTAATCAGCAATTATTGGTTGGGAACTATGTCTAACAATAACATTCGTAAGAGTCTGGTTGCTTCTGCTCTGTTTGGAGCATTCGCATTGGCCAGCACTTCAGTAGCAGCAAATCAACTGTCTGAAATTCATAAAGTGGGTCAGCAAAATATCCGCGCCTCAGTACAGTCTCAGGAAAAGATCAACAATATTTTTGACCAAAGCCAGGAATTATTGGCTGAGTACCGTCAATTAGTTGAACAAACTGAAAACTTAAAAGTTTACAACAATCACGTTGCTAAGTTGGTTGCCGATCAAAACGTGCAGTTGGCCTCTTTTGATAAGCAAATTGGTACTATCGAAGGTACCAAACAGGGTATCGTTCCTCTGATGTATCGTATGGTTGATACTTTGGAAGCCTTTATCAACGCAGATATGCCAATCGATCTGACGAACCGTTTAGCTCGTGTTGATCGTTTACGTGCTGTGTTAGGTAACTCAGCGGTAAACACTTCTGAAATGTACCGTCTGGTGATTGAAGCCTACCAAATCGAAAAAGATTTAGGCACAGCTCTGGTGACTTACACTGACAAACTGGCAGTGGATGGCAACGAAATTACTGTGAACTATGTTTACGTAGGTCGGGTCGCCTTACTGGCTCTATCTCTGGATGAAAAACAAGCCTGGATGTTCAACAGAGCTACAGGTCAATGGCAAGCTCTGGGTGAAGAATACGTTCAATCTACCAGATTCGCTATTCGTGTTGCGGGTAAACAAGCTGCCCCAGAATTGTTAAAACTTCCAGTGTTAGCAGCGGAGTAAGCATAAATGAAGAAAGTTTTTAAAGGTTTAGTAATTGCAGCTACTGTCACTTTGTCTGCAGGCGTGTGTTTAAACGCAGCGGCAGATACTGCCAAGCTGGATCAATTATTAGAGCAAGTTAAACAGTCTCGTACTGCTGAAGGTCGAATTAACCAACAGCGTGAAAAAGAGTTTTTAGCTGACCGTGCAGACAAGCAAGCTCTGTTAAACAGAGCAAAAGCTGAATTTTCTGCTGAAGAATCACGTGGCCGTTCTTTAACTCAGCAATTTGCTGATAATGAAGGTAAATTAGGCGCTAAAGAAGCTGAGTTAGTTGCAGCTCAAGGTACCTTAGGTGAGATGTTTGGTATTGTACGTGGTGCTGCTACCGAAACTATCGGTGGTATCGCTATGTCTAATATCAGCGCTCAGTACAAAGGCCGTGAACAACTGCTGAAAAAGCTGGCAGAAGCCAAAGAGATTCCAGAGATCAACGAACTGGAAGAATTGTGGATTGCTCTGCAAACTGAAATGACTGAGTCTGCCAAAGTTTCTAAGTTTGAAGGAAACGTTGTTGCTCTGGACGGTAACTCTGCTCAGGCTTCTGTGACTCGTGTTGGTGCTTTTAACCTGATTTCTGACGGTGGTTACTTAGTATTTAACGCTGATACTCAGGAAATGCAGCCTTTGGTTAAACAACCAGAGTCTTTTGTTGTAAGTGCTGCTTCTGCATTCAAAAATGCTGCGGCCGGTGAAGTGAAACCAGTTTATATCGACCCTACTGGTGGTAACTTACTACGTCTGAAAACTCAGGAAGCCACTTTGGAAGAGCAATTCCACCAGGGCGGTACTGTTGGTTACGTAATTACAACATTGCTAGGTATTGGTTTGCTGATAGGTTTATTGCGTTTCTTAGCTCTGACTGCAGCCTCTTCAGGTGTAAATGCTCAGCTGAAAAATCTGTCTAACCCTTCAGAGAAAAATGCTCTGGGCCGCATCCTGAAAGTTTATCATGACAACAAATCTGTTGACGTTGAAAACTTAGAGCTGAAACTGGACGAAGCCATTATGCGTGAAACTCCGGATATCGAAAAAGGTATCGGTATTATCAAGCTGATTGCTGCTGTTGGTCCTTTGTTAGGTCTGTTAGGTACAGTTATCGGTATGATCGGTGCGTTCCAGGTTATTACCTTACACGGTACTGGTGACCCGAAAATCATGGCTGGCCAGATCTCAATGGCGTTAGTAACAACTGTTATGGGCCTGTTATGTGCTCTGCCATTGCTGTTCCTGCACGCAATGTTACAAACAAAATCAAACTCAATCCTGCATGTCCTGGATGAGCAAAGCGCTGGTATCATCGCTGCTCATGCGGAGAAGGAGAAAGCGTAATGCATAGCCTGATAGAGCTTTGGGAATCTGTCAGGGATTTTGTCGCAACCGGCGGTGATGTATTGTATATCGTCGCCATAGTGCTCTTCGTCATGTGGGTATTGATCATAGAGCGCTTCTGGTTTATCAGTCGGGAATATCCGGTTCTGCGTAATAAAATTATTGCAGACTGGGACGCCCGGGTTGATACAACCTCATGGTATGCGCATAAAATTCGTGACGCGTGGGTGTCTGAGGCATCTAGCAAACTGAATAACCGGATTAATGTAATCAAGACTTTGGTTGCTATTTGTCCCATGGTTGGTTTGTTAGGTACTGTGACCGGTATGATCGCCGTATTCGAAATTATGGCGGTACAAGGTACTGGTAACCCGAGACTGATGGCAGCTGGTATTTCAATGGCAACAATTCCAACTATGGCTGGTATGGTTGCATGTTTATCGGGTGTATTTGTAACGTCTAAACTGGAAGGTAAGGTGAAATCAGCAGTTCATGAATTAGCTGATAGCATGCCTCATCATTGATAGAGAGTAATTTATGGCACGTAAAACTAGACGTGAAGGCGAAGAGGCCGCAGTAGATTTAACGCCAATGTTGGACGTTGTATTCATCATGCTGATCTTCTTTATCGTAACGACCTCGTTCGTTAAAGAAGCTGGTATAGATGTACTTCGCCCTAAGGCGACAAAAGCTATATCTAAGCCGTCAGCTACTATCTTTATTGCTATCCGTCCAAACGGTGAAATCTGGATGGATAAACGTGCGGTAGACGTTGAGCGTGTAGGTGCAACAGTTGAGAAGCTGTTAGCTGAATCGCCAACTGATACAGTCATTATTCAGGCAGATAAAGAAGCTAAGCATGGTGTTGTGGTTTCAGTAATGGATCAGATCAAGCTGGCTGGTATCGATAAGATTTCGATCGCTGCGGAGAACAAGTAATATGGTAAGGTTATTACTATCACTGGTACTTGGTGCGGTAATAACGTTTTTCCTGTATGTGTTGATGGCATTCCTTATAGGTGGGGATGATACGTTCACCAATGCTAAAAAGGAACAAATCGTTATTGAAATAAACTCGACACCGCCTGAGTCTAAAGCTCAGACTCGTGTTCGGGTACCGCCACCACCACCACCACCGCCGCCAGAGCCACCAAAGGCTCCGGTTGCTGAACCCGCTTCAACAGACACAGGTGGAGTCATTGGCTTTAACATGCCGACTGTTGATGTAGGTGGTGCAAGTTCAGGATTAGGCGATCCTTCTTCAGCAATGATGCGTGATGGCGATGCTACTCCAATAGTTCGTATTGAACCAAAATACCCTGTGCAAGCTGCTCGTGATGGCCTGCAAGGGTGGGTGAAAATGCGTTTTACTATTCTGGAAGATGGCAGCGTTGGCGAAGTCGAAGTTGTAGAAGCTGAACCTAAACGTGTATTTGACCGTGAAGCAATTCGTGCTTTGAAACGTTGGAAATATTCGCCAAAAGTGGTTGATGGTAAAGCAGTGCAGCAACCGGGTATTATGGTTCAGCTGGACTTCTCCTTAGATCAGGCTGGGGGTTAACACTATGAAGAAAATAAGTTCACTTACTTCTGCGTTGATCGTATTGGCTAGCTTTGGTGCTACTACTCTGAGTTCTTATGCTGTTGCAGCTCCGAACCCGGCGAAAATTGAAGAACGCAAAAACCGTAAGACGACTGTTGTTGGCGAACGGGTAGGTAAAGCTATTAGTAAAGCTTACGATTTGTACAGTGCTGAAAAACTGAATGAGGCTATTGCTGCTTTATCAGGCATTGATGCAAGTAATGAGTTTGATAAAGCTTTTGTCAATCGCTTTTTAGGCAACATGTGGGCTGCGAAAGACGAGAAAAAAGCTATTAACTACTTACGTCAGGCGGTTAAACCTGACATATTGAGCTTTACCGACCAGGCTGCTTCTTTACGTTTGTTAGCTGACCTGTTATTAAGCGATAAGCAATACAATGAAGCGATCAAAACCTATTACCAGTGGATTGATTTCACTGGTGAACAGGACGCGAACCTTTATCTGCGTATTGCCAGTGCTTATATGGAAACCAAGCAGTATCAGAAGGTGATTGAACCTGCTGATAAGGCTATTGCACTGCAAGATAAAGCTAAGCCAAACGCTGGTCCTTATACGTTGAAATTTTCAGCTTATTACGAGATGAAAAACAACAAAAAAGCGATTGAAGTGTTGGAGACCACTGTACAACTTTTTCCATCGGAAAAACGTTGGTGGACTTATCTGGCTCAGTTTTACAGTATTGAAGAGCAATACGAAAAAGCTTTGGTTACCTTAGAAGTGGCTGCAAGGCAAGGTATGCTGGATACAGCCAATGAGTTTAAATTGTTATCTCAGCTGTATTCAAACGCCAATATCCCTTACAAAGCGGGCACAACGCTGGAAAAACATATTAAGTCTGGTTTAATCCCTAAAGATAAAACTATGCTGAACAGTATGGCCAGTTCTTTCCAGGCAGCGCGTGAAATGGATAAAGCAGCTCAGTATTACGGTGAGTCAGCTCAGTTAGACAATGACGCCGATGCCTATCGTCGTCAGGGTTCATCACTGATCCTTGCTGAAAAATACTCTGCCGCTGTAGTGGCTCTGAATAAGTCATTGGACGCTGGCGTAAAAGTCAAAGGCCCAGTGTATCTGGCTCTGGTTGAAGCTTACTTCTATCAGAACAAGTTCAGAGACGCCTACCAGGCTGTGCAAAAAGCGAAAGCTGATCCTAAATTTGCCCGTCAGGCTGCAAGTTGGGAAACTTACATTAAAGAACGCGCCAGTAAAAACAACGTGACGCTTTAATTGTTAAAAAAACCCTGCTTCGGCGGGGTTTTTTCTTTATGTCATTTGTAACTTGTCCGTGTTTTATTCTCTTTGTTCGTCAGATTTCTTTCTCCTTCCAGATACTGCCTCTTGCCATTTGTAGAGCAGGGCAGGGTTGCCTATGTTATTTATTTTGCTGTGAATTGCTGCTTCAATCGGCAGTTAGTTTAAAAAATACGCGAACAGTTAAGCCTTTCTAAAAAACTGTTGACACCTTTGGTCTCGGCCCCTAGAATTCGCCTCGTCTTGTAGGGGATTGCTCAGCAACTTCTACAATTGGTGTGGGGCTATAGCTCAGCTGGGAGAGCGCTTGCATGGCATGCAAGAGGTCAGCGGTTCGATCCCGCTTAGCTCCACCAAAGATTTTGTTCCAGTGTCCCTTTCGTCTAGAGGCCTAGGACACCGCCCTTTCACGGCGGTAACAGGGGTTCGAATCCCCTAAGGGAAGCCAACAAAATCTGACAAACTGACTGTAGTGTCCCTTTCGTCTAGAGGCCTAGGACACCGCCCTTTCACGGCGGTAACAGGGGTTCGAATCCCCTAAGGGACGCCAATTGGTCAGTACAAAATGTGATGTTTATGCGTCTGTCCCTTTCGTCTAGAGGCCTAGGACACCGCCCTTTCACGGCGGTAACAGGGGTTCGAATCCCCTAAGGGACGCCAGCATCATATGAAGATTTATCCAGTGTCCCTTTCGTCTAGAGGCCTAGGACACCGCCCTTTCACGGCGGTAACAGGGGTTCGAATCCCCTAAGGGACGCCACTTCAGCGTTATATCTGCAAGTGGGGCTATAGCTCAGCTGGGAGAGCGCTTGCATGGCATGCAAGAGGTCAGCGGTTCGATCCCGCTTAGCTCCACCAAATTCTACAGCTTCATTTCATCTTCATAGTGTTCAAACTCCTAGTCCGATTTATTGTCATTATCAAACCACACTCAGGCGTTGCATAGAGTCTATCTTTACTCTTTAAAGCAAGAAAAAAGCGACTTTGCAGCCGCTTTCTGACATTCCTCAAATGTCGTTACATTTTCACTCTAGACTCAAAACCAAAGGCAGCATTAAATCTGCGATAACAGGTTGGGCATCCAGGTTCGGATGCAGTCCATCTGCTTGCATCCAATGCTGTTTTAACGCTATGGTCTCCATAAAGAAAGGCCAAAGCGGTATTTGCTGCTGTTCTGCCACTTTTGGATATAAATTAGTAAATTGTGTGGTGTAACGTGGGCCATAGTTCGGCGGAATACGTATTTGCATTAACACAGCCTTACTGTCCTGTTGTTTGATGTGCTCTGCCATCTTATTCAGGTTGCTTTCAAGTTGTGGTATTGGAAAGCCACGCAGGCCGTCATTTGCACCTAATTCGATCAACACATAATCGGGTTGGTGTTGTTCCAGCAGGGCGGGTAAACGGGCCAAACCTCCGCCTGAGGTTTCGCCACTGATACTGGCATTGACTAAGGTCCAGTCACTGGCTTGTTGGTCCAGCTTTTGTTGCAGCAGATAGACCCAACTTTGTTGTTGGCTTAATCCATAACCGGCGCTCAGACTATCGCCAAGAATTAACAGCGTTTTGGCCTGCACTGCAGCTGCAGTGAACGACAGGACCAAAAGCACAACGTAGATCAATCGAATCATGAAAACACCTATACCTCATATTGTTGCAAAAGATGTTGTGAAAACAGTTCAGCTCACTGGATCTGAGCTTACCATACTGCAAGATATCCACCTTACGATCAATCAGGGCGCGACAGTTGCCATAGTGGGAGCTTCAGGTTCAGGCAAATCCACGCTGTTAGGCATATTGGCAGGTTTGGATTTGGCGTCTTCCGGTGAAGTCTATCTGGCAGGTCAGCCGTTGCATCAACTCAGCGAAGATGAACGTGCTGAATTAAGGGCCCGTTCTGTTGGTTTTGTGTTTCAGTCATTTTTGCTGTTACCCAGCCTTACTGCGCTTGAAAATGTCACTTTGCCTGCTGAACTGGCAGGTATGCCTGACGCAAGGGCTCGTGGTCTTGAGCTGCTGGCGCAGGTTGGCTTAAGCCACAGAGCCGATTTTTTCCCTAATCAAATGAGCGGGGGTGAGCAACAACGAGTTGCCATAGCCAGAGCTTTTATTACCAAACCAGCGGTATTATTTGCCGACGAACCTTCCGCCAACCTGGACAGCGCCACAGGTGAAAAAATTGAAGACCTGTTGTTTGAACTGAACGAACAACAAGGCACAACCTTAGTGCTGGTGACGCACAATCATGAATTGGCACAACGTTGCCAATACAGATTCCAGATGCATGCAGGCCGTTTAGCCGCTGATTTAACTCAGACCACAGAGGATAAGCGCCATGTGGGGTAAAATAGCCTGGCGGCTGTTCTGGCGCGAATTAAGCAGAGGCGAGTTATGGGTGATCGCCTTTTCATTATTTCTGGCGGTATTAACTGTCGTCAGTTTGTCCGGTATCACAGAATCTGTGCGTTCTGCTTTGTATCAGCGCAGCGCTAACTTTGTAGCCGCGGATAAGATTTTGCGCTCGAGCATAGGTTTTAACGAGCAGATCCAGCAAAAAGCTGACGAGTTACAGCTGCAGTCATCCCGGCAGGTGCAATTTAACTCTATGTTGTTTGCCAAAGATTTAATGCAGCTGGTTTCAGTGAAAGCCGTCTCTGCAGGCTATCCACTACGCGGCGAGCTGAAATTAAGTTCCTCCGTCGCTGATCCCAGCCTTCTGGCTTCACTTCGGCCCAATCAGCTTTATCTGGAAAGTCGTCTTTATAGTTTGCTGAATATTAAAGTGGGCGATAGCCTTGAACTGGGTGAAAAGGAATTTATCGCGGCTGGTGTGATAGTGGCTGAACCTGATGCGCCGCTGTCGGTATTTGGCAGCTCCCCTCGTATTTTGATGCATCTGGATGATGTGGCCGCTACTGGTATTATTCAGCCTGGCAGCAGAATTAGCTACCGTTTAATGTTTGCGGGTAGCCAGCAAAACCTGGAGTTATTAGAGACACAAAATAAAGAACAGTTAGGCCCGCAGGACAGATGGCAAAAAATGGACAGAGAATCTGCTATAGGTGGCGCTCTGGACAGGTCTGAGCGGTTTTTATTGTTATCAGGCCTGCTGGGTATAGTGCTGGCGGCCTGTGCCGCTGCTGTGGCCGCTAACAGATATAGCCAGCGTCATGCCCGCTCTGTGGCTGTGATGAAAGCTCTGGGGGCTACTACGACTTTAAGCCGGAAAATTTATGGCAGCCATCTGTTGTTTGTGGTGATTTTCAGCGTTGGTTTCGGTTTAGTGGCGGGGCAGTTATTAGTGCAGTTAAGCCAGTGGGGCGTTGCGCTCTGGATGCCTGACTATTTAGCTGAATTCAGTGTCCGGCCTTTAGGCCTTGGGGTTTTAACCGCCGCCATTTGCGCTGTCTTGTTTTCAGCCCGGCCTTTGTGGCGTCTGGCCGCAGTACCGGCACTTAATGTGCTGCGCGAGAAGCCGGACCAAATGAAATTTGATCCTGTGCATTTAATCAGCGGCTCAGTCGCTATCTGGTTATTGATGTGGCTCTTTAGCGGTGATTTATGGATCAGCAGCTGGCTATTTGTGTTGTGCCTGGTATTCGCTGCTCTGCTGATGGGGTTTGCCGCTGTCATGGTTCGGGTGGCCAAGCCGATGGCCGCAGGTCAAAGCAGTGCTTTACGGCTGGCGCTGGCAAATTTACGCCGCAGATTATGGCCAAATGCCTTTCAGCTGATCACCTTTAGTCTGGCTTTATTTTTAACTTTGCTGTTGTATTTCTTACGCTCTGAGTTGCTGGATCAATGGCAACAACAAGTGCCGGAAGGTGCGCCGAATCAGTTTCTGGTGAATTTAACAGAGCAGGACAAAACATCACTGCAACAACTGGCTATTCAACACAACTTAGAACTGACCGAATTTTACCCTATGGTGAATGGGCGGGTAATGGCGGTGAACGGTGAAAACTTTGCCGATGAAGCCACTAAAGAAAAACCTGAACAACGTCAGGGCGTTGGACGCGAGCTGAATCTAACCTGGTTAAACCGTATTCCGGATAACAACGAAGTGGAAAGTGGCCAGTGGTTTAGTGCTGATTCCAAAGCTGAAGTCTCGGTTGAGTCGCAAATGGCAGAACGACTGGCATTAAAATTGGGCGATAAGTTGCAATTTTCTGTCGGGGGCCAGGTATTTGACGCCACTATTACCAGTATCCGTAAAGTGGACTGGAACAGTTTACAGCCGAACTTCTATATGGTGTTATCACCTGATCTGATGCAGGGCTTTCCGGCCACTTATATCACAGCTTTTTATCTGAATATGTCAGAGCAGGAGTTGTTGAACCAGATAGTGCGGCAATTCCCGACAGTCAGTCTGATTTCTGTGGATACCATTTTAAAACAGGTAAACGATATCATCAGCCAGGTCTCTGTGGCTTTAACCTTTATTCTGATTTTGGTTTTTGCTTCCGCTGTATTGGTGCTGGTGGCGCAAGTTCAGGCCACGCTGGAGCAAAGGGAACAGGAACTGGCTATTTTGCGGACTTTAGGTGCTAAATCAGCTTTTTTAAAAGCTGCGCTTTTGTATGAGTTTGCCGCTTTGGGGGCTTTAGCCGGGCTTTTTGCCACTATTCTGGCAGAAGTATTGCTGGCTGTAGTGCAACAGCAGTTTTTTGATTTGCCTTACCAGCCGCACTGGAACCTATGGTGGCTTGGTCCTGTATTGGGGGTTGCTTTAGTCACAGTGCTTGGGGCATGGCAGGTCAGGCAGCTGCTGAAAATGTCAGGCAGTACCTTGTTACGACGCGCCCTTCAAAACTGAAGGGCGTTTAAGGCATCTTTAAGATGGCTGTGGTTAAACTGAAAACCATGGTCCAGTAAACGTTTGGGTTGCACATTCTGGCCAAATAGTAGTAGGTCTGCCATTTCGCCAAAAACTAAACGTAATACAAAAGCAGGCACTGTAAAAGGTGCCTTTTTGCCAAAACGTTCTGCCAGCAACTGACTGAATTGCTTATTGCTGACAGGGCGGGGGGCCGTTGCATTAAAAGGCCCGCTCAAGTCATCCCGTTGCAGTAAAAAATCAATCAGACGCACCATATCTTCCAGATGGATCCAGGACATAAACTGTTTGCCATCCCCTATAGGGCCACCTAAACCCAGTTTAAACAACGGCAGCATCTTTGCTAAAGCTCCGCCTTGACTACTCATTACTATGCCTGTGCGTAGCAGACAGACTCTTGTCTGTGGACTTGCAGAACGTTGAGCCAGATTTTCCCAGCGGGCACAAATATCATGGCTGAATTCCGGGTAAAAAGAACTGTGTTCTTCCGTCACTATTTCACTGCCCTGACGACCGTAAAAGCCTATGGCAGAGCCGTTGATCAAAACTTTAGGTGGGGTAGCACAGTGCTGGATTTTTTCTGCCAGTGCTTCTGTTAATTGCCAGCGACTTTGGCAAATTTTTTGTTTTTGCGATTCGCTCCAGCGTTTATCCGCTATAGGCTCGCCGGCCAGATTGATCACCGCATCTATCTGGTTGAAGTCGAAATCGTCAAGAGATTGCTGATAATCAGCCTCAACACCAAGAGTTTCTCTGGCTTTAGCTGAAGAGCGGCTAAGGACAAAAAGTTGATGCTGGCCTTGCCATCCTGCAATAAGCGCACGGCCTATCAGTCCGGTGGCACCGGTGATCAGGATCTTCATGAGTAAAAGCCTCCACAACTAAAGTATTGAATACAGCCAAGTATAAGCGGTTTAATACGGTTGTGAGGCTTATTCTGGTTTAGTATGAACTTGCTTTAATAATTCGATACGTTGTTTGAAGTGGTACAGCTGGCACTGTTTGTATACAGCGCTTGCTGTCTTATTGTCAGGCAGCTGAAGTATAAACTGCCAGCGGCAGTCCTGTTCGGTGTACAGAGCAAAGGTTTGACGGGATTTATTAAACAGCTTTAAGCCATCCTGGCGGCCCGTACTGCTTGCTTGTTCTTCCAGTTTGAATAAGTGGTTGTTTTCCCAGGTAGTTAACTCTCGTTTACTCTGCTCAAGCTGCTGATCCAGACATTGCATATACTCCATTTTCGATAATGTTTTTTGATCACAGGCTTCTGTGGCCAAAAGCGAACATACACTGAAAGTGGTTGCGAGCAGCAGTAGTTTGATCATTTTAGTCCTGACTCCGGAAAACGAATGACAAAACGCGCCCCACCCAAAGGGCTTTGGGAAACCTGGAGTTCACCTGAGTAGGATTTCACCAGCTCTGAGACAATAGAAAGACCTACACCATGCCCTTCTTTGTAGGTATCCAGCCTGGTTCCGCGCTGAAACAATTCTTCTCTTTTATCCTGAGGTATACCAGGACCATCATCTTCAATATCCAGTTGCAGCGGTTTGCCAAAGGCACTGATTTTTACCCGTCCGTTACATGCTTTGCAGGCATTATCAAGCAGGTTGCCTAATATCTCCATTAAATCGGTTTCATCACCACGAAATACCACCTGATCGGTGCACTGAATTTCAATGAGGCAACCTTTATCCCGATAAATTTTACTTAAAGCTTGCTCCAGTTTATCAATCAAGGGTTTTACTTTAATTTGCTTATGCCATAAATCCTGGCCTGAACTTGAGGCCCGTTTTAACTGATGCTCTATCATGCCGGTAATACGGTCAAGCTGTTCACGCAGCTCAGGCTGTTCAGACAGCTTAGAGGTGCGTAACACGGCTATAGGAGTCTTTAGTGCGTGGGCTAAGTCACTTAAGTGATGACGGTAGCGCTGCTTTTGCCTGTTCTGATTGGCCAGCAGCAGGTTTAAGTCTTCTTTAATTTTGTTCAGCTCAGAAGGGTAGTCGTGCAGCAGTTGTTCCTGCTGGCCACTTTCGAGCTTGTGGATCTCCTTGTCCAAAGAAGTTAAAGGTTTAGTGATCCAATAGTAGGCTAACAAAGTTAAACCTATCAGCACCAAAGCTATACCAATAAACCACTGGCTCAGGGTTTTCCTGAAGGTGTCGAGTGGCTCCTGCAACAGTTGATCATTTTGCACTACATGAATGGTCAGCGGCAGTGTGTTATCACCTAAGTCAAACAGCACAGAAAAAGACAATACCCAGTATTTTTGCTGGTATTGCTCCATCAATACAAATTCATGTGAGGCAGGCAAAATCTGATGAGTGGGCGGGTCAAACTGCTGATTAATAGAAGAGTCGGACTGCCATAACAATTCGTTTTCGCTGGTAATAAAAGCGGCCAAACCTGAGTCTGGCCGATAAAAATCCGGTGGCAGCAAGTTGTTACTCAGCTCCACTTTGCCTTCATTTGGATGCACTTCGGCCAAAATGGAGTACATATGTACTTCAAGTTTCTGCTCAGTACTGGTCAGCAGTTGGGTATAAAAAGCCTGTTCTATCGCAAAAAATGAACTGGGTAATAAAAAAAACAGCAAAAACAGGCTGATAATACCCTGACGAACCTTGAGCGATAACTGCATTTAGCTGACAACCATGGTAAAACGATAACCGCGTCCACGCAGTGTTTCTATAGGTTTTAACTCGCCGTCCGGGTCCAGTTTTTTCCGCAGACGCAGGACAAAGACTTCAATGACATTACTGTCCAAATCGAAATCCTGATCGTAAATATGTTCTGTCAGCTCAGTTTTGGAAATGACTTTATTCGGGTTGTGCATAAAGTACTCCAGCACTTTGTACTCATAAGCCGTCAGGCTGACTTCGTCTTCACCCAACCAGACTTGCTGAGTTCTGCTGTTCAGCTTCACAGGGCCAGAATGCAGCATAGGATCGGGCTGCCCTGCAGCACGTCGTATTAAAGCATTAATACGTGCCAGCAGCTCTTCTGTATGAAAAGGTTTGGTCAGGTAATCATCTGCTCCGGCGTCCAGTCCTTCCACTTTTTCCTGCCAGCTGCCACGGGCTGTTAATACAATGACAGGGGTCTTAATGTCATTCTGGCGGGCTTTACGAATAAGACTCAGACCATCCATTTTAGGCAGGCCTATATCAATAATGGCCAGATCATAAGGGTATTCGCTTAACTTAAACCAGCCGTCTGCTCCATCATGGGCTACGTCTACGCTAAATTGCTGTTGCACTAAATGCTCGCGGATTTGTTCCGCCAATAAAGTCTCATCTTCAACAACTAATAAACGCATGGGGCTTCCTTTTTAAACTGGCACAAACAAAGTGGGGTTATGCTAGAACACTCTGTCTGCGGCGGCAATCCTTAACATCAGACAAATCGTTGAAAGTATAAGAACTAAGGTCTGAATTGCTGCTGAACACTTTTACTCGTCGTACTTGAAGCCGCAGCTTTGTTGACTGCGCTACTTTCGGCAACTCTAATTCCTTAGGTTGAATTTGTTTTAAATGTGTAAAAATATTGATGCAAAAAGTTGTATTTTGGCTATCTTTATTGACGAGGTTGCAACTCAAAGTGGTTCTTATGTCTCTGCTTACCGGATTGTAGTTGCTGGCAACAACCTTCAGCAACACAGTGAAGAGGCAAAGAACTGTTAAAAGGAGAGAACTGTGATGAAAATCGCACTCGTTGCAGCAGTCATGGCCAGTCTGGCCTGTGCAGTTAACTTAACCGTAGCACAAGAACTGGCGAAAGCCCCTTTGTCCGTCCCTGCCGCAGCCAAAGTGGCTGATAAAGCCAAGCTGAATATTAATCAGGCTTCTGTAGAACAGTTAGACGCATTGCCTGGTATAGGCGAAAAAAAAGCTCAGGCCATCAAAGATTACATCAGCGCCAATGGTCCAATTAAAGACCAAAAGCAGTTGACGGAAGTCAAAGGTATTGGTGAGAAAATGGCGGCTCAGATCGCAGAGCATGTCAGCTTTTAAACAGCTTAGCCGCTAAACCATAGCCTTCACTGGGTCCAGAACTACGCGCTCGTCAGTTGTCGCCGAGCGCTTTCATTTGCTCATTGGCCCATTGAATTGCAGTGTGATAGGCATCAGGTACAGATTTACTATCAAGTTTCAGGGATTGGATCAGTGCATTTGCATCATCCCAGGCTGCTTGTTCATAAAACTTAATCAGTTGCAGATACTGCGCCATAGGGCCAACACCATCGATCAGTGCATCTTTAATGTCTTTGGACAGGGGCAGTTTACTCATCACTGAGCTCATGGGTTCATCCAGTATCGCGTCCATCAGTGACATCATACCGGTTAAAAAGGCTTTTGAGAGGTCAGAAAACCCTGCCAGTCTGGCAATGTCTTCGGCAAAACGTGCTCTTGTCATCGCCAGGCGCATCAGCTCTGCAGGTTTGTCGCTGCTGATTTGGGCGGTAAAAAGCACGGATAAAAAGCGCTTGAGTTCAGCCTGGCCCAACACCACAATGGCTTGTTTAATAGTGGCTATTTCAGCACGACGTTTAAATACGGCTGAATTGGTATAACGCAGCAGCTTGTAAGATAAATGCACGTCCCGTTCAAATACAGCAGTGATGGTATTTAAATCCATCTCTGTTTTTGCGGTCTCGTACAATAATTCAGCCAACGTCATTTGGGCGGGTGACAAAGCCCGGCTTTGCATCATCTCAGGACGGGAGAAAAAATAGCCCTGAAAATAGTCAAAACCTAAATCCACCGCCTGCTGAAATTCTTCATTGGTTTCTACTTTTTCCGCCAGCAGTTTGATATGGGGAAATTCCTTAATGGCGTCTTTAATTTGTAGCATGGTGTCGAGGCTGGTGGCGCGAAAATCAATTTTGATAATGTCGATCAAGGGGTAAAAATGTCGCCAGACGGGTTGGTGAATATAGTCGTCCAACGCCAGAACATAACCCTGAGCTTTAAGTAGTTCACACTCGGCCAATAAACGTTTACCAGGCTGAACTGTCTCCAGTATTTCGATCACCACCTGCTCACAGGGCAACATGGACGGGTACTTTTTCAGCAAAGAATCAAGCGTGAAGTTAATAAAGCCTGGTTTATCGCCAAGAAATTCATCCAGACCTAAATTCAGCTGACTGCCTTCAATCATACGGGAGGTGGCTTCGTTGCTGTCGACTTCAGGAAACACGTTCTCCACACCATCCCTGAATAACAATTCATAGGCAAACAGGTTTTTGTCTTTATCCAGAATAGGTTGGCGTGCAGTGTAAAAGTACATAGGTCCCTGAACAGCTAAACAGAAGTCATGCTTCAATGTAGCAAAGATCTGTGGGAAAAGACTATGGTCTTACAGATATTTTCAGAGATTGCAGGAGGAAACAGCAGGCAGATCTGAATAAATGATCTGCCTGCTGTTTATGACTTAGTTATTTTCTAATTTATCAGATACTTGCTGAAATAGTTGGCTGACATTAGCAGCTGGAGCAGAGGTTAGCAGACTCACCAGCCAGGTCAGCAGCGCAGAAACAACAACACCAGGGATCATGGCATAGAGAAAATCATTTAACTGTTTACCATCAATCTGGTAAGGGCTGTACGCCCAGAACAGTACAGTCAGAGCACCTGTTGTGATACCCGCCAAAGCACCCCAGTGATTCATTCGCTTCCAATACAGACTCATCAGCACTACAGGACCAAAAGCTGCACCAAAACCAGCCCAGGCGTTGGCGACTAAACCTAAAATGGAGCTGTTGCTGTCCAGAGCCAGCAGGATGGCGACAAGAGCTACGGCAAAAACCGAAGCCCGGCCCACCAATACCTGCAAACTGTCGCTGGCTTTTTTGTGCAAAAAGGTTTTGAAAAAGTCCTGAGTTAATGCGCTGGACGTGACCAGAAGCTGAGAAGAGATGGTACTCATAATGGCCGCCAGAATTGCGGCTAATAACAAGCCGCCAACCAACGGATGGAACAGTACCTGAGAGAGCAGAATAAAAATGGTTTCAGGGTCTTTCAATGGCATTTGAGTTTGCTGCACATAAGCGATACCGACAAAACCTACCGCCATGGCACCTAAAATGGAGATAATCATCCAGGACATACCAATACGACGGGCTGCTTTAAAATCCTCGACAGAACGTATTGCCATAAAACGCACAATAATATGTGGCTGACCAAAATAACCTAAACCCCAGGCCAGTAAGGAAATAATGCCAAGCGCACTGGTACCGGTGAATAAATCCAGATGTTTTGGATTCAGTTGCTCTATGGTGGCGAACAACTGAGTGGGTTGGTCTAAAGCGCCAAAAGCAACCAGCGGCACCGCAACCAGAGCCACAAACATAATAATGCCCTGCACAAAGTCAGTCATACTGACAGCCAGGAAACCACCTAATAAAGTGTAAGTAATGACGACACCAGCGGTCAGAAACAGGCCAAACTCGTAATCCAGACCAAAGACTTCATCAAATAATTTGCCACCGGCGACCATGCCTGATGAGGTGTATAAGGTAAAAAACACCACTATGACGACCGCAGATACCAAACGTAATAATCGGGTTGGGTCGGAGAAACGATTTTCCAGATAGTCGGGCAGGGTGATGGAGTCTTGTGCCAATTCTGTATAAACCCGAAAACGGGGGGCCAGCAGTATGTAGTTCAGGTAAGCACCTATGACTAAACCAACACCAATCCAGATTTGCGAGATACCAGCGACATACATAGCGCCTGGCACACCCATCAGTAACCAGCCACTCATATCGGAGGCTCCAGCGGATAAAGCAGTAACGCCCGGGCCCAGTTTACGGCCCCCTAACATATAGTCGGATAAGTTACTGCTGGATTGGCGGTAGGCGTATAAGCCTATTGCCAGCATAGATAAAAAATAAATGGATAAAGCTAAAATAGTTGCCGTGGCCACTGTGATTCTCCCGCTTTGTTATTGTTCTAGTTATAAAGTGGTCGCATGCTATCAATAGCCATGGACTACAGCCAGTTTTTTTAGTCAGATAAACAGAGTGCTGCTGCCAATCGCTGTTCACTTTTATTCCGGATACAATTCAGGCAGAGCGTTTTTATCCTCTGGTTTTTCCAGTACTAATTTTGACCAACAGATCCATAACATTTTGCCTTGCCAGTTTTGCTGATCTTTTTGATATAACTGCTGATTCAATAACTGCAATTGCTCCGCGAAGTTTTCATCTTTGCACCATTGTGCTAATTCGGTCAGTGAAGCAGGTGCTCTGCCAAATTGTTGCTGAGCCCACAACATCAGCCACTGTCGTGCACAACCCGCATCGTTGTTATGACAAGCCTGCTGCAGTTTTTTCGGATTGGCTTTGGCTGAAGCTGAATTGTGCACCATGGCTTTTGTTACAACGGCTCTTTTGGGTCTGAACCAAAGCAATGCAACCACAGAACAAAGCCAGAGCAGACTGAGCACTGAACTGGTGTAATTCCATTGCCATGGATTGTTTTCGGCAGTCTCTGTGACTGAACCTTGTAAAGCAGGCGTCACCAGGGGTACGCTGCTTTGTTGTGGCAATTCAGGATTCACCTCTACCGTTAAACGTTTTTCCGGTAAGGTGGCGTAATGCACTGAATTGGTTTTTTTATTCCACCAGGGAAGCTTCACTTCAGGCAACACCAGTTCGCCGGTTTTGTTGGCAACCACAGCCATGCTAAAGACTTTTTGCGACACCAGGGTGCCATTACGTTCTGCTTGTTTGGCCTGAGGCTGTTCTTTGTAAAGTTTTACGCCATCAGGTGCGTTCAGAGGCAAGTCGGGCAACTGATGTTCTGCTACATCTAAAGCAGTTAAGGTAATAGTACGGGTGACAGGTTCGCCTTGAGTCAACTGTTCGGTTGCAGGGCTCCACTCCTCATTTAAGCTGACTAAATCTGCGATCAACCAGTCGCCCGGAAAATTATCCGGTCTGGGCGCAACTTCAATAGTTAAATCACTGGCTGTGGCACTGACCGCTTTGGTTTGGGCAAAATAGTCATAACGGCCTGAGTTTCTGTCCAGCATTTCGCCGCTGAGCGTTGACCCTGGTAGCACAAAAGTACCACTACGCTCAGGAATAAGCCGGTAGCGGCGGGTAAAAGTGCGGTAACGCTCGCCATTGACCAGTTCGCTGCCTTCTTTGTCTTTGCCCAGTTGTTCTATACTCAGGCCATCCACTTTAGGTTCACTGAGTGAACCCCGTTGTAAATCACCCTGAAAAAAGATTTTTACTTCCAGATAGGCCAATTGCTGCACATAGAGCTCACTGCTATCCAGGCTGCTTTGTAAAAACAGCACAGGGTCGTTGCTGTTTTGAGTTGAGGCTGAAGACTCCACGACCTGCACTTCAATAGCGGAGGAACTGATGTCCTCAATTTGAAAGGCCGGAATAACAAAAGTACCAGCTTTTTTGGCCTTCAATAATAAACGCCAACTGGTAGTGCGGCTGGCCTTGCCGTTGATGATCTGCATTTGCTGCCCCATAGAAGGGCCTTGCACTATAAAATGTTGATCCAGGACAGAAAAATCCGGTTGATGTGCCACCTGATCGTCAGCGACCAGTTCCAGCACTGCAGTTTCACCCAGCAATAAAGGGTTTTTATCTAAAGATACTTTTAACTCAGTGAAAGCCCAGACCGGGCTACTTAGTATTAAAAACAAGCCTAACCACTGCTTTACCATTCTTCGACAACTCCGGCTGGTGGTTGATCATAACGACGTTTTTGATATTCAAGCGCCATCTTACGGCGTAATAACAAAGAAGGATCGTCCTGTACTTTGCGTAATAAATTATCCAGTTGCTGGCTTTGCTCTGCGTTCGCATTAGGCCAGGCTTCAGAAATTGCTTTGTGTTGCTGTTCCTGTTCCTGCTCTTCCTGCGGTGCAGCAGCCTGTTGTTCTGCCTGTTCAGCGGCTTGTTGCTGCTGCTCTTGCTTTTGTTGTTCGGTTGGACCTGGCGGCTGATCTTTTTGTGAAGCCGCATCATCAGCTTGCTGATCCGACTGCTGTTCGGAAGATTGTTGATCGGAGTATTGCTCATCAGACTGCTGTTGTGAAGATTGTGACCCTTCGCCTTGATCGTTGGATGACTCGCCTTGCTGCTGGTCCTGTTCTTCGCCTTCACCTTGCTGCTGGTCTTGTTGCTGCTGTTGTTGCTCCAGTGCTTTTTTCACCACATCAATATTTTGTCGGGCTTTATCAAGCTCCGGGTTTTTAGCCAGAGCCTGCTGATAGGCTTCTATTGCCTCTTCATATTTTTTTTGCTGTGCCAGACTATTGCCAAGGTTATACCATGCATCTGCACTGTCCTGTTTCCGATATGACTGTTCAGCAGCGGTGTAATCTCCGGCTTTATAGGCGGCGTTTCCTTTCCACAGCGGGTCGTCAAAGTCTTGCCAGGCGCTGCTGTAATCTCCTTGCTGATAAGACTGTTGCGCTTTTTGATTTTTTGTTTGCCACAGGTCATTCCATTCAAAAGCTTCAGCCCTGGGTAAAAACAGCACCAGTACAAATACAGTCAAGGCGCCACGTTTATGTAGCCACAAAGCCAGAGGTAACAGCAGCCAGACCAGATAAACGGCGTTATCCTGCCATTGATCACCAAAAAGCTTTTGTTGCTCTTCGCTGTCGGTTTTTTTATCCAGAGGTTTTAGCGCCAATAAAGCGTCGATATCACTGTCTTCTGAACCCGCCACAGCAAAAACACCTGAACGTAACTCAGCCAGCTGTTGTAACTGTTCCAAAGGGACCCGGGGCAGCACTATAGCGCCCTGACGGTCTTTTAATAACTCACCATTACTTAAACGCACCGGCGCACCTTGGGTGGTGCCAAAGGCCAGTACAGATAAACGATGCGGCCACTTGTCCATCAAATCACGTAACCGAGGGTAATCAGCAGAAGCAAAACCGTCGGTAAAAAGCACCACGTCTCCTTGCAGATAACCGCCTTGTTTAAGCAGCTGATCGGCCAGTAATAATGCCGCTTCCACATTAGATCCTTGCACTGGCATGATGTCGGGGCTGAGTTCAGGCAACAGCAACCGGACATTATTGTGATCCTGAGTCAAAGGTGAAATGACAAAAGCATCGCCGGCAAAACTAACTAAAGCCAGTTCTCCTTCTTTGACGCCATTGATGTAATCCAGCGCTTTAAAGCGGGCCTGAGTGAATCTGTCCGGCGATAAGTCGGTTGCGCGCATCGACATCGACATATCCATCAAAATGACTGTGGCTTTTTTCAGTTGGAACACTGGCTGCGGCAGCCTTTCCCAGCTGGGGCCAGCCAGGGCAATCACGCTAATCAGCCAGATGATCAGCAGCAACCACAACTGCGGTTTTTGCTGCTGTGTGGCTGGCACAGTGAGTAATTCTTTTTGCAGATGTGGTGCTATCCAGTGTTGCCATGCGCTTTGTGGCTGACGTAGTTTGGCGAATAGCCCCCAAATCAACACAGTGGGCAAGATCAACCAAAAGTACTCTGGCCTTAACCAATGAAAATCAGCCCACATTTTTTATTCTCCCTGCAAAGCGCACCTGGCTTAAGGCAAGTAACACAGAACAAAACAAAGCGGCGAATAAAGGCCAGTGCAACAGGCTTTGCTGTGGACGATAGCTGATTTGATCACGCTCTATCGGCTCTAACTGATCCAGCAATTTATAAATTTGTGCCAGTTCAGCTAAATCGCGGGCGCGGAAATATTTTCCACCAGTTTCTTCTGCGATACGGGTTAGCAGCACTTCATCTAAATCCTGCGACGGGTTGATCAACTGACGGCCAAAAATGCTTTGCTGCACCATTTGTTCGGCACCCACGCCCACAGTGTACACTTTGACCCCTGCAGCTTTGGCCAGTTGCAAGGCTTCCATTGGCTGAATCACACCTGCGGTGTTCGCACCATCACTTAACAAAATCAGTACTTTGTTTGAGGTTTCGTAAGTGTTCAGCCGTTTAACCGCTAAGCCTATGGCTTCACCTATGGCGGTCCGTTCACCAACTAAACCCCGTACTGCTTCGTCCAGCATGGTTTGAATAGTGGTTAAGTCATAGGTTAAAGGCGTTTGCTGATAAGCGGCATCGCCAAACAAAATCAGACCAATACGGTCGCCTTTGCGTTTTTGAATAAAGTCGCTGACAACCAGCTTTACCGCTTGCAGTCTGTCTATGCTCTGGCCCTGATGCTGCATATCACTGATGGCCATAGAGCCGGATAAATCCAGCGCCAACATCAGATCCCGGCCTTGTTGTGGCAAGGTGACAGTGTCTCCCAGCCATTTAGGTTGAGTGGCAGCCAGCACTAAAAAACACCAACAGAGTAAAGCGAGTAAGGTTTTGACAGAGCGGGGCGCTTTGCTTGTCAGTCCATGCCCCTGGCTACCGGCTTTAATCAGCGCTTTGTGTGTTAAAGGGCTGCCTTGCTGCTGAGTTTTGCGACGCAATAACAAAGGCAAAGGTAATAGCAAAAACAACCAGGGGTAGCTGAATTCAAACATCAAAGCCGCTCCAGCTGTTTGACAGAAACTTTATGCAGCCACTTTTCAGCAAATTGCCGATAAATGGTGAATTCAGCCTGATCCGATGCAGATTGATACAGCACTTTCTGTAAATCAGGTAAAGGCTGTTGGGGTAATTGTTGTTGTAAAAACTCTTGCCAGTGTTTCACCGGAGCAGACAACACGCTATGACCCGGGCTGTAACAGCGCACCAGACGCTTCAGTAATTCATTCAGTTCAGCGCTCTGATCTGATGCTTTAATCAGCCGCAATTCTGCTTTAGCCTGACGCAAGGGCAAAGCTTTTTGCCATTTTTTCCAGAAAAAACGAAAGCCATAGGCCAAGAGTACAATCACCAGCACAGTCAGCAACCACCAGCCAGGCGCCGGTGGCCAGAAGGTATTCAGCACTGGCTCCTGAATATCAGCCAACGCCAGTTGAGGTTCAGTGTTCGCCATCAGGCCAACTCCTGTTTAATTGTTCAATCAAAGGCAAAGCAGCGCTTATTTCCAAATAGCGGCAATTGAGCTTTTTTAAGTTCAATTGCAAGGCCTGTTGCCACTGGTGTTGCTGCTGCTTATAACTGTCTTTTAACACGGATGAACCTAAATCCAGCGTTTTTAGCTCCACACCATCTGTCACTGCTGCTAAACCAGAAGCAGACAAGGGCAGTTGCAAATCCAAAGGATCGGTAATATGCACACAACGAATTTCATTATGCTGGCGCATCGCCTGCAAATGACGCAAGCCTTGTGCGTCAAGTGCGCTGAAATCTGAGATCACAAAAAGAAGTGCACCAGGGCGGGCTAAACGACGCATTAAACCCAACGCATGGTTAATAGTGGATTCTGCCGCCATACCTTGGTTTTGCTGCACTTTAATCAGCGCATTTAAATACCGCAACACCGCTTGGCTGCGCGCTGCAGGTTTTAGCTCCAGCACCTGCTGTTCACTGAAGATCAGACCACCGAGTTTGTCGCCGGTTTCCCGCACATGCCAGGCCAATAAGGCGGCTAAATGCGCTGCCTGCACCGACTTGAGTAGCAGTTTTGTGCCAAAACGCATCGACTCAGATAAATCGGTCAGGATAAACACCGGCCGCTCTTTTTCTTCGCGAAATAATTTGGTGTGCACTTTGCCTGTGCGGGCAGTCACGCGCCAGTCGATGGTGCGTACATCATCACCGGGTTGGTAATGCCGTACTTCATCAAACTCCATACCCCGGCCTTTACTGCGGGCCAGATAGGAGCCAGCCAGCTTACTTTGGATCGCCATTTTAGGGGCCAAATCCAGCAACGCATGATGACGCTGATAGGCCAGCAGTTGCGGCAAATCCAGATGGATACCGTCTGTGGCCAGTTGTTGTAATTGAAGTTGGGTATTCATCAATGGCACATCAGGCAACAGGAACCAGTTTTAGAATCTCTCTGAGCACATCATCTGTGCTTAAGCCCTGAGCTTCGGCATCGTAAGTTAAGATCAGTCGATGACGTAACACGTTAAAAAACACCGCCTGAATATCATCCGGCGTAACAAAGTCACGACCTTCTAACCAGGCTTTAGCCCGGGCACAACGTTCCAGTGCAATACTGGCGCGTGGGCTGGCGCCATAAGCTATCCATTTTGCCAGTTGCTCGCTGTAAGCTGCGGCATTGCGAGTCGCCATCACCAACTGCACTATGTAGTTTTCCAGGCTTTCGGCCATATGCAGTTTTAAAATATCCTGGCGGGCGGCAAAAATATCGGCCTGGCTGATAGGGCTTAGTTTGGCTTTTTCATGAGATAAAGCTTCACCCCGGGTTAAACGTAATATAGCCAGTTCCGTAGCTGCATCCGGATAATCCACTTTGAGGTGCAATAAAAAACGGTCCAGCTGGGCTTCAGGTAAAGGATAGGTTCCTTCCTGTTCCAGCGGGTTTTGGGTTGCCATCACTAAAAACAGCTCTGGCAGGGCATAGGTTTTGCGGCCTACGGTAATTTGTTTTTCCGCCATAGCTTCTAATAAAGCCGACTGTACCTTCGCTGGTGCGCGGTTAATTTCGTCAGCCAGAATAATATGGTGAAACAAAGGGCCAGCCTGAAATTCAAATTGCCCGGTTTCAGGACGGTAAATATCTGTGCCTGTTAAATCGGCTGGTAATAAATCCGGCGTAAACTGAATGCGGTGAAAACGACCTTCTACCCCGTGGGCCAAAGCATTCACTGCTCTGGTTTTGGCCAAACCAGGTGGGCCTTCCACCAGCAAATGACCATTGGCCAATAAAGCCAACAAAATACCTTCTGTCAGCGCATGCTGACCCAAGACCTGACTGTCCAGATAGTCTTTTAAAGCGGAGAATGCCTTTACCATAATACTCACTACTGTTTTTAAGTTATTGTCGTCAGCTATTGTTGTTTATTTTCCAAGCAGTTAGCTCAAAAAAAAGCTAGGCTAAGACCACTTGCTTTTATATAAGGTTCAAGACGTTTTAAAACAAGTGTTTTAATTTGACTAATCTCTGGTTACAATCAAAACCACCTACAGGTCAGACCTGTCACGAGTCACACTAAGAGGATTGTCCATGGCTGCGCCACTACAACTTACCACACGTCAGGGAGACCGTATCGCCATAGTGCGTGGTCTGCGTACTCCATTTGCTAAACAAGCGACCGAATTCCATGGCGTCTCAGCGCTGGAATTGGGCAAGCTGGTGGTCAACGAATTGTTGATCCGTAGCGAATTGTCGCCCAAGTTAATAGATCAACTGGTTTTTGGTCAAGTTGTACAAATGCCGGAAGCACCAAACATTGCCCGTGAAATCGTATTAGGCACTGGCATGAATGTGCATACAGATGCCTTCAGCGTCACCCGTGCTTGTGCTACCAGCTTCCAGTCTGTGGTGAGTGTGGCTGAAAGTATGATGGCAGGTGTCACCGAAATCGCTATCGCTGGTGGTGCAGACTCAAGCTCTGTGTTACCTATTGGCGTCAGCAAAAAATTAGGCCGTGCTTTGGTGGATTTAAACAAAGCCAAAACTTTTGGTCAGAAGCTGGCGATTTTCCGCCGCTTAGGTTTAAAAGATTTATTACCAGTGCCTCCAGCAGTGGCTGAATACACTACAGGTTTGTCGATGGGCGACACTGCTGAACAAATGGCCAAAACCCATGGCATCAGCCGTGCTGATCAGGATGCAATGGCGCACCGTTCACACAGCTTAGCGGCGCAGGCCTGGAAAGATGGTTTGTTAAAAGATGAAGTGATGGCCGCTCATATTGAGCCGTACAAAACCTTCCTTGAAATCGACAACAATATTCGTATGGATTCCAAACTGGAGTCGTACAGCAAGTTAAAACCTGTATTTGACCGGCAGTTTGGCACTGTTACAGCAGCCACCAGCACGCCTTTAACTGATGGCGCTTCAGCTGTACTGATGATGACCGAAAGCCGCGCTAAAGCCATGGGGTACGAAGTGTTGGGTTATATCCGCAGCTATGCTTTTGCTGCTATTGATGTCTGGGAAGATATGCTGATGGGCCCGTCTTATGCGACACCTATTGCTTTGGACCGTGCTGGTCTGAAACTGTCTGACTTAACTCTGATTGAAATGCACGAAGCTTTTGCTGCTCAGGCGCTGGCCAATATGAAAATGTTTGGCAGTAAGAAATTTGCTGAAGAAAAGCTGGGCCGCGCTGAAGCCATAGGTGAAATTGATATGGCGAAATTTAACGTCATAGGCGGCTCGTTGGCCTACGGCCATCCTTTTGCTGCAACAGGCACCCGTTTAATTACCCAGACTTTAAATGAATTAAAACGCCGTGGTGGTGGTATTGGTTTAACCACAGCTTGTGCTGCCGGTGGTTTAGGCGCTGCCATGATAGTGGAGACTGAATAATGAGCCAGCCGACTCTCGATACAAAATCAACTTTTAGTTTAAGTATTCGCCCTGATCAAATTGGTGTGATCAGCATGGATGTCGCAGGCGAGAGCATGAATGTGCTCAAGGCTGCTTTTGCTGATGAAATTAAATCTTTGCTCAGCGAAATAAAGAACAATAAAGATATCAAAGGTTTAGTCATTATCAGTGGCAAACCGGATTCCTTTATCGCTGGTGCTGATATTTCTATGCTGGATGGCTGCACTACAGCGCAGCAAGCCGAAGACATTGGCCGTATGGGCCAACTGGTATTTAACCAGCTTGAAGCTTTATCTATTCCTTTAGTGGCTGCTATTCATGGCCCTTGTTTAGGTGGTGGTTTAGAGCTTGCTTTGGCTTGTCATGCCCGTGTTGCGACTAGCGACAATAAAACTGTCTTGGGTTTGCCTGAAGTGCAGCTCGGCTTATTGCCTGGCAGCGGTGGTACTCAGCGTTTGCCTCGTCTGGTTGGTATTCAAAAAGCCCTGGATATGATTTTAACCGGCAAGCAGCTGCGTGCTGCTCAGGCGAAAAAAATTGGTTTAGTGGATGCGGTAGTGCCAAAAAGTATTCTGCTCGAAGCCGCAGTACAACTGGCACTTAAAGGCAAACCAGCTGATCGTGACGTCAAACTGAACTTTGTCGGTAAAGTGCTGGAAAAAACACCTTTTGGCCGCGCTATTGTATTTAATCAGGCAGAAAAACAAACTTTAGCTAAAACTCATGGCAATTACCCGGCCCCGCTTAAAATCCTTAAGGCGATTAAAGCCGGTGTAGACGGTGGTTTTAATAAAGGTCTGGATGTGGAAGCCAAAGCTTTTGGCGAGCTCTGCATGACCAATGAGTCGAAAGCTCTGCGTTCATTATTTTTCGCCACCACTCAGATGAAAAAAGAGACGGGTGCAGGGGATGTTGTGCCACGTAAAGTGCACAAAGCCGCTATTTTAGGTGGTGGTTTGATGGGCGGTGGTATCGCTAACGTCACAGCGACTAAAGCGGGTGTGCCGGTAAGGATTAAAGATATCAGCCAGCAAGGTATTTCTAACGCAATGAAATACAGCTACAGCCTGCTGGAGAAAAAACTGCGTAAACGTTTTGTCACTAAGACTGAAGTGCAAAAACAAATGTCCTTGCTAACAGGCACGACGGATTACAGCGGTTTCCATGATGTGGATTTAGTGGTTGAAGCTGTATTTGAAGATTTAAACTTAAAACAGCAGATGGTGGCAGATATCGAAGCTAACTGTTCAGAGCATACTGTGTTTGCCAGCAACACCAGTTCATTGCCTATAGGTCAGATCGCGGCCAAAGCGGCTCGCCCTGAAAATGTCATTGGTCTGCATTACTTCTCTCCTGTGGATAAAATGCCTTTGGTTGAAGTGATAGCGCATGACAAAACCTCGGCTGAAACCATTGCGACTACTGTAGCCTTTGCCCGCAAGCAAGGTAAAACGCCGATCGTAGTCAAAGATGGCGCAGGATTTTACGTGAACCGTATTCTGGCGCTGTATATGAACGAAGCGGCTAATCTGCTGCTCGAAGGCGAACCTGTTGAAGCGCTGGATAAGGCCTTGGTGAAATTTGGTTTCCCTGTGGGTCCTATTACCTTGCTGGATGAAGTGGGCATAGACGTAGGCGCAAAAATCTCCCCAATTCTGCTGAAGGAGCTGGGTGAACGTTTTACCGCACCGGCTGCCTTTGACCGTTTATTGGCCGATGGTCGTAAAGGTCGCAAAACGGAAAAAGGTTTTTACCTGTATGGCGCTAAAGCCAAAGGTAAAAAACAGGTCGATGCCTCAGTCTATAGCGTATTGGGTTTAAACCCTGTATCTAAGCTCAGCGGCGATCAAATAGCTCTGCGCTGTGTGGTGCAAATGCTGAACGAAGCCGTGCGCTGCTTAGAAGAAGGCATTATCAGCAGCGCCCGTGATGGTGATATAGGCGCCATCTTCGGTATCGGCTTCCCGCCGTTCTTAGGAGGCCCGTTCCGTTATATCGATCAGATGGGTGCCGCTACCTTAGTTGCGCATCTGCGTAGCTTTGAGAGCCGTTTTGGCGCACGTTTTGCCCCAAGCAAACTGTTACTTGAAAAAGCAGAACAGAACTCTACTTTCTATTAAGCCATATTTTGCTCTGAAAAAAGGCTGCTATCTGTCCGATAGCTGCCTTTTTTGTTTCTTTTGCCTGGTGTCTTAGCGCCGTTTTGTTTTGTTACATCTTATTCGTCGCATTATCTGCAGCTGTTCTGGCTGTAAAACAGCTGCTGTGTTAACGTTTTGTTGTTTTTAATCACTAAACTTTAAGCACAAAAAAGAGAGAGAATGATGCCCAATCCGGTCCGTATTCTTGGTTATGGAGTTGCCATGCTTACCAGTATCCAACTGATGGCCGCTATGCCGTCAACAGCCCCAGTCGCGCCAACCAAACCCTATATGGTTAAATCAGAACATGGCGACAGGCAAGACCCTTATTATTGGTTAAGGGATGATAAAAGAGAGGCTCCCGAAGTTTTGGCTTACCTGAATGCCGAAAACCAGTATTACCAGCAGTATGCCGATCACTACAAAACACTGAATAAAACCCTGGCGGATGAAATTATTGGCCGGGTGAAACAGGATGACAGCACTGTCCCTGCCATCAAAGGGGACTATTCCTATTACACCCGCTTTGAGCAAGGCAAAGAGTATCCTATTTATGCCCGTAAACCCAAAGCAGGTGGCACTGAGCAAGTGATGCTGGATGTGAACAGCATGGCGCAGGGTAAAGATTTCTATCAGATAAGCAACTATCAGGTCAGCCCTAATCAGCAGTTACTGGCTTATGCAGAAGACACCACGGGCCGTCGTAATTACAACCTCAAAGTTCGTGATCTGCGCACAGGCAAAGACTTACCCACTGTTATTACAGGGGCTGAAGCGTCTCTGGCCTGGTCGGCTGATAACAGTCAGCTGTTTTATATTGAAAAAGACCCGCAAACTTTATTAGGCACCAAAGTGCGCCGCCATACCCTGGGTCAGGATGTGACAAAAGATGAATTGTTGTATGAAGAAAAAGACAGCAGTTTTTATATGGGGGTTGGTAACACAGCCGATGATCAGTACGTAGTCGTTTGGCTGGGAAGCACTGTGTCGAATGAGATGCTGGTGCTGAAAAGTGATGATAAGTCTGGCAAATTTACATCCATAGCACCACGTCAGCGCGATTTTAAATACGAAGTTGAGCATATAGATAACCGTTGGGTGATCATGACCGACTGGGATGCGCCTAACTACCGACTGATGACAGTGAAAGATGACCAGATAGGTGATCGCAGCCGCTGGCAGCCGTTGCTGGCCCATAACCCTGATGTGTTTATTGATTCATTTCAGTTATTTACCGACTATCTGGTGATTAACGAGCGTAGCAATGGCCTGGACAGAGTGCGTTTGATGCCATGGTCTGATTTAAGTAAAGCACAGTACGTCGAATCCGATGAGGCCGCTTATGTGGCAAAAACAGATAACAATCCAGAACAAAATAGTCAGTGGCTTCGTTACCGTTATACCTCCTTGACCACTCCGTCGTCTGTGTACGAAATGCATATGAAAACAGGCGAAAAACGTTTGTTGAAAGAGCAGGAAGTTTTAGGTGGTTTTGATAAAAACAATTATCAGACAGAACGCGTCTGGGCGACTGCTCAGGATGGCACTAAAATTCCGGTGAGTCTGTTGTATAAAAAGGGCCTGAAAAAAGATGGCACAGCACCTTTGTATCAGTACGCTTATGGCTCTTATGGCATCTCCAGCGCGCCATCCTTTCGCAGCACAGTGATCTCTTTGGTTGACCGGGGTTTTGTCTACGCTATTGCTCATATTCGCGGTGGTCAGGAAATGGGCCGTGCCTGGTATGAAAACGGCAAATTATTGAAAAAGGTCAATACCTTTACTGACTTTATTGATGTCACCGATTATCTGGTCACTGAAAAGTATGCAGCTAAAGATAAAGTCTTTGCTATGGGGGGCAGTGCAGGTGGTTTATTAATGGGCGCTATTGCCAATATGGCGCCGGAAAAATACCGTGGTCTGGTCGCCCATGTACCTTTTGTGGATGTAGTCACTACTATGCTGGATGAGTCTATTCCGCTGACCACCAATGAGTTTGATGAGTGGGGCAATCCAAAACAAAAAGCCTATTACGACTACATGTTGTCTTACTCCCCTTATGATCAGCTAAAAAAGCAGGCTTATCCGGCTATGCTGGTGACTACAGGTTTGCATGACTCCCAGGTGCAGTATTTTGAGCCGGCTAAATGGGTTGCTAAGCTGCGTACCATCAAAACGGATCAACAGCCTTTATTGTTCCGTACCACTATGGAAGCGGGTCATGGCGGCAAATCCGGGCGTTTCTCACGTTTGATTGAAGTCGCGGATGAGTACGCCTTTATTTTGTCTTTGCTGCCAGCAAGTCCGAAGTTTTAAATTGAAATTTACCGGCGCTGCATCTGTGGTGCGCGCCGGTTTTTTTGTCTTTTTTCAGGCGTGACCAAAATTTCGGCGTATTTTGCTGCATTTTTATCAGTCAGTCGTCAAACAGGCTGGTATACTGCGGCCGTTTTTGAGTCGGGAGTACTAAAGGGGAGTATAACGTGGTCTTTGTCCTGAGCCTTTTTTGTCTGAGCAGTGTCAGTATTTATATTGCGGCTTTGCGTGCCGGTATGGCGGCCAAACGCTGGGCTCTGGCCGCTTTGTGTTTGGGACCTCTGGTACTGCCTTTGTTTCATAACCACAAAAGACTCACCTTACGCCGTGCCTTTGGCCGCTTTTCTAATTTCTTTTAAGCCGATCCTTTCCGCTATGCTCCAGGTATCAAAATTTGCAGTTTTGCCTGGTTAAAACGGTTATTCGTCAAACAGTTGCGTTTATTTTCTGAGCAAAATGCCGCTTCTGCGACAAAGTAAAATCATTTCTTTTGACAAAGCAAAATTTTTGTTTGACGAGTCTGATTTTGTTTACCATACTGCGCACAGTTTGATTCGGATAGCTGTAGAGACAACAAAATTAGAGGAAAAAAGTGATGCAGCAAAGTTTTGTCGCTAACCGTCGCTTTTTCGATGACCAGAATTTCCCTAAGGGATTCACCAGGTCCGGGCGCTTTACTCTGGCAGAGGGTAATCTGCTGGAAAAACATGGCAACGCCATGCAGGAACTGGAAGCAGGCTCACGCCAGCCAGTCAATGAAGAAGAGCAACGTTTTATCGCTGTTTGCAAAGGCGAGCAGGAAGCAGCCAGTCAGTATGAAAAGGTCTGGATAAAGTACAAACAACGTTTGCAGGAAAAACGCAAATTTCATACCGTGTTCGGTAAGAAGCGTATTGCAGATGGTGGGGAAGACTTCTCCTTTGTAGATAACGACGCAGATTAAAAAGTAATACTCTGAAGAAAGGGTTAGCTCAGATCCAGTACCTGGTATTGGATCTGGACTAACCCTTTTTTGTTTTGTGGTATGGATGCTTTCTGGCTAAAGCTCCAAGACCTTTTTAACCAGTAACTGCAGTCAGTTTTGGCTTTTGCTGTTTCTGTTGCTTTAAGAACAAACCAAAATCGTGGGCTGACAACGGCTTGCTATAGAAATACCCCTGAATAATCTCACAGCGCAGCTGCTTTAGCTGCTGTAACTGCTCAGCTTGCTCTACCCCTTCCGCTACTACCGTCAGGTTCAGGTTGTGCGCTATGGTGACTATAGTGTCCACCATATTGCGGCCACGAGCCGTATTCATATCGTCGATAAAGGCTTTATCTATTTTTAAGGTATTCAGCGGAAACTGTTTTAAATAAGCCAAAGACGAATAGCCGGTGCCAAAGTCATCCATCGCCAGATGAATACCGCGGGCGCGCAGTTTTTTCATGGTATCTATCGCCAGAGTTGGTGATTGCATCACCGTGCCTTCAGTGATTTCCAGCTCCAGATGGTAAGAGGGCAGTTCAGAGCGCTGCAGAATGTCGTCTATTTGCTCGCATAAAAACGGCAGCATAAACTGCTTGGCTGACAAGTTTACGGCGACACGGCCATGAAACAAGCCCATATCTATCCAGCGCTTGACGTCTTCGCAGGTTTTTTGCAAAACCACTTCACCAATTTCAAGAATTTGACCTGTTTCTTCTGCCACCGGAATAAAAGAGGCAGGGCTGATTAAGCCTTTTTTCGGGGTAATAAAACGTACCAAAGCTTCCATACCCACCAGTTGACCAGTGACTATGTCCATTTTTGGCTGATAAAACACGGTGAAATAATCTTCTTTTAAGCCGTGACGGATCAGGTTTTCTACTTGCAGTCGTTTGACCGCCAGTTTGTTCATCGAGTCATTAAAAAACAAGTAACGGTTGGCGCCTTCGTGTTTGGCATGATACATGGCGGTATCTGCGTTTCTCAGCAGCGCCTGAGGGTCGTGGCCATCTTCCGGATACAACACTATGCCAATACTGCTGGTGATCGCCAGTTCATGCTGCTCGATAAAAAAGGGCAGGTTAATTTGTTTTAATAAATCTTTGGCCAGACTGGTAATGCTGTGAATATCATTGGTGTTCTCCAGCAGAACTGCAAACTCATCGCCGCCTAAGCGGTATAACTTGGCTTTAAAACGAGTAAAGTGACTTAACCGCTCTGACAGTTTGCACAACAAGGTATCGCCAAGTTCATGGCCAAGAGAGTCGTTAATTTTTTTGAAGTTGTCTAAATCGAACACCAAAAGTGCATGTTCTACCTGTTCACGTACCAGTTGAGTTAAGTGGCTGGAAAAACGAGCTCTGTTGGGTAAGCCTGTTAAGGTGTCGGTGTCCGCTAAACGATTTAATTCGGCTTCGCGTTTTTTCCGCTCGCTGATATCAGACACCACACCAACAAATTGCTGCACCTGACCCAGCTCATCTTTAATCACATCAAAACTCAGCTCAGCCTGAAATAATTCGCCGTTATGGCGTTTATCTTCAATTTCTCCGGCCCAATAGCCTTGCTCCAACAACGCCTGACGGATTTCATGTAAAAACCGGGCAGGGTAGAGACAAAGTTCAAATACGCTGTGCAACACCGATTCACGGCTTTTGCCTGTCATGCTGACAAAAGCAGGGTTGACTTCCAATAACGCAAAATTAGTGTCACAGACCATCACAGCGTCGGAGATATTATCCAGGCAACGGGCAAACAGGCTTAAGCGCTCTTCGGTTTCTTTTAATTGCTGAATGTTTTTTAAGGTGCCGGTCATCCGTATCGCCTGACCTTGTTCATTTAATTGCACTACTTTGCCACGGTCTAAAACCCAAACCCATTGGCCGTTGGCGGCTTTAATGCGGTAGCTGGCTTCAAAAATGGGGGTCATGCCATGCATATGTTGTTGCAGTGAACTGGTAACCCGCTCTACATCCTGTGGATGGATCTCTGAGCGATTGGGAGGGAATTGCTGACTGTCGCCCGGTTTTTCCAAAGGTTGATGCCAGGAGCTGGAGCGATACAGCTGACCTTCCTGCATATCCCAGTCCCATAACTCATCACCGCTGCCCCATAAAGACAAGCGTAAACGTTCTTCACTTTGTTCCAGTTTGGACTGGTAACGCCGCATCCGCACTATGCTCAGATGAGCCAGCGTTAATGCAACAACAGAAAGGGCACAGATGACTGTCAGCACATAAGGTTGCAACTGCTCCCAACCTGCGGCAAACACAGGCAAAGGTGCAGTCATAACAAGGCTTAATGGCAGCAATAAAACAGGAGTAAGGCGCACAGTCAGACTTTTTTAATGGATATCAATTCACGTTAACGAATGTTGTCCGCACTGTCAAAGCCATTCCGACAATAAAGGCAATTTCTCTAACAAGTTGAATGGGTTTTGCTCAGTTAAATGACTGTGAGCCGGCTTATCTCCTGTAGCAAGGAAAATGGCATCGTAATCCGCTGCCAGTAACTGGTAAAAAAACGCGATAAAATCGGTCAGGCTGAGTTGCTCCAGCGCCAGTTCAATCTGCTCATTTAAATCAAACTGATGATCACCTTGCCCTATAGCCAGCCACAGCCGTTTTGCTCTGGAACCTAAGCTGCTGTCGCGCTCTTTTATTTGGGTGGCCAGACCTTGTTTCATCTGCACAAATTCATCTTCATCCAACTCTTCGAGTTCAGACAAAAAGTTTTTATAAAAGGCCAAAGTGGCCTGGTATAAATCAGCGCATGAAGCCGCAGGGCTTTGGATATAAAAAGCTATACCAGGTAGCAGGTTCATTGGCACATAACCTGTACCCACCAGATAACCCAACTGCTGCTCTGTGCGCAGCACATGGAAGTATTCCGGAGAGAGTAAATGATTGGCCAACATAAAAAGCGCCATGTCCACAGGCCGCTTTTGCCGTGACGGCAAATAAATCACCAGCGCCTGATCACTGTGTTCAACAGGCACCTTGACCCACACAGGCCCTATGCCCTGGGTGTTGTAGCGCTGACGAGGCAAAGCTTCCCCTTGCTGTTGTTCAGACAACCAACCTTTTAACGCCTGACTTAACTGTTCAGCGTCCACTTTACGCCAGTTGCCCAGCATAAAAGCTTCCAGATGAACTTGTTTCAGCAATTGCTGGTGAAACGCGATAAAAGCGCTGAAGCTTTGTTGTTGTAAAGCCGCCGCCAGTTGATCAATATCCGGGTTCAAAGGTTGCAACAAAGACGATAACTGGCTGAATAACTTCGAGACAGGTTTATTTTTGCTGTGATTTTGCCAGTGCCGGATTAACTGGCGTTTGATTTCATCAAAACGTTGTTCATCAAACTGACAAAAGGCCATCTGAGCTAACAGATCCGCCACCAATTTAATCTGGTTCCCTGCTAAGCCGCTGCTGTGCAAACTGATGCCGTTATGCTGCACATGCAAATGGTAGGTCAGACCTGCAGTGGTTGCAGCATAAAAGCTTTCGTTGATCTGATCCTGAAACAACTCCAGCCATAAACGGCTGCTGGCCATTTGAGTCACAGAACCAATGCAGTTGGGTAAATTCAGCTGCACAAAAATATGACCTTTGGGTGTTTTAAAGTCAGTATCGGCTTTAAACCATAATTTAAAGCCGCTTTCTTTCGCCACTAGCACCGGCTTGGTCATATGAGCGGCGTCAGCCAATAAGTTCAGCTCTGTCACCAGATAAGGATTACTTTGTGGCAGATGGCTGCTTGCTGGCACTTTAGCCTGTAAATAGTGGCTTAGCTGGCTTTGCTGCAGAGGCTGCACACTATAAGGCGTCTGATACCAGCGCGCTTCCCGGTTGGCTTTGATGTCCGGGGCAATAAACATCACCCTCATATTGTCTGGTCTGAAATGCCCCAGCAGTTCGCGGTACAAAGCTTCAGGCGGCAAGTCCATACGGTAGTCACCATAGACATAATCATCCACCGGATAATGCTGCATATTGACGGATAAATCACAGGCCCCTTGCAAGGCGGTGCTGGGCTCCTGGTATAAATAGCTCCACTGCACTAAACGCTGGCGTTCCAGAAACAAATGCTGCGGGAAGGGCGACTGACGCAGTAATTGCAACTGACCAAACAAAGCTTCAATAATCTGTTCTTTAGCAAATACACCTTGTTCTGTCAGCTCAAACGACAGCGTGAAATCTTTATAGTTGCTGCCATCTATACCGCCGCCTGCACTTAACTGATTGACCCAGCCATTGTCTTTGATAAATGCCAGTAAAGAGCCAGGACCTTCATCACCTAACAAATGCGCCAAAAAAGAGATCAGCTTGTATTTGTACCAGGGCTGGATATCTGGCAAGGCAAAGCTGGCGACCAGCCGCTGGCTGAATTTGTGGGGTGCTATATCCAGTTGCAGGGCCTGATGTTCTGCCAGATACAAAGGCTGCGACAAAGCGGCTTTGGCACAAACTTCATTGGGTAAAGCATCAAAATACTGATGAACCAGCTGTTCCAGTTGTTGCAAGGGCAAAGGCGAGACCAGACACAAGCTCATACGGCGGGTGCCGTACTGGTTTTTAAAAAACTGCTGCACGGCCTGTTGCAGGCTTTGTTCTGGTGTATCGCATAAGGTCAGTAAATTACCGACTGAAAATTTGGCAAAAGGGTGGGCAGGATTAACAGTCTCTTTGTGAACCTGATAAATTCTTCTGCTGTCGTCTTTGAGTTTGAGTGAAAACTCAGCTTCAATGGCCTGACGCTCTTTTTCTATATAATCGGCGTGAAACAACGGCGCACGAAACATATCGGCAAACCTGTCCAAAGCCTGTTCGAAGTAGTCTGTGTCTATATCAAAGAAAAAGCTGCTGTGTTCAGTGCCCGTCCAGGCATTGTGACTGCCACCATGATGATTGATAAAATGTTGGTACTCACCGGCGTCCGGATATTTTTCAGTGCCTAAAAATAGCATATGCTCCAAAAAGTGTGCCAAACCTTGTCGTTCGGCCGGATCGTCAAAATGTCCGACATTCACAGTCAGAGCCGCAGCACTTTTTTCTGCGTCTTGTTGATGCACTAACAGCACCGGCAAATCGTTGGGTAAAGTCAGCGCTAAATACTGACGTTTATCGTTAGGGCTTTGCATTAACTGGTTTTTTTTCAACTTATGCCTCGTGACGGGAACCCTGAAAATATGGAAGGCAAGGGTTCTTCATAGCGATTAGGAATATAGTAACGCAATTTTATGCTTTATTAGCAGTTACTGTCGGCATTAACTTTCATTATCATAGCGCACTCTTTTCGCGAGCGTCGCGAAGTTGTAACTGGTAGCAACAATGGTTAATTTGGTTATTATGCGGCACGGTGAAGCTGAACCGCAGTACTTGAGCGACAGTGAACGACAATTAACAGCAGCAGGTCAGGCCGAAGTCAGTGAAATGGCAGAGTGGCTGCATCACCACTATAGTGCATTTGACCGGATTTTCTCCAGCCCTTATCGCAGGACTGTGCAAACCGCCGCAGTTTTAGTGCAAAAAGGCTTGTTAAGCCAAGCTGTTGAACTCAATACAGATCTGGTTCCTGAAGGCAATGCTCAGTTAGTGGTCGACTTTCTTGACATGCTGTATGCCGAAAACCCACAGGCGAAAATTTTGTTGGTATCGCATATGCCGCTGGTCAGCTTTTTAGTCGAAGCTTTTACCCGCAGTGGTCAGACGCCGATTTTTGATACTGCGGGTATGGCTTGTATTGATTACCATCAGCACAGGGGCATGTTATTGGAATATGCCTGTCCAGGCATGATCCATCTGATTAAGTCGGTGTCCTGAGCAACACCAATAAAGCACCATCCCGGCCCCATTCTGTTGGGGCCGTATGAAAAGCCCTCACATTTGGATGCTGTACCAGCCAGTTAGGTACTCTTTTGGCCAGAATACCTAGACCTTTGCCATGCACCACACAAGCACAGTTAAAATGCTGTTGCTCGCAATAGGCCAATAACCCCGCCAGTTCTGTTTTGGCTTGGAGTTGGGTTAAGCCATGTAAATCCAATACCACTGCAGGGCGAAATTCGCCCCGTTTTAATTGCCGGGCTAAGGTGGGGTCGTCACCCGTCTGAACAAAAGCTAGCGTAGAACCGTCACTTAAAAAACCTTCGTACTGGTCTGAAAAGTAAAACAAATGGCTATCTGGACTGCTATTTGTTAAAGTGGCGGCCATTCTGACCTTGCCGGGTTGGCGGGCAAAAGGTATCTTGTCCTGCTGCAAGGGGCGTGCGCCTGTCACCGAGTCACGGAACAGCTGCTTTTCTTCATCAGGAAGATCGGGAGATGAAGAAGTGTTCTTTTTTTCTTCAGAAAGAAGATCTAAAACTGGTGTTTTTTTTCGCATGCCCGAAGTCTAACCAATCAAACGAGTAAAACACAATGACAGAGCACCAAAGCAGCCATCTGACTGCGGAAATTATAGACGAAGCCATCCGCGAGCTGCATTCTATCCATGACTGGTTACGCTGGTCTGTCAGTCAGTTTAATAAAGCCCATATCTATTTTGGCCACGGCACCGACAATCCATGGGATGAAGCGGCTTTATTATTGGCCCATAGTCTGGATATGGCACGCATCACAGAAAACCTGTTGCCACTGCGCGTGACCCGCTCTGAAGCCCGGGTTTTTTGTGATTTGTTGTTGCAGCGTGTGGAACAACGTATTCCGGCAGCCTATTTAACTCAGCAAGCCTTTTTCTGTGGTTTGAGTTTTTATGTGGATGAGCGGGTGTTAGTACCACGTTCTCCTATAGGCGAATTGATCACCAAAGGCTTCCAGCCCTGGTTTCAGGCACAACAACCCACACGTATTTTAGATTTATGCACTGGGTCTGGTTGTATTGCTATTGCCTGCGCCAAACAATTTCCTGATGCTGAAGTGGATGCTTTGGATATCAGCGAAGAGGCTTTAGATGTGGCCATCTTTAATATTGAGCAACATGAGCTGGAGCATCAGGTGTTTCCTATGTTGTCTGATGGCTACAATGCGATTAAAGGCCAGACTTACGACTTAATAGTCACCAACCCGCCTTATGTGGATGCTGAAGACATGGCTGATTTGCCGGATGAGTACCATCATGAACCGGAATTAGGTTTAGCTTCAGGCCATGATGGTTTAGAGCTGACACGCCGTATTTTATCTGAAGCAGCTGAGCATTTAAATGACGGTGGCTGGCTGATTTGTGAAGTAGGTAACAGTATGATCGCGCTACAAGAGCTGTATCCGGATTTGCCCTTAGAATGGCTGGAATTTGAACGCGGTGGTTTAGGTGTATTTGCCATCAACAAAGCCGATTTGGTGAAACATCAGGATAGTTTTGAAGCCTAGTTTTGAAGCAAGGTTTTCAGGCTTAATTCTGAAACATAATTTAGAAGCTTAATTCGTCAGAACAGATAACAAGATGCAGGAGTAGAAGATGTCGGGTAATTCTATAGGCCAACTGTTTAAAGTGACCACCTTTGGTGAAAGCCATGGCCCGGCCATTGGTGGCATAGTGGATGGTTTGCCGCCCGGCTTAAAACTCGATTTAGAACAAATTCAGCATGAACTGGACAGACGTAAGCCAGGCACTTCACGTTACACCACGGCTCGACGTGAAGATGACATCGTCAAAATTTTATCCGGTGTGTTTGAAGGTTATAGCACGGGCGCATCCATAGGTTTGTTGATTGAAAATACCGACCAGCGCTCACAAGATTATTCAGCCATTAAAGACCTGTTCCGCCCAGGCCATGCCGATTACACCTATTGGCATAAGTTTGGTATTCGTGATTACCGTGGTGGTGGCCGCTCGTCCGCCCGCGAAACAGCAGTGCGTGTCGCAGCTGGTGCCATTGCCAAGCAGTATTTAAAAGCGAAGTTTGGTATCGAAATTCGTGGTTATATGGCGCAACTTGGCCCTATTAAAGCGCTGAAACTCGACTGGGATCAGGTAGAACAAAATGCCTTTTTCTGTCCTGATGTGGATGTGCTGGAACAGCTAGATGAGTATATGCGTCAACTGAAAAAAGACGGCGACTCAGTAGGTGCCCGCATTAATGTGGTGGCATCAGGTGTACCTGTGGGTTGGGGCGAACCTGTGTTTGACCGCATTGATGCCGATATAGCCCATGCCATGATGAGCATTAATGCAGTCAAAGCTGTAGAAATTGGCGATGGTTTTGCAGTGGTTGAACAGCGTGGCTCTACTCACAGGGACGAGCTGAGCTTAGAAGGCTTTAGTGCGAACCATGCAGGTGGCACCTTAGGCGGTATTAGTTCAGGTCAGGATATTAACGTCAGTATTGCGTTAAAACCAACCTCCAGTATTAGCATACCTGGTAAAACTATTACCACCAGTGGTGAAGAAACAGAAATGATCACCAAAGGCCGTCACGACCCTTGTGTCGGTATTCGTGCAGTGCCTATTGCCGAAGCTATGTTGGCGATAGTGCTGATGGATCATTTTCTGCGTCACAGAGCACAAAATGCCGATGTCGTAGTCACGACACCAGATATAGCAAGGCAGCGCTAGTGCTTTAAGGTAGAATACAAACGTCGCTTTATGCGGCGTTTTGCTTTTCTCTGCGGCCAATGTGCTGTTAATTTTTGTAGTGGAAATCTGATGAAACTTGCCACCACCCCAGCTTTGGGGCTTGCTTACTTTGCTTATTTTGCCGTCCTTGGCATTTTTGTACCTTACCTGCCGATGTTTCTCGATGGCCGTGGTTTTAATTCTCACGATATAGGCTTGCTGCTGGCGATAGTGACCACTACTCGTATTATTGGTCCTAGCCTGTGGGCTATGGTGGTGGAGCGTAAAGGCGATCCAATCAGCGTGATGCGCTTTGGCGCTGTGCTGGCGTCCATTGGCTGGCTGAGCAGTTATATGGATTTTGGCTATTGGCCGCTGGTCGTGGGCCTGGGTTTATTCAGCTTATTCTGGACTGCCATTTTACCTCAGCTGGAAGTCAGCGCTTTTCATTATTTGAATAACGACAGCACAGTCTATGGCAAGGTTCGCAGCTTAGGCAGTGTGGGTTATATCCTGGTGGTGATCCTGGGCGGCTTGTTGCTGCAACAGTTTGGGCCTGAATTTTTGACCTGGGGCGCCACTATTTTTCTGGCGTTGCTACTGGGGACTTTGTTTTTACTGCCGTCTTTTAGCATGAAAAACACCGAAGGGCAGCAGTCTATTCGTTTTCGCACACTGTTTAAACATCCGGTGTTTTTACGTTTTATGGCCGCTACTTTTTTAATGCAAATCAGTTTTGCGCCTTTTTATGGTTTCTTTATTTTATATTGCCGCGATTTAGGCTACAGCGGTGTCACCTCTGGTTTAATGATAGCGCTGGCTGTGCTGGCAGAAATTGTCGCGTTTTTCTACGCAGGTAAGGTTCTTAACCGCTTTAGTTATCGTGTTTTACTGACCTTCTGTTATGGCCTGACCATAGTGCGCTGGCTGATTGTGGCTTACCTGGCACAGCATTGGTACTGGCTGGCTTTTAGCATGTTATTTCATGCCGCCAGTTTTGCCTTAGCGCACAGCTGCGCTATGCAGTTTATTCAAAGCTTTTTTGCACCAGCGCAACGTAGCCGTGGTCAGGCTTTGTATGCAGGTGTGGTCTACGGTGGTGGTGGGGCTATAGGCGCTTATTGCGCCGGAGTATTATGGGCTGACGGACCTGGCGCAACTTTAACTTTTGTCAGTGCAGCAGTGGCGGCTTCAGGCGCAACTCTGATGGCCTTTTCTTTACCAAAAACGCTCAGGCAACAGCAAAACCTTTAACGCAGTAAAGAGTTCCTGCTGGGCATTAGGGGTGTAAAAGGCTACAATGCGGCGTTTTTTTTACGCTGTAGAGGTTGCTGTGGCCAGTCAGTTTCGTTTAGGTTTAATTATCAATCCTGTAGCCGGAGTAGGTGGTGCTGTAGCGCTTAAAGGTAGCGATGGCGTAGTGGAGCAAGCTCTGGCATTAGGGGCTGTGCCTCAGGCGCAACACAAAACTGCTTTGGCGTTAGAACCATTAATCGCTTTGAAAGATCAGCTGCAAATCCTGACTGTTGCCGGTGCTATGGGGGCTGATTTATTGGCATCTTTAGGTTTTAACTTTCAGATTTGTTATACACCAGAATCCAGCCAAACCTCTGCAGAAGACACTGAACAAGCCGCTGCAGCCATAGCAGAGCAGGGTGTGGATTTATTGCTTTTTGCCGGTGGCGATGGCACAGCCCGCAATATCTGTACTGCTGTGGGTGAACGCTCCACTGTGCTGGGCGTACCTGCAGGTTGTAAAATCCACTCTGGTGTGTATGCCATCAGTCCATCGGCTGCAGGTAAGGTTATAGCTCAGCTGGTGAAAGGCGAGTTAGTGACTTTAACTGAAGCTGCTGTGATGGACATCGACGAAACCGCCTTCCGGCAGGGCATAGTTCGTGCCAAACGTTTTGGTGAAATGCGTATTCCAGCGGAGCTTCGTTACATCCAAAGTGTAAAAAACGGTGGCAAAGAATCCGAAGAGCTGGTGCTGGATGATTTAGCGGCCTACATAGCAAACACCATGGACGATGATGTGCGTTATGTGATGGGCTCAGGTTCCACTGTGGCCTCTGTGATGAAAGAACTGGATTTACCTAATACCTTATTAGGTGTAGATGTGGTTGAAAATGGCAAGCTGATTGCGTCTGATGTCACAGCCACAGAGTTGCTGTCGCTGGTGCAGGACTATCCAAGCAAACTGGTGATTACGTTAATAGGTGGGCAAGGCCATGTGTTTGGCCGGGGCAATCAGCAGTTAAGCCCTGCTGTTATTCGCGCTGTTGGCCGCGCTAATATTTGTTTAGTGGCGACTAAAACTAAATTACAGCAGCTTGAAGGCCGGCCTTTACTGGCGGATACAGGCGATGCTGTGCTTGATCAGCAATTACAGGGCCTGATGCCTGTGCTGGTAGGGTATAACGATTATGTGATGTACAGACTAGGTCTGGAGGAGTAAAAATGCAGGACGTTCAGGCCTATATTCAGCAGGTTGCGCAGTTTTTAGATGCAATGGTGCAACACGCCAGTGATGATGAATTATTTGCCGGTGGTTATTTACGTGGCCATTTTGATTTAGCTGTGGGCCGTTTAGAGCTGACAGAACAGCAATTTGAGCGTGCTGAACTTACGGGTTCTGTACAACAAAGTCTGGATCTGGCTATTGCCGGTGGTGAGCTGACAGAGCAGGACCAAAGCTTAGTGCTGGGTTTGTGGCAGCAACTGCAACAACTTTCGTGATCTGATGTTGTATCAGATTGAAACTGAAGCCGAATTTGATTTGCGCTTCTACAACGCGCTTTGTGCGCCAAACTACAAGTGAACTTTATGTCTACTAAATTTACCAGCTTAGAGCAACACGCCAGCTATGGCATCGGTCTGCAAATGGGTCAGCAACTGGCTGACAACCCGTTTGACGGTTTGGATATTCTGGCAGTAGCTGCAGGTTTAGCTGCTGCTTTCCAGGGTGATGAGCCAGAAGTATCTGAACAGCAAATTGGTGCTGCTTTTCAGGTGATCAGCCAGCGTATGCAAGAACAACAGGAAGAACAAGCCAAAGCTTTAGCCGGTGCAGGTGAAGTTTTCCTTGCTGAAAATGCGAAAAAACCAGGCGTGACAGTGACTGAGTCTGGCTTACAGTACGAAGTATTAGTACAAGGTGAAGGCGAGAAGCCAACCAAAGCTTCTACTGTGCGTACGCACTATCATGGCACTTTAATTGACGGTACAGTGTTTGACAGCTCGTATGACCGTGGTCAGCCTGCTGAATTCCCGGTATCTGGCGTGATCGCTGGCTGGACTGAAGCGCTGCAACTGATGCCAGTTGGCACCAAGTTACGTTTAACTATCCCACACAACCTGGCCTACGGTGAACGTGGCGCTGGTGGCAAAATTGCCCCATTCAGCACTTTAGTCTTTGATGTGGAACTGCTGGCTATTATTGGCTAATCTGTTGTTTTTAAAATAAAAAAGGAGCCTATTGGCTCCTTTTTTATGTCCAGGGAAGGACGGTATGTCGCAACTGTCGGGAACGTTGTTGCGACGATGTCCAGGGAAGGACGGTATGTCGCAACTGTCGGGAACGTTGTTGCGACGATGTCCAGGGAAGGACGGTATGTCGCAACTGTCGGGAATGTTGTTGCGACGAATTTAAGTGGATCCTAGTCGTACGGATTGTATTTTTTCTTCTTAAACTGGCTGAAAATTAACATCAGCGACAGCACCGTATAAACCACAAAAATCACTCTTGTCCAGACGGGCATAGACAGGTCCATAAAGCGCCAGGCTATATCACCACACATACCAGTAGGGTTAAAGATTTCCGGGAACCATTTATCTAACGGCAAGCCCAGCGGGAATTCAGGAAACAAACTGCAGGTATATAAACCGCCGGATTGCACCAGCTCTTCTACGCCTACGTGTTCGTGGGTGATCATAAAACCCCAAACCGAACTGGCACTAAAAGTGAACAAAGCTATCCAGCGCAATAAAGCATTGGCTGGTGATATTAAAGCAATCAGGGCTGCAAAAATCACACCTGTTAATGCCGCTCTGGCGTACACACACAACATGCAAGGCTGCAAATTCATCTGATATTGAAAGTACAAGGCCAGACCTAACAACACCGTGGCTGACAGAGCTAAAATGAGCCATGCCGATCGTTGTTTTGACCATTTTGCCAGACTGGATAACATTCGGATCCCTTTGTTTGATAAAACAAAACTATAAGTCGGTCAATCTAAGGCAAAAACAGCGGAAAGACAACCCACAGCACGTCGAACAGCTATTTTTAATCCATAGCTTGTTAACTGCTTTGTCTCTGGTACAATCAGTGCCATTTATCGGACATTATAATAATGACAACGGGCCCCTCCGCATGACTATGAATTTAATTAAAGCGCAAAGCCCAGCTGGTTTTGCTGAAGAATATATTGTTGAATCCATCTGGAATGGTAAATTTGCTCCAGGTTCCATTCTGCCAGCTGAGCGTGAACTGTCAGAGCTGATAGGGGTCACTCGTACTACCTTACGTGAAGTGCTACAGCGTTTAGCCCGTGATGGCTGGTTGACTATCCAGCACGGCAAACCAACCAAAGTAAATAATTTCTGGGAAACCTCGGGCTTAAATATTTTGGAAACCCTGGCTCGTTTAGATGAAGAACGTATGCCGGAACTGGTGGACGAGCTGTTATCTGCCCGCACTAATATCAGTGCTATTTATATTCGTGGTGCTATCAAAACTCATAAAGAACAGGTGATCGCTTCTTTCGCCGGTGCAGAAGATTTAGCGGATACAGCCGAAGCTTTTGCAGCTTTTGATTACAACCTGAATCATGAAATGGCGCTGCATTCATCCAACCGTATTTATGTGCTGATTTTAAATGGCTTCCGTGGCTTGTATAACAAAATCGCCCGTTTTTACTTCTCATCGGCTGAAGCCCGTGAACTGGCGCGTCAGTATTACAACCAACTGAAGCAATATGCTGAAGCCGGTAAACATGATGAAGTGGTGTTTGCAGTACGTAGGTACGGTAAAGAAAGCGGAAAAATCTGGGCTGGCTTACGCTCGCAAATTCCAAAAGATTTAATCGAATAATCTGAAACCGCCGAAAGGCGGTTTTTATTCGCCGCCATCCATGGCGCTCACCCTGTCGGGCCATCGTCGCTGCGCTCCGATGTTCAAAATCGCTCCTGGCGATTTTGTTTTTTTATCCGATAAGCGGTACTTACCTTTATCACCTTGTCACAGCGGTTGGGGCTGGTTATTATATTGCCATATATAATATAACCTTTAGTTATATGGGGCGAGTTATGCAAAAGTCTGCCATCCGGCCACAAGAAATTTATCTGGATAATAATGCCACCACAGCGGTGCTGAGTTGTGCCGCAGCTGCTGTACAGCATACGATGCAGCAGTGTTTTGGTAATCCGAGCAGCAGCCACAGCACTGGCATTAAAGCCAAAGTGGAGCTGGAAAGCACCAGACAACTGGCTCGTCAACTGATTGGCGCAGGATCGGGTGACATCGTTTTTACCTCAGGTGCCACTGAAGGCATTCAGAGTTCTATTTTCTCTGCCTTGTTGCATGCCCGTATGTCCGGAAAAACAGGAGCCACTTTTAGCTTATTGTATGGCGCTACTGAACACAAAGCTGTGCCTCAGAGCCTCGAACACTGGAATCATGTGTTGCAGCTGGGCGCGACTATTAAAGCTATTCCGGTCGATCAGCATGGCCTTTTGGATTTTGACTTTATTCGTGCTGAACTGCCAAACACCCTGCTGATTTGCACTATGGCCGCCAATAACGAGACAGGGGTAAAGCAGGACCTTGCCGCTTTGCAGCAACTCATCCGTGCCGTCGCCCCAGACGTGTTGTGGATGGTGGATTGCGTGCAGGCACTTGGCAAAATGCCATTGCAGATGGAGCAAATGACCATAGACTACGCGCCCTTTAGTGGTCATAAACTCTATGCTCCCAAAGGCATAGGTTTTTTGTATGTACGCAAAGATACGCCTTATCAGCCATTATTAGCCGGCGGCGGGCAAGAGAGTGGTTTGCGTTCAGGTACTGAAAACTTACCCGGTATTGCAGCCTTACAGGCGATATTTCAGCAGTTGAAATTAAAAGAAGGTTCGGTCTTTCAGTCAGAACCGCAGCTGTGGGGCTATCGTGAGCAACTGCTGTCCGCGTTGCGTCAGGTCTTTCCTGACTTAGTTCTGAACAGCGACAGGCCTTATATAGTCCCTACCACCATCAACTTCTCTGTGCCGGGTTTTGCCAGCAAAGACATTATGGATTTGTTTGATGCCGCTGGTATTCGTGTCAGCTCAGGCTCGGCTTGCAGCTCTAAAATTCCGACCAGTTTTGTGCTGAATGCGATGGGTTTACCGCTTTGGCGTAGTCAGGGGGCTATTCGTTTATCTTTTGGCCCGGCTATGACTGCAGAGGAGTGTCAGCAAGCCTGCAAGGCTATTGTGGCATTAAAGGTGGTAGTCAATTCCTGTTGTCTGGTATTAAGTGATGCCAGCAGTACAGAGCTGCAGCCGTTGGCCGGCTTAGTGCAGTTAAAACATGAAGATTTATGCAGTTATTTACTGGTGTCGGCTGAAACTTCAGAAGTCATTATTATTGATGCTGTATTGCCTCTGGCCAGCCGGATCGCACTTTTAGTGCAGGGGCATCAGTTAAAAGTACGGGCTATTCTGGATACGCATTTGCACAAAGACCATCCGTCGGCCCGGCCTGAACTGGTGACCTTGTTAGCTGATTTACTGAACCAGGCAAACACCAACAGCCTTGGCTGGCCTTTAGACGAAACCAGCCTGAAGATGGGGTCTTATCAGTTGAACACTGTGGCAACTCCTGGACATAGCCCTGAAGCTGTGACTATTTTGGTACGGCAGCAGCAACAAAAGTTTGCTTTTGTTGGCGATTTTATTCTGCCGGGAGGCACTGGACGGCTGGATTTACCTGGTGGAGACAGTCAGGCGTTTCGCCAGAGTTTACGCGCTTTGAGCCAGCAGCTTGAACCTCAGACCTTATTATTATCGAGTCATGATTACGCCCAGCGTTTTTTCACACGCTGGGATCTGATGCTGCAGGAGCAGCCTGTATTGCAACAGATCCTCAACACCGAAGATACGCCCGATCAGTGGCTGAGTGAATTGCAGCGTCAGACGGACTGGTTGCACCAGCAATCAGGGTATTTTTGTGGCGTGGTGGAAGTCTGTGTATCCGATGCCACAGCTTTGATTGATAAAGATCAAATCACTGCGTTACTACAGCAGCATCCGCGGTTGCAGATCTGGGATGTGCGTGAGCCTCATGAGCAAGCCGCCGGAGCCTTATCTGTCTACCTGCCGGATTTAGTCTCTAAGGAAGTGCCTTTGTCCGCATTGGTGCAACAAGTCGCTGATCAACACACAAAAACACCACAAGCGGTGCTACTGGTTTGCCGTTCCGGTAATCGTAGTTTGTTGGCCGCTAAAGTGCTGAACAGGGCAGGGTTTGAGCTGGTGTTTAATTTAAAAGGTGGGGTAGCGCTTTTAGCTTGAAGCAATACTCTTCGTATTAGCTGTGACAGATAGACGGGCGACCATAAAGGTCGCCGCTACAGCCAGCATCTATTTAGTAAAACAGATGCTGCAGAGGGTTTAACAAACGTGTTAAGCCTTTTTTAAACTTCAGTGGCGCTGTTAATACCGACAAACATAAACAATCTTCACTCATAGTGCGCGGCGTATGAGTATGGTCTGGTGTATTAATTAATAAATCGCCTTCGCCATAACAACCCGATTCGTCGTAGATTTTACCTTTAAGCACCAGGGTAATTTCCAGCCCTAAATGGGTATGTTGTGGCACTTCGCTGTCTTTGCGAATATAAAGTAAAGACACATTATGCTGATCTTCACCCGCCAGTTTAGCTGTGCTGATCCCGCCTAAATTTAACCATTTCAATTTGTTTTTCAGCAATGGCTTTAACGAAGCCGGCAATAAAATTTCACTATTCTGAATTTGCACAGCAAAAGGCTGTCGTTCTGTCAGCTGAGCTGCAACTTCAGGTTGAGCGGTAATAAAGTCCAGCATCTGTTGCCAGTCAGTTTCCGCACTTTGTTCTTCAGGCAAAGTAGCCAGATGCGCGCCAGCCTCCGCTTCTAAATCCATCTTCATGCGCTGACAATGAGGGCAAAGATCCAGATGTGCCGCAATAGCCAGACTGACCTCTGGAGCCAGACTGGCTTCAATATGTTGTTCCAGCAATTCCAGCGTTGGGTGATATTTAACTGCGTGGATCATCAATGGCCTCTCTTAATCTGTCGAGCGCAAGGCGAATACGGGATTTGACTGTGCCCAAAGGAATAGCCAGTTCTTCCGATACTTCCTGATGCGATTTTTCCTCTAAATACACTTTTTCCATCACATCACGCTGCGCTGGAGGCAGTTTGGCAAAATGGGGTGCAACTTTTTCTGCCAGCAACCATAAGTCCCACTCGTTGCTGTCCGTACCTTCCTGCTCTGGATAATCGCCATCAAAAAACAGGTCGTCGGCAGAGAGTTCATCTTTACGGCTTTGCTTTTTGCGTAACATATCAAAGCGCACATTACGGGCAATAGTAAAAATCCAGGTTGAAGCACAACCACGGCTGGCGTCAAAAAGCCGGGCCTTTTGCCACACATTCAACATAGTGTCCTGCACCATTTCCATGGCTTGCTGCTCATTACCAAACATTTTTAAGCCAAAGGCTTTTAAACGTGGTGCAAAATAACTGAACAACTGTGAATAGGCTTTTTTATCGCGATCCACTGCAATAAAAGTTAAAGCTTGTTCCCACTGTGCATTATCTGGTGGTTGAACTGACATAGATCCTTGAATACCGGGCCTCTGATAATTCCTGTCATCATGCCTTTGAACTGATGTTGGATCCAACATTATTCCAATCCTGTCTGTATCATTTTTGCCTGTGTTTTATTTACGCTGCGGATTTAACTTTAGATTGGTTTAAAAAATAGAAAGGTTTCTTCGTTTTATTCTGATTTTTTGTCGAAAAAATAAAAGCTATTCTGTTTTTACTAACTCGACAGGAGAAATCATCATGGCACATGTATTAGTAATTAATAGTTCGATAAGCGGCGACAAAGGTCAATCAACTCAGCTAAGTCAGCAATTCTTAGCTTCTTTACCTGCAGGTTTCAGCACTGAAACTCTGGATCTGGTGCAAGACAGCTACCCACATTTAACCATGACAGAAATGGCCGCCTGGATGACTCCTGAGTCAGACCGTACTGACGAACAGAAAGCTTTAGCTGCCTTGTCAGACGACGCAGTTGCCCAAATTAAAAAGGCTGACGCTATTGTGATTGGCGTTCCTATGTACAACTTTGGTGTACCAAGTCAGCTGAAAGCCTATTTTGACCGTCTGGCTCGTGCTGGTATTACCTTTAAGTACACTGAAACCGGCCCTGTAGGCCTGTTGCAAGACAAACCAGTGTTTATTTTTGCCACCCGCGGCGGTTTGTATCAGGGCACTCCAATGGACTCTCAAACTCCTTTTGTTACTGCTTTGCTGAATTTCATAGGTTTAAAAGATTTAAACTTTATTTATGCTGAAGGCTTAAATATGGGGCCGGAAAGCGCTGAAAAAGCACTTTTTGCCGCAAAAGCACGTATCGCAGAATTAGCAACGGCAATCGCTGCTTAACAAGGCCCTTGGTTTTCTCTATACCCACTCTGTTTCCCACAAGCTTTGGCCACTTTCAATCAGTGGCCTTTTTTGTAAAAAAATTCTGCTTTTGTGTTGTTATTTAAAGGCTTTCTTCACTTAGGGTTTGGTAACTCTGGCTGCTCTGAATTATGCTAGGTAAAACTTATGCCTCAGGGAGAGCAAGCTTTGGCAACTATTCAATCTCAACATAAATGGCGTTTTTTCCGATCCGGTGGTTTTGATCAGGTGGCGCTGGATTCAGCTGCAGATCTGCAGCATTTAAGTGAACTCGACCCCAAACTCTGGACTGTATTGAATTGTCCTACCACTGGCCTTGAATTTGACTGCCGCACTCTGGCTTTGTTGGATCTGGATGGTGATGGCCAAATCCGGGTGCCGGAAATTCTTGCTGCTGTGCGCTGGAGTTGTGAGCGGGTGTTGGATGCGGAAATTATGTTTAAAGCGCCAGGTTTACCGCTGAGCGCTATTGATGATCAGGATGCAGAAGGCGCTAACCTTAAAGCTGCTGCGCTGCGTGTGCTGGAAATTACTGGTAAAACTGAAGCCGACCCCTTGCAGGTTACGGATCTGGCTGATATGACACTGCTGTTTTCGCCCCATCATTTTAATGGCGATGGCGTGGTGATGGCAGAGCTGACATCTGATACAGAATTGGCTCAGTTGATCACTGAAATTATTCAGACTCAGGGCGGACAGCTGGATCGTAGTGGTGGTTTGGGGATCCACGGCGATAGCCTGAATGCGTTTTACCAACAAGCTGCTGCCGTGGTGGACTGGCATGCCGCAGCCGATCCTGCTGACCCGCTGTTTTGTCCTTTAGGTGATAAAACAGTAGAAGCAGTTGCTGCTTTTGAAGCGGTAAAAGCCAAAGTAGATGACTTTTTTGTTCGCTGTCAGTTGGCCGCTTTTGATAATCGTGCTGCAGAAGCGTTAAATCCTGCTGTTGCTGTCTATGACGTATTGAGTAATAAAGCCATTAGCAGCAGTGACAAGGATGTTGCGGCTTTGCCTTTAGCCGCTATTGCTGCCGGGCAATCCTTGCCACTGGGCGAAGGTATCAATCCGGCCTGGGCCAGTGCGATGAGCCAATTCAAGCTCCTGGTCGTTGACCCTTTGGTTGGCAGTAAAAGCAAAAGTAAAGCCGGGCATTTAACGGCTGATCAGTGGCAACAGATTTGTGACCAATTAGAGCCCTGGCGCTCATGGCAGGCAGCTAAACCAGACACTACTTTGCATCAACTGGAGCTTGAACGTCTGCAGGCTATAGTGGCCGGAGATGGCAAAGAACGTCTGGAAGCCTTAATTGCTCAGGATCTCGCAGCATCCACTTTTGCCGATAATGTCGATGCGGTAGAGCGTCTGGTGCGATATCAGCGTGATTTAGTGACTTTGTTACGCAATTTTGTGTCGTTAAGTGATTTTTACCAACGCAAACATAAAGCGATTTTCCAGATCGGAACCTTGTATCTGGATCAGCGCAGCTGTGAGCTGGTGCTCAAAGTGTCAGATATGGCGCGTCATGCCACTATGGCACCTTTTAGTGGTTGTTATCTGGTGTACTGTACTTGTGAACGTCAGGGCGAAACTCCGTTGCAGATAGTGGCAGCCTTGACTGCCGGAGACGTTGACGAGTTAATGGTGCCAGGCCGGAACGGCGTGTTTTATGACAGTCAAGGCCGTGACTGGCGCGCTATGGTGACTAAAGTGGTGGCTCAGCCTGTCAGTATTGGTCAGGCGTTCTGGTCTCCTTACAAAAGAGTTGCGGCTTTTATCGAAACTCAGTTGCAGAAGTTTGCTGCTTCGCGTGATAAAGACATCGAAGCGAAAACGACGACAGGTGTGACTGCTGCGGCTACGCCAGCATCAACTCCGGCAGCAACTGCTGCTGTCGCCGGTTTTGATATCGCTAAGTTTGCAGGTATTTTTGCTGCTTTAGGTTTAGCTGTTGGTGCTATTGGTACTGCTTTGGCTGCGATGATCGCCGGGCTTTTTTCGCTGGTCTGGTGGCAAATTCCGCTGGTGATGGCTGCTGTGTTATTGCTGATCTCAGGGCCTTCCATGTTGATGGCTTTTTTAACCTTGCGTCGGCGTAACCTTGGGCCGCTGCTGGATGCCAATGGCTGGGCAGTGAACACCAGAGCTAAAATTAATGTGCCTTTTGGTGCGGCTTTAACAGGACTGGCTCGTTTGCCTGCGGGCGCAAAACGCAGCGTAGCCGATCCTTTTGCTGAGAAAAAACGGCCTTGGGGAAGTTTGCTGATCCTGTTGCTGGTTGCTGTTGCTGCCGCAGTGTTTTGGTGGTTCAAACTGAATTAAGTCTGTTTGTTGTGTCCGGCCTGCGAAGTCATTTCGCAGGCTGTTTTTCTCTGATGCTTTTCCATTTATCGCCTGCCACCAGCCATTAAACCTATGCCATTCACACAGCTCTTGGTCTTTGACCGATTTCTTTGTATAAAGAGCTTACAACCACCACTAAAAAAGAATATCAATGAAAACAAAACCATGGTTAGTAGCGGCTTTTGTCGCGGCAAGTTTTATCGGTTCTGCTGTTGCGGCTGAACCTCAAACCTATCAGCTCAGTCCTGTCAGTGTGAAAGCGCCGGAAAATGCGGCCCATGCGCCTTTCACTATGGAGCAGATTATGGCGCATCCGGACTGGTTAGGTCGTCCGGCAGAAGGTGCTTATTGGGCAGATAACAACACTGAACTCTATTATCAGCAAAAACGTCAGGGTTCAGAAATTCGTGACTGGTATAGCTTAAAAGCGGAGCAGGGCGCTTTGGCTACAGCTGTGCCTATGGCCGACTGGCATTTAATGGGATCGGCGCGCACTGTGTACAGTCAGGATGGCAAATCGCTGGCTTACTTGTTTGAAGGCAATGTCTTTGTTAAACATCAGGGCAAGTTAACGCAAGTGACACGAAGCTCAACGCGTTATGATGAAGTGCAATTTTTAGCGGATGGCCGTTTGGTATTCCGTGCGGGCTGGACTTATCAGGTGCTGGATTTAAACAGCGGTGCTGTGACTGAACTGGTCAGCCTGAAAAATGCAGATAAACCAGCGGCACCCAAAGTAGCAAAGACTTATCTGGCGCAGGAACAGCACAAACTCATCGACTTTGTTGCTTTGACGCATAAAAACAAAGCAGAACAGTTTGAACAGCGGCAGTTACTGGCGGCGCAAAACCATGCGCTGGCGATTCAGGCGGTTTATCTGAATAAAGATAAGCGCATTGCATCGGCCAGCCTGTCTCCGAAAGGCGATATGTTGCTGGTCGCGTTAGCGGATAAAGGCGAATGGCGCGATAAAACTGACATTATGCCAAACTACATCACTGCTTCTGGTGATATAGCCTCTGAAGAAGTACGTCGACGTGTGGCGGATCAAAAGCCTCAATCGCACCAGTTGTTTTTGGTTGATGTGAAAACTCAGCAGGCAACAGAGCTGAAATACAACGATCTGCCTGGTTTTGATGAGGACGTACTGGCGGCTGTGAAAGCAGAAAATGCCAAAGCACAGGGTAAAACTTACCAGTCGAAAAAAGCGCCTCGAGCTATTGAACTGATCAATGACTGGAGCTGGAGTCAATCTGCTATTCAATGGCACAGCTCAGGTTCACAGGTGGCAGTGATGCTTAAAGCCTGGGATAACAAAGACCGCTGGCTGGCGACAGTAGATTTTGCGAAAAAGCGCCTGGTGAATCAGCACAGGTTGCATGATGATGCCTGGATTAACTACAGCTTTAATGATTTTGGCTGGTTAAGCCAAAAAGAATCTTTGTATTACCTGTCAGAAGAGTCAGGTTATGCCCATTTGTATGTTAAACCCGTGAATGGTCCTGCAAAAAAACTGACAGCCGGTACTTTTGAAGTCAGTAATCCGCGTTTAACTAAAAACGATCAGTACCTGTATTTCAAAGGCAATATCAGCCATCCAGGCATTTACGAAGTGTATCGTGTCAATTTAGCGTCAGGCCAACTGGAGCAAATGACAGCGCTCAAAGGCTCGGCTGACTACCAGTTATCACCGGATGAAAACAAGCTGCTGCTGACCTGGTCCAACACTGTGACACCACCAGAGTTATATCTGATGGACAACAAACCTAAAGCCAAAGTCAGCCGTTTAACCCATACAGTGTCAGCAGAGCTAATGGCGTTAAACCTGGCTGCTCCACAAGTAGTTGCTGTGCCATCCAGCCATGGTAAGCAGCCTGTGTTCTCCAAGCTTTATTTACCAAAAGATTATCAGCAGGGTGAAAAACGCCGCGCTGTGATTTTTAACCATGGTGCTGGTTATCTGCAAAACAGTGACTTGGGCTGGTCTGGTTATTTCCGTGAATACCTGTTCCACAACCTGTTGATCCAGCAAGGTTATGTCGTATTGGATATGGATTACCGTGCATCAAAAGGTTATGGCCGAGACTGGCGTACAGCCATTTACCGCCAGATGGGTACCCCTGAAACTCAGGATTTAGTTGATGGAGTGAAGTATCTGGTGGCGAACGCTCATGTTGACCCACAACGTGTAGGTACTTATGGTGGCTCTTACGGTGGTTTTATGACTTTTATGGCACTCTTCACTGAACCTGATCTGTTTAAAGCAGGTGCTGCTTTACGTCCTGTCAGTGACTGGGCCTATTACAACCATGGGTATACCTCGAATATTCTGAATACACCTGATATTGACCCAATAGCCTATCGTCGCAGTTCACCGATTTACTTCACTGAAGGATTAAAAGGCAAGCTGCTGATCAATGCGCCTATGGTGGATGACAACGTGTTTTTCCAGGATGTAGTGCGTTTGGTGCAGCGTTTGATTGAACATGAAAATGCCAATTTTGAGACGGCAATTTATCCGGTAGAACCTCATGGTTTCCGTCAGCCAAGCAGCTGGTTGGATGAATACAAACGTATCTTCCGTTTATTTGAACAAGAGTTATAACAGGATCAGGGTCAGAGCTTTTGCTCTGACCCTACTCAAAATCCGGTTCCAACTCAAAACGTAACAGCTGCGAAGAATAAGGCTGATACACTTCTAAACATAAAGCCTGTAATAACAAACGTGGTGCTGCGGCATAAGCTTCATCATGAGCATAAAAAGCATCCCCTAAAATGGGATGCCCCAGACTTTGCATATGCACCCGCAATTGATGCGAACGCCCCGTCACAGGACGAAGTTCCACTAAACTGCTTTGGCCATCAAAACTTAAACGCTGAAAATGAGTCAGAGCCGCTTTGCCGGTTTTTTCACAGATTTTTTGCAGAGGAGGTTTGGCGGCATCTGCGATCAGCGGGGCATTCACCATGCCCTGTTCAGCAATTTTACCCCAGACTCTGGCGCGGTAAATTTTCTTCACGGAACGCGAGGCAAACTGTTGTTTCAGCGCCGCTTCTGCTTTACGACGTAACGCAAACACCACTAAACCCGAAGTGCTCATATCAAGGCGATGCACTAATTGAGCAAGTGGGAATTGTTGCTGCACACGGCTTAATAAGCAGTCCTGCATATCTTCAGCACGGCCAGGATTGGTTAATAAACCACTGGGTTTATTCACTACCAGAATGTCTTTATCCAGATACAAAATATCCAGCCAGGGTTCGGCTGGTGGGTTATACACAAAAGGCCTTTGCATCCACTCACTCTTATTTATACAGATGGTTAGTACAGATATAGCTACTGCAGTTATAACGCCAATTCTGGCATACTAGCGCCAACTTTGTATCTAGTTATTTAAAATGACAATGACGTTAAATGATTTGGCAATTTTGCCCGCGACCACAGAAAAATGGCTGTTAGTGTATCAGGATGAACATCTGCTGGTAGTGAGTAAGCCTGCGCATTTATTAACAGTGCCGGGGCGGCATCCACAAAATCAGGATTGCCTGATAAGCCGCGTGCAACAGGAATTTCCCTCTGCATCCGTGGTACACCGACTGGATTATGACACTTCGGGTTTAGTGGTGTTACCTTTGACTAGAAAAGCACTGTCGACGATCAGCAAAGAGTTTCAAAGCAGAGGTACAAAAAAAATCTATCAGGCTGTGGTGTCTGGTGTACCAGAACCTTCAGAAGGTACTGTGGATAAAGCCATAGCGGCTGACGCTGACAACAGGCCATTGTATAAAATCAGCGCAGAGGGTAAAGCTTCTGTAACGCACTACAAAGTGCTGAGCTTGTTGCCACAGCAGCAAGCCTCTTTAGTGCAATTAGAGCCAGTGACAGGGCGCTCTCATCAACTAAGGTTGCATATGCAAAGCATAGGGCATGCCATTTTAGGTGACCCGTTTTATGCAACCCAAGCGCAGCAACAACAAAGCAGCCGTTTAATGCTGCATGCAGCGGTGCTGGAGTTTACCCACCCACAAAGCGGGATCTTGATGAGCTTTACTGCTGAACCTGACTTTTTGCAGGCGTTGTGCTGACAAGATACAGCAGCCCCAGCAGCAGACCACAAATCACCCCATACAAATGAGCGTCTATGGCTACATTGGCGTCTATTAAGGCGGCCAGATCCATGTCTGGTCCTTGCCACTGCTCATAGGCTACTTTGGCTATCACACCCAGCAGAATAAGCCAGCCGGACTGGATTTTATGCCGTATATCGAGCAAAGCACCGACGGTGATAAAACAGTGCAACCAGCCGGATAAACCGACATAAATCTGGATTTGTGGGCTGAACAGATATAGAAGCAGGCTGATCCCCAAACAGCCCAACAGCAGCAACAGCACAAAAGATTTCAGCTGGTAATGCAGTTGATGCAGCATCAGCATCAGCAGCAAAGCACCCAGATTCATCATCAAGTGCCAGTGATTGCTGTGTAGTAAATGGCCGGTGAAAGCGCGCCAGATTTGTTCTGGCTGGGATCTGTGGTATTCGAGCACAGATCGGATACTGTCTGGCAACAGATGCAGCAGTACCAACAACACTGCAAAAACCAGCATGGCGTATTGAAAGACAGAAAAAGCGCGAAAATTCATCAACATCATCATTCACAGACTAGAAATGCTGCTATGCAAAAGCATTCGTCGCTTCAGGTCAAGGCTTTTAACGTGAAAACTGAGATCAGTCATTGATCCAACTGGCCCGACTAGGTAAGGTGAAGCTATGTAAGAGGTAGGAAAAATAATGATAACAACTCAGTTTAATTTGCGGGTCCTGACAGCGGCATTGCTGTTCAGCAGTTCTGCTTTATTTGCTACAACAACAGATCCTGAAGCCACCACGGCTATAGAACAAAAACAACTGACCACAGCCAAACATTATATGGCTTCTGCCGCGAATCCACTGGCGGTCAAAGCGGGCGAACAAATTCTTGCCAAAGGTGGCAGTGCAGTGGATGCAGCTATTGCCATGCAACTGATGTTGGGGCTGGTGGAGCCACAAAGCTCAGGTATTGGCGGTGGTTTATTTTTGCTGCACTGGAACAAACAGCAGGCCAAATTAACTTCTATTGATGGCCGCGAAACAGCACCATCCTCAGCCGGGCCAGATTTGTTCATGGAACAAGGCCAGTTGATGCGCTGGCGTGATGCTTTTGTTGGCGGCAAGTCTGTTGGGGTTCCTGGTGTGATTAAAGCGCTGGAACAGGCTCATCAGCAGCACGGTGTATTGCCTTGGGCTGAACTTTTTGCGCCCGCTATTCAAACTGCAGAGCAGGGTTTTGTGGTATCGCCCCGTTTAGCTGGTTTACTCAAAGCCAACTGGAACCCGGGTTTAACTAAGTTTCCTCACACTGCGTCTTATTTTAAAACCGATGAGCAGTGGCTGGAGGCAGGCTTTGTCAGGAAAAATCCGGATTATGCAACTTTACTGAAGCACATCGCCAAAGAGGGCAGCAAGGCGTTTTATCAGGGTGACAATGCCAAAGCTTTGGTGGCTGCAGTGCAGCAGGCTGCTGTTAATGCAGGTAACATCAGTCTGAACGATTTAAGCTCTTATCAGGCTAAACAGCGTGATCCGCTGTGTATGCCGTATCGGCAGTTCAGTATTTGCAGCATGGCACCACCCAGTTCCGGTGGTTTGGCTGTATTGCAAATAATGGGCATGCTGGCGCATCAGCCTATGGAAAAATTAAAACCCAACTCAGTGGAGGCTATTCATTTGATCAGTCAGGCTGGCAAGCTGGCTTTTGCCGACCGTGAACGTTTTGCTGCCGATCCGGATTTTGTCAAAGTGCCAGTGCAAGGTTTATTGGCTGCTGATTATTTAAAACAACGCTCGAGCTTATTAACTGCGCCTGAAGGCGGGCCTGCTGTGGCTGGCGAGCCTGAAGGTGCTGAACCTCTGGCGTCAGGTAACGCCATTGAATTTGCCAATACCAGTCATTTGTCTGTAGTTGATAGCAAAGGCAATGCGGTCAGTATGACCAGCAGTATTGAAAATGCCTTTGGGTCAGGTTTATTGGTCAATGGCTATTTGCTGAACAACCAGCTAACCGACTTTTCGCTGCAGGCAAAAGTAGACGGCTATTGGGTGGCGAACAGAGTCGAAGCCAATAAAAGGCCACGTTCTTCGATGGCTCCTGTGATGGTGTTTGACCAGAAGGGCAAGCTAATTTATATCACAGGCTCACCAGGTGGCAGCCGCATTATCAATTACGTGGCCCATAATTTAGTGGCTGTTCTGGATTGGAAGTTGGATGCGCAACAAGCGGCCAATTTACCGCGATTCACTCATCGTAATGACACTTTGGTACTGGAGCAAAATACCAACTTAAGCCAGTTGGTTCCTGCGTTGCTGGAACTTGGATACCAACCTAAATTAGCCGACTTAAACAGCGGCATTCATGCTATTGAGATTAAAAACACCCATTTGGAAGGTGCTGCCGATCCACGTCGTGAAGGCATAGCCGCAGGCCGGTAACCTAAAAGGAACAGAGCAAAAATGAGTATTGATGTAACGCTGGAACAGGGCGTTTTAACCCTTAGCCTGAACAGACCGGATAAAAAAAATGCGCTCAATAAGCTGATGTATCAGCAATTAGTGCAACAGTTACAGCAGGCAACGCAAAACGATGAGATCAAAGTTGTGTTGCTGCAAGGTTCAGCAGAGTGCTTTTCTTCAGGCAATGATTTAGCCGATTTTCTCCAAAGTGGTGAGCTCAACGACGCCCATCCTACAGTGATGTTTTTGTATGAAATGGCGAAATTCCCTAAGCCTGTAGTGGCTGCTGTGGCGGGCCTGGCTATTGGCATAGGAACTACTGTGTTGCTGCATTGTGATTTGGTCTACAGCACGGCCGATTGCCGTTTCCAGTTGCCTTTTACTCAGTTGGGGTTATGCCCTGAAGCGGGCTCCAGCTTGTTATTACCTTTACTGATTGGGCATCAGCGAGCCAGCAGTATGTTATTGCTGTCGGAAGCTATAGATGGCAATGAAGCTTACCGTTTGGGTCTGGTTAATCAGCTGATCGACAAAGAAAATCTGTTGGAGTTTGCGCTTAACAAAGCGAAAAAGCTGTCTGCTTTACCTGCAGATGCAGTACAAAGCAGTAAAAAACTGATGAAAAGCGGCAGTGCAGTGAAGCAGGCGATAGAACTGGAGCTGGCCGATTTTAGTCGTTTACTGGCGAGCCCTGAATGTCAGCAGGTGATCCAGCAGTTTTTTAAACGCTAAAACTCAGCCCAAAAATGCAGGGGCGACCTTTATGGTCGCCCGTCTTTTGTCCAACTAGACTGCTGTTCTGGAGTAAGGGTCAGATTTAACCCCTTCAACCAGCCACTGGCCATCTTCTTTGACCATTTTGACCACACGCAGCTCTATCTTCTTATTACCATTGCTTTTGCCTTCAAACAACATGGTAATTTCAGCCGTATTGCCGTATTGCTCCCGCAGGTTTTTGCCGGTCCGGTCAATGCTGATATGTACTTCATCAAAACTCATATTGTATAAAGTCCGCACCACGCCACGGGTATTGCCATAAGCATCCAGAATACGGGCATAGGATTTAGTGCTTAGTGCTTTGGCTCTCTCTAAATCTTTGGTGGTGTACAGAGAGTGAAAAAACTCACCTGCAGCAAATTCAGGTGAACCCAAATCAGCATTCACTTTGGGTGCTTCTTCAGAGCAAGCTAATAACAGCAGTGAAAATAACAGCACTAAAATTTTTTGCATTCGTCTTACTCAAAGTAGATGTTCGGCTTACAGTCTGGGGAAATATAGGGTAAAAGTAAAGAAAAAGGCCACAAAAGTGGCCTTGGTGCAAATCTAAGGTATTGATTAAGCTTGCAATTCACTTTCTGTGAAGAAGTCAGCAAATAAAGCGCTGGATAAATAACGTTCCGTTGAGCTTGGAATAATCACCACAATGTTTTTACCGGCGTTTTCTGGCAGCTCAGCCAGGCGCTTGGCGGCAACGACTGCTGCACCTGAAGAAATACCAGCCAGAATACCTTCTTCTTTCATCAGACGGTGTGCCATAGCTATAGCTTCGTCATTGCTGACTGTCTCTACCGCATCAATGATGGATAAATCCAGGTTGCCCGGAATAAAACCAGCCCCTATGCCCTGAATTTTATGTGGACCAGGCTTGATTTCCTGACCGGCACGGGCCTGGCTTATCACAGGTGAATCCACAGGTTCTACAGCTACACTGAACAGCGGGTGTTGTTTCTCATGCTTAATATAACGGCTGACACCGGTAATAGTACCGCCAGTGCCTACACCAGCCACGAAGATATCGATGTTGCCATCTGTATCATTCCAGATTTCAGGGCCTGTGGTGTCAAAGTGGATTTGTGGATTGGCCGGATTTTCAAACTGCTGCAGCAACACATATTTATCCGGCTCTGACGCCAGAATTTCTTTGGCTTTTTCAATAGCGCCTTTCATACCTTTTGCGCCTTCGGTCAGCACTAAATTGGCACCTAAAGCTTTGAGCAGTTTACGGCGCTCTAAACTCATGGTCGCTGGCATGGTCAGAGTTAAAGCATAGCCACGGCTTGCCGCAACAAAAGCCAAAGCAATACCTGTGTTACCAGAAGTAGGCTCGATAATTTCTTTACCAGGGCCTAACAGACCTTTTTTCTCTGCATCCCAAATCAAAGCTGCACCTAAGCGGCATTTGACGGAAAAGCTCGGGTTACGGGATTCAATTTTGGCAAATACATTGGCACCAGATGTGACGCGCTTTAAGCGCACCAGAGGAGTGTTACCAATAGAGAGTGAGTTATCTTCGTAGATCTTTGACATAATAAAAAACCTTCAGGGTCTGATGAATGGTTATAAGAATACTCGGGCTTAGTTAAAACGAAAGAAAAGATTTGATATAAGATATTCCCATCTAATAACAATGAAGCAGTACAGATGATTTTTCAAAGCACAGAACACTATATTTTATCGCCTGAACTGGCATTGGCCGTCAATGCCGCAGTCACCTTAGAAAAACCTTTATTGATCAAAGGGGAGCCTGGTACCGGTAAAACCCGTCTGGCTGAAGAGCTGGCGGCAAGTTTAGGTACGGAGCTTATTAACTGGCAAATCAAATCCACCAGTAAAGCTCAGCAAGGTTTGTATGAGTACGATGCAGTGTCACGCTTGCGGGATGGTCAGTTGGGCAGCGAGCGGGTGGCGAACATCAGTAACTACATTAAGCCGGGCAAACTCTGGACCGCCTTTACCGCAGCAAAGCGCCCTGTGCTGTTAATAGACGAAATCGACAAAGCCGATATTGAGTTTCCAAACGATTTATTACACGAGCTGGATCGGATGTCGTTTGATGTGTACGAAACAGGTGAGCGCATCAGCGCACAACAGCGGCCTATAGTGGTGATCACTTCTAACAATGAAAAGGAATTGCCTGACGCTTTTCTTCGCAGATGTTTTTTTCACTACATCCGCTTCCCGGACAAAGACACTTTAACTCAAATAGTTCTCGCGCATTTTCCGACCCTGCAAGCTGATTTACTGACGGCGGCACTGGAAGTGTTTTTTGACTTACGTGCAGTGGACGCGTTAAAGAAAAAGCCGTCTACCTCCGAGCTTTTGGATTGGTTAAAGCTGTTACTGGCCGAACAAATAGCGCCGTCCGTGTTACAGGATAAACAACATCAGGGCGGTTTAATGCCTTTATATGGCGCCTTGCTGAAAAACGAGCAGGATGTGGCTTTGCTGGAAAAACTGGCCTTTATGGCCCGTCGCGCTGGCCGTTGATATGCTGATTTCGTTCTTTTTAACGTTACGCAAATATGGCCTGAAATCCAGTATCACTGAGCTGCTGGATTTACTTAAGGCGCTGCAACAGCAACTTATTTTTGCAAGCACAGATGATTTTTATCTGCTGGCCCGTTTATGTCTGGTCAAAGATGAAAGCCAGTACGACAAATTCGACAGGGCTTTTGCGGAGTATTTTGAAGGAGTCGAGAGTCTGGATTTAGCCGCGCTTATTCCGGATCATTGGCTACTGCCTGGGCTTATTCGTCAGTTGTCGGAGGAAGATAAAGCTAAACTGGCTTCTTTAGGCGGCCTTGAACAGCTGCTGGAGCAATTTAAACAACGTTTAAAAGAACAGCAGGAAAAACACGCAGGCGGCAATAAATGGATAGGCACGGGCGGTTCTTCGCCTTTTGGCGCTTATGGCTTTCATCCTGAAGGCATTAGGGTTGGCCAGCATGGCAGTGGTCAGCGTCGTGCTGTTAAGGTATGGGACAAACGTGATTTTAAAGACTTTGATCAAAACGCAGAGTTAAATCACAGAGCTATGCAATTGGCGCTTCGCCAGTTACGTCGTTTTGCCCGCACCGGACAAGCCACAGAGCTGGATTTAAACGGCACTATAAAAGCCACGGCTCAGCAAGCGGGTTGGTTGGATTTGCAGTTTCAACCAGAGCGGCACAATGCGGTTAAAGTACTGATGTTTTTTGATATAGGTGGCTCTATGGATGATTACATTCATGAATGCGAGCAGCTGTTTGCTGCAGCCCGCACTGAATTTAAGCATCTGGAGTTTTTCTATTTTCATAACTGTCCTTACGAGCAGGTATGGCGCACTCATCAAAGGCGTGCCGCTGATGCCGTCTCCATTACTCAGCTTTTGCAGACGTATCATAGTGACTACAAAGTGATTTTTGTTGGCGATGCCACTATGGGGCCTTATGAAATTACTTATCCGGGCGGCAGTGTGGAGCACTTTAACCCCGAATCCGGTGAAGTCTGGTTAAAACGCCTGCTGGCGCATTTTCCCAATGCGGTCTGGCTCAACCCCCAACCTCAAGCCTGGTGGAGTCATTACCATTCCATTGCCATTATGCAAAAGCTAATGCAAAACCAGATGTATGGCATGACGCTGGACGGTTTAAGTGGTGCCATCCGGAATTTATCAAAGCGGCATTGAAAAGGTGCTGTGAACTGATTAAAGTGATTTATCAATCAAGCTTATTTATCAGGCATTTACAGGACTTTTAATGCAGCAGAAACAGCCAGAACATCAGGATATAAGGGAAGTAGCGCCTGACACTTTTGTCAACGAAACCGGCCACCAGTTAACGAAAAAAGAAGTACGGGAAATAGTCACACCTCATGCCTTTGTGGTGTCGGATGAATTGATAGGTCAGCCTTTGGCTAAACCTCTGCGCCGTGGTCTGGCTATCGGCATAGATGGGGTTATTATCAGTGGTTTGGCCTCCGCCAGCCTGATTTTTGTGCTACCCACTATGCTCTATCTCTGTTGGAACAGATACAAAGCCCAGAAGACAAATCATCTGCTGCTGATGGTTCTGGCGACCTTGTGTATGCTGCTTACACTGAACTGGGCTCCACAGCTTCTGCAGGAGAAAGAGACGGCCTCAGCCTCTGATTTGAATTTAACTCCACATGCTGGTGCTGAACTGGCCAAAGTGTCGATAGAGTTGTCTACCAAAGCTTGTGATGATCGTTGCGTTGAAGACAACATCAAATCGCTGGCGCTTGAGTTACAGCAGTCTGGTGTTTCCGCTGAACATCAGCGCGATTTGCTCGATGGTGTGTTGGATATCACTCAACTTAAAGGTGCTGAAAAACGTGCTTTACTGGATAAGTATGTGGCTGAACCACAAGTGGTTGCGGAGCCAGTGACGACTGCGCCTGTTACAAAGCCAGCGAAGGAAGAGTCTTATTCATTAATGGATAAACTGAAAAACTCCGATTACAGCCTCATCAAATGGGTGAAGGGTATACTGGCCGACTTTGGTTTAGGTTTTGGCTGGGCTATGGTTTATTTTACTTTTTACACCAGTTGGAATAATGGCCAGACCATAGGCAAGCGGCTGACCCGTATTCGGGTGGTGCAACTGGATAACCAGCCATTAAGCTTATGGGCCTCTTTTAGTCGTCAGGGCGGTTATGGTGCCGGTTTTGCCACAGGTCTGGTTGGTTTTGCTCAAATACTCTGGGATCCAAACCGTCAGGCTATACAAGACAAAGTCGCCAGCACAGTAGTGCTATATAAGCCCTAATATTCGTAGTGGCTGATTTCAGCGAAATTAGGCTAGAATAGCGACCAATTCAGCAACTCATGAAAAGAAGTTGCACTATGACAAGGGTGTTTTGCATGAAAAATGTGCTGATCAGCGGCTCAGGCCTGTTTACTCCAACTGAAATAGTGACTAACGAAGAGTTAGTGGCAAGTTTTAATCAGTATGTCGATTTATTTAATGAACAATATGCTGCCGATATTGAAGCCGGTGAGCTGGCTGCTTTAGAGTATTCAAGCTGCGAGTTTATTGAGAAAGCTTCAGGCATTAAATCGCGCCATGTGTTGCACAAAGAAGGTATTTTAGACCCTGCCGTGATGATGCCGGTTTTCCCGAAACGTGGCGAAGACGAACACCCTGAAATGGTAGAAATGGCCATAGTGGCAGCTCAGGAAGCGATGGCGCAAGCAGGTAAAACTGCTGCTGATATCGATTTGATTATTTGTGCGGCTTCTAACATTCAACGGCCTTATCCTGCCTTATCTATCGAACTGCAACAGGCATTAGGTGCCTCTGGTTATGCTTTTGATATGAATGTGGCCTGTTCATCAGCCACTTTTGCTATCAGCAATGCGGTCAATGCCATTCGTGGCGGTATGGCCAAAGTGGTGTTGGTAGTCAATCCTGAATTTGCGTCGCCTCAGGTGAATTACACCAACAGAGACAGTCACTTTATTTTTGGTGATGTCTGTACTGCCACTATTATCGAAGCTGAAGAGACTGTTACGTCCAACAACGCTTACCGTATTTTGGGCGTGAGTTTAAAAACTGAGTTTTCCAACAACATCCGCTGTGACATTGGTTACACCGAACATTGTCACCCGGAAACTGATCCTGACGCGCCATTTTTTAAACAGCAGGGTCGTAAGGTATTTAAAGAGTTATTGCCTTTAGTGGCTGACGTCATTTTAAACGAGATGCAGCGTTTAGCTGTGGCACCAGATGATTTAAAACGTTTGTGGTTACACCAGGCTAATATCAATATGAACCTGTTTGCCGCGAAAAAAATCTTAGGTCGCGACCCTTTGCCAGAAGAAGCGCCGCTGGTGTTGGATACCTACGCCAATACAGCGTCGGCGGGTTCTGTGATTGCGTTTCATAAACACAAAGAAGGCATTCAATCCGGCGAAAAAGCCATTTTATGCTCTTTTGGTGCAGGCTACTCAGTGGGTTGTCTGGTACTGGAAAAACGTTAAAAAATGGGGGTAGATCCTAAAAAATGTGATCTGCCCCCATTTTCATGATCCCATTTTTTACAACTGAACCACTGAATTCTGATCGTAGCTGACCTGAGTTGGCACATAGGCATCGGCTTCATCGTCATTCAGCCAGGTTGCGCCATCAACTACATATCTGAACTGATACTGCTTTTCTTTATCGAGATTTAAGCTGGCGGTAAAGTCACCGGTTTTGGTTTTTTTCATCAAAACGGCCTGTGGATCCCAGTTATTAAAATCTCCCGCTAAAGCTACACTTTGAGCTTGTGGGTACTGATGACCTGCAAAAGTGAAAGTGACTTTGCATACTGGTTTGGTTTTTAAATACTGTTTACTAATACTCATAGCTGCGTCCTTCTTCAATTAACCCGGCAATTGGCACAAAACTACAGTGTATCGCTGTGTGATGACAATAAAGTGTCTAAAAAACAACCCGATTCTGGTCTTGTTCACCATAACTAAGCCGCAGCAGTCCCCAAAATAACTTTCTGGAATGTAGATAGATGAATTCGCTATTAAACGACTGAAGTTGTAACTAAATATGTCGGAACTTCACAGTATTCCTGCAGAAGAGTACATACTAAGCAAGACTGGATCTGCTGCAAAGCTTGTGTGCTGAGGCTTTTGCATCTGGCTGAAGAAAAAACAACAGAGGTCCGTCTTTCCAGTCGACACAATTCGGATAAAAAAGCTAACAACTGCAGATACTGTTACAGCTTGCTGAGCTGTAAGATAGTGTCAGATAAATTTGTGACCAAAGGACTAAAAATGGCAGGCAAGTGGGTAAAAGCAGGAGTTCCTGTAGTGATTGTGGTGGGCGCAGTCATTCTCGCATCAGCTTTTGTGGCAGGAAAAAAACCACCAGAGCAAAAAAAGGAAACACGAAAAGATTTATTCGTCGAGGTTAAAGCTGTCAATCGACAAAACCTGACGTATCAGGTCTGGTCACAAGGTTCAGTGCAACCTAAAGTCATCACCAACCTGACTTCTGAAGTCAATGGTGTGATAGTCAAGGTTGCCGATAACTTTGTTGAAGGTGGTTTTTTTCGCGCCGGTGATTTGCTGATCCAGGTTGAACAATATGACTATTTAACAGCAGTCAAATTGGCTGAAGCCAGTCTGGCGCGCGCTCAGGCTTTGTTGGAAGAAGAAAAAGCCAGGGGTAAAGTGGCGGCTAAAGAGTGGAGTGAATTCAGTGCAGGTAAAGCGCCTGAATTAGGCTTACGCCGTCCACAGTTGGCACAGGAACTGGCCAATGTACGCTCAGCCGAAGCTGAACTTGAAAACGCCCGTCGTAACCTGATCCGTACTGAAATCAGAGCGCCTTACGATGGCATAGTCAAAGCCAAAAACGCCAATATTGGTCAGTTTATCAGCCGTGGTTTTGATTTAGGTACTATCTACGGTACTGATGTTGCTGAAGTACGCTTGCCTTTATCGGATAACGATGTGGGGTATTTAAATATGCCTGGTTTAACGCCGTCTGAGCAGCAGCAACCTGAAGTGTTGCTATCTGCAGAAGTTGCAGGTCAGAAACTGAACTGGAATGCCAGTCTGGTTCGCACTGAAGGCATGCTGGATGATCAAAACCGGGTGATCTACGCTGTGGCACAAATTAAAGATCCGTATCGCTTAAAAGCCGGCGGACAGGACCCACTGCGTTTTGGTCGTTTTGTCAAAGCCCGCATCGATGGGAAAAATGGTGAAAATCTGGTGCTGGTGGAGCGGCATCTATTAAAACCTGATCAAAAAATACTGACTATTGGCAAGGACAATAAGCTACACATCCGTACTGTCACAGTGCAGCGGATGGACGAAGAGTATGCCTATGTCAGCGCAGGTTTAGATCCAGGTGAGCAACTGGTATTAACTGCTATTGCTAATCCGCTGGAAGGTATGGCGCTGCGTACATCAGCAGATCCTGTTGTGGATGATGCCGAAAAAGAAAAAACAGCGATAGCCGCCACTGAATCAGGAGTAAAACCCTGATGCTGCAGCTGGACCAAACCCATAAAGGCTGGTTAGCCTGGTTTGCCCGCAATAGCGTGGCATCAAATTTATTGATGGTTATTTTATTGCTGGCTGGTATCGCCAGTGTACTGACCATCAAAAAACAGACTTTTCCTGAAATTCAGCTGGAACAAGTCACCATTCGGGTGGCTTATCCGGGGGCTGCGCCTCAGGAAGTGGAAGAGGGCATAGTCGACAAAATTGAAGAGTCTCTGCGAAGCTTGAATGGCATTAAAAAAATCCGCTCCAACGCTGTCGAGGGGTTAGCGACAGTCCATGTGGAAATTAAGTCCGGTTATGATATTCAAACCCTGATGAACGAAATTAAGATGCAGGTGGATTCCATCTCGTCATTTCCTGAGCAAACCGAACGTCCAGTGGTGTACAACACTAAATTCCAGAGCAACGTGATGTGGTTATCTGTCTACGGTGATACGGATCAGCGTGGCTTGAAAGAGTTCGCCAAAGATGTGCGGGACGAGCTGAAAAAGCTGCCTGGCGTCAGTAAAGTAGAAGTGGTCGGGGCTTTAGGATACGAAGTGTCTATTGAAGTCTCTGAACACAAACTACGTGAGTATGGCCTGACCTTTGACCAGATGGTGGCTGCTGTACGCGGCAGTTCAGTGGATCTGCCAGGTGGTTCTATTAAAGCCGACAACGGCAATATCTTATTGCGGGCCAAAGGCCAGGCCTATCGTCAGCAGGATTTTGCCGACATCGTTTTGATCAACAGAGCGGACGGCACCCGTTTGTTATTAGGCGACATAGCCCAGGTCAAAGATGGTTTTGTTGAAATGGAGTCGTATTCCACCTTTAACGGCAAGCCGTCAGTCTCTATTAAAGTGGATGCTGTGGGTGAAGACAACACCTTAAAAATTGCTGCCGTAGTAAAAAACTATGTGGAGAAGAAAAAAGCCGATTTACCCGACAGTATGGAAATCGACTATTGGGGCGACTCCAGTTATTACCTGCAAGGCCGTCTTGATCTGATGACCGACAATATGCTGATTGGTGCTTTATTGGTGCTGATCAGCTTAACTTTATTCCTCGAGTTCCGGGTGGCGTTTTGGGTCATGGTGGGTATTCCGGTGTGTTTCCTCGGCACCATAGCGCTGATGCCATTAGAGATGTTTAACGTTTCTATCAATATGATCAGTTTGTTTGGCTTTATTCTGGTGCTGGGCATTCTGGTCGATGATGCCATTATCATAGGGGAGAGTGCTTACACCGAAATTGAGAAATACGGCAAGTCGGCTGAAACTGTGATCCGTGGCGCTCAGCGGGTGGCTATGCCTGCTACTTTTGGTGTCATGACCACTATAGCCGCTTTTATTCCTATGCTGATGGTCGGCGGACCACAAGGGCCTATCTGGGAATCTATCGCCTGGGTGGTGATCTTATGTTTAGTTTTTTCTATGATCGAGTCCAAGCTTATTTTACCGGCGCATTTAATAGCGATGGACGATAAACCCTGGGACCAGCAGCGTAAAGGCCTGTTTTATGGTATGGGGCGCGCTTGTAGTAACGGGTTAAAATTTGTCCGGTTAAAAGTGTCGGGTGCGACCGACCGTTTTGTCTATGGCCGCTATAAACGAGCACTCGCCTGGTGTATAGAATACCGTTATATCACGGCTACCAGTTTCTTTGCGATGATGGTGCTGATGATAGGGTTAATGGTGGGTGGCCATGTACGCTGGGTGTTTTTCCCTAATATTCCCAGCGACTTTATCAACGCCAATTTAACCATGATGGAAGGTTCATCCGGCAAAGCGACAGTGCAGGCTATGCAGCAACTGGAAGCTGCTCTGGTAAAAACCAATGAACAGATTGTTGCTTCAGGTGAAGAAGGGTTAATGAAACACCGCTTAACTTTTACTCAGTCTGATACCAGTGGCCAGTTTGTGATTGAGCTGGAGAAAAGTGAAGGCCGCAACATAGATGCCAATGAATTTGTGCGCTTGTGGCGTGAGCAAATACCAGAAATTGCCGGAGTCAAAACACTGCAGATTTTCTCTTCGACCAGTGGTGGCGGTGGTGGCGATATTTCATTCCAACTGAAAAGTAAGGAACTGACACAGTTGCGTTTGGCCACTGAAGAGCTCAAAGCTGCGATGCTGGAATATCAGGGCGTGTTTGATATTGAAGACAGCATCAGTGGCGGTAATGATGAAATTGTGCTGAAGATCAAACCTCAGGCTGAAGCTTTGGGCATTAATTTATCCGATTTAGCCACACAAGTACGTCAGGGTTTTTATGGTGCTGAAGCGCAGCGTATTCAGCGCGACGGCGAAGAAGTGAAAGTGATGGTGCGTTATCCAAAAGAAGAACGCCGCTCTGTAGGTAATCTGGAGAATATGAAAATACGCACTGCGTCAGGTGCTGAAGTGCCATTTTCTCAGGTGGCTGAATACAAAGCACAACCCAGCTATTCGGCTATTAACAGGGTCGATGGCGAACGTTCTGTCACCATCAGCGCTTCAGTCGACAAAGCCCTGGCTGAGCCGATGAAAATCACTAAAGAGTTGCAGGAAAAAGTACTGCCACAACTGGCGCAAAAATACGGTATTGAAACCGCGCTGGAAGGGGCAAGTCTGGAAGAAGCAGACGCAATGGTTGATCTTGCCATGGGTTTCCTGCTGGCGTTGTTTGTGATTTATGCGCTCTTGGCTATACCGCTGAAGTCTTACACTCAGCCTCTGATCATTATGTCGGTGATCCCTTTTGGTTTAATTGGCGCCATCTTAGGCCATATGCTGCTGGGATTAAGTGTCAGCATTATGTCCTTATTTGGTCTGATTGCGTTGGCTGGTGTAGTGGTAAACGACTCACTGGTGATGGTGGATTTTGTCAATAAATCCCGCAGTGAAGGTATGCCATTAAAAGAAGCTGTGATTGGGGCTGGTACCCGCCGTTTCCGGCCTATTATGCTGACATCAGTCACGACCTTCTTAGGTCTGGCTCCTATAGTGCTGGAGAAAAGCTTGCAGGCGCAAATTGTAGTGCCTATGGCCGTGTCTTTGGCCTACGGTATCATATTTGCAACAGTGATCACCTTAGTGCTGATCCCATCGCTGTATGTGATATTGGATGACTTTTTAGGCTTGTTCAGAAGTAAAAGCTCTGAAGAGACCACTTATCCAACCGATGAGTTACCACTGCAAAAATAATAATGAAAAGACAAAAAACCGCCGAAAGGCGGTTTTTTTATAGAGCATGCAGCCAACGAAGCTGCGGCTTCAAGAACGCAGGGGATTTAACATTCGATAATATTTACCGCTAAGCCACCGCGTGAGGTTTCTTTGTATTTGCTTTGCATATCGCGGCCTGTGTCCCACATGGTTTTAATCACTTTATCCAGTGATACCTTATGCTCACCCGTACCACGTAAAGCTAAACGCGAGGCGTTGATGGCTTTAATAGAACCCATAGCGTTACGTTCAATACAAGGCACCTGAACTAAACCACCTACAGGATCACAAGTTAAGCCTAAGTTGTGCTCCATGCCAATCTCAGCTGCGTTCTCCACATGATCAACAGAGCCGCCTAAAATTTCAGTTAAAGCGCCTGCCGCCATAGAACAAGCCACACCCACTTCGCCCTGACAACCTACTTCAGCACCGGATATGGAGGCATTCTTTTTATACAGAATACCGATAGCGGCTGCGGTTAACAGATAACGGCAGTAGATCTCAGGTGTCACAGGCTGAATGTATTTGTCGTAATACATCAATACAGCCGGAATAATACCGGCAGCACCGTTGGTCGGGGCTGTCACTACACGGCCACCAGCGGCATTTTCTTCATTGACGGCTAAAGCGAATAAATTCACCCAGTCCATCACTTGTAATGGATCCGAGCTTTTTTCCGCCATCAAACGTTTATGCAGGGCAGGGGCACGGCGTTTTACTTTTAAACCACCAGGTAAAATGCCTTCGGTGCGAATACCACGTTGCACACAGTCGTACATAGTCGACCAGATTTTACCCAGCTCGTCCTGAATTTGTTGTTCGCTACGCAGGACCTTCTCGTTTTCCATCATCAAACCAGCAATGGATAAGCCGTTTTCTTTACAGAGCTTCATCAGCTCTGCACCACTTTCAAAAGGAAAAGGTGGCGGATTGTCGGCAGCAAACTGACTGGCGGCTTCTTTTTCTTTGGCAAAATCTTCGGCTTTGACAATAAAGCCACCACCAATAGAAAAATAAATTTCGCTAAACAGCACTTCGTGACCTGCATAAGCGATGAGTTCCATGCCGTTGGAATGTTCTTTTAAGGTTTTGCGACGGTGAAATACAATGGCGCCTTCCCGTGGAAAGGCAACAGAACGTTGCTGATCCAACTGTATAGTCTGGCTTTCATCCACTTTCTTCAATAAACCAGGAATAGCATCAGGTTCTATGTTTTCTGGTAAGTAGCCGGATAAACCTAAAATCACAGCTTTGCCTGTGCCGTGACCAATACCGGTTTGGCCTAAAGAGCCAAACAGCTCAGCTTTCACACTGGTGACCTGATCAAACAAGCCCATGGCTTGCAGGTTTTCACAGAATTTTTTGGCAGCACGCATTGGTCCAACTGTGTGAGAACTGGATGGGCCAATACCAATACTGAACATATCAAAAGCACTAATAATCATTCGGATCCTGCTTTTTGTTATAGGAGTTGGGCGCCATTCTAACGGAAGCTGATGGATTTCGTAACTCACCTTGTAACTGGTCGGTGCTTATTACAGCAAAGTTCCTTGCGGTGCTGTGTTGATTTGATTACAGCGGGGCGGGAAGGGGGAAAACCAGCCACTGCCATTATTAAAAATGCAGCTGTTGTTTTAACGAGTAAAGGATAGCGGCTGTAGCACCCCAAATCAGGTGGGGGCCGTAGGGCATAAAATGCACTAAATGCGACTGACCATGCATAGCAAAATACTCGCTGTGAGTATTTTGTGGCTCGAATACAAAAGGCAATGGCAGCCAAAAGGCAGAATCTACTTCAGAGGCCTGTAGTTTGAGTTCCACTTCTTCGGTTAAAAAGGCAATCCAGGGCTGAATTAAAAAACCTGTGCCAGTGGCATAACCGGGCAACTGACCAATCAGCTGCAGTTGCTCTGGTGCTATACCGGTTTCTTCATGGGTTTCACGCAAAGCGGCTTGTTGGCTGTTTTCATTAGCTTCAATTTTGCCACCGGGGAAGCTGATTTGGCCCGGGTGATGGCGTAAATCAGAGCTGCGCTTCGTCAGCAGCAGTTGCAGTTCACCTTCGTGTTCCCGCAGCACCAATAACACAGCAGCAGCTCTGCTTTTTTCAACCTGCAGCAAAACAGACTGTTTGCCGGGTTGCAGGAAAAAACGTTGTAAAAACTGCTGCCGGTTCATCTGGTTAGTCTTCCATTGTCTTTACCGCCAAAGGCGGGCGTTCTATGTTGCCAAGTAAAGGCAAAATTTTATTCACTTTATGAAAGGTTTCTTCGTATTCTGCATCGACTTGTGAGTCGGCCACTATGCCACCGCCAGCCCAACAAAAAGCTTTACCTTGCGCCATCACTAAAGTACGAATAGCAATATTGGTGTCCATATCACCGCTGCTGTTGATATAACCCACAGCACCACAATACACAGAGCGGCTGTTGGGTTCTAATTCGGCAATAATTTGCATAGCCCGCACTTTAGGTGCTCCGGTAATAGAGCCGCCCGGAAAAGCGCCTCGCAATAAATCACAGGCGTCTGCACCTGAATTTAGAGTGCCGGTGATAGTACTGACCAGATGATGTACTGCAGGGAAGGATTCAATGGCAAACAAAGCCGGTACTTTGACTGTGCCTGGCACACAATGTTTACCTAAATCATTACGCAATAAATCGACAATCATCACATTTTCGGCTCTGTCTTTTGGCGAGGCCTGCAGTTGTGCTGCACTTTGTTCGTCAAGCGCCGGGTCAGCAAAACGAGGTCTGGTGCCTTTAATAGGTTTAGTTTCTACTTGTCCTGCTTTGAGTTGTAAAAAACGCTCAGGCGACACACTTAAAACAGCGCCTTGTGGTAAACGCAAAAAGGCTGAAAAAGGCGCGGCATTTTTGCTGCGAAGCGTTAAATAAGCCTGCCATTCATCACCGCTGTATTTGGCTTCAAAACGCTGGGCCAAATTAATCTGATAACAGTCTCCGCTTTGCAGATAGTTTTGCACCTGATCAAACTTTTGTCTGTAGCTGGCCTTATCCATATTGGCTTGCCAGTCAGAGGTGAGTTCAAAGGTTGGGCTGGCTGCTGAGGTGTTAAACAACGCAGAAGTTTCTTCCCAGTGAGTCGCCGCATTGCCGCGATAATCCACATACCAAAGTTGCTGCTGTTGCTTATCCAGAATAAGGGCCCACAGATAAATACCCACCGCCATATCCGGCAGCAAAGCACCTGCATCTGCGGCTTGCGGCACAGATTCAATAACAGTGCCTAAATCATAAGAAAAGTAACCTAAAGCACCGCCAACAAAAGGTAAATCAGCATGATCTGAACACTCTGGTTTAGCAGGAAAATAACTGCTGATCAGTTGCTGCAAAGCGCCAAAAGGGTCCATTTGCAGCAATTGGCTTTGGCCTTGTTCGGTTTGGGTTAATTCACCCCGTTGAAACACTAAAGTGGCAACAGGGCGAGCCACCAGAATATCAAAGCGGCTGTTGACGTGGCTGCTGGCTGCTGAGTCTAATAACATGGCCCAAGGTTCTGCTGCTACGGCAGAAAAATACTCCAACAGATGCGGCGCTTTGGCATCTAACTTTAAAAATTGTGACATAAGTTGTCTCATAAAACGGGCTAATTCCGGCAAAAATACGCTTGTTGACTAGCCGCTGGATCTGTTGCGCTGTATCATATCAGCCCAACTGACATTAGTTAACCTGAACATAGAAAATGCCGCCAGAGCAGACTGGGGCTACATATAAGGGCACAATATGACCGTCATTCGCCAGCAAGACTTTATCGACAGCATTGAAGATGCGTTGCAGTACATCTCTTTTTATCATCCGCTGGATTTTGTGCAGGCTTTGGAAAAGGCCTATCACAAAGAACAAAACCAGGCCGCCAAAGACGCCATAGCCCAAATTCTGATCAACTCCCGTATGTCGGCTGAAGGTAACAGGCCAATTTGTCAGGACACTGGTATTGTCACCTGTTTTGTTAAAATTGGTATGGACGTCAAATGGGATAAAACCGACATGACGGTGCAGCAAATGGTCGATGAAGGCACACGCCGTGCTTATCTGAACCCGCATAACCCGCTGCGTGCTTCTATAGTGGCAGATCCTGCCGGTGCCCGTAAAAACACCCAGGACAACACACCTTCTGTGGTGCATATAGATATGATTGCAGGTCACCATGTTGAAGTGGCTATTGCTGCCAAAGGCGGTGGCTCTGAAAACAAAACCAAAATGGTGATGCTCAACCCGTCCGACTCAGTGGTGGAGTGGGTGCTGGAAACGCTGCCTAAAATGGGAGCTGGCTGGTGCCCACCAGGCATGTTAGGCATAGGTATTGGCGGTACAGCTGAAAAAGCTGCAGTGCTTGCCAAAGAAGCGTTGATGGAGCCTGTGGATATTCAGGACTTGCTGGAAAAAGGCGCTGAAACTGCCGATGAAAAACTGCGTGTTGAGCTGTACGACAAAGTGAACAAACTGGGTATTGGTGCTCAGGGTTTAGGTGGTTTAACCACAGTTGTGGATGTAAAAATCAAATCTGTTGCCACTCACGCTGCATCAAAACCTGTAGTGATGATCCCAAACTGTGCTGCCACACGTCATGTGCATTTCCACTTAGACGGTTCAGGCCCTGCGGTATTAACACCTCCGAAGCTGGAAGACTGGCCGGAAGTCACCTGGGAGCTGGGTAACAATGTGCGCCGCGTCAATTTAGACACTGTGACTCCTGCTGATGTGCTGGAATGGAAAGCAGGTGAAACTGTATTGTTGTCCGGCAAAATGCTGACGGGCCGTGATGCAGCACACAAACGTATTGCCGATATGATGGCCAAAGGCGAAGCGCTGCCAGAAGGCGTTGACTTTAAAAACCGCTTTATTTATTACGTTGGCCCTGTGGATGCCGTAGGTTCTGAAGTGGTAGGCCCTGCAGGCCCCACAACGGCGACCCGTATGGATAAATTCACTGACCTGATGTTAGGTCAAATGGGTTTATTGGGCATGATAGGTAAGTCTGAACGTGGCGACAAAACTGTTGAAAGTATTAAAGAGCACAAAGCTGTGTATTTAATGGCTGTGGGTGGTGCTGCATATTTAGTCTCCAAAGCCATTAAAAAGTCCCGTGTTGTAGCTTTTGCCGACTTAGGTATGGAAGCTATTTACGAGTTTGACGTAGAAGACATGCCTGTGACAGTGGCTGTTGACAGTCAGGGAAATAACGTGCATAAACAAGGACCTGCTATTTGGAAAGTGAAGATAGCTGAACTTGCCAATAACTAAAAATGATAAACAACGCCCTGACCTTCAGGGCGTTTTTTTACTGGGAGAAACTATGAAAGCCTGGATCTTTCTCACCGCTGCGTTGCTAAGCGGTGCCGCTGTCGCTAAAACCCCGCTGACTATCGAACACTTAAATAAATTAAATAAAGTCTACGATGTAGTGGCGTCCCCTGATGGTCGTTATTTGGTGTACGGCCAGAAAAATGGGGGTTTTGCTCCTGCTGACAGCAGTGCTGATTTGTACCTGATGGATTTGCAAGAAGGCAATAAAATCAGTCGTTTAACCTTTAACGATGACAAAGAGCATGCAGTAACCTGGAGCAAGGACAGCAGCGCTTTGTATTTTATTGCTGGCCGCTCTGGCAGTTCACAAGTCTGGCGCTTGCCTGTGGCTGGCGGTGAGGCTCAGCAAATTACTGATTTACCTATAGATGTGGACGGCTTTTTAGTTTCAGCAGACAACAGCAAAATAGTACTGCAAATGGCAGCCAAGCCGGGTTGTGAAACTTTATCCTGCACAGTCGAAGCCAAGCAAGTCAAAGCCGGCCAGCAAGATAGTGCCATGGTGTATGACCAGTTGATGGTGCGCCACTGGGATACCTGGGCGGATGAGTTCAGAAGTCATATATACATAGCCGATTTAACGGGTAAAAAAGTCACAGACGCCAAAGACTTATTGCCTGAATGGAATACCGATATAGCAGGCATCAAGGAAGTGTCTTTTACACCAGATGGGAAAAATCTGGTGTTCAGTGCGAAAATCCCAGGGGTCGATCAGGCCTGGCATAGCAACTTTGATATTTTTCAGGTCTCGGTGAAAGGGGGCGAAAAAATCAACTTAACCCGTGACAATGCGGCATGGGATGCTAAACCTTCGTTCTCCAGCGATGGGCGCTTTATGGCCTATTTAGCCATGAAAAAACCTGTATACGAAGCCGACCGTTTTGGTTTGATTTTACTGGATATGGTGACGGGGCAGCGTAAAGAGCTGGCGCCTGAGTGGGACAGATCCATCAGCGATTATAAATTTGGTGCTGACAACAGAACCATTTATGTCACAGCGCAAGACACGGGCCAGCATGGTATTTTTTCTATCAACACCAGCTTTGGTGATATCAGCAAAGTCTATGCAGACGGCACAGCCAATGACTTAAATGTGGTAGGTAACAAGCTTATTTTTACCAATCATAGCCTCGACAAGCCAACAGATATCTACCAAATCACAGCAGAAACTGGTGCGCCAACGGCCTTAACTCAAATCAACAAAGAGGCTCTGGCTGATATTCAGTTTGCAGAATTTGCGCAGTTTAATTTCCCGGGTGCCAATGATGAAACCGTGCATGGCTACTGGATGAAACCGGTGAATTACAAAGAAGGCCAGAAATACCCAATCGCCTTTATTGTACACGGAGGCCCACAAGGCAGTTTCGGCAATATGTTTAACTATCGCTGGAATGCGCAATTATGGGCAGCTCAGGGTTATGGCGTGGTGATGATCGACTTTCATGGTTCTACCGGTTATGGTCAGGCCTTTACCGACTCTATTGCCCGCGATTGGGGCGGTAAGCCATTGGTTGATTTACAAAAAGGTTTAGCCTTTATCACTGAAAAAGAAAAATGGCTGGATGGCAACAATGCCTGTGCTTTAGGAGCTTCTTACGGCGGCTACATGATGAACTGGATTGCCGGCAACTGGCCGGAAGCATTTAAATGTTTAGTCAATCATGCTGGTTTATTTGATATGCCCAGCTTTTACGGCAGCACTGAAGAGTTATGGTTCCCAGAGCATGATTTAGGAGGGCCGGTCTGGAACAAAGACAGTGATTATCAGAAATTTAATCCAGCAGCTTTTGTTGATCACTGGAAAACACCTATGTTGGTGATCCACGGTTTAAAAGACTACAGGGTGCCTTATGCACAAGGCCTGGGCGCTTTTACTACTTTGCAACGTAAAGGTATTGAATCCAAATTAGTGATTTTCCCCGATGAAAACCATTGGATTTTAAAACCACGTAATGCAGAACGCTGGTACAACGAAGTCTTTGACTGGATGAAACTGCATACCCGCAAATAACAACTCGCTGAAGGCAACCGGGAAATGTAGGGGCGGGTTTTATACCCGCCCGTCTAATGAAACCGCGGTGCAGGTGGAGGTGAGTATGCAATTTACTGAAGTACGAGACTACTGCCTCGAACTGATGGGCACAGAAGAAGACTTTCCTTTTGGTCCTGAAATTTATGTCTATAAAATAAAAGGTAAAATCTTTGCTATCCTTGGCACAGACCATGGAGAAGGGCGACTGAATTTAAAATGTGATCCGGACCAGGCTCTGGCTCTGCGTGATATTTTCCCGGCCATCAGCCCTGGTTACCATATGAATAAAAAGCACTGGAATACGGTGCGTTTAAATGACACAGTGCCAGAGCAGGAAATTAAACGACAAATCGATCAGTCCAGGCTATTGGTCATTCACTCTTTACCAAAAGTGCAGCGACAGACATTATTGATTGTGAAAGACTAAAAGGATCGATTCGGACTGATATGCCTAAACCTGCTTTCCCTTTAACTGCTATTCGTATCGTGCTGCTGTATTGCTGTTTTGCTTTGTTCTGGATTTTTGGCTCTGACTATTTATTGCATTTAACTGTCAGTGATCCTCAAACCAATTCATTGTTAGGCACGATGAAAGGTGTCGCCTTTGTATGTCTGAGTGCCAGCTTTATTTACCTTTTGCTGGCAACCTGGCGTAAACAGCAGTTTTTTGACTCTGAAGTCACTGTCCGATACAAACAACTGCGTATTGTGGCTCTTATTCTGGCTTTTATGCTGGCGATACCTGCTATGGCTGCCATTACGAAATGGGTGCATGGCAATCAGCTAAAAACTCAAGCCATGAAAGATTTGCGTACAGTGACTGATATTAAAAAGCAGCAACTGGAACTCTGGTTGGCCGAACGGCAATACGATATCAATGCCTTATCCCGCGACACTTCATTCCGGCAAAAGTTGCAGCAGTATTTCGAACAGGGGGATAGAGCGCAACAAGCCGATATTCGTAACAGACTGGCGTCTTTCATTGCCGAACATTCGTTTAGCTCAGTCTTGTTGTATGACGCACAAGGCCAACAACATATTGCCTTGGGTGCTGCATTAAAATTTGATGTACTGGGCGCAGGGCAAAATTTATCTCAGCCTTCAACCCACTGTGATAGCAAAGGAATAGACAGATATTGCCAACTGAATTGGTATCTGCAACTGGCGACAGGTGAACAGATCTACCAACTGGTGTTTAGTGTCGATACCAGTGTCTATTTGTTTCCGGCTATTCAGAACTGGCCTGTCTCCAGTCCAACAGCAGAGGTTTTGCTGGTGCAGCGTCAGGACCGCGCTGTGGTCTTTCTAAATCCGTTGCGGCATCCTCAGCACGCTTTATTGAATGAAATTGATACAGATATAGATGGCCCCTTATTGGCCGCCAAAGCGTTGCGGCAACGGCAATTTAATACCGCAGAAGCGCTGGATTACCGCAATCAGCCCGTACTTGGGGCTTACACACCAGTGCGGCAAACCAACTGGATGCTGGTCAGTAAAATTGATGTAGCTGAAGTACTGCAACCTTTAGGTACCTTGTTGTTATGGCTGTCCATTATTTCAGGCACTTTATTAATGTTGCTGGTGCTGGGAGCCTTGTTTTACTGGCGGGAGCTGATTCAGTCACACCAGTTGGCATTGGCTGCCAAACAAACTGAGCAGGACAAAACAGTACAGGCTTTTTTTGAGCTGCCCTTTTCCGGTATGGCTATTTTGTCCCGAACTCATTTGCCTTTTATCCGCGTCAATAAAAAGCTGCAGTCTGTGTTGGGGTATGCTGAAACTGAATTGCTGGCCTTGTCTTTACGCGATTTAGCACAAAGCCCAGAACAATTTATCGCAACCAGTTTTTCCTCCAGAGAACAGATCTCAACCGAGTCTGATATTCAGTTGCGTCATAGCTCAGGCCGGATACTGACCGTCAAATTGATGATGCAACGCTTCAGTCAGCAAGGGCAGCCTGATCTGCTGCTGGCCACTTTTGAAGATGTCACTGAAAAACGCCAGTTGTATGCTGATTTAAGCCGCAGTCATCAGCAACAGCTGCACAACTCTCAGCAACTGGATACCATTTTAACGGCAAGCTCAACAGTGCTGCATCGGATTGAACTGGACGGTATCAGTTGTAAAACCAGTTGGGTCAGCAGCAATATTGAACGGCTGCTTGGCTATAGTGTTGAAGAGTCATTGCAGGACCAATGGTGGGAAAAGGGGGTTCACCCCGAAGATAAACCTTTCGCCAGCGGCGCCATAGAGCAAACCTTGCTGCACGGCCATTATCGCCACGAGTATCGTTTTTTTGATGCGTCAGGCGCTATTCGTTATATCCGTGATGATTTAAGGCTGCTGCCTGCACAGACTTATGATCACCAGCAAATTATTGGCGCTATGGTCGATATCACTGAGCTGAAACAGGCCAGGTTCGAGCTGGAAGCCAGTAACCATAAGTTAAAAACCTTATTTAATACCATGTCGGAAGGCCTGGTGTTGCACGATACAAGCGGGGCTATTGTTGATGCCAACCCTTCGGCTGAGTTGATGCTGCACTGTTCTTTAGACGAAATGCGCGGGTTAATCCCAAGAGTAGAAGACTGGAAAACCATTTACGAAGACGGGTCAGAATTCCCATCAGAGCTTTATCCTAGTAACGAAGTGTTGCGTACTTCTTTACCAGTTCGTGATGTGGTGATGGGCATAGAGCGAGCCAGGGTGCAACGTTGGTTAAAGCTCAACGCAGAACCTTTATTCGAACAAGAGCAACTGTCAGGAGCTCTGGTGACCATAGATGATATCAGCTCAGAGGTTGCAATTCGACGCGAGCTGAAACAACGAGCCCTGGTAATGTCTAATCTGGCGGATATGGCAGCTCGCTTTTTACAACACAGTGACTGGTTGCAGTTGTTGCGTAGCATGATGCCGTCGGTCAGCCGTGCTTTAGCCGTCGATGCCATTTATTTGTACCAGAACCATATGCAGCAGGATCTGGTCACAGGTGAATTATTAACCCAGTGGCGACGGGATCAAAAAGAACATGTCCGTACTTTTAAGCAACTGAATAATAAAATATCCCGCTGGTACCCTGCCATTCAGCAACTGGCAAAAGGTTCTGTGGTGGCCGGGCTGGCACAGGATATGGATCAGATGCTGCGACCTATGCTGAAACGCTTTCGTATTCAGGCCATTGCTCTGGTGCCTGTAATGGTGGATGGGGAATGGTGGGGCTTGCTGGGTGTGGAACAACATCACTCCTGCCGTGAATGGAATCAGGTCGAGCTGGATGCGCTGAAAATGCTGGCTACCGCTTTGGGCAACGCGGTGAAACGTCAGCAGTTTGAGTCCTCATTGCAACAGGCTGCCGCTGTATTTGAAAGTACCCGCGAAGGCATTATGGTGACTGACGCGTCCAACCGTATTATTCAGGTGAATCAGTCTTTATTGCATATGTTGGGTTACGAAGAGGCGGAAGTGCTGGGGAACAGCCCTGCCATGTTTGCTTCAGGACGGCATGATCAGAGCTTTTATACGAAGATGTGGCAGCAGCTGAGTAAGCATGGACACTGGCAGGGAGAAGTTTGGAACAGACGCAAAAATGGTGAAATTTACCCTGAACTGCTCAGCATCAGCACTATTGTCGATGCAAGCCAACAAATCACTCACTATGTGGCTGTATTTGCAGATATTACTCAGCTGAAAGCTTCAGAGCAGGAGCTGGCTTATCTGGCCCACCATGATGTGCTGACCGATTTACCTAATCGCTTATTAATGAGTTCACGCTTGCAGAATGCGGTGGATATCGCAAAACGTGATCAGCACCAGTTTGCTGTGCTGATGATGGATCTGGACCGCTTTAAATACATTAATGACAGCTTTGGTCATCCGGCTGGTGACGAGTTGTTAAAACTGGTGGCCACCTCGTTAAAACAGCGATTAAGGGATATTGATACCGTAGCGCGTTTTGGTGGCGACGAATTTATTATTCTGTTGGAGCAATTACATCAAAGCGAAGACGCAGCCCGATTTGCCACACAATTGATCAACGACATGAGTCAGCCCTGGATTTTGAGCAATAACGTTGAAGTACGTATTGGTGCCAGCATAGGTATTTCTATTTATCCTGATCATGGCTCTGAAGGTGAAACCCTGCTCAGTAATGCCGATGCGGCCTTATACAGAGCAAAAGAGCAGGGGCGTGGCCGTTTTGCCTATTATTCAGATGATCTAACGCTTTATGCCCGTCAGCGTATTGAATTGGAAGCCAGATTAAGAGCGGCTTTGCAGCTGAAGCAATTTTTAGTCTACTACCAGCCACAAACAGATATCAAAACCGGCCTTATAGTGGGTGCAGAAGCTTTAGTGCGCTGGAACGATCCGGTAGAGGGTCTGATACCACCAGGGCGTTTTATCCCGATAGCAGAAGACACAGGACTGATAGGCGCTATTGGCGATTGGGTGCTGGCTGAAACCTGCCGTCAGGGGGCTGCATGGCGTGCTGCTGGTTTACCCGATTTAAAACTGGCGGTGAATTTATCCTCTCATCAGTTCAGCCATGGCGATATAGGCGCACAAACGGCGCAGATTTTAAAGGATACAGGTTTTCCGGCCGAACTGCTGGAGCTGGAACTGACCGAAAGCGCCATTATGTCGCGGGAGCAACAAGCCGGACAGGTCTTGGCCGACTTGAATCTGATGGGAATAAACCTGGCAATTGACGACTTTGGCACTGGCTATTCGTCTTTTGCTTATCTGCAGCGTTATAAGCTGGATGTACTGAAAATAGATAAAAGCTTTATCGATGATATGGCAGATAACAGTGAAAGTCAGGCCATAGTGACAGCTATTATTTCGATGGCGCATATTCTTGGCTTAAAGGCCCTGGCAGAAGGGGTGGAGCAGCAGGAACAACTGGATTATTTACGCCAACAAGGTTGTGATTATTATCAGGGCTATTTATGCAGTAAACCTTTGCCAGCCAAAGACTTTGAGCAGTTGATCCGCAGTCAGAATGCCTGACTGCGGTATTTTAGCCTGAATACTGATCAGGGCTGACAGGGATTTCCAGCAATAACACCAGAGCATGCAATAACAGCTCTTCCTGCTCATTGACCAGTTCGTCGGCATGCACTGCCATTTTCAACATTTGCCACAATTGTTGTTTCAGCCGGGGCGCACTGTGGATCAGGGCTGGTAGCTGTTCACTCAGCAGTTGAAAACTGACGGGCGGGCGGGCTGTTGAGGCTGGCAAACCAAGCACCTCTAAACCCATTTTCCAGGACTGATCCTGTAATTCTTCGTGTTTGGCCTGCTGTGCACATAAAGACAACAGTGTCAGCACAGGCTGCTGCACCTGCTCCAGACTGCTGCTTTGATCACGGCGATGCAGCAAAGAGGAGTCAAACTGACTGCCAACACAATGTTGTAACCAGTTTAACAGGGCCCATTCCAATAAATCTTCTTCACCATCACACTGACTCAGGTTCTGGCAAAGTTGCTGAAATTGAACAAACTGCTGGTGTGACATTTGCTTTAAACCCGGCACTGCAATTTGCAGCAACTGCAGCTTTTGTTTGCCTGATAAACGGCTGACATCGTCATATAACTTATCGACGTTTTGCATCAGTTGATGGTCGCCAAGGGCTTTGACCATAGCCCATTGTTTGGCTAAATGTTCGGTTTGAATAAGGCAAGCGCAACACAAAGCAGGGGCTGAGGGAGCATGGCGGCTGCTGTGCAGTAAAAAAGCCGGCAAAGCGGCCAGTACAGCCGCAGTTTTTTGCTCTGTCGTTTTAGCCGCAGTAGATGGTTCTGTGCTGCTTTGTTGTTTTAATTGTGCTTCTGCCGGAAACACGCCGTTCCAGTTGGGGTCCAGCCGTTTGATACGCTGTGGCAGCGGTGGGTGGGTGGCAAATAAACTGGTCCAGCGGCTAATGGCTTCACCAAAAAATAAGTGGCTCATTTCATCTGCATTGGGGTTTTTTATCTTACTACCGTAACTGGCGCCACCAATGGCTTTTAGTGCTCCGGCTATGCCTGCAGGGTTACGGGTAAACTGCACTGCGCTGGCATCCGCCAAAAACTCGCGCTGCCGACTAACTGCGGCTTTAATCAGGCTGCCAAAAAATGTGCCTAAATAACCCAGTATCATCAGGCCCAGTGCCAGACCAAGAATACCGCCGCCGTTGTCTTTGGATTTAGAGCTGCTGGCAATCACAGCCTGTCTGCGGCCACCGCTGCGCAGCAGGAAGTAACCGGCATGACCAATACATTCGATGCCATGCAACAGCGCAATCAGCCGAATATTCAGCTTCATATCGCCGTTTAAAATATGGCTGAATTCATGGGCTATCACACCTTGCAGTTGATCACGGTCCAGCAGGTTCAGGCAACCCTGAGTGACACCTATCACTGCGTCTGCCGGTGAATAACCAGCGGCAAAAGCGTTGATGGAGGATTCTGGCGTTAAATAAACAGGCGGCACAGGTACGCCTGCTGCAATAGCCATTTCTTCAACAATATTGAGCAAACGCTGCTGTTTATCGTCCGCCAGATGATGTTCCACCAGACGACCGCCCAGCGCTTTGGCAACCACCTGACCACCCTGACTCAATTCAGCCTGTTTGATACTGATCACTGCAGCTATGATCACAAAAACAAACAAGCTGACCCAGCCCATCATTTTCCATGGCAATTGTTCAAGCCAAAGCGGATCCGCAGGATTTAACAGCAACTGGTACTGTTCAGGAGCCATGATACCTAAAGTGATCATCACCAACAGATTGGTCAGCACCAACAGGGTGATCACAGCTAAGATAAACAGAAAAACCAGCAATTTGGTATTGCCGCGCGCCTGATCCTGAGCCGCAAAAAAATTAGTAGCCACAGGACTCAGAAGCTCACTTTAGGTGCGGCCTGAATAGCTGCACTGTCGGCAAATTCCAGCAGTTTGGCATCGTTCTGATGACCAAAAAAACCGGCAAAAATAACAGGAGGGAAACTTTGTTTGTAGCTGTTGTATTCAGTCACTGCGTCATTAAAAGCCTGACGGGCAAAAGCCACCTTATTTTCAGTGCTGGTCAGCTCTTCAGTCAGCTGCATCATATTCTGATTAGCTTTTAAATCCGGGTAGGCTTCCATCACCATACTGAATTTGGTCATGGCACCTTGCAAAGCGGATTCAGCCCCGGCCAACTGGCTGATCGCCGTCGCATCACCAGGCTGAGCGGCAGCTGCTGTCAACTGAGTCATGGCACTGTTACGTGCAGCAATCACAGCTTCCAGTGTGTCGCGCTCGTGCGACATATAAGCTTTGGCGGTTTCCACCAGATTAGGAATTAAGTCGTAGCGGCGCTTTAACTGCACTTCAATTTGAGCAAAGGCATTTTGAAAGCGGTTTTTCAGTTTCACCAGTTGGTTGTAAATACTGGCAATAAAAAACAGGATCACAGCGGCAATCACTAAGGTAATAATGGTGGTCATGGGATTTCCTTTACCAATGATAAAATTAAACAAACACCACTGTAGCATTGTAAAAATTAGTTGAATAGCATCAACCGCCTGTTGTCTTGTGGTGGGAAGAACACAATTAATTACAAAACATAAGGGTGCATTGCCTCATGATTTCAGCCGTTGTAGCCGCTTTGTTTAAAAGCGTCCTGGCTGACGTGGAGAAATTCGTTTGGGATCATTTGGGAGTGAAGGGTATGAAGCCTTGTTCTGTTAGTCAGTTTTTTATGCACAGGTTCAGGCTGAAAAGCGCTCTGATGGTCCCTGTGCTGCTTTTGTTTGTTGCAGCTTGTGGTGGAGGAGACAACAGCACTGTGCCTGATGATACAGGCTCTGGAACTCCGCCTGTCATTATTCCTCCTGTTGTGATACCACCGCCTGTCATCACACCACCTCCGGTGGAGACTCCGCCAGTCACTCCACCACCACTGGAAGACTTGCCTGAGCCAGAACTTGAAGCTGCACCTGATGCGAAAACAGCGCCACTGCCCAAAGCGGATGCTCCTTCCTTGCCTGCGCCACCGGCTGAGTTAAGAATTGCAGCCAATTACGGTAAAACTGCGTCCGGCTCACCTGTGGCTGTTGTGGCAGCCAGCTCCTCTGGCGATGAAAACGCCACTAATACTGCTGCTAAAGCCATAGATGGCGACATGACGACACGCTGGGAAAGTGCGTGGGGTGAGGATGTTGCAGATGCAGACAAGGCCTGGTTGCAGTTTGATTTTGGTACCAAAACAGCCATTGGTGCTATGAAGCTGTATTGGGAAAATGCCCATGCCAAAGAGTACGCTATTTATGTGTCAGACGATGCGCAAAACTGGTATCAGTTGCGTTATATGGTGGGTTCAAAAGGGGCTACAGAAGAGTTTCTGAATCTGGATGTCCATGTCCGCTATCTGCGTTTACAAGGCATCAGCCGCCAAACTCAGTATGGTTATTCTCTGTTTGAGGTGGAGTTTAATACCCCAGGCACCGAGAACTCCATGCCTGTACTGGATACCTCTGTGTTGGCCTACCCACAAAGTGGGGAGGGCCGCACGCCACTGCCAGCACCGGCTGAACCTATTGAAACTGTCAGTTTTACCTTAGCCGACGGCACACTGGTCACCCGCTTTGGTATGGTGGGGCGCTCCCGTCATGCCCGGGAGCGGGGGGAGGACTGGAATGAGATTGGTTTTGGTGTGAATGATACGGTAGATGCAGCAGGCAATCCACAGGATAAAGGCCCTGGTGCTCATTTGAATTTTATTGCTAACTATTTTAAAAACCGCACCTGGGGTGTGGAGTTTATCGACAACAGCAATGTAGTTGGTGTGACTGAACCCAAAATCATCGTCAACCAGTACTTCCAACAAGCACAAAAGGGCGGTGGTCATGCTTTTGTCCGCCGTTTTGATGAGCCGGGCGTGACAGGTTTTGGCTGGATGAGCCCGGGGGATTTGCTGGATGATTCTACTTATCATGATGAAGGCGCTGCTTGTCCTGTAGTCGCCAAACCTGCCAATGGCGTGTTATTGCGCCCCGACAGCGGCTACAACGGCGTGATTGGTGCTAATGATGGCTGTAGTGTGGTGTTTGACCGCTACCCGGGTCACAGAGCACTTTCTGCCAATGTCGATGGAGTTCTGGTACCAAACGGCAGCAGTGTGAACTCCCGAGTGCTGAAAAAAGGCGATGTGATTGAGTTCACCAGTTCGTTTTTCTCCACCCGTGCTGCCATGGATGCCATAGGTGACAACGGCGCTTTTCGGTATTACACCAACGAACTGACCTATGTGATGGGACAAGGACTAAGGCCCTGGTACGGTGTTCAGCCCCGCCTGATGAATGAACCTTTGCCAGAACCTACACTGCAAGGCGGTCTGGGTTCTGTGTCTTATGATTATGCCGATAATCCAACTTTTATGTTTCAGCAGCCGCACAACACTATTGGCATGCAGAATATGCAGCGTTTTATGGAAGGGCGTCGCTGGTTACATACCAACTTATGGACAGGGGTTCATAACGAAGAGGGCAATGACCGCAATGACGCTGGTCGTCAGTTGCAAGGCCCACGCTTTAATCAGTCCTCCTGTTTTAATTGCCATGTAAACAATGGCCGCAGTGTGGCACCCACAGTGCGTAATCAACGACTGGACACCATGGCAGTGCGGGTTGGTGCTACAGGCACTGATGCCAATGGCCACTATCTGCCTCACCCCATTTACGGTCAGGCGCTGCAGATGAATGGACGTTCTGTCAGCACAGGCGAGATGCAAAACTGGGGCAATGGCGCCTGGGTTTCAGGTTTTACCAGCAGTAATGTCACTCTTGCAGATGGCACAGTGGTTGAACTGCGTAAGCCCACTATTGCCTTCGAAGGGCCAGAACCTGAGGTCTATTCGGTGCGCCAGGCTCAGCCTTTGATTGGTATGGGCTTGCTGGAAGCCATTTCAGACGAAACCATTTTATCCCGTGTTCGCAGCGCACCAGATGCCGACGGCGTGCTGGGAACGGCCAATTATGCCTATGATCCTGAAACCGGAGAAGTTCGTTTAGGCCGTTATGGTTGGAAAGCAGGTAAAGTCAGCTTACGCCATCAGGTGACGAATGCCGCTTTGCTGGATATGGCCGTTACCTCCCCTGTTTATCCCAAACTGGACTGCTTAGCTGGTCCGAAACATTGTGATCCGGCGACTGCGGAACCTGGTTTGCCGGAGCAAGCCGTCACTTTAATGACTCAATACCTGCATTTGTTAGCAGTACCTGCTCAGCGCAGTGTCGTCAGTGGTTTTCCCAAAGGTGTGTCACCTTTGGCTTATCTGGACATAAACCCTGCAAAAATAGCAGCAGGCGAAAAAGTATTTAAAGACATTCGCTGTGTGGCATGTCATACCAGTGAGGTGAAAACCAGCGCCCGCTCTGAGTTTGACGAAGTGCGTCATCAAAACATTAAGCCGTATACCGACCTGCTGCTGCATGATATGGGCGAAGGGCTTGCCGACAACTTTAGCGAAGGACTGGCAACAGGCAGCATGTGGAGAACTCCGGCGCTTTGGGGTTTAGGTTATACCCAGTTTGTGGCAGGAAGCACTCCGGCTGGTTATTTACACGATGGCCGCGCCCGCACTTTAACCGAAGCTATTTTATGGCATGGCGGTGAAGCTGAAGTGATCAAAAACCGCTTTGTGAGCCTGCCAACAGCAGAACGTGAAGCGCTGCTGGCTTTTCTGAACTCCTTGTGATCCATACAAAAAAGCCCGGCTCAGATAAACTTCGCCGGGCTTTTTTATTTAAACCGAAATTAGGTTACTTAGTATTGCCTTGGGTTTCTGCCTTCAGACTCAACCACTCGCGGATATTTTATTCGGGGTTGTTTTTCAGCTTTTTTGCGTAGTTTTTTAAACTGAAATAACCAGCAATCGCCAAAATCAAACAGATAAAACAATTTGCTTCGATCCAGAGGATACACCTCATTCAGCATTTTTCCGTCATCAATACGTTGCGTATTTCTGCCCGGGGTTTTGGCGATATGAAACTCGTACAAGTGATCATTATCAAACTTCACCATAGTCTGGATAAAATAATGCAACTCAAACAATGGTGTGTTTTCTTCCACTTCAATCACCCGCCGCCACGGCTTTTTTGCTTTAAAGGGCAGGGTAATTTCAATAGTGTATAGTTCCAAACTGGCTGTCCTCTAAGTGTCAATCTTTTGCAGATTCTATTTTAAATTCTGACTTCACCTAAGTTTAGGTAAATCTCTTTCCTGTTGCATCAGAGAAAGGCTAAACAACTTATTCTGCTGAACTTTATAAATTAGGCGACAGGAATTGACCAGCATTTCTTTCACTTCAGGCAAAGCAAGCCGTTTTGCTTTGACGCTTTGCACTCTATTGCGGCTTTGCGCCTCCAGTCTACTGCTTCGTTTAAATTGGCAGCTTCCAGCACCCAAAATCCTCCAACATGCTCTGTGGTGTTCAAATAAGGGCCGCAGTTGTTGGAGCTATGAATTCTGACCAAATACCTTGCCACAGGATGTCCTTTTTCATGCATCTTACCTTCAAAGTATCGCTTGCCCTGTCTGTGTACGCCACACCTTAACTATTTCTTCTGTTCAAAATTTAGGCTAAGTCACTCTATTGATTGCACTAGTTTAAGACTGACGAAGCGGCGCAAAATAATGATCAAAAAATAAGCAATGATGCGTATCTTTCTGGAGTAGACTCGACTTAGAGTCAGATAAAAAAATTGACCAAATAGTCTGAACTCAAGCCAAAAAATACGGCTTAAGTCAGACAAGATGTGAATAAGGTCTTGCCTGGGGCCTTATGCTTGAGTAGTAACCGGGCAGAGGTTGGATTACATGAAGTCTATTTTATCTTTTACTACAGCAGTAGTACTTTCAAGCTATTGCCTAACTAGTGTCGCAGCAGAAAAACCGGGAAAAAACGACGTCTTTGTTGAGAACTTTGATGTTAAATTGTCCCAGTTTGGAAGAACACTTACATCAAAACAACGCTACGCAACATTTGCCAGAAAACAAGGTATAAAAGACACGAATGCTATTCTGGTTAAGTATCAGGGCTTCGAGCAAGGCAGTCACAGAGTCTATGCTGCAGCTACATTGCCCGTCGCCGCACTACAATACCAACTAAGTTTTTCAGTGAAATTTTGTGACAATTTTGATTTTGTCTGGGGCGGAAAGCTGCATGGAATGGGGCCAGAAAACCCAATAACCGGAGGAGATAAAATTACGGAAGAAGGCTGGAGTGCCCGACTGATGTTTGGCCGTGAGGGCAGTTTAAGTACTTACATCTATCATCAGGACATGAAGGGTAAATTTGGTGATACCAAGCTTGCACAGAATTTCCGTTTTATGCCTGGCATCTACCAAAAAGTGCAAATGGTGGTCAGTTTAAATACTGAGGTTCATTTAGCTGATGGAAAAGTAGTTGTATCGGTTGACGGTGTTGAAGTGATCCATCATGACAATATCAGATTCCGTGCCAAAGACACCCCTGCATCCTTAATCAACAAAATGTTATTCATTACCTTTCATGGGGGAGCTTCGCCTGACTGGGCTCCCAGATCTGAAGATGGAAAATACAAAACGGAATGTGCTTATTTCGACAACTTTGTTGTGAGCAAAGTGATCCAGTGATTTCCTGAGCTGGTGACTTTATAGTCACCAGCTCAGTCAGACAAAGAGTTATGGCTTTGGACCAGGTAATAAACCTTAAGCGTCAAAAAATTTGCGAACTGGCTCTATCAAAAATGCACGAAGAATTGCGCCTTTTTAAACTAAAACGAGTATCAGTAGTCAGACATGACCAGTTGGTCACGTGATCTGATTTTATAATCACACTGTGCGGCCTTTATCCGATTAAGAATCAACCAGATTGAGGCCCAGATGTGAAAAAAATAATGTTATATGCAACAACAGCAATTTTTCTTAGTGGCTGGGGCACTGATGCAGTTGCTTCTGAAAAGCCGGGATCTGCTGAAATTTTTGTTGAGAACTTCGATGCGAAACTCTCTGAGTTTGCACAATCGCTGGCAAAGAAGCGCTACGCTGCATTGGTTAGCAACTCAGGAGTGCAGGGCTCTAACGCTATTGCAGTGACGTATCAGGGTTTTGAGCAGGGTAGCTACAGAGTTTATGCGGCGGCTAAGCTACCTGAAGCAGCGCTGCAGTACCAATTGAGTTTTGCCGTGAGATTTTGTGACAACTTCGACTTTGTCCGTGGCGGCAAACTGCACGGATTGGGGCCAGAAAACCCCATAACAGGAGGCAATCCAATCACAGCTGAAGGCTGGAGTGCCCGGCTGATGTTTGGTCCGGAAGGAACTTTGCGAACCTATGTCTATCATCAGGATATGAAAGGTAAGTTTGGCGATGTTAAGGTTGCACAGACTTTTCGTTTTACACCAGGCATCTACCATAAGGTACAGATGTTGGTCAGGCTAAATAGTGAAGTTCACTTAGCTGATGGAAAAGTAGTGGTATCAGTGGACGATGTGGAAGTCATCCACCATGACAAGCTCCGATTCCGGGCCAAAGATACCCCCGCATCTTTAATCAACAAAATGTTATTTATTACCTTTCATGGTGGCGCTACACCGGATTGGGCACCCCGAACCGAAGATGGCAGTTACAAAGCGGAATGCGCCTATTTTGATAACTTTGTCGTAAGCAAAGTGATCTAGTCCTTTGTTTGTTGAACCTGGGGCTGATACTTTATGACTGCGAAGTCTCAGGCGCATTCAGACCATGTGGCATAACCTTCTTCGGACATAAAGCCAAAAGCCAGCCTCGCGGCTAGCTCTTTTGATAGAGCTTCAGTTTGATAAACAATTCTTCAACCTGAGTTCTGGCCCATGGCGTTTTGCGTAAAAAGGTCAGGCTGGATTTGATGCTGGGGTTGGAGCTGAAGCATTTCAGTGGTATTTGCTTTGCTAAAGGTGCAAAGCCACCATAATGTTCAACTAACAATTCCAGAATTTGCTGCAGGGTAAAACCGTGCAGCGGGTTATTGTGTTGTGGCTGGTTTGGGGCTTGGGTTGCCATAGGGGCTTTGCTCTGTAATAGCTAAGGGCCGGAACTGGCCGTGATAATTTTCATCGTCTGTGACCATCATCAGGGCAGAACCCGGAATGAATGGGCTGAGCTTTGATAGTTTTTAGGTTGGATCGGTTACCCTGAGACGTCAAACAATATATTGACTTAGTTTTTATGTATTGGAGACAAAACAAACCAGGAATTTTATAGCAAGAACAGCCTGCTAAAAAATTTTATCAACTCAAACTCCGGGCAAGGTGCAATACTTTGCCCCGTTTTTACGCATGACTCCCTTTTATTCGGTTTACTCATATCAGTGCCAGGTTTATTAAAGATTTTCCTTTGTTTTCGCCATAAACTGCGTTTTCAGACGTTCATATGCTTTCTTTGGGTTACTTCCATACAGGGACACATAGTAAATCAGCACTAAAGGAATAGCTAAAGAGCTTGTTTGTAAACTACTTACACAAAGCTGTGGTATTAATTCCCAAAGCTCCTGATATTGGTTAGCCGTTAGCTTGTCACGGCTCGCTACCGCGCCATACGCGAGGTTTACTGGTTTATATATGGCATGCAGCATAAACCAGGAAGTTGCCGAAACAGGTATAAGCATCAGAAAGGGTTTGATTTGTCTGACCGGAAACATGAAATAAATTGCTGCAATCAGGAATAATACAAATAGCATGATGGTATATGCGGTGTAATTGACGTCTGAAAACGATACGGATACTTTGTGATACATCGCCAACACGACCACACCGGGCAATGACATCAACAACAATTTCCCAAAGCTTTTGAATGGAGTTTTCTTTAAGAAGAACCAGCCAACCAGCGCAATGATTGTGAATACGCTGACCAGAGCCTCAGGATTAAGATTTATATAAAGTGGTATTGGTGCTCCTGAGGTCATTATCAGTACGGCAGCGAACAAGGGCATTAAGTAGTAAACAATGCCAATGCGCACAATATCCCAAAAAAGCCGTTTCGACATAGACGTATCCTTACCTGCAAATCCATTTGAGCTTTAGTACTGGCCCTTAGGGTAAAGCTGAATTATTCGGATTCAGGTTTGTTCCCCTTTTTGATAGAGCTTCAGTTTGATAAACAACTCTTCCACTTGAGTTCTGGCCCATGGCGTTTTGCGTAAAAACGTCAGGCTGGATTTGATGCTGGGGTTGGAGCTGAAGCATTTCAGTGGTATTTGCTTTGCTAAAGGTGCAAAGCCACCATAATGTTCAACGAGCAATTCCAGAATTTGCTGCAGGGTAAAACCGTGCAGCGGGTTATTGTGTTGTGGCTGGTTTGGGGCTTGGGTTGCCATAGGGGCTTTGCTCTGTAATAGCTAAGGGCCGGAACTGGCCGTGATAATTTTCATCGTCTGTGACCATCATCAGGGCTGAACCCGGAACTAATGGACTGGGGCTGGCTAAACCTTCTACTTTAAAGCCATCAATTTGCCAGAGTACCGGCCGTTCAGCCATTAAGCTGATGGGCTGTTTTGCAGTGGGGTTCACCAAAGCTAAAGGATAGACTGCACTGGCAAAAGGGCCATTGTCTGAGCTGTCCAGCACAGCGCCGGCCCAAAGCACGTCACCTTCCAGATGCAAGTCGGATATCACTCTGTTGTAGTGACGGTTTTTCAGTTTTGTTGGGCCTGTAACCTGAATTTTCTGGCTGTTCCACTGAATATTTGCTGCGGCTAAATCCAGCTCACCCCATTGTAAAAAACCAGCAGCGGTGGCTGTGCCCCGTTCACCTAAAATCACCAGATAACGATTCACATCTTTTTTCGCACAGGCCAAACCTTCGAAGTTATCGCCGTCTTGCTCCGGACTGTTGTCGCGCTCTACCGGTAATTCAAAAGTGTTCAGTACCTGGGCATAGGTCGGGAATACTTTGATATGAAACAAACGGCCAAAAGAGCCTTGCCAGGTGCCGCTTTCCGCTATTAAAAATTCGCTGTTTTTACCAGGCAGAGCACAGACAGATTCTAAGTCGTTGGCCGCCTGTCCCGCAGGCCAGTTGGTAACAAATAAGCTTTGTGCTGTCAGTTGCTGATTTGCATTTAACTGAATTAAGGTTAAGCGATCGCCCTGACGCTGAATTTTCTTATCCTGCACTGCCAGATAACGGTTTTGATCCAAAGCAGCTAAACCACTGAGTGCAGGTAAAGCGGTTTGGGATTTTGCTCTGAAAGGGGTAAACCAGCGCGGGTCTGCCTGCATTTTAAACAGCAAAGGCGACATACGTTTAAACTTGTCGACATGAGTACCACACTGAATATTATCGGTGTAATGCTGTTTCCAGGGATCATTAATTAAATACACAGTGCCGTCGTGAATAGTGATGGCTTCCAGTGCTGTTTGTACCAGCTTTTCATAAGCAGGGCAGAGGCCGCTGTCATCCGTGCTGACATAAAAACTCAGCTTCTGCACAAAAGGCGGAATACGGTTGGTTAAATCAAACACCCATAACTCGTCGTCATTTCGCGCTACCGCCACTAAATAACCCGGGTGGCCTTTAATAGGGCTGGGTAAAAACTCAATACCATTAATTGGATGGTCTTTGTCGTCCAGAACGGGAAAGGTCAGGTTAGCGTCTATTACTTTGACAAAGTTATCGCGCAGCCAAAAATCCTGAGTTAAACGGGTTTTAAATAACTGCGGCCTATTAGCAGTATTTTGCTCCAGCGCCAGATATAAATTCTGGTGATCATCAACAGCTAAACCCTCAATACCATCGTTTGGAAAATTGCCTACTTTGGCCTCCAGTGGAAATTGCACAGGCCGCACAGCCACTATTTCAGCTCGGGTTAAAGCGTTGTCGACCTGAATTTTTACTAACAGGCTGGGGTAGCTGGTGGAGTTGGTCTGGCTGAATCTTTTTTTACACTCAGGGCTTAGTTCATAGGCTGACGCATCTTCAGTGACCGTAATTAAAGTGGTTTCGTCAATGCGATCCCAGGTCAGGGCTTCGAAGTCAGGTTTGTCACTCAAGTACCCATAAAAACAGCTGTTTTTCAGGCTTTCGGCGACAGTAATTTGAATAGGCTGAGTCACAGAAGCGCCTGTGGCCGGATCTATTCTGAATAACTTCATTCTGGTGCTTTCATGAGCACTTTGGTCGCCAATCACCACTAACTCACCTTTACGGTAAGTAACGCCCGATGTTTGAGGGTCCAGTAAGGTTTGACCTTCTAAATCAGTCAACCATTGGCCTTTCAGTGCCGTTTCTGCATTCAGATCCCCGCTTAAGCTGGCGATAGCCAACAAGGTGAACAAGGATTTGGATAAATTGATCACAGTCTTCGATCCATAATTCAGGGCATATTCAGATGGCGCCTAACATACGATCTACCGGAGTATTTCGCCAGCGAAACCCGATAAAAACGCTTTATTCGCCGAAAAAAAACACAATAACCTGAAGATTGGCAGTAGGGGCGGGGCTTGTCCCCGCCCGTCTCGAATAAAACACAATTGCTATCTGGGGCTTGTCCCGGCCCTTCCATCTATACCTTAGTATTTTACGAATGATACCGTGGTGTCATTAGGCGGGTGGGGCCGTAGGGGCTGCGGCTTGTCCCCGCCCTTCATCCACCCCTACAGTTTTGAACGCAGGGTATTTTAATAACCTTGTTCGTGAACGTCACGCACTGCACGACCGGAAGGGTCTGTCATTTGTGCCATTTTTGCATCCCAGGCCAAAGCTTCAGGGGTGGAACAGGCCACCGACTTACCACCAGGTACACAGGATATTGCGCCTGTGTGTGGGAAATGCTCTTCAAAGATCACTCTATAGAAATAAGCTTCTTTGCTGTCTGGTGTATTCACCGGGAAGCGGAAAGCTGCAGTCGCCATTTGCTGATCCGTCACTTCTTTTTCAGCATGAGCTTTTAAGCTGTCAATCCAGCTATAGCCAACGCCGTCTGAGAACTGCTCTTTCTGACGCCATAAAATGTCGTGCGGCAATAAGCCATCAAAGGCCTGACGCAAAATATGTTTTTCCATTTTGCCTTTGCCACACATTTTGGCTTCAGGATTTAAGCGCATGGCCACGTCCATAAACTCTTTGTCGAGGAAAGGAACACGAGCTTCAATACCCCAGGCCGACATGGCTTTGTTGGCGCGGTTGCAGTCGAACATATGCAAACGGTCAAGCTTACGTAAGGTTTCTTCGTGGAACTCTTTGGCGTTTGGCGCTTTGTGGAAATACAAATAACCACCAAAAATCTCATCTGAGCCTTCGCCCGACAACACCATTTTAATACCCATGGCTTTGATTTTACGCGCCATTAAGTACATAGGGGTTGAAGCACGAATAGTGGTGACGTCATAAGTTTCCAGGAAATAAATCACGTCACGCAGTGAATCTAAGCCTTCCTGCACAGTAAACAGCACTTCATGGTGCACTGTGCCAATGCTGTCGGCCACTTTACGGGCTGCCACCAAATCGGGCGAACCCGCTAAACCTACCGCAAAAGAGTGCAGGCGAGGCCACCAGGCTTCGGACTGACCATCATCTTCTACACGACTACGGGCAAATTGCTGAGTAATAGCAGAAATTAATGATGAATCCAGACCACCAGATAACAACACGCCATAAGGCACGTCAGACATTAAATGGCTTTTTACGCTTTGCTCTAAAGCGGCCCGTAATTCGCCCAAATCAGCCGGGTTGTCTTTGACTGCATCAAAACTCTGCCAGTCGCGCTGATAATACTGCACCAGTTTGCCTACTTTACTGTCAAAGTAATGGCCTGGCGGAAATTCCTGCATTTGTTTACATACTGGCACTAAAGCTTTTAATTCAGACGCCACATACAGCTGACCATGTTCGTCGTAACCGTAATACAGCGGAATAATGCCAATATGGTCACGGGCAATCAGGTAACGGTTTTGCTCTGCGTCATACAGAATAAAAGCAAACATACCCTGCAGCTGATCGATAAAATCAACGCCGTGTTGTAAATACAAAGGTAAAATTACTTCACAGTCTGATTTGGTCTGGAACTGATAGTCGACGTTTAAGTTTTTCTCTAAATTTTTGTGATTATAAATCTCACCATTCACTGCCAGAATGTGATTTCGATTTGGATTAATCAGGGGCTGGGCGCCATTTTCAGTATCTACAATAGCCAGACGTTCATGCACTAAAATAGCATGGTCGTTGTTCCATACGCCTGACCAGTCCGGTCCACGGTGACGTAATAATTTAGATAACTGTAGCGCCTGCTGGCGCAAGGCTTTAACATCAGTCTTGATGTCAAGCACCCCAAATATCGAACACATGATGAGTAACCTCTAAATAATTAATTAATCCAGCTTTTGGCAGTATGTACGTCTACACGTACCCCTTGAATTTGCCAGCTTACAGGAAAATTGCAAGAGGTTTTTTGCGCTTTTCACAGGTAATGCAGGTCGTAAGTTTTCACAGCAACAACGAGTTTTTTCTTATTCATGCAAAAAAACAGCGTAAATCCCCGATTTGTAGCGCCAACTGAATGGCAACCTGAGCTGTTTTTGCAGCCCGGGCTCTTCAGCGCTTTGGCTGCCACTTTTCCTTTAGCTGAGCAAAGGCATTTTCCATCGCCAGAGCAACTGACTCAATGGTTACATCAGCGCACACCATTACAGGACTGGTGTTTTGTCGAGAGTTCTGTACTGGATGCGGATGGCCGTTATTACGAAGACTTTATTTACCAAAGCCGGCAAATTCCGGTGCGCCTCAATAACTGGCATGACTTGTTTGGTGCTTTGATCTGGTGTTTGTTTCCTAAAAGTAAGCAGCAGATGAATCAGCTGCATATGGAACAAATTCAGCAATTTGGCAGCAAAGAGCGCACAAAAGTGCGGCATAAACTCACCTTGCTGGATGAATGTGGTGTGATTATGTGCATCAAACCTTCGCAGCGGTTTTTGCTGGATTTATTACGTAATCATCAATGGACTGAAGCTTTTTATCAGCATAAAGAGCTGTGGACAGAGCTAAACCCACTCATTTTTGGTCATGCCAACTATGAAATGGCCACTAAGCCTTTTATTGGTTTAACCGCAAAATTATGCTGTATTGAAGTGCCAGAAGGCTTGACCTGCACAAACACAGAAGGTTACGATTTTGTTGATGATTTATTAGCGGCTCAGCTTGTGAATGCCGACTTGCTGCTTGATAATCAACAGCTTAGTCCACTGCCATTATTGGGAGTGCCGGGCTGGCATCAACAGGCCCAGGATCTGGATTTTTATGCAGATACCAGTTACTTCAGACCAAAACGCCACACCACTTAACACAAGAACAACACAGGGAACTCTCGATGATTAAAATCGACGCGCTGGCTAAATCTTTTGCCATCAGCCGCGGCCAGAAGCTGTCAGACAGCGAAAAACAGGATGTGCGCTACAGCAAAGAAGCCTTTCATTCAGTACGAAATGTCAGTTTTGATTGTGGCTCTGGCGAAGTCTTAGGTTTATTAGGCCCCAATGGTGCGGGCAAAACCACCACCTTACGCATCTTATCAACCGCCTTGCAGCCGGATTCAGGTTCAGTGTTGATTGAGGGGGTGGATGTATTAAAACACCCTGTGCAGGCGCGTAAAAAAATTGGCTTTTTATCCAGCAGCACAGGTTTGTATGGCCGCTTAACTGCTTATGAAAACATTGCCTATTTTGCCCGTTTGCATGGCATGAGCGAAGCTGCGCTAAAACAGCGCATCGACGAGTTGTTCACCTTGCTGAATATGCACGACTTTGCCAATAGGAAAGCCGATGCCATGTCGACCGGTATGAAACAAAAAACTGCTATAGCCCGCGCTGTGGTGCATTCGCCCAAAGTAGTGATTCTGGATGAACCTACTACTGGTCTGGATATTATGACGACTCAGACGGTGCTGGATTTTATCCGCTCGTTAAAACAGCAGGGCACACCGGTCATTTTTTCGACCCACCATTTGGATGAAGTGGCCTCTTTGTGTGATCGCGTTGTGGTGATTGATAAAGGCATCAGCGCTTTTTCCGACAGTTTTGACGCCTTTAAGGCATTGAGTGCCGATGGGGATTTACGTCAGTCCTTTATGACGGTGATTCATGCGACAGCAAGTAACAGGGAGCAAAACTAAATGTGGCAAGTGTATTTTAAAGAACTGACTGAGTTGGTTCGTGATAAAAAAACCATGTTTTTCATCATATTGCTGCCGATCCTCGTCTTCCCTGTGCTGTTCGGCATTATGGGATTAGTGGTGGCGAATGTGGCCAAACAAGCCGAAGCCGAAGAACACCGCTACGTGATTATCAATGCAGATAAGGCGCCTGAACTGACAGAAGCCTTGTTTTATCACAAGAATTTTAAAAAGGTAGAGTCTGATCTAACCGATCCTGAAGCGCTGAAACAAGCCATACGCGATAACCAATTTGATCTGGCGATTATCATTGCCGACGACTTTAGTGCCGATGCAACGAACCTGACGCAAAGCCAATGGAAAGTAATTTATAACATGTCGTCTCAGCTTGATATGATTGATAAATATTTCAATGAGTTACTGCGTGACTACAGCAAAAAACTGCAACTGGCCAAACTGGATTCTTTAGGGGTAACAGCGGAAAAAGTAGATGCCTTATTACAGCCGGTGAAGCTGGAAAAAGTAAATACAGCTGAAAGTCGTGAAGATTTAGGCGAAAAAATAGGCGGATTAATTGCTTATATCCTGATCCCTTTGTGTTTAGCGGGTTGTTCATACCCGGCTATTGATATTGGTGCTGGTGAAAAAGAACGCGGTACTTTAGAAACCTTATTGATATGCCCGATCAGCAGAACCTCTATTGTGTTAGGTAAGTTTCTGACTGTACTGACCACAGGCCTTGCCACAGCACTTATTACAGTCACCAGCTTTGGCGGCTGGGGTTATGTCATTGGCTCTTTGATGGGCGTGGATATAGTGGCTAAAACTATGGCTACTTTAGGTGTGGCTGACTTGCTGCTGATTCTGATGATGCTTATTCCGTTGTCGGCTATTTTTGCGTCCTTGCTGCTGTCGTTATCTATTTATGCCCGCAGCTTTAAAGAAGCACAAAACTACATCGGCCCTTTAAGCATGATTGTGTTTATGCCGTTAATTGTGGCTTTAATGCCAGGTGTTGAACTGACCTGGGGCATGGCGATGTTGCCTGTGGCCAACGTGGCGTTGGCGATTAAAGAGCTGATCAAAGGCACTATAGATGTCGGTATGCTGCTGGCCATTTTTGGCTCTACAGTGGTGATAGCTGCAGCTTTGCTGGCCTTTTGTGTCAGTTGGTTCCAGAAAGAAAAAGTATTGTTCAGATAAAATGTTCGGGCATGTTCGCTGCCTGAATAATGAAACTGCGGTACAGATGGACGGGCAGGGGCAAGCCCAGCCCCTACACACCCGCTGATTAAATGCAGGGGCGTCGTTTATCGGCGCCCGTCTTGTTTTTAAACCTGTTTAGTGTGTCTTTCCAAATGAAATTATTTGATGCAATAGTAAATCCCTACAACGGCTGCTACATAGGGCCGGAACAACTGCCAGATACTGTGGCCGAATTTGCCGGTCGTTTAGCTGCATCGGTCGATGCCTGGCATCAGCGCTATGCGCTGATCTGGCTGGAGATACCGGCTTGCCGCGCCGAATTGATTTCTGTGGCGCTGGAGCTGGGTTTCACTTTTCATCACTGCACACCAGAAAAATTAATGTTAAGTAAAAAACTACAGGCCGACAGTTATTTACCTTCAGCCGCTACCCACAGCATAGGAGTGGGCGCTGTAGTGTTATCTGCTTCAGGCAAAGTGTTGCTGGTGCAGGAAAAACCTTTGGAAGGCCGAAGCCCGTCTTATTTCAAATTACCAGGCGGTATGGTGGATGCGAAAGAGTATCTGGTGGACGCAGTCATTCGCGAAGTGCTGGAAGAAACTGGTGTTGCAGCAAGCTTTGATAGTTTTTTAGGCTTACGCCATCATCATCAGGGCCAGTTTGGCGCTTCTAACTTGTATATGGTGTGCCGTTTAAGTGCCGAAGAAACAGAACCCACACCAGAGCCGGGTGAAATTCTGCAGGCCCGCTGGTTTGACTGCGCTGATTATCTGGCCGACCCAAACGCCAGCCATTACAACAAGTTGCTGGTACAAACAGCGATATCGGGTGCCCGGTTATACAGCCACAAAGTGCCGGGTTATATGAAAGGGCCTGATGATTATGAGATTTTTACGGGGTAGGTTTAAGTTTAAAGCCGTTTGGTTCAAAGGGCATATTAAACAATAGTTGAGCTATAGTGATCTAAGCATTAGGCTATCAGAGTAAAGACAGTGGAGCAGGAAGATGTTAAGTATCCAAATCGACAATCCAGAGCTGGAAGCTGAATTAAAACAGGCATATGGCAGTAATCCGCAGTCTGTAGTCAAAGCTTTTGCGGAGTTTGTGCAGGCCAGAAGGTTAGCCGATGATATTCAAATTTCAGTGACAGAGTTGGAGCAGGGCCTGGCACTCAAATCCTCTGACGTGTTTAAATCCATTCGTGCAAGGTATGAGTAAACTACAACTCGTTTTTTCCCCACGCGCAAAAGAGCGTTTGTTACAAATTGCTGAATATCTCTCAGGGCAGGGATTGCCAGATCCTTTAGTCAGATTTTAATTAAGCCTCCAAACAACAGGTTAAAGCTTAGAGCTTTTCAAGCGCAGGATAGATGTCCTTATCCTGGGTTCAGTTCGCTAAACCCGTCGAATTCGACGGCTTTAAACTCAAATTCAAACAAAGCCATTGTCGATGCTGTTGCTGTTCAGTTATGGTAGTGCTAAAGCAAAATTCAGGGACAGAAAGTGCTTAGCATTAATCAGGACAAAAGATTGTGGTTTATTGAGCTGATCGCCTGGTGGGAAGGCCGCATCAGCGCCAGTCACTTAATGCGCCAGTTTGGTATCAGCCGCACTCAGGCGCAAAAAGATATTCTTTATTACCAACAGCTGTTACCCGGCAACCTGCTTTACCACGCCAGCCACAAAGGTTTTCTGCCACAAGCTAATTTTCAACACGCCTATAGTTCCGGTGACGTAGTGGAATACCTGAACTGGATCAGCCATCAGGACGCCATCGCCGACGTAAGCACAGCTTTGCCATACACTACTTTGTCATTGCCCAAGCGCCAGGTCAGCGCCGACATTATCCGGGTATTGGTCACTGCCATCCGGCAAAAACGACGGGTAGATGTGGATTATGTGTCGGTCAGCAACCCCGACCGCCAGGGCCGCATTATAGTGCCCCATCATTTTGTCAGCGCTGGCTTACGTTGGCATTTGCGGGCTTACTGCGAAAAATCTAAAGGCTTTCGCGACTTTGTCTTAAGCCGCTTTCGTGGCGTACCTGAGTTAATGGGCAAAACCAACATCAGCGCTGATCAAGACAGCGGTTGGATCACTGAACTGTATTTAGAGTTCCAACCCGACCCCCGCCTCAAACCTGCCCAACAAGAAGTTTTAGCCCACGACTACCAAATGCAAAACGGCAAACTCCTTATCCACAGCCGCGCCTGTTTAGCCCAATACGTGCTGCAGGAAATGCAGGTCAATATCCGCGACATCGACATCAGCCCCGAAGCCCAGCAACTGGTTTTAGTGAACCTGAACCACATAAAACCATGGTTATTTGAAGAAAAATCATAAACTTACCCACAACCTGCACACTTAGTTTACAGGTGTTTTTGTACAGTGTTGTTAAATCAGGGAGAGAGGGTAGAGTGGTAGAGCGACATTTATACAGTGAACTGCAGCTAACTATGGCGAATTCGCCACAATTAGATGTAGTTGCAAGCATATAGAAGAAGGTACTGAGGCAATGAATAATTCGGGGTTAAAGCACTATTGTTTGAGCCAAGGGAGTAGCAGTAATGACTGATACAACAACCGCAGGCTACTTCGGTTACTGGGGCAAAGCCAAAAAAGACCCTGAACACCCCGGGCCGGATTATCATTTACTGGCGTACCATAGTTTGGATGTGGCGGCGGTAGCAGCATACTGGTGGGATCATAGCCCTGCGTTAAGGCATTTGTTTTGCCGGAACCAAAAGCTGGATGAGGAAAAAGTAAGAGCCTGGCTGCTGTTCTTTATCGCGCTTCATGATCTAGGAAAATTTGATATTCGTTTTCAGTGCAAAGTGCCGCAGGTATGGCTTGTACTAAATCCTGAAGACCGACATGAGAGAATGCCAACCGCTTATGATTGTAAAGAGTATGACCATGGTTTAGCTGGGCTTTATTGGTTTGACAGTGATTATCAGACTGATGCAATTGATGACCCTTTTTCGCTTGGCTCTACACATCCACTTGAATCCTGGTTGCCGTGGATGGAAGCCGTTTGCGGCCATCATGGTTCTGTTGTTCATACAGATAAACTGGATTCGCATCGTTACCGCCTGCCTGTTGAATTGCATTCTTTTAGCCTGCGGGATCGCGCTGCCCGAAGTGCCTGGATAGCTGCGCTCGAAACACTTTTTCTTCAACCTGCCGGCTTAACGACGCAAAATTCACCACCTGATTGCTCATTACTATTAGCAGGTTTTTGTTCGATATCGGATTGGTTGGGTTCATGGTTAAGTGATGACACTTTTCTTTTTCAACCGACAGCCGCAAATGATGAAAGTGGACTTATGCATTATTTTGAGCAGCGTTATCAGAATGATGCAGCAAAGGTTATTAAACGTAGCGGTTTAACAGGGCAGGTAAAACCCAATGCCAATGTAGAAGCGCTGCTGGATAGCGGCCACCAGCCAAGACAACTACAAGTATTGGTGGATTCTTTACCATTAACAGCCGGTTTAACTATCGTTGAGGCACCTACGGGTTCGGGTAAAACGGAAACGGCATTAGCTTATGCCTGGAAGCTAGTCGAACAGAATATGGCTGATAGTATTATTTTTGCTTTACCCACTCAGGCGACAGCTAATGCGATGCTGCAGCGTATTGAAACCTTAGCACCTAAACTTTTTGATAACCCCAATCTGGTGCTGGCACATGCAAACTCTCGCTTTAATCAGGCCTTTAAAGACATTAAAGAACGAGGTGGAAATGGGCAAGGGGAGAATGCCTTAAGCCAGTGTGTTAAATGGCTGAGTCAGAGTAAAAAGCGGGTATTTCTTGGGCAGATTGGTGTTTGTACCATTGATCAGGTGCTGGTGTCAGTTTTACCTTTGCGCCATCGTTTTGTTCGCGGCTTTGGTGCCGGGCGCAGTGTACTTATTGTTGATGAAGTGCATGCCTATGATCGTTATATGTATGGCTTGCTGGAAGCGGTATTACAAGATCAGGCAAAAGCCGGTAGCCCAGCCATTTTGCTGTCGGCCACTTTACCCCAGCAGCAAAAAAAGCAATTGCTGGCCAGTTATTCATCTACGTTACCCACAAAATTTTCATCTACTGCAGAGCTGACGCCTTATCCGCAAGTGTCATGGATATCAGGTTTAAACTTCCGGCAATTTGATCTGGAAGATTACCCGCAGCAACAACCGCCGCAATTTAATTTGTATCTCGAACCTCGCTACAGTGTTGATGCTGTTCCTGATGATGAATTGCTGACGCAGCTGTTATCGGCGGCAAAGCAAGGTGCTCAGGTTTGTCTGATTTGCAACTTAGTAGACGTTGCTCAAAAATCTTATCAGAAGCTAAAAGCAGCTGCAGGTACGATTGAAATTCAACTTTTTCATGCTCGTTTCTCGTTACTGGACCGCCAGGTAAAAGAAAATCTGGCATTAGCCTGTTTTGGTAAAGAAGGCGACCGTAGCCGTGGGCGGATCTTGGTGGCGACACAGGTAGTTGAACAATCTCTTGATGTTGATTTTGATTGGGTAGTTACACAGATTTGCCCGGTAGATCTTCTGTTTCAACGTTTAGGGCGTTTACATCGTCACCAAAGATCATCGCGCCCGGTTGGGTTTGTAAAACCTAAAGCGACGGTGTTGCTTCCCCGCGCGGAAGGCTACGGCATCATTGGCAAAATTTATAGCCATACCCGCGTAATGTGGCGCACACAACAAGCTATTGAAGCACTTGGCGAGCAACCACTGGTATTTCCCGAAGCTTACAGAAGTTGGATAGAGCCCATTTACTGTGATGACGTAACAGCACCGGAGCCAGATTGGGTTAGTCAGGGTATGGAAATGTTCGAAAATGAAGATTTCACAAAAAAGATTAAAGCCCGACAAATGCGGCAATGGGCAGAAAATATCAGCCTGTATGACAGTGAAGTAAATGAACGGGCTGTTACCCGTGATGGATCAATGAGTATCCCGCTAATTCCTTTTGTGGGTACAGTTGCTGGCAGGCAGTTACTGGATGGTCATATTCACGAACAACTTGGTGAGTATCAGCAACAAGAAACTCTAGCATTGAATCAGATAAATGTGCCGAATAGCTGGAAAGGTAAAATTAAAGTGCTGCCAGATGAATACGGGCGCTACTGGATAGAAGGTAGGTTACATAACGGGGGGTGGCGTTGTAATTCTGAAACGTTTCAGTATGGCGTTGAGGTGGGGATGGTATATACCAGCCCCACCTAATCCCAAAAGTTTTTGGGAACATCGATGTTTGCCTGCATTCGAATTCAAAATGGAGGTTTATCCCCGTACTCACGGGGAGCAGTGGAGAGTATACAGTCTGATTTGTTTAAATCAAAGTTTTTACGTATTCATAATGGCTTGATCTATTTTATATCCGCCCCTATACTGCCTAACATATGAACGATGTGAGGTTGGTATAATGACGAATTTTGCAAAGTATTTGAGGGTTGTTGTTCGAACGGTGAATGATATTACACCTCAAGGCATTATTTTTATTGCACTTTTAGTCATGTTGGTGCTGGCTTTAAAGATATAAGTTTAAAGGAGATTGTTGTATGGATTTATTGCAGAGTAAATGGATACCTGTTCGCCCGCTAAATGGCGGCGCCCCACAAGCTATTACGCTGGAACAACTGTTATGCAGCAATGAGCACTGGTTACTTAGCCTGCCACGTGACGATATGGAACTGGCGGCATTACAGTTACTGATCTGTCTGGTACAGGTTAGCTGGATACCTGAAGATGAACATGCGCTGCAAGGTTATGTAACCAAACCGCTAACTATAGATGCTTTCAGGCAGGGTATTGCCAATTGGCGAGATACCTTTTGTCTGGATCACCCTGAATACCCGTTTATGCAGGTTAAAGGCGTTGATGCCAAAGAGCCGACAGGTATGGATAAGTTATTAGCGGGATTAACAGGCGCGACCAACTGTACTTTTATCAATGAACCGGGGCAGGGTGATGCGTTATGTGGCGGTTGCACCGCGATAGCGTTATTTAACCAGGCAAACAATGCCCCCAGTTTTGGCGGTGGCTTCAAAAGTGGTCTGCGTGGAGGCTCACCAGTAACAACGCTGGTACAGGCGGTGGATGCGCGTTTTACTGATTTACGTACGACAATTTGGCTGAATGTACTAACACGCCCGAGCCTTGTGACGTTGATGTGCGATGAATTGCAATTGTCGCAACTGCCGACCTGGCAGCAACCTATAGTCGCGGGCGCTTCAATAGCGGCGGCCAATATCGGTTTAGTGCGTGGATTGTTTTGGCAGCCAGACCATATTGAACTGTGTCCGGCTATAGTTGCAGGCCAATGCTCAGGCTGTGGTCAGCATGCAGATAAACGTTATAGCGGCTTTTTTAAAGCCAAGTTTAATTTCACTGTCAATGGCACCTGGCCACACCCGCATTCGCCACGTTTATTTCAGGTTAAAAAAGGCGAGACACAGGAGAAGTTCCTTGCTTTTACCACTTCAGCACCTTCATGGACACAACTCAGCCGCGTATTAGTAAGGTTACAACCGGAAAAAGGCGATGCGCAGTTGCCTGCAGCTGTGGTTACTCAATGCGCCAAAATTTTCCGACATGCAAAAACACAGTTGATTGTAGGTGGATACCGCAATAATCAGGCATCTATTCTGGAGCGCCGCCACGAAGTAATGGCTATAAATCAAGGGTGGCAGAATTCCCCCGAGATTATCGAAGCCGTAGTGCAAATTGGCCTTAACTATAAAACGGCCTTAAGAAAAGCCCTTTATACCTTCGTTGAGGGTATTAAAACCTCTGAAATTAAAGGTGCTGGTATTGCAGTACATGAAGTGGCTGAGCGGCAATATTACCGGCAGAGTGAATTACTTATTCCCGACTTACTGGCAACGCTCAACTTTGCTGAGCCAATAGCGAAAATTGATGCATTACGTATTCAATTACATCAGTTATGTACTGAGCTATTTGAGCAAGTAACTGCGCCTTATCACCACCATCCTAAACTCGTGAGGGCAGTTGCAGTGGCAAGACAAAGTTTGCGCAAACATCTTTCTGATTTAAAACAACTGCAAGGAGGCCAAAATGCCGCTTGATGCATTAGCGCTCTACCACGCCTGGAATGCACTGGACAATGCTGCCAGTGCTCAGCTAAGACGTGTCTCAGAGCCAGATGAGTTAAAAGATATTCCCGCTTTTTATCGTTTGGTACAACCTTTTGGTTGGCCTGAACCAAAAATGCAGCGTGCTTTGTTGCGGATGGTGTTTTGTTTAAGCGCTGGCAAAAACGTTATTCAACATACGGATAAATCTGAAAAGCACCCGAACGGTATTAGCCTGGGCAAAGCATTAGCCGAGAGCGGAAAAATTAATGAGCGGCGTGTTTATCAGTTACTGCGGGCGGAATGGCCGAATGACATGGTTCAGTTACGCAGGTTATTAACACATGCAGAACCTAAATTGTACTGGCCTTTGCTAGCAGAGCAACTGGCATGGTGGAACCAGCAGTCCCGTCGTGAGTTGTTAGAAAATTTTGTACTTGCCTTACCATCAAAGAAAAACACATAAGGATATTTGATTATGAACAACTTTATTAATTTTCATGTGCTTATTTCTCATAGTCCAGCATGTTTAAACCGGGACGATATGAATATGCAAAAGGATGCTGTATTTGGTGGTAAACGCCGGGTGCGTATTTCAAGCCAAAGCCTGAAAAGAGCATTTCGCAAAAGCGACTATTATGCTGCAAACATTGGTGATGCCAGTATTCGAACCATTAATTTATCAGCGTTACGTGAGCAACTGCAGCAAGCATTAGGTAATAAATACAGTGTTGAACTAATGGATCGTACATTGACCCTGCTGACTGGAAAAACGTTAGATAGTAGTGAAAAAACAACAGGAGATGCCGTTACTCCCTGGGTTGTTGGTGAGTTTGACTGGTTTTGCGACAAAGTATCTAAGGCTGATGCTGAGGGAATAGATGAAAAAAAGCTAACGAAAGAACTGAAAAATGATTTGGCAGCTATGCGTGAAAGTTTGCAACAAGGCGTTGATGTAGCGTTAAGTGGTCGAATGGCTACTAGCGGCATGTTGAGTGAGTTAGGGAAAGTAGATGGCGCTATGTCTATTGCACATGCCATCACGACGCATACAGTTGATTCCGATATTGATTGGTTTACAGCAGTAGATGATCTGCAGGAACTTGGATCTGCCCATCTGGGGACGCAAGAATTTTCGGCGGGTGTGTTTTATCGCTATGCCAGTTTAAATTTGGCGCAACTGCAAGAAAATTTGGGGGGAGTTGACCGCAGTAAAGCGCTGGAAGTTGCAGCACACCTGGCGCACCTGTTGGCCACTGAAACACCGAATGCCAAGCAACGTACCTTTGCTGCCTTTAACCCTGCAGATTTAGTGATGGTGAATTTTTCAGATGTGCCGGTATCTTTGGCCAATGCTTTTGAAGCACCGGTAAAAGCAAAACAAGAAGGCTACCTGAAACCTTCCGTTGAAGCATTTACTGCTTATTGGGATCGGGTAGCGAAAGGGTATGGTCTATCAGGTGCAGCAGCTCAATTCTCATTAGTCGACGTTTCGACACCAGACGAAGTGAAAACAAAAGCATCACTAAATGAGTTAAAAAGTTGGATTAAAAATAATGGCGAGGGCTAATAAAAATGAAGCCTTATCTGATATTGCGCTTGTCTGGCCCGATGCAGGCATGGGGCCAACCGACATTTGAAGGCACACGGCCAACGGGAAGTTTTCCTACCCGCAGTGGCTTGCTGGGGTTAATGGGGGCTTGTTTAGGGATACGACGAAACGACAAAACAGCACTGCAAAATCTTGCTGACAGTGTGCGTTTTGCAGTGCGTTGCGATAGCCACGCTGTTGAAGGTCGGGAAATACCTACAGTGAAATTGACCGACTATCACACTGTGCAACATGCTAGGGAGGATTATCGTGGTTTAAAAAGCCACGATACCATTCAAACCTGGCGGGAATATCTGTGCGATGCTCATTTCACAGTAGTGGTTTGGTGTACTGAAAATAGTGTTTATACATTGCAGAAGTTAACTAACGCGGTGCAAAAGCCTTATTTCACGCCTTACCTCGGACGCCGCAGCTGCCCTATTACTTGCCCGCTGTATTTAGCAAACTGTGAAGCTACTGATCCTAAACAAGCGTTAGCTCAGTTTGAAGGTCGGGGAGTCATTTATAGTGAAGAAGCTATCAGTGCGGACAATCGGCGCTACCGGGTACGGGATGAGCCTATTGTTGCATTACCGCGTCAATTTGCTGCCAGAGATTGGTTTGTGCTCCAGGGAGGTGCATGATGTTTTTGAGTAAAGTATGGATTGATTGGAATTGGGTTAAAGATCCTTATCAGTTGCACAGAGCGTTGTGGCAACTTTTTCCTGATAGCCAGTCTGATGAACGGGATTTTCAGTTTCGTGTGGAAGATGTGCAGCGGGGAAAGGGGGCTTTTGCGTTACTTTTATCTGCTAAACAACCCATTACTGCTCCCGTGGCTGAGGTGATTGCAAGCAAATTGATGCCTCAGAGTATACCTGTAGGAGCAAGGTTACGTTTTCGACTGCGGGCAAACCCGATAAAAACTATAAAAGACGATAAACGACTTGATAAAAAGGGCGCGCCAAAGAGCGTCCGGGTGCCATTAATTAATGAACAAGAGCAATTGCTATGGTTAGTAAGAAAACTTGCGGGAGTTGCTGAGCTGGAAACTGCTCTCGTAATGCCTGAGCCTGCTCTATATTTTCACAAACAGGACATGGACGGAAAAATCCAGACTGTATGTTTTGAAGGCGTGTTGAAAGTGCTTGATGAAGCGGCCTTAATTACATTACTCAAGCAAGGGATTGGGCCTGCCAAGGCCATGGGCTGTGGATTATTATCTTTGGCTGCGGCCTGATGTTACTGCGGGGGGTTAGAAAACATTATTTTTGGAGGGTAAGCAATGGCAGCAAAACTGGAGGTTTTGGAACAGCAGATTGCAACTTATGCCAGGGAAGGTATTGAATACATTTGTATTACTGATATGGCTCGTTATAAGAACCCAGAACGAACCGATATAATTATTGGTAACTGGTTACGCAACCGCAATACCATAGAATTTTTAGGCATTTGGGAGCAACTGAATAACCCCAATTTTAACCCCATCGAATTCGATGGGTTTAAAGCCTTGGCTGGCTTAAATAGTTTCACCCTAACAGCCAAGCAGTGGATTGAGAAAACTGGTGCTGTCGGGTTGATTTCCAAAGCCGGGCGTTACGGTGGTACCTACGCGCAAAAGGATATTGCTTTTGAGTTTGCCAGTTGGATTTCGGTCGAATTTAAGTTGTATTTGATCAAAGAGTTTCAACGTTTAAAAGAGCAGGAGTTTCAGCAGCTTGGCTGGGATATTCGACGTAATCTGGCCAAGATGAATTACCTGATCCATACCGATGCAATCAAAGAGCATCTGATCCCAGACTCGCTTACTCCGGCACAAATAAATCATATTTATGCCAGTGAGGCTGATCTACTGAATATGGCTTTGTTTGGGGTAACGGCAGCTCAGTGGCGACTGCAGAATGTCGAAGAAAAAGGCAATATGCGTGATCATGCCAATGTGCATCAACTGGTGTGCTTAGCTAATTTGGAAGCGATGAACGCACACTTTATCCAGAAAGGCATACCGTCGCAGCAACGTTTGGTGAAGCTTAACCAGCTTGCTATTCAGCAAATGACAATTCTGAGCAGGCAACAGACTGCTTTAGCATCGCATTTACCAGCAGACCCAGATTAAAGCATAAGGATATCAGATGTCATTTATCCCGTTAAAACCCATCCCAATTAAAGACCGAAATTCTATGATTTTTATTGGCATGGGCCGAATCGACGTAAAAGATGGCGCTTTTGTTGTTGTGGATGAAGTAAATGGCGAGCGTATGCATATTCCGGTTGGTTCTATTGCTTGCTTAATGCTCGAGCCAGGCACCCGAATTTCTCACGCTGCGGTAAAGCTGGCTGCGGAGGTAGGGACATTAATTACCTGGGTGGGTGAAGGTGGCGTCCGGTTTTATGCGTCAGGTCAGCCAGGTGGTGCTCGTTCAGACAAGTTGTTGTATCAGGCCAAATTGGCGTTAGACGAACAATTAAGGCTGAAAGTTGTGCGAAAAATGTTTGAGTTGCGTTTCGGAGAAGAAGCGCCAGCCCGCCGTAGTGTGGATCAATTGCGGGGCATTGAGGGGGCCAGGGTACGGCAAACTTATAGTTTGTTGGCTAAACAGTATGGTTTGAAATGGAATGGTCGCAAATATGATCCTAAAGACTGGGACGCGGGAGATTTGCCAAACCAGTGTTTGAGTGCTGCAACAGCCTGTTTATACGGGATCACTGAAGCAGCTGTACTGGCTGCAGGTTATGCGCCAGCCATCGGATTTATTCATACGGGAAAACCTTTGAGTTTTGTGTACGATATAGCTGATGTGATCAAGTTTGACACAGTGGTACCGCTGGCCTTTCGGATTGCAGCTAAAGGCCCATTGGCCCCGGACAAAGAAGTGCGATTGGCCTGTCGTGAGTTGTTCAGAACAGACAAAACCTTAAAACGTTTAATTCCACTCATTGAAGAGATCCTGGCGGCAGGAGAAGTTTTGCCACCAGAACCATACCCTGATGCCCAGCCTCCGGCTTTACCTGAACCCGTATCCATAGGTGATAGTGGACACAGGAGCAGCTAAATGAGTTTCTGTATGATTGTTACTGAAGCTGTACCTCCGAGGTTAAGAGGGCGTTTAGCCGTATGGTTGTTGGAAGTGAGGGCAGGGGTTTATGTGGGAGATGTCAGCCAAAGAGTCAGAGAAATGCTATGGCAGCAAGTTGATGCCATGGCAGAAAATGGGAATGTAGTGATGGCGTGGGCAACCAATACAGAGTCGGGTTTTGATTTTGTCACTTTTGGCGATAATCGTCGTCAGCCAATAGATTTTGATGGTTTACGTTTAGTGAAATTTTTACCCGAAAACTTGTAGTTTTTTAATAACCTCAGCTCTTTAAAAATACGGAAAAATTTGGTAGAAAATTGCACAAGCTTTTTTCTTTTAGAAATCAGCTATATACTCTTAGTCTGTTCCCCGTAAGCACGGGGCTAAACCGTAACTGGCCGTCACTCAACTGAGACAATAAATCTGTTCCCCGTAAGCACGGGGCTAAACCGTTTCACGTATGCGTTTGACATAATTTATTGTCCTGTTCCCCGTAAGCACGGGGCTAAACCGTCAGTAATTGACATGATAGAAACCAGAAACTTCTGTTCCCCGTAAGCACGGGGCTAAACCGCGAGTTTGGCACTGAGTTAACCCCCTGCTCTTCTGTTCCCCGTAAGCACGGGGCTAAACCGCCACAGTGGACTCTATAGCCGACTGGTGGCAGCTGTTCCCCGTAAGCACGGGGCTAAACCGTTTGAAATTAGGGGCAACTTGCTCAGGTAGCCCTGTTCCCCGTAAGCACGGGGCTAAACCGCGTATAGTGCAAAAACAGCACTTCTAATACATCTGTTCCCCGTAAGCACGGGGCTAAACCGCATTTTTTGTATTTTAGCCGACTCATCCGAACCTGTTCCCCGTAAGCACGGGGCTAAACCGCCCTGCAGTTGAAATCACCAGTGTGGTTTTGGCTGTTCCCCGTAAGCACGGGGCTAAACCGCGCTCAAGCTGAAGGTAGTGTTTTGGGGCGTCCTGTTCCCCGTAAGCACGGGGCTAAACCGCAGGAAAGGCAAGCCTACCAAATTTCACAGATCTGTTCCCCGTAAGCACGGGGCTAAACCGCGTGATGTTGGCTGTAGCTGTAATTAGTGTCCCTGTTCCCCGTAAGCACGGGGCTAAACCGATATCCCAGCGCTTTTTTCTGGCGTTGCGGCACTGTTCCCCGTAAGCACGGGGCTAAACCGCCAATCAGGCCGGGACCAAAGTTTATGACAGTCTGTTCCCCGTAAGCACGGGGCTAAACCGTGCTGGCAATAATAGGTTCGATTTGCCACTGCCTGTTCCCCGTAAGCACGGGGCTAAACCGGGATGACAGCGCACTTACAATGCTGAAGCCAACTGTTCCCCGTAAGCACGGGGCTAAACCGCAATTAAAACCTGTCAGGAAGTGCGGTTTATACTGTTCCCCGTAAGCACGGGGCTAAACCGCGGACAGGTTGGCAGTTGCCGGAGGCCGGAAACTGTTCCCCGTAAGCACGGGGCTAAACCGTTAAAATTGCAGTTGAACAGTTAAGCAGGAAACTGTTCCCCGTAAGCACGGGGCTAAACCGTGCAATTGGCGCGCTCAAGGGGGTCGCAGATACTGTTCCCCGTAAGCACGGGGCTAAACCGCGAGACAGCTGCAAGCCAAGGGCATCAAGCGACTGTTCCCCGTAAGCACGGGGCTAAACCGTCGGCGGTTCCAATGAGCTTGTCTATCTGCTCCTGTTCCCCGTAAGCACGGGGCTAAACCGGTCAGGAATTAACTATCGGCGCATCTGGTCGACTGTTCCCCGTAAGCACGGGGCTAAACCGCCTCTATTACATCAAAAGATGCGTTTATAGCCCTGTTCCCCGTAAGCACGGGGCTAAACCGACTCGTGATCAGTTACTTGACTTGCGGTTTTTCTGTTCCCCGTAAGCACGGGGCTAAACCGGGGGTTACTGAACTCAGCGGTAAATTTGAAAACTGTTCCCCGTAAGCACGGGGCTAAACCGCGTTCTACTCATGTATTCGTGATAAGGCTGAGCTGTTCCCCGTAAGCACGGGGCTAAACCGAATCCTTAGAGGCATTAATGTTGGCTAATGAGCTGTTCCCCGTAAGCACGGGGCTAAACCGACCTTTATCTGTAGTGACAAACCCTTCCGTTTCTGTTCCCCGTAAGCACGGGGCTAAACCGCATGGCAAATGGTTAAGCGCTGGAATCAACAGCTGTTCCCCGTAAGCACGGGGCTAAACCGTAAACTCTTGTAGCCGGATAACCTAAATTTACCTGTTCCCCGTAAGCACGGGGCTAAACCGGATAAACAGAGCGTTCACTGACAGGCCGCAAACTGTTCCCCGTAAGCACGGGGCTAAACCGCATCCACGCACCAGCAGCAACCATCAAAGTAACTGTTCCCCGTAAGCACGGGGCTAAACCGCACATCGACATCACCAAAAACCACGCTGTCGGCTGTTCCCCGTAAGCACGGGGCTAAACCGCTCGTTTTATTGCAATGCTGCTGTCTATAGGTCTGTTCCCCGTAAGCACGGGGCTAAACCGGCTGTGGGGTGGTTTCTACTGGAATGGATCTACTGTTCCCCGTAAGCACGGGGCTAAACCGAATTTCCCGCTGATGTTGACTATGGGCGTTATCTGTTCCCCGTAAGCACGGGGCTAAACCGGTGATTTCACCATCGGCCAGTGTGACGCCAAACTGTTCCCCGTAAGCACGGGGCTAAACCGAAAATTGAAAACAGAGGTGGCACCTTGGAGGGCTGTTCCCCGTAAGCACGGGGCTAAACCGCAACTACAAAATGCAGTTGATAAAAATGATATCTGTTCCCCGTAAGCACGGGGCTAAACCGACACCATTGATTACTACCAGTCAGTGGTTGATCTGTTCCCCGTAAGCACGGGGCTAAACCGCGCTTCTAGTTCATGCCCAATAACAGCTTCTGCTGTTCCCCGTAAGCACGGGGCTAAACCGTCAATACCCTGTTGCCAACCAGCACTCTTTAACTGTTCCCCGTAAGCACGGGGCTAAACCGCAAGTTAGGTAGACTGTTAACCACAGACTGCTCTGTTCCCCGTAAGCACGGGGCTAAACCGCATAGGCAGTAACCAAGAAATAAACCAGATTACTGTTCCCCGTAAGCACGGGGCTAAACCGCACTTGGAAAGAGGGTGATCCTAAAATAAAAGCTGTTCCCCGTAAGCACGGGGCTAAACCGGATCATAACTCCAAAAGATCTATATTTAGCAGCTGTTCCCCGTAAGCACGGGGCTAAACCGTGTGCCGTGGTAATCAACTACTGGCACATCGCCCTGTTCCCCGTAAGCACGGGGCTAAACCGGGCAAACGGTAGGCGTTAGCCTTAACAATAAACTGTTCCCCGTAAGCACGGGGCTAAACCGCAATACCTATTGCCCGGATCTAGCGGCAACGTCTGTTCCCCGTAAGCACGGGGCTAAACCGGGCACTCCGAATATTAAATTAGCTGAGCGTTTCTGTTCCCCGTAAGCACGGGGCTAAACCGGGCACTCCGAATATTAAATTAGCTGAGCGTTTCTGTTCCCCGTAAGCACGGGGCTAAACCGGCCTGCATCTATACGAGATTTAATTGCCTGCACTGTTCCCCGTAAGCACGGGGCTAAACCGGTCTTTCACAGCAACTCGGCCAGCAACTTAATCTGTTCCCCGTAAGCACGGGGCTAAACCGTTCGCATCAAAAGCGACCTAATTTTACAGCGGCTGTTCCCCGTAAGCACGGGGCTAAACCGCAGGTGTGCCCACACTGCGGTAACTACTAAAACTGTTCCCCGTAAGCACGGGGCTAAACCGATATGCTTCAGCCTCTACCATATCGTCAGGAACTGTTCCCCGTAAGCACGGGGCTAAACCGCATTCAAAGCTAACTTTTTCTACTGAGTTCCACTGTTCCCCGTAAGCACGGGGCTAAACCGTTTGCCAGAAGTAGCTGGGCAGAATTGGGCATCTGTTCCCCGTAAGCACGGGGCTAAACCGTAGAGGCATCTTGTGTTTTACCCTGTTCTTGCCTGTTCCCCGTAAGCACGGGGCTAAACCGGACGGGATTAGCCGCACGGCGAGCATTGGCTTCTGTTCCCCGTAAGCACGGGGCTAAACCGAAATCCTGACGTACATGATCCGCTTTCCAAAGCTGTTCCCCGTAAGCACGGGGCTAAACCGAACTGCTTGATTCCGGCATCAGCTTTGCCGCTCTGTTCCCCGTAAGCACGGGGCTAAACCTGATGCAGCACTGAGCCTGAAAGCAGCAGCTGCCTGTTCCCCGTAAGCACGGGGCTAAACCGGCTGGAGTTAAATACGGCTTGTTCCTGGGCAACTGTTCCCCGTAAGCACGGGGCTAAACCGTCCCGGCTCAGTGACTGAGTTAAGCTGATCCGCTGTTCCCCGTAAGCACGGGGCTAAACCGAAACAGATTTAGCCATTCTGTCCAGTCGATTTCTGTTCCCCGTAAGCACGGGGCTAAACCGCTGACGCGCATCAGTAGCGAGTCTGTGACCGACTGTTCCCCGTAAGCACGGGGCTAAACCGAGCATTAAAACGATACTCATAAGAATTTTGAACTGTTCCCCGTAAGCACGGGGCTAAACCGAACACCTTACGGCCGCAGAAAGTTGATTGAGCCTGTTCCCCGTAAGCACGGGGCTAAACCGCAACACCCTATGGTGGCACGTATAATTTCAATCTGTTCCCCGTAAGCACGGGGCTAAACCGGTTATCGCGACCTGTCACAAGCAGAAATAGACCTGTTCCCCGTAAGCACGGGGGCTAAACCGCGTTACAAGATAAGTTTTACCAAGTACTGGCTATCTTATCCGGTTGTTCCTTGGTTTTTAGTCCAAAGTCAGATGAAGCTTTTAGGTAAACAGTACCATCTCATTTCAGAGTGAGATAACTATGTGATACTGAAATAAATTTAGGCGATGGGCAAACAACATATCGAAATAGATGAGAATACTAAGCAACTGATGGTGGGAGTTGAACCTCACATACACGGCGTTTACGCGACGTCTGCTTTACCAGTTAAGAGTACATCAGTTGCCTGAAAAGCATAGCACAGTAGTTGATAAACAATGAATTCATTGTTTCCTGTCGCCTGTTCACGGCAGTCAGATTCATGTTGCTGTGCCCTTAGATAATTGATGCAATGTATTCGGCCATTGCTCTCTATGTGATGGTGCAGATATTGTTGTAGTGGATAGCAATGACTAAACGCGAATCAGGGCGTTGAAATAAACCTCTTTACGAAGAGTGCCGCGATCGCCGGATTTATTTAAATCCGGCTACTACATTACCTTTCAGTGTTTAAAACACAGCCTGGCCGTAGAAGGTGCCTGTAGCGCAGAGGCTGACATTTTCCCAGGTGTTGTCTGAGTACAGAATTCGGGTGACGCAGGCTGTGGCTTCTGAAAAACCGAAGTTTTCCGGGCCATAAGGATAAGTTACGCTGCAGTGATTCTGGCTGCCACAACTCCAACTGCCCTGAGGTTCAGCGCCGTAACTCCATTTCACTTCAGCTACTGGTTTATCGGCCACTAAACGGAAGTACACGCCAGGTTGTGAATTGATCTGGCTGGAGCAGAAGTGTGCAGTATAAGTTTGTTGAGTAGGCGTACCACTGATCACACATTCCACATGAGCAGCGTAAAGATTGTGACTGACAGACAATGCCAGCAGCGCAAGCATAGCGAAGATCGTTTTCATCTCAATTTTCCTTATTTGAATTGAATAGTCCTGTTTGGACCTTTACAAGGTAACTCGATGTTTAATTTTTGTAAATAGTATCTGTTATAGGTGCGGGGTTAAGTTGTTCCTGGCCGCTATATAAAAAAAACGCGGCCAGGTTATGGATTCAGCTTGCTACATTAGCAGCACTCATAAACACTGTAATCACAGCTCTTGCGTTAGCCAGTTGGAATGGAAAAGCCGCGATGTGCCGCAGCGCTGTCAGGCAATGTCTGCCAGCATAAAACGAAGGGAAAACACCAAGGAGTTGTTGATGAGCTATAGCAATAAATTAAGACTGATGGAGATTCTGGCCAGGCTGCCGTTGTTTAAAGATCTGCAACCCGCTGACCGGGAGCTGGTGTTACAAATGCCAAAAGCTTTTGAAGTCTGCAGTCAGGGTAAGGCGTTGATTAAAGAAGGGGGGTACGAGCCGTTTTTTTATATTATTTTATCGGGACAAGCCCTGGTGTATCACCGGCAGCATAAAATAGGGCAGTTGCTGCCCAGCCAGTTTGTTGGGGAAGTCGGTTTTATTTGCAATGAACCCCGCAGTGCCACTGTGATAGCACAAACCGATATGGTGCTGATGAAAATAGACAGCGATAGTTTTCAGAGTTTGCCTGACAGAGTTCGCTCTGCTATTAAAGACAAAATTATTTTTGGTTTAACCCAAAGAGTAGCGCAGTTAAGTGAACGCCTGATTGAATTGGACGGGGTATTGCCAGCGCCACGATTACCCTCCATTGATGAAGAGATCCAACTAAGCAATGAGAGTTAAACGGCATAAAAAGCCAGTTTAAGCTGTTTGTGTGATGGGAACTGCAAGCGCTATACTGCCGGAAGAGTGAAAAAATGGAGTAATTAGTTATTAATTTTCATGGATTTGAACTGCATTTACCTACCTTGATGCTGCTAACCTTGCTGGTTAATCTGATGATTGGCTGTTATCTGGCTATGGTGTATAAACTGCGGCGCCATGATAAAAGTTTTTTAGTCTGGTCCGTCGCCTGTTTTGTTTTTGTGGCTGGCGGTTGTGCTGCGGGTGCCAGAGCTTATCTAGACCAGCCGCTGCTGACTTATCTGCTGGCAGATTTATTACTTTTATTGTCGCCGGCTTTAGTAGTGACAGGTTTGGTGTTGTTTTTGCGGGGGCAGCTCAGCGCTCGTTCCAGGCAACAAGCGGCTTTGTTGCTCACTTTATACCTGCTGCCGTTAAGCATGTTGTATCAGGTCAATAATGCCTCAACTGCGTTAACCTCTTTAAGCATCGCTGTGGTATTTATTTATGCTGTGGTGCTGCTGAAAAAAGCCCGTTTAACACCGGGTTTTCCGGCCTCTGTGCTGCAATTGTTTTTTGCGTTGCACTCCGGGTTAATGCTGCTGCAGTTCCTGTTGGTGATGCCTTTCATTGGTGAAGAATCCAGAGTGTTAGCTTTACCCAGCCTGCAGTGGGTTTTGCTTGGGCATGTATTGTTAACCACCAGTACTGGTTTTATGTTGCCACTTTTGTCCTTTTCTCATACCGAAAATCAACTGTTGCGGCTGACTGAGCTGGATGATTTAACTCAGTTGCTGAACCGTCGTGAATTTTTAAAAAGAGCCAACCTGACCTTGTTAAACAGCAGACGCCAACAGCACAGTGTAGTGGTGCTGATGATTGATCTGGACCACTTTAAGTTAATCAACGACAGATGGGGTCATGCGATTGGCGATCTGGCGCTGAAAAAAGTAGCAGATTTACTCAAAGTTGGATTGCGGACTTCTGATTTAATAGGCCGGTTGGGTGGTGAAGAATTTGCAGTACTGATGCCCAATACCAGTGCCGGACAAGCGGCTTTTATTGGTCAGCGCTTATGTGAACGTATTGCGCATCACGCCTGGGAAATCGACGCCAGGCCGGTGAAACTGACTGTGAGTGTGGGTGGCGCTACTTGTGTGGATGCACTGCGTGATTTGACCGAATTGCTAAAAGACGCTGATGATGCTTTGTATCAGGCCAAGGCTTCCGGGAGGAATAAAATAATTTTCCAGTCAGGACCTTCCATTACTTCATTGTGATGGAATCTGCCCATCAGCCTTATAAAATACGTTCTAAACAGAATACTTAACAAATTTAATTAGATAAATTTTCGGAGAATAAAAATGAACTATAAGCTGACGTTTCTGGCTTGCCTGTTATCAACAAATGTTTTAGCTGGTGAACTAACCAAAAACGCTACAGTGCTGGAAGTTGCAAATCATGCGACTGGAGGTAATGGTAAAAATTTTGCACTAAAAATTGAAGGTGGAACTGGGCCATGCAGCGGTTGGGTTTATTTTATGGAAGATAAAGCACCTTCGCCAGCGACATACAATCAAGCTTTTTCCATAGCCTTAGCTGCGCTGGCTGCGGATAAAAAAGTTCGGATACACAACTATACTGATGATAACTGCACTGGAGCCACTTTTATTGCTATCAGCAGATAGAGTGGTTTAGTCACTATGTTGGTTTGCCTGGGCACTTCATTTTATATAGTGAGAAAATTTTAAAAACGGCCAGCAGGCCGTTTTTAAAATTAATCATCAAGGACAAGGAAAACAGCGACATTGGCTTACTCAGCCAGGCTGCCCCATAAGTCGTATTCGTCCGCTTCTTCAATCACTACGTCGACCAAATCGCCTGGTTTTAAAGAAGTTTCGCCATTTAAATACACAGCACCGTCAATTTCAGGAGCGTCAGCGAAGCTGCGGCCAATGGCGCCTTCTTCGTCCACTTCGTCAATTAACACTTTAATAGTGCGGCCAATTTTAGCCTGTAAACGAGCGGCGCTGATGCGCTGCTGAGTTTCCATAAAACGATGATAACGCTCATCTTTGACTTCTTCTGCAATTTGATCGGGCAAGTCGTTGGCTTTAGCGCCTTCGACCGGGCTGTATTTAAAGCAGCCTACGCGGTCTAACTGAGCTTCTTCCAGCCAGTTTAATAATTCCTGAAACTCTTCTTCTGTCTCGCCAGGGAAGCCAACGATAAAAGTAGAACGTATCGTCAGTTCAGGGCAGATTTCACGCCATTTTTTGATGCGCTCTAAGACGCGGTCAGACTGACCAGGGCGTTTCATCAGCTTTAAAATACGCGGGCTGGCATGCTGGAATGGAATATCCAGGTATGGCAATAACTTACCTTGCGCCATTAATGGAATTACATCGTCCACATGCGGGTACGGATAGACATAATGCAAGCGAACCCAAATGCCTAAATCGGCTAAGGCTTCACACAAAGACAACATAGAGGTTTTGACCGGCTGACCATTCCAGAAGCCTGTACGGTGTTTTACATCCACACCATAAGCGCTGGTGTCCTGAGAAATAATCAGCAGCTCTTTGACGCCGGCTTTTTGTAAGCGGCCAGCTTCATCCAGCACTTCGCCAATAGGGCGGCTGACTAAATCACCACGCATAGAAGGAATAATGCAGAAAGTACAACGGTGGTTACAGCCTTCAGAAATTTTTAAGTAGGCGTAATGCTTAGGTGTTAATTTAATGCCATGATCCGGTACTAATTGCATAAAAGGGTCGTATTTTGGCTTAGGCACAAATTCATGCACCTGCTTTAATACGTTTTCATAAGCATGTGGGCCTGTGATACCCAATACATTTGGGTGTACTTCACGGATTTCATCTTCACGGGCACCTAAACAGCCTGTGACTATCACTTTGCCGTTTTCAGCCAAAGCTTCGCCTATGGTGTCTAAAGATTCCTGTACTGCGCTGTCGATAAAACCACAGGTGTTGACTATCACCAAAGCTGCATCGTCATAGCTTGGAACTATTTGATAACCTTCAGTTTTTAACTGAGTCAGAATGCGCTCTGAGTCCACCAGGTTTTTTGGGCAACCTAAACTTACAAACCCGATTTTTGCGCCTGCGCCATTGGCTTGCGCCTGTGCTGTCAGACTTTTCACTGGTGTTTCCAGTGTGGTGGTTTGTGATGGGTCAAAGGTTTCGACTGTCATGTAAATCCTGCAAAGTAAAAGGGCCGGAAAAAAAGTGCGCGGATTATACCTGAATCGACCGGAAGAAACAGTGCTTGCTGTATAAAAAACACTCAATAAGAGGGCGTAATCTTCGGCTAAAGCAACAGGATCAGCAGAAAGTGATTAAACAGATGCGTTATGCGGCCAACTGCACTGTAACTTTATTGATCCTGACCAATACTCTTGGCGTAGCTGTTTCACTTCACCTTTCTTTTTACAGGAGTTCCTATGATCAAAGCTTATGCAGCATTAAAACCTCACTCGCCTTTAGCTGTGATGGAGTTCGACCCTGGCTCTTTAGGGCGGCAGGATGTTGAAATTGATGTGGATTATTGTGGTATTTGCCACTCTGATTTATCCATGATCAATAACGAATGGGGCATGTCGTCTTATCCTTTAGTGGCTGGTCATGAAGTAGTGGGGCGCATTGCAGCTGCAGGTGCCGATGTCAGTCATTTAAAAGTTGGGCAGGTGGTTGGGCTGGGCTGGCATTCGGGGTATTGTCAGGTGTGTAGCAGTTGTGGCAGTGGTGATCACAATTTATGCGCTTCAGCACAAGGCACTATAGTGGGTCGTCATGGTGGTTTTGCTGACAAAGTTCGGGCTAATGCAGCCAGTGTGGTGGCATTGCCTGAAGGCATGGATGCAAAAACCGCAGGCCCTTTGTTTTGTGGTGGTATTACTGTGTTTAACCCTATGCTGCAGTTTGATGTCAAAGCGACCGACAAAGTGGCTGTGATAGGCATAGGTGGTTTAGGCCATATAGCGCTGCAATTTTTACGGGCTTTTGGTTGTGAAGTCACAGCTTTTACCTCCAGCGAAAGCAAAACCGCCGAAGCCAAAGAGTTAGGCGCCCATCATTGTATTAATTCCAGAGATGCAGATGCCATAGCTGCAGCAGCAGGGCGTTTTGATTTTATTTTAACCACAGTGAATGTGAAATTAGACTGGAACTTATACCTTTCCACACTCAAACCTAAAGGCCGCTTGCATTTTGTCGGTGCCACTTTAGAGCCTTTGGATCTGAACGTATTCAGCCTGATTATGGCGCAACGTTCAGTGTCTGGTTCACCTGTTGGCAGCCCTGCAACTATTAAAAAGATGTTGGATTTTGCTGTGCAGCATGACATTAAGCCAGTGGTTGAGACTTTTAAGTTTGATCAGATCAACGAGGCTATAGCTCACTTAGAAAGCGGCAAAGCCCGATATCGCATTGTGCTGGAAAGGTAAATGTATCAGGCCAAACACCGGCAGATATACAGAGAGGCATAAAGTCCGGGGTCAGAGTTAAAAAACTCTGACCCCGGCGGCTTAACCCTTGCGGCTACGAACCAGATACACCAAAGCGATCAGCAGCAGGGCAGTTTGTACCAGCACACCCTGAGTATTAGGATAAAAACCTAACCAACTGATGCTAGGTAAGTTCAACTGGCTCACCGCTAAAGTACCAGCTTCCTGCAAAGCTGCTATGCCTTTACCTGCCATCACTATAGCCAGAACCAGCATCAATAGTGCTGTGCTGCCAAAGAAGGTTTTCAGAGGCAACTTCAGTGCGAATTTAAACATAGCCACAGCTACAATTGCTAACAACACCAGAGCCGAAGCTATGCCAGCTATAAAGCTTTGTTGTGCCTGCTCGCCGCCCTGTAACCACAACGCCTGATAAAACAGAATGGTTTCAAAGGCTTCACGGTAGACCGCTAAAAACACCACCAGACCTAAGCCAGCATAAGCACCACCTGATACTGCGTTTTGTACTTTATGCTGAATAAAATGGCTCCATTCTTTGGCGCTGGTTTTGCTGTGCATCCAAAAGCCCATATAAAACAGAATAACGGCTGCGACCAGTGCTGTGTAGCCTTCTGTCAGCTCACGGGATGCGCCAGATATATCAATGACATAGCTTGCAATAAACCAGGTAACAGCCCCTAAAACCAAAGCGCTGATCCAGCCAATATGTACAGTGTGCCGCAGCGCTGCTTTGTCGGTTTTTACCGCGACGCTATAAATAGCGGCTACGACCAACAAGGCTTCTAAACCTTCACGTAGTAAAATCAACAGTGCGGCTAAAAACACATTCACGCCACTTAATTGAGTGTCTGACAGTTCAGTCTGAGCTTGCTTTAATAAGGTTTGGATTTCAGCGATACGAGGTGCAACCACAGCTTTTTGTGTTGGATCTTTCAGTAACTGACGCAGCCCCATCATGCTGTGTTCTATCTGATCACGAAGTGGGGCGTTGATTGTGCCTAAAGGGTTTTCTACCAGTTCAAAACCATCCAGATAAGCTGATACGGCCTGATCGTAAGCAGCTTGTGGGTTTTGGCTGTATAGATCCGCAGATAGTTGTAATTTTTGCTGCGCTATCACTATTGGATTTTTACTTTTCGCCTGAAAAAAACGCTCCGGGTGACTGCGAAACTCGCTCATCAGGGCTGCACCAAAGTCAGGGTAAAGCTGAATCAAATCTTTAGGTGTCGCGGTTAATAAGTCTTTTACCGCTGAGCTTTCAATCAGTGCATCCGGCACTGTGCTGGTATCCAGATCGTTACTGGCTATATGACCAACATAAAAGGCCAGATCCCAGCGGCTTTGTTCATCTAAAAAAGCAAAGGAAGCCATGCCCGTATCAGCGACCCCTAAGCTGATGGTATTAAATAAGCCATAAGCACTGCGGGCCTGATAACGTTCCACTTCATGGAAATTGGTGGGGGCAGGGTCCAGTTGTGCGCCGGCCGGGCCATCGCCTTTAGCTGTAGCGCCATGACAGCTGGCACAATTGGCAGCAAATAAGGCTTCACCTCGTTTGATATCCGGACTTTGTTTTGGCAGCGGAATAGAAGGCATAGCGGCAATAACAGCCTGACGCATAGTTGCGGTTAAGGCCTGAATATCTTTTTCTGCCGCTTTAGTGGCGATCAGTTGTTTTAATTGGGCGGATTGCTGCTGCAAAGCAGTTGATGCTGTGGAGACTTCTTCGGCTATTAACGACGAGAACTCCTGCATTTCGCCATATTCAGCTTCACTGACAATTTTGCCATCGACCACAGCAGCATTGTAATCAGCACCTATGTATTCAATGTATTGGATTAATTTATCTGAAGCAACAGCAGGTAAAGCCAGCAGGCTGACTAAGGCAATAACACTACGAAAGGCCATCATGTATTCACTTAATTTATGTAATAAGAATAGTTCTCATTATATTGATTACCAATAGTGAAACCTAGCGCCTTTAGTCTTTTACACCAAAGTTTGCGATAGAAAAACAGCAAGCCGAAGCTTGCTGTCAGAAATCACCGGAAAAAACAGGGCACTGCATAAGCGCAGGCCCTTAACTCCATCCAGGTAGAAGAAAACTTAGAATTTCACTGAATAACGCAAAGTCCAGTGACGGCCTAACCAGTCGTGTACTGAGCTGGCGTAACCATTAGTGGGCGATGAGGCATAAGGTGGCTCTTTGTCTGTCAGGTTACGGATACTCAGTAATACGCTCTGATTATCTGTAATGTCATAGCCCAGACTGGCGTTATAAGTCAGCCATGAGTCGACAGTTTCATTGTCAAACTTAAAGTCACCATCACCTAAGGAACTGATGTAATGCGCGCCAAGGCTGGCATTCCAGTTCTGTAAGCGCCATTCAGTGCCGGCATCTGCGACAAATTCAGGGCGGGCTATTTCAGCAGCACCACTGAGTTTGCCTAACAAATCTTCAGCCGGACTATCTGCAGTGATTTTACGCTCATAAGATAAAGTGCGGGTACCAGCTACAGTGAACTTAAAATCACCTGCATTGCTGGTGGCCAGTTTGTAGTTCAGTTTAAAGTCGACCCCGTCTGTTTTCTGGCTGCCTACGTTAAAGAAGCCTGTGCGTAAGAAGGTTAAATCGTTACCTGCATCAATCACACAACCAAATTCACCGTTCAGATCGGCTTCGTCATCAACCACAGGCGCAGAACCTGCAATACAGGCGCGTAAGGTGGTGTTGGCGTCTACATCAACTATATCCTCATGGGTGTAACGCCAGTAATCGATAGTCAGCTGTAAATCATCGGTCAGGTTCCAGGATGCGCCAATATTGATGGCTTCTGAACTTTCTGCATCCAGATTTTTATTACCTAAGGTTTCCTGATCAAATTCCAGTTCACCTGCAGTAGCACCAAAGTCGCCGCACAGTGCATCAAATGGCTGACCTGTACCACAATCTATGTAGTTGGCTGTTAACGAAGTACCAGCACCTAATTGTGATAAAGAAGGTGCACGGAACCCTGTACTCCAGGAACTGCGTAAGATCAAATCTTCAGTGGCACGGTAACGTAATGACAGCTTCGGATTGACGGCACCACCAAAATCGCTGTAGTGGTCGTAACGTAAAGCTGCAATAGCATCCAGTTTCTCAGTCAGCGGGATATTAAACTCACTATAAAATGCATACTGAGTGCGATCGGCAGCTGCATCACTGGCACCTAACGCAAATATTCCGCCGCTTTGTGCCACTTCAGCCGGGTTGTCGGAAATTTCTTCACCACGGAATTCACCACCAAATACAGCGCTGATATCGTCAAACAACGTACCCGAGAAGTTGAAATCGACTGAGTAAACATCTGATTCACCTATACGTGGCGCAATTTCACGTAAACCAGCAATCACAGAGGTTGAGTTGTCACGGCCGAGGTTAAAAGGGTTAAAGCTGCCGTTGGCGAGGGCACCAGCAACTTTGTCTCTGCCCATGTAACCTGAAACGTGGGTAATTTCATTGTCTGTTTTGCCGTAGCTTGCCGCGGTCTCCCATGACCAGTCGCCCATCTCGCCGCGTAAGCCTGCCAATAATCTGTAGCTTTGGCTGTCATAGTCCTGAATACGACGCTCTGGAAAACGAGAGCGGATACGGATTTGATTTACTGCGCCATTTTGTGCATCTATATCTCTGGCCCATTGAGGCACAGAAGCTGAGTTTCCTGCGACCCGCACATCAAAAGCTGCGGCTGAGTCGTAGGCTGAACCTGTGTTTTGTTGCAGCATAGCTTCAGCAAAAAACTCGCGGTCATTGCCTAAACGGTAAATGTGATTTAGCGTTGCGCCTACAGCTTTACTGTCCGGCTGGATTGCGCGCTCGTTGACATAATCGTACTGACAGCGAGTACCACCATTGCTGGTTGCAGTGCCACACCAGGGCTCGGCGTAATCTCTGCCGTCTATGGTGACGCGGGTATTGGACTTAAAAGTTACGTCGATAGGGCGGTCTGCGTTAAACAGTGCGTCCTTATCAAAGTAGTCGATGACCACTGTGGTATTGCTGTTGGCGGTGCTGAAACCACCTGTATAGGTCAGGTTGTATTTACGGAAATCGCTGCTTGCTGTGTCATCACCGTAAGAGGCTGTAAGTTCCTGACCTTCATAGTCTTTACGCAGAATAAAGTTAATAACACCAGCGATGGCGTCTGAGCCATACACGGATGAAGCGCCGTCAGTCAGAATTTCAACCCGTTCCAGTGCTGACATTGGAATAGCATTGACGTTCACAAAAGAGTCAAAGCCATTGGTGAATGAATCTACTGCGACACGACGGCCGTTCACCAGAACCAGAGTGGAGCTTGAACCTAAACCCCGTAAACTGACACCTGCAGCACCTGCCGGTGTGCCGTCATTGCCCGCAACACCACCGTTTTCAGTGAAGGTTCCAGCGCTCGAGGCCTGAGGTAAATCCCGCAAAAAGGCGCTGACACTGTCATAGCCTTTTCTCGCTAAATCATCCCGGCTGAATATTTGCAGCGGGTTGGCGCCTTCCATGTCCACACCCTTAAGACGTGAACCCGTAACTTCAATTTTTTCTATGTTTGCTTCTTTATTTTGCTCTGTTGCTTCAGCCTGTTGTGCATTGGCTTGTGATATGCCAAACAGCGCACACAAGGTTGCTAATCCAATTTTGCTGAGCTTCATTTTTTTATGTTGTGACATGTTGCTTCCTCTGGTGTTGATGTTGCCTGATGGCAATCTGTTTTTTTCAAATAAAAAAAGGGCGTGCCAGAGCAAGAAGCGCAGCAAATCAGACAGCGACAGCAGAAAACAGACGGATCAAGGCCTGAAAAATGCTGTCAGCATGCAAATAAGTAGGGTGTTAGTGATGGCTGAAAAACCGGGGCCAAACGAACACACTTCTGGCTATGGCAGAAGTTGTTCTAATTATTGAACCACTCGGAAAGGTAATAGGTAGAGCAGTAGTAGCTGTTTGGGTTAGCAGCACAACGTTGCATTTTACTCTCCTATTGATCAAGTGGCTTTTGGATGCCTCAAAATTGTCTGATCCTGCTATTGATGTCAAGCGCTTTTTTTAACCAATCTGCAAGCAACAGTTTTTGCACCTTTATAGGGCTAAATTTGCGGTTAATATGTTGGACTCTTGTAAAATTTTGGTGATCTTTGCCTCTCATCTGACCAGATTGGTGTTTTTATCTGTTGCTTGCTTGACAGTGTTTTTTTTCAAACGTACATTTCAAACAAGTGTTTTAATTTAGTCAGGGCTATGGTTAATAAAACAACAACTCAGGACAAAATTCTGGATGCCGCAGAGCAGCTTTTTGCTTCTACCGGTTTTGCCGATACCTCACTTCGGCAAATTACCGGTATGGCACAAGTGAATCTGGCGGCTGTGAACTATCATTTTGGTTCAAAAAAAGAGCTGATCCAGTCGGTATTGCAACGCTATTTGTCGGTGTTAATGCCACGATTGGATCAGGAGTTCAGCCAGTTACTGGCCTGTCAGAAACAAAATGATTTAACAGCAGTGCTGTCGGTGTTTATCAAACCTTTGCTGGAATTAAATAAAGTTCAGCATCACGGCACCCGGATGTTTTTACAGCTGCTGGGCCGGGGTTATACCGATGTACAGGGCCACTTGCGCTGGTTTTTTAATCATCACTATGGCCGTACTCTGGATAAATTTGTGTTGCTGGTACAGCAGGCTTGCCCTGATTTACCAGCCAGTGAAATCTTCTGGCGTTTGCATTTTTCCCTCGGCACTGTGGTGTTTACCATGGCATCCAATCAGGCTTTACAGGAAATTGCAGCGGCAGATTTTAATGAAAATGTAGAAATAGAAGGCGTGATCCACAGGCTGATCCCTTATTTAGCCGCTGGTATAGCGTTACCTTTAACTTTATCCGGTCAAACTCACTAATCTTTTTGGAAAGGACCTTTATATGTCAATTTTGATCCTGCTGCTGGTGGTGTTGATTGTTGTGCTCGGTGTAGCCGACATTCGACGTAACCTTATTACCAAACCTGTGTTTGGTATTTTTAAGAAAATTTTACCGCCACTGTCTGACACTGAACGCGAAGCGATGGAAGCGGGCGATGTGTGGTGGGATGGTGACTTATTCCAGGGTAAACCAGACTGGAAAAAGCTGCACGCTATTCCAAAAGCACAATTGTCTGCAGAAGAGCAGGCCTTTATGGACAATGAAGTAGACACCTTGCTGAAGATGCTGGATGACTACAAAATTGTGCAGGAACAACGTGATTTACCGCCTGAAGTCTGGCAGTACATCAAGGACAACGGCTTTTTTGCGATGATTATTCCAAAAAGCTACGGTGGCCGTGAATTCTCAGCTATTGCTAACTCAACTATTGTGTCCCGCATCGCCACCCGCAGCTTAACTGCTGCTGTAACCGTGATGGTGCCTAACTCTTTAGGCCCGGGCGAGCTTTTAATGCATTACGGTACCCAAGAGCAAAAAGACCGCTGGTTACCAGGCTTAGCTGCAGGTAAAGAAGTGCCTTGTTTTGCCTTAACAGGCCCTGAAGCAGGTTCGGATGCCGGTGGTATTCCGGATACTGGTGTGATTTGTAAAGGCCAGTTTGAAGGTCAGGAAGTACTGGGTATCCGCCTGAACTGGGATAAGCGTTATATCACGCTGGCACCAGTGGCGACTGTATTAGGTCTGGCGTTTAAGCTGTATGACCCTGAAAACCTGTTAGGCGAAAGAACTGAACTGGGTATCACTTGTGCTTTGATCCCAACCAGCCATGAAGGTGTTGAAATTGGCGATCGTCATTTCCCAATGAATATGGCCTTTATGAATGGTACAACTTACGGTAAAGACGTATTTATTCCTATTGACTGGATCATCGGTGGCCCGGATTACGCAGGTCGCGGCTGGCGTATGCTGGTGGAATGTTTGTCAGCAGGCCGTGGTATTTCTCTGCCTGCTCTGGCGACAGCCACAGGCCATTTAGCTACCCGTATGACAGGTGCGTACTCTTATGTGCGTCAGCAGTTTGGTATGGCCATTGGCAAGTTTGAAGGGGTGCAGGAAAGTTTAGGCCGTATTGGTGCTTATACCTACAGCTTAGAAGCGATGCGGGTGATGACTGCCGGTGCTATCGACTTAAACCTGAGTCCTTCAGTAGTGACTGCTATTGCCAAGTACCATATGACGGAAATGTCCCGTACTTTGTTAAACGACGCTTTTGATATTCACTCAGGCCGCGCTATTCAGGTCGGTCCAAAAAACTATCTGGCGCACGGTTATATGGGTATTCCTATTTCTATTACTGTAGAAGGTGCCAATATCTTAACCCGTAACCTGATGATTTTTGGTCAGGGTGCAACCCGTTGTCATCCATATGTATTGCAGGAATTAGAAGCTGCAGCTAATCCAAACGCTGAAGAGGGTTTACAGCAATTCGACAGCCTGCTGATCAAACACATTGGTTTTGCCTTAGGTAATACTTTCGGTGCTTTGTGGCAGGGTTTAACTTTAGGTTGCTTTAACTCCAGCCCTGTGTCTGGCGAAACTGCTAAATACTACAAACAGTTAAGCCGTATGAGCCGTGCTTTGGCCTTAAGTGCTGATTTTTCCATGCTGATGTTAGGTGGTGATTTAAAACGTAAAGAAATGCTGTCGGCCCGTTTAGGCGACGTGTTAAGCCACTTGTATATCGCCTCTGCTGTACTTAAGTTTTATGAAGACAATGGCCGTCAGGTGGCAGACTTACCTTTTGTGCGTTACTCCATCGAACGTAACCTGTTTGAAATTGGTAAAGCTTTTTCTGGTTTTTTCCAGAACTTCCCAAGCGCAGTAGTTGCCCGTTTATTAAAAACGCTGGTGTTCCCTTTTGGTATTGGTTACAAAATGCCAGCCGATGCGGTGACTCAGGACATTTCTGATGCTCTGTTAAAACCTGGTGTTATTCGTGACCGTTTAACTCACTTGTGTTTTATTGGTGAAGGCGATGAAGACCCAACAGGCTTAATGGAATCGGCCTTTATTGCAGTGCATCAGGCTCAGCCAATCATGAAGAAGATTTACGCCGCACAAAAACAAGGCACAGTGCCACGTAAAATTCCAATGGAGCAGCTGATTGCCAAAGCCTTGGAAATCAATGTGATTAATGCAGATGAAGCGAAGCAACTGGTACGCATGAACGAATTACGTTTCAGCTCTATCAGTGTCGACAGCTTTAAGCCTGGTGTGTTGTCCAAACACTCTTTATAAGCTGTTGCTTTAGCTAAAAAGCCAGTCGCAAATGACTGGCTTTTTTGTTTTAAAAAAACGTATCCACCTCTTCCAGCAAGTTATAGTTCTCGTCGACCAGCCACAAAGTTCGCCACTTATCAAAAGTTAAGCAGGGATGTGAAGTGCTCAAAAGCAGGATGTCGCCAATCTGTGGCAGAATCGTTTCGTCATAAGACCAGAACGCATGTTGGTCCATCACTTTGATGGTTTCACAGTGCTGTAGTTGATTGGTCAGCAACTCGCCATGCCGATACAAAGCTACGGCTTGAGGCAAACCTGCATCAAAAGCCGCGTCTCTTTTACCAAAACCTAAAACGGCAAGGCCAGGTTCTGGCAAGGACTGCACATAAACCGCCAGTTCCAGCGCATTTTGTAAGTCCTCTCCAAGTGAGCAGGCAAGAGTGCTGCGTGCCAGTACCTGCTTTTGCGCTTGCTGATAAATTCCCTGGTCGTGACTGATATAACAACCCGGCCTTAACACCAGTTTGATTTGTTCTGGCAAAGCCGCTGCGCTAAGCTCTGCGGCCACTACGTCATACCAGACTGAACCTGCACCGCTGATGAGTTGTGTGGCATGTTGCAGCAACTGGTGTTTTATAAAGTGGTGCATCAGCTGTACGGCTTGCCTGACCAAATGCCGGACACCCTGTTCTGGTTCAGGCCCTTTAATGACGCCTTCATAAAATTCGATACCCGCCAGTTGCACTGCAGCTAAGGTGTTGATTTGATGCGCCAACGCCATCACGTCTTTTTCTGTACGGCAACCACAACGACCACCTTGTACACCAAGCTCGATCAGCAGTGCTAAATCCAACTGCAGCGGCTGGAAAAAATCCGACAGCGCTTGCACCTGAGCCGGATGGTCGACACAGACAAAGACATTCGTGCCTTGTTGCAGCAGCTTTGCTACTACCGCCATATTGGCCTTACCCACCAATTGATTGGCAAGAATAATATGGCGGGCTCCTGCATTGGCCGCAATTTGCGCCTGATAGGCGGTCGCCACTGTTAAACCCCACGCACCAGCAGCAAGCTGCTGCTGAAACAACCAGGGCGTCATGCTGGTTTTACCATGAGGGGCCAGTAGTACTTTGCTTTGATTGGCAAAGCTTTGCATCCAGTTCAGGTTATGGCGGATGGCTTGCTGTTTCAGCACTGCAGCAGGCAGACAAATATCCTGTTGCACTAGATTTAGCCCCTTTGATTGAGGCAAGGGATTGGCTGATTTATGCTTGATACTTTGGTACTTCATAACATTCACCTGTAAGTTATGTAATTTTTTCACTATAGCATTGCGGGTAAATTACTGTAATAGCGCCATATTGATATTTACTTTCATTTTAATTTGGTACAAAGTAACTTTATTGATCGGCGTTGTGTTACTTGTAATCTTGTTACATAGTAACTGTTTTTCCAGAACGAAAGCCTCTGAATTAAAGTGGTCAGGATAAAAATATGAGTTATGAAATTGATGTGTTATCGCGGATCTCTGAACGTTTTGTTGAGATGAGTGAGTCTGAGCAGCGGGTGGCTCAGCTGATCCTCGACAATGTAAAAGCTGCCACTGAAATGAGTATTGCAAAATTATCTGAGCAGGCTGGTGTCAGCCAGGCCACAGTCACCCGTTTCGCCCGCACAGTGGATTGCAAGGATGTGCGGCAGCTCAAAGTGAAACTGGCGCAGTCTTTAGCTGTGGGGCAACGTTTCGTCGAAGAAACCCCGGATCTGGATGGTATTCAGGGCGTATACGAAGCTATTAAAAACACTCTGGATTTAAGCCGTAAATTGCTGGTAGAAGCAGACATTAAACTGGCCGTCAGTTACTTACAAAACGCCAGAATGATTTTTTGTATCGGTATGGGCGGTGGCTCGTCCATTGGTTCACAAGAGCTGCAATACCGTTTATTCCGTTTTGGTATGCCGGTCTGCAGTTATCAGGATGGTTTATTAACTCGCATGGTGGCAGCTGCTGTCGAGCCACAGGATGTGATGGTGGCGATTTCACTGACAGGCAACACAGGTGAAATTATTGATTCAGCCGCTATTGCCCGCCAGTACGGTGCCAAGGTGATCGCTATCACTAAACCGGGTTCTGCTTTGGCGAACAACGCCGACATAGTACTGGGCTTGCAGGCGCCGGAAACCGATTTCATCTACAAACCCTCAGCCTCACGTTACGCCATGCTGGCCATTATTGATGTGCTGGCCACTGAAGTCGCCAAGCTGAATAAACGTAAATCACGGGACAAATTACGCCGGGTGAAATTGTCGCTCGACAGCAGCCGTGGTGGTGACGAACGTCAGCCTTTAGGTGATTAACTGCAGGATAAAAGATGAGTATTAAGCGATACGGTATTGATGAAAGCACGGGCACAGGCGGCCAGCGCTTACCTTTTGCCAAAGCGGTAGAAGCAGGTGGCTGGTTGTATGTGTCAGGCCAGACTCCTATGCGTGATGGTGAAGTGGTGGAAGGTGGCATAGTGGAGCAATCAAAACTTGCTATTCAAAACTGCATCGACATTATGCACAGTGCAGGTTATGAGCTTGCTGATGTGGTGCATGTCAAAGTCTATCTGACTGACGCCCGTTATTTCAGCAGCTTTAATCAGGTGTTCCGTCAGGTGTTTGCTGACGCACCACCAGCCAGGGTGTGTGCTGTGACCGACTTAGTGGTCGATTGCAAAGTGGAAGTGGATTTAACCTGCTATCGCAAAGACCGGAGCTAAGATGGACAGCAGATATTTTTTAGCGGGATTTGCGTTATATCTGCTGATTATGATTGGTATCAGTTATCTGGTCTCCCGTCGCCAACAGAGCAGCGAAGATTTTTTACTGGCAGGGCGCAAAGTCTCAGGTGGCCTGACCTTTGGGACCACTGTCGCCACTATGATTGGCACTGGCACCAGTATGGGCGCTGTGGGTTTTGCTTATACCCATGGTTGGAGTGGCATGCTCTATGGCATAGGTGGTGCTGTTGGTATTTTATTAACCGCCTGGTGGTTTGCGCCGCTGCGGCAAATGCGTTTTATGACGATGAGCGAAGAGCTGAGTTATTACGTCGGCGCTAATACCTGGGTGAAAAATGGCAGCGCAGTACTGATTTTCCTCGCTTCTTTAGGCTGGTTGGGCGCTCATATTATTGGTGGTGCTTTGTATTTATCCTGGGCCACCGGTATTGAGATGTTCTATGCCAAATTATTAATTGCAGTGGCTTTTACTTTTTACGTGATGATAGGTGGCTATAAAGCTGTGGTCTGGACTGACAGCCTGATGGCGATAGTGCTGTTCAGCGGTTTTTTGCTGATGAGTTATTTTGCCCTGGAAGCCGTTGGTGGCCTGAGTTCGGTCTGGCAAAGTGTAATTACCGCTCAGCAAAAAGGGCAGATGAAACAAATGGAACTGTTACCTGCCATTTCGTTATCTGCCGTAGTGGCCGTTGGCGTGCTGGCCACGCCTTCATTCCGACAGCGTATTTATTCAGGACGCAGTGTACAAAGTGTGCGGCGCTCATTTGTGTTTGCCGGAGTTTTGTATCTGCTGTTTGCTGCTTTGCCAGCTTTGATCGGTATTTCAGCCCGAATGCTGGCACCTGATTTAGCCAATCATCAGTTTGCGTTTACCACTGTAGCCGTCATGACCTTGCCCGCTGTCTTTGCCATGCTGGTGCTGCTGGCTGGCTTATCTGCCACTTTATCTTCCGCCAGTTCTGACTCTATTGCCGCAGTCTCGGTATTGATCCGTGATTTATATCAGACGGCCACAGGGCGTATGCCAAAAGCGGAGTCCGCGATTTTGTATTCCCGCATCGCTGTGATGATGGTGTCTGTATTGGCCTTGCTGCTGGCGCTGATGTCGAATGATTTAATACGTTATATCACAGGCATGATTGCGACTTTAATGTCTGGCATCTTTGTGATTGCCTTACTGGGACGTTTTTGGTTGCGGCTGAGCTGGCAAGGTGCCTTAGCCGCTTTGTTTGGTGCAGTTGTTACTTCGGTTGTGATGTTAAATCACCCCAACTGGTTAGCGTTTTGGGGTAATCCTTGTTTACCTGCATTGGCCGTGTCTTTAAGCCTGGCTTGTATTGTCAGTCTGCTGAGCCAGCCATCAGCAGTGAGCAGGCAACAAGGGTTGGACAGTATCACCAGACAGCGGGAAGGATTGCCTGAGCTTTCAGGCTCTGCACCTGTGGAAAAAAGCAGCTCATCCCCATTTTCCCGGCAATCTTAAGTCATCATAAGTAACAGAGGCTTTATGCGTATTTTTACGGCGTCGCTGGCGACAGAAACCAATACTTTCTCACCTATGTATACCGACTTAGTGAGCTTTTACCAAAGTTTTTATGCACCGCCCGGCCAGCATCCTGTGACACCCACCTTATGCAGCGCCCCGCTGGTTGCGTGCCGCGAATATGCGCAGCAGCATTCTGCTGTGGAGGTGATTGAAGGTACTTGTGCCTGGGCTGAACCTGGGGGGTTATTAAACCGCTTGTCGTATGAGCATTTACGCGATGAAATTTTGATGCAACTCGAAGCTGCTATGCCTGTGCAGTTGGTTGTATTGGGTCTGCATGGTGCCATGGTGGCGCAGGGTTATGACGACTGCGAAGGCGATTTCCTCAGCAGGGTCAGGGCCATAGTAGGGCCGCAGGCTGTGATTGGTGCAACGCTGGACCCTCATAGTCATCTCACTGACTTACGTTTAGCGTCGGCCGATTTGCTGATCGCCTTTAAAGAGTTTCCTCATCTGGATTTTATGGCCAGAGCCCGCGAACTGGTTTACCTGGCCGTAGCCGCAGCGCGTGGCGACATTAAACCTGTGATGAGCTGTTTTGATTGCCGCATGATTGATGTTCTGCCGACCAATCATGAACCAATGAAATCTTTTATTGAAAAAATTTGCCAGCTTGAACAAGATCACTACGCCTTATCTATTTCGGTGATCCATGGGTTTATGGCCGGAGATGTGCCGGATATGGGATCTAAACTGCTGGTGATCACAAATAACGACGCCACACAGGGCGAGGCTTTGGCCCGGCAGTTAGGTTTAGAGCTGTTTTCCTATCGCGGTCAGACCTTACCGCAATTTTATGATATAGCCACAGCTTTGGATCAAGCAGAACAACTGCAGGGTACTTTGGTGCTGGCTGATGTCTGGGATAACCCGGGCGGCGGAGTGGCGGGGGACGGCACTTTAATTTTGCACCAAATGATCAAACGCCAGTTGCAGCAAGTCGCAGTAGGGACTATTTGGGATCCGATGGCGGTCAAACTCTGCTTTGCAGCTGGAGAAGGGGCCGAAATTGAACTGCGCTTTGGCGGTAAAAGTTGTGCCAATGCGGGAGCGCCTATAGACAAAACTGTCAGAGTACTGCGCTTAAAGGCCGATGCACAGCAGGAGTTTGCCGACAGCCTGGTGCCTATGGGCGATTGTGCTCTGATCAGCTTTGATGGCATTGAGGTGATCCTCAACAGCAACAGATGTCAGTCCTTTGACCCGAGTTTATTCCGGGCTTTAGGCATTGAACCTAGTCATTACAAACTGCTGCTGATCAAATCCACCAACCATTTTTATCAGGGTTTTGCACCTTTGGCGTCGCATATTATTTATGTCGACGCAGGGGCGCCTTATCCCAGCGACCCGACCCGTAATGCCTATAAAAAGTTAAGCCGACCTGTCTGGCCTGTGGTGGCAGCGCCTTTTGATTAAAGCCAGTTGAACTTGCTCTGCTCTGTTTAGCTAATTAAAAGTGCAAGCCTGGTAATTCAATTTTCGTTATTACATATTGGCTAAAACACTAATGTGATCAATAATGCGAACCATTTTTAATAGCATGCGGATCGGGGAATGAAGTTTTCAGTTGTACATTTGTTGGTAATAGGCGCCAGTCTGGGTCTGCCTGTTGCTGAAGCCAATAGTCAGGCAAGAGACAATGCCTCAAGCAAGCTTATGTTTTCAAATGAGTTAAAGACTTTTAATATTAGCCCGGCCTCTTTGGATTTAGTGCTACAGCAGTTTGAACTTGAAACCGGAATACGGATCAGTTATCCACAATCTCTGGTTGACCGTCGCTTTAGTCGTGGCGCTCAGGGTAGCTACAGCACTGAGCAAGCCTTAAAGCGCTTATTGTCTGGCACAGGTATCACTTTTAAGCTCAACGCTGCAGGTGCACTTCAGTTGGAAGCCCTGCCAGAAAACCCCGCCGATGATATTCCACATATCGAAATATTGGGCTTTTATGACGAATCCAGAGAAAGACAGAATCTGGCGTCGGCCAAAATTGTGATTGGTTCTGAAGAATTACAAAGCTTCGCTGACGCAAGTATGGGTGAAGTCATACGCAGAATGCCTTCTGTCAGTTTTGGTGGCCCACCTGGCGAAAATAACGATGCCAGACTAAGGGGGCTGCACAAAGATTACACTCAGATATTAATTGATGGTCGTCCGGTACCAGGGCGCGACTTTGCTATAGATCAAATTCCGGCAAGCCAGGTCGAAAGGGTGGAAATTATTCGCTCTACTACTGCGAATATCGATTCTCAGGGGATAGCTGGTGCCGTCAATATAGTAATGAAAAAAGTACCTGCAGTGTCCAGCACTAAATGGAAGTTAGGTGTAGGCAGCATGCCAAAAGTGCCGGGTACAGATGACACGGGGCAAGTCAGTTTATCGCACAGTGGTAAAACCGTTGGTTTTGGTTACAGCCTCAATGCCAGTGCGCAGCAGCGCCTTGGTTATCGCACAAAAGACCGGAAAGATTACAGCGATGACAGCTTGTCACGATTAACCAACCGGGAACAGGATGAAGAAGTCCGCCAGCATGATGAATTAGCCTTGTCATCAAGGTTGGAATGGCAGTTGTCGGCTGACAGTGTTTTACAGTTTGATCCAAAGTTTATCCGCTCAAATGAAGATAAAGAAAGGCACAGATTTAAAAAAGCAGATCTGACTGACCAGGAGCGAATGGATGCCAGTAACAACAGGGACTATTTGGCAGCGGATTTAATCTGGCAGCGTACTTTGTCCGATAGCCTGCAGATGAAATGGTACGGCAATGTCCAGCAAAAAGAAGAGCATAAACAGCAAACGGACCTGAAAGGTAAAGCCAATGAAACGGCTGATAAGCTGAAATTTGCAACAGGATCTGACACTTTGCTGGACGAAAGCAGTGTAAGTATTGGCAACAATTGGGATTGGATTGCCTCTGAGCGTCATAGCTGGGATTTTGGCCTGGAGTTGCTTCGCTCCCAGTGGGATCAAAATAAACAAAGTTGGAAAAAGGCAGATCAGTCGGACCTCCTTTACCAGTCAGCTAAAGTAGAAGAACAAAAAGTATCAGGTTATTTGCAGCATGAGTTCTATCTGAATGAAAGCCATATAGTCACAACCGGCGGCCGTCTTGAGCATGTGAGCGGTGATGCGGATTATCAGAACAACGCGGCGACGCTGACGGACGACCTGCATTTTAACCCTTCAGTCCATTGGCTCTATAAGTTGGCAAGCAATACCAATCTGCGTACCAGTGTATCGCGAAGCATTAAAAGGCCTAAGTTTGACGATTTGGTTCCTTTAACTGATATGAAAAGCGGTACTTTGTCTGATCCAGATAAAATGGGTAACCCAGATCTTAAACCTGAAAAAGCCTGGGGCGCAGAAAGCAGTGTGGAACATTACTTTGATGAAAAAGGTGGCGTGGTCACTGCTAACTTATTTGTAAGGAAAATGACCGACCTGGTTGAATCTGTAACTTTTTTTGATGAAACAGAGCAACGATGGATCACTATGCCGGTGAACCGGGAAAAAGGTAAGTTCTGGGGGCTGGAGTTAGATGGCTCGAAAAAACTGGATCAGTTTGGACTAACAGGGTTGACGTTACGGGGCAATTATTCATGGCTCAGATCCTCTACATTTGATGAATTTAGCGGCGTAGACAGACCCATTAACGAACAGCCAAATTACATTATGAATGCCGGCTTTGATTACAACCTTGATGCACTGAACAGCCAGTTTGGCATGAGTTACAACAGGGTGGGTTCATCAGAAAAACACGATTTGCGTGGCAATGACAAAAGAGTACAGAAACAGGCACCGTCCCACTACCTTGATACGTTCTGGAACTGGAAAATAACCTCTGATCTGAATTTGAGACTGAGTGCAGTTAATTTGCTGGAAATTGAAAAAAACCGGCCAAGAACGACCACAGATGCAGATGGCAAAGTTGTGATGTTTGAGCAAGAAGACGAAAAATCGGCCCGTAGCTTCCAAGTGACCCTTGAAGGTAAGTTTTAACATCAGGAGAAACACAATATGAAATTTTCTAGCATTACTGCGTCATTCTGTTTAGTTGGTCTGCTGTCAGCCACAACAGTGCAGGCTCATACAGACCATCGGCTTGAGCGAGCTTTACAGCAAGACCCGGTAAAAACCGGCCAGGTATTCCAGCAAGCAAGCGTATTAGCTCAACTTGCTAATTTATATAAAGAAGTTGGTGATGAAGCAAACTACAAGCTATTACTGAAAAAATCTGAGGCCCTTCAGCCAACTGTGGCCGACAGTTATGTTCAGCAGTACCTTAAAGGCCATACTGCCAATGAAATTGCCTCAAGCGGCGATTTTACCCAGGCTCTGGCAGTGTTGGACAGTATCAGCGATACCGAAGTATGGATAAAAACTGCGTGGAAGATATCTGCCAAACTGGCTAAAGCCGATAAGCAGGATCAGACCCGTCAACTGCTTGAACAATGTATCAAAAAGGCCCATGCGGTGCCTGAGCTGGAGTTGCGTTCAGAGTTAATTTCTGGCACTGGCGCCAGCTTTCGTTATCTGGAACCAGAACAGGGTGTTGCTTTAGTTTATGAGGCCTTTGGTATAGCTCAAAGTCTGACTGACCCTTATGAACGTGCACTGCATTTTAATGAAACAGGTGCCCACCTGATGGACATTAAACACAAAGCCCGTGCTTTGGCTGTGTTTGATGAAGTGCTGACCATAGTGCCGCAAATTGAAGACAAGCTGCAAAAAACTCAGGTGCTGGTCATGCTTGGTGGTGAGCAAGCGGAAAAAGGTGAGCGGGTCAGAGCTGCTCAAGCCTTGGATCAAGCCTGGGAAATTGCAGCCAGTTTACCTGCTTCTGAAGAAAGTTATGCGGTACAAAGCGAAATAGCCCGTAATTATGGCCAGAGCTATCAGTATGACAAAGGTATTCGGGTGGCAGAACAGATCAAAGACCCTTATCACGCCGCTGAGGGTTATATCCGTATTGCAAAAAACATGTACAAGCAAAAGGCTGGTGATGCTACTGCGTTACTGCAAAAGGCTGAGTTGTTAGTTGCAGCAATACAAGACCCGTATCAGCAGGCTGTTGTGCTGCGTAAAGTGGCCTCAGAATATATGACGATGAAAGACGAAGCTAAAGTACGGCATTTATTAGCGCAGGCGCTGCAAAGCAGCAATAAACTGAACCTGGCTTCTAAGGTAAACTAAGCAATGCAGCGGCATCATTTCGAACTACATCAGTTTTTTGCTGCCGCTTTTGGTTTTTTGCTGTTGCTGCTGTCTGTTAGCGGCACTATGGCGGTATATAAAACAGAGCTGGCACTTTGGGTTGCCGGACCAGACCGCGCTGCTTGTCCAGTCAACACAATACCGCAAGCTGTGTTGCAGCATGCTGCTGATCCGCAGGTCAGACGACTCACTTTGCCAGGTTATGATTCATCGTATTATCAACTGAAATACCGTGATGGTTCTGTTCTGCAGTTTGATCGCTGCAGCCAGGCTGCAAACCGCAGCGGTCAGGTATTGTCCACCTTTCTGGTTGAACTGCATACCAGATTCTTCTTCGGCCATGAAGGCCGTTGGGTGATTGGTTTTATCGCTGTGGCCATGCTGATGAGTCTGATCAGTGGTTTGTTGAGTCTCAAAAAGCCATGGAGCCAGTATGTACGTGCAGGAGCCTGCAAAAAGCAAGGACGAAGTGCATGGGCTTTGTGGCATAAACGGCTGGGCCTGCTCAGCTTACCAGCATTAGTGTTGTTCGCAGTGACCGGAATTTGGTTGGGCTTGTATGGGCTGATCATTCCGACAGTATCTCTATGGTCCAGCGAGCCTGCGCCTGTAATTTCGGCAAAGGTTACTGTGCCAGCCTTACCTGCTGGTAAGTCAGCACATGAGTATGCACTTGAATTAAGTGCTAGGCATTTTCCTCAGTTAACCCCAGTGTTTATTGAGCAGAAATTTGCAGCTGAAAAACTGGTACAGTTGAGCGTCAGAGGAGATAACCCCGGTTCATTGGTGCAACGCCACCGCAGTGGCGTCGATTACGACATCAAGAAGTCAACTTTGACTCTCATCGATCCGAGCACAGTCAGCCTGCTTAAGCGCAAAGAATTGATGATGATGCCTTTGCATTTTGGCGATTGGGGCTCATCTGGTGCAGTATCTCAGTTGGTGAAACTACTTTATATGCTGCTAGGTTTATCTTGTATTGCCATAATGAGTGCAGGTTTGTGGTTATGGGCATTTCGTCGTCAGCGTTATAGCGGTTGGCTCAGCGCTCCCTCATTTTGGCCCGGCAGACTAGTGTTTGCCAGTAGCGCGGCTTTTGCGCTGACGTTACTTGCCAGCCCTTTTATTGCAAAATGCCTGTTGTTTTTTGCTGTAGACATTCAGCAAACCGCTTTTTACACTGTCATTGGGAGTTGTCAATTGGTGTTAGTTGCAATGATGCTGCTCACCCGAACATCTTTTAGATGTGCCTGTTGGTGTACTGTGATGCTGGCCGTTGCGTCAATACTGCTTGGGATCAGCAGCGCAGAGTGGTGGCACGGATTTCATGTGTTTTTAATGCTTTGCATCCTTAGTGCGGTGATCGCCTTACATCGCTCTTACAGCCATTCAGCAATAGATGATCCTGCAGCAGTGACGATTGACGCTGAGGTAAACTGAATGTTGGTTTACCTGAAACTCTTTTGTACAGCGATACTGACCAGCCATAGTTATTATCTTTTTCTCGCTTCGAGAAGCAGCAAAGATGCTGTTTTACAATCGATATCTTGTGGCGGACTATTATGTGCTCTGACGCTTTGGTTGGCGTTAATGACGTATAGCCATTATAAACATTTTTCTTTTTTATTGAGCCTCGCAGCCACTGCAATGCTGCTGGCGATGTATTGGACCACGGCAGCAACCCACACTTTATTCTGGCTTGTTTTGGCTGGTTTTATCTTCTTAATCCAAAGTACGAACCTGACCCGGAAGCCGTCTGAAAACTGACATTCAGGATTGAATTCGAGCTGAAGCGAAACGCTGTTTGTGTGCTCAGTCTGCGGCCTGAAGCAGAGCCAATATGGCTCTGTGCAGCGCTATCACCATCTCCTGCTGTATCGTCTCTGAGCTATCCAATTGTTGCCTTATTGTTTTGCGTTCTGCCACAGCAAGCGGCTGCCGGGCAGCAATATGCTCCAATAGTGCTAAACCTGACTGACAAAGTTGCCTCACCTGAAAAACAACTGCGGTAGCTGATAGTTCAGGCAGATCTGACAAGCGCTCAGCTGATAATTGCCACAGCTGAAGTTGGTGTTGCAGCTTCCTGAGTTGTTCAGGTTTTTCCTGCACAAGCCACAACGCAAGATCCTGCTCAAACTGGCGCATGGTTTTGTGTTCTGCCGGTAGAAAATCGACCAGTTGATTCAGCTGAGCCTGCTGATGGTAAAGCCCGGCCACAGATTTTTCATGCAAACGGTGGTAATAATGCGCAGGCTCCAGAGTTTCAGCCAGAGTCAGAAAATCGGCCAGATGGGATGCCGGTACCAGCTGTTTAAAGCCCTGAATTTGTTGTTGGCGGGTTTTTAAACCTATAAAGTCTTGCGCCCATAGTTGCACCAGCTCCATACGCTGATAAAAATCCTGCTCATTGTCGCGGCTTTTGGGCGACCAGAGCCGCTCAGCGACTGCAAAACCGTTGGGCCATAAGCGAATATCTATAATTTCAGGCGTGATCAATTCGCCCCATAAGGCGATTTCGCCTCCTAAAATCTGTTGTTGCGCCTGCGGACTCAGTGTTCTGCCAAAGTCGAGCGGTAAAGGGCGCTGCTCTGATCGTGCTACAGCCTGGCCTGTTAGCTGATAAGGCGCATTGCCTGTGACAAACTTGCCCTGAACAGTGTCGGTCAGTTGTAGCTGGGCTTTGACTGGTCCCATCCAGCTATCAAACTGAAAGCTTGTTTGGCGCCCGTTCACTTGCACCGCTTTGGCTTCAATCAGCATTTTGTCCGGAAACTGAATAAAAACACGCTCTGAGCCAGATATGAACTGCAGCAGATACAAAGTGCCAGTGACTGGCGAGCCTCTTTTACGTTCAAACTGGAAATTCCAGCCAGACCAGTGGTTGATATCAGCAGATTGTGGTGCTGAAACAGCATCAGGCAAGGGGTCATTGCGATAATGGAAAGCTGCGGTTTGTGGCTGATCCAGATAAAAGCCTGTTGATAAAATGGCGGCATGACCTTTTTCCGCGGCCTGAAATAAGGACTCTGTGCCACGCCAGGATTGCACCACCACAGAATCAGGCAGCTCATCATCCAGTACTTCGTCCCAGCCAATCATAGTCTTGCCCAGACTCTTTAATATGAGCTCAACACGACGATTAAAATAGGCCTGCAAAGCGCCAACATCAGCCAGCTTTTGCTGTTGCATAAAAGCCTGAACCGCTGAATTTTGTTGCCAGCGGTCCGGTAGCACTTCATCTCCCCCTATATGCAGGTAGGGATCCGGAAATACCTCTGCCACTTCAGAGAGAAGTTGTTGTAATAACACATAGACTTGTTCATTGGATGGATCTAATACCGCCGGATGCACACCCCAATGTATTTCAGCGACAGTGGGAGCCGGAGCTGTCATTAATTCCGGATAAGCCAGGCCCAAAGCCGTGGTATGGCCCGGCACATCTATTTCAGGCACCACTCGAATGCCTCGTTCTTTGGCATACAACACCAGTTCCCTTAATTCATCCTGAGTGTAATAGCCATCTTTGCCGCCCACTTGCTGCAGCTTTGGAAATACTTTGGATTCAAAGCGCCAGCCCTGATCGTCCGTTAAATGCAAATGCAGCACATTGAGTTTTACCGCCGCCATCAGATCCAGCTGACGTTTGATATCCGCAATAGGTAAAAAACGTCTGGCAGGGTCGAGCAATAAACCCCGCCAGCTAAAACGGGGTTCATCTTCAATGCGAAGGGCGGGTAGCACTGTTTTGTCTGAGTGGCGCTGAATAAGCTGCTGCAGAGTGTGCAGGCCATGTTTTATGCCTGTGGCATGACGGGCACTGAGCTGAATTTGCTTGCTGCTTATCTTCAGTTGGTAGGCTTCCGTTTGCTTTGCTGTAGTTGTTTTCGCTAAATCCAGCCGGATCAACAGCTGCGCTCCGTTGTGAGCTGTGAAATCCAGGTGGGTAGCAATAGCGCTTTGCTGAATAAATCGCTTCACTGCAGTTTTAAGCTCCGGCTGCCCGGCGGGGAGCTGCACTCTGAGTTTATCGGTAAACACAAACTCACCCTGGTGCAGCTCCAGCTGTTGTGGATAAGGCAATAAAGCCAATGGCTGTGCCCAGACAGGGCTTAGCCATAAAAACGCAAGGCAGAGGCAATACAAAATACGCATAAGTGCAAAGGGTTCTTGTTACTTGGTAACATATTAATAAGCAATAAAGAGATGCTTGTCTAGAATTAGATACTATATCGAACTGTTTTTTCATCAAATAATGTTTACTTTTTAATCTTGATGGTACAAAGTAACATTCGAGCTCGGGATTCGTGATAGTGATTTCGACTTCGCAGGGACAAAAAGAACAGCTTTGGTGTGAAAAGACAGCCTGCAGTATCTGTCATCATCGACCAAAGGCATAGATACAAAAATAATAGAAGAGACTAAAGCCATGTCTGGATTACTTAGCGGTTGCAACAAGAGCAGGATCAAAAGGGCACAACTGAGTCTGGCCATTTCGGCCGCACTTTTGGGAGCCAGCCCATTATTTGTTTTGGCACAAAATGACAGCGGTGTCATTGAGGAAAAAGAGGTAGAAAGAGATACTTTAGAAGTGATCAATGTGACCGCGACCCGCGATGTCACCAATTTAATGAAAACACCTTTGGCTGTTACAGCACTGGATCCTGAGACTCTGGTCAGAGAAAACGTCAAGTCGTTATCCGATTTAACCGGCATGATGCCCAATATTGAATTTGGTTTATCTGCAGCAGACTCGGGAGTGCAAATAGGTATTCGTGGTGTGACTTCCACCAACTTCACTGAAATTGGTGATCCTGCTGTAGGTGTGCATATTGATGGCATCTATTCACCCCGTCCTCAGGGATCTTTGGCCTTGATGTTCGACTTAGAACAAGTGGAAGTCTTGCGTGGAGCTCAGGGCACTTTATTTGGCCGTAACTCTACTGCTGGTGTGGTCAACGTGATCCCGGCTAAACCTGAGTTTGGTGAAAACTATGGCTGGTCGAATGTGCAGTTGGGGAACTACAGCGCTCAACAATTACGCAGTGTCTATAACTTTGGCGTCAGTGATACTTTTGCCTTTCGTGCGGCCTTGATGGTCGACAAAAGAGACGGTTACATTGATCAGGAACGCGATTTAACAGACCGTGGCATTAAAAGAAGCGACGGCTCCTTTACTCCGGACGGTTTACCTGATGTCGACCAGCGTTTAAATAAAGAAATAGGTCCGGAAGACTATTACACCAACTCGGATCAATGGGGCATGCGTCTGACCGGTTTATGGGCCATTGCCGACAATCAAAGCCTGACCCTGGGTTATGAGCATTACCAGAATAGTAGTGCTGGTGAAGTGGGTATGAAAGATTGTGAAGCAGTAGAGGGCACACGTTTTTCCTGTGGTGATAAAGGCCAGTGGTATGCCCTGGTAAACGTGCCCGGCATGATTGATATGAGCATTGATACGGTACGGCTGAAATATGGCTGGCAGGTGAATGACAATACCAATCTGGAATACCGTTTAGGTTATGCCGTGCAGCAAAGGGCGCAGAATCACGATGACGATGGTGGTATTCATCCACTGGAAGCTGACGTGGGAATTATGCAGGAGTGGGGCAACTGGGGCATGCAGCATGTGGTTGACAGAGCCACTTATACGCTGGATTCCAAATTCCGCTCTTATGTCAACGAGTTACAATTAAAACAGCGTTACGACAGCTTTAACTATGTTGCTGGTTTGTTTTGGTTAAAAGAAAAAAATGCCATTACTTTTGCTCAGGATAATCTGGTCGGCGCAGAGTTTGGTTTACCTGTAGGCCAGTTTTACGAGCAACCGGATCGGCAGATTGACTCTAAAGCTATTTTTACTCAGGCCAACTTTTTACTGACCGACAAACTAACTGCAACCGCAGGTTATCGTTATAGTCAGGATGAACGCTCTGACAATGCCGGCGCTACTTATGGCGGCTGGACAGCGGGTACCTGGTATTACAATGGCGCTTACACTCCGGGGGCTTTAGGTGTGACTACCCCTCATAACGGCACTGACCTGACTTTTGATATGGGTCCATTTGCCGGTAAAGATGCCTACGAAGGCATGACAGTCAATACCTACAAAAATGACTGGTCAGCCAGTACATGGCGTTTAGGTCTGCAGTATGACATTGATGAACGTCGGATGCTGTTTACCTCAGTAGCCACAGGCTACCGCCCTGGTGGTTTTGGTGACCGTTTTGATACCTGTGGTGGCCGTCCTTGTGCTGATCCTGACTTAACAAATTCAGAAGAGCGTTTCAGTTATCTGGATTACAAACCAGAACGCACCAAAAACTTTGAAGTAGGCTACAAAGGCAATCATTTTGATCAGAGGTTAAACTTCAGCGCTGTGTACTTTCTGACGAAATACACGGATATGCATTTCACTGATATGCATGCTGTGGGTATGAATATTCCGGCGCAAGCTTGTCCGGACTGGAATCCTGCCTGTGAAATAGTTAATGCCTGGAAAACAGAAAATATTGGTGAAGCGGATATTCAGGGGCTGGAACTGGAATTTACCGTGATCCCATGGTCTGGTGGTCGTCTCTCAGGTTTTGCGGCCTGGCTGGACAGTGAAATCACCTCGTATAAAACCTACAACGACAACTGGTTTTGTGGTTACAGAGCTGAGTTTGGTGCTGAAGCTTGTGCTCCTGTGTATCTGGGGGATGATCCGGAGATCAAAGGCCGGGCTATCTATGATGTAACAGGCCACAGCTTGCCACGTACCCCCAAATATTCGGTTGGTGTTAATTTGTCCCATGACTTTGAGATGGATGGTTATGTGGTTACACCATGGTTGGGTTTAAGCTGGAAAGACAAGCAGTACTTCACCCCACGTAATCTGGATAACAAAGTGATAGGCGACTATCAGGACGCCTATACCAATGTGAATGCTTCGGTGAAATTTGCGCCAACAGACAGCAGCTGGTACGTCGAGCTGTATGGCACTAATTTAAGTGACAATATAGTGAAAAACTGGATGGGGCAGGGAGCAACGGGTGGTTATACCTTTAACTCTTTTAACCCTCCACGTATGTATGGTGCGCGCTTGAATGTAAGCTATTAACAACCGGCCAATGCAGCTGAAACTTCAGGTTCAACGAGTGTAACCGGGTGATTAGTTTTTAATCCCACCAGAGCAGAGTGCAGCCTGCTCTGGTTCCTGAAATTCTAATCACCCGTCCTTTTCCTGCCTTTTGCTACTTCCCTACGTGTTAACGGCTTTGTTGAAAAAGTTCCGCCAGGGTACAGGAAGCTCCTCTGGTTTTTAGCTGCGCCAGCAATAATTGGGCACAGCCAAAGGCATCGGATAAGGCGTGATGTTCTGTCACTTCAGGCAAATGATAGCGGGCCAGACAGGCTGGCAAACTCAATGAGTTTTGTGCGACAGGCCCACCTTTGAGCTGCATTTTATACAGCTCCAGCTTTAAGGTGTCGACTGCTTTAAAAGCAGGAGCGCGACCAAAGCTGTTCTGGCAGCTGTGCTTTAAAAAATTCAGCTCTAAAGCGCTGTGGTGAGACACCAGTATTGCGCCTTTGAGTTCCTGTAACAGCAAGCTTAATAACTCCTCCAGCTCTATTCCTTGCTGCACCTGATTGTTGTGAAGACCATGTATCACTGCACTTTGCCCTACTGACGTCGGGCTTTTCACCAGTTGATACACAGCCGAATTTAACTGAATTCTGCAGTCTGAAATTTTGACCCAGCCTGCGCTGACGATATGATGTTTTTTTGCGTCCAGGCCTGTGGTTTCAAAATCCAGCACCAGATAACTGGCTTTACTGGCCAGGCATTGTTTATCTATACTGTGCCCGTTTTCATAATCCAGAACCCGCTGATGCACAGCGACTGGTTTTCTCAGCCAGTTCAACATTTAAATTTCCCGGCAAAAACGTTGTCTGAGTACTTGCTGCTCGTCAATGATCACAGCAAAAGCGTCTTTTAATTGATGGCGCTGCAGCAAATTTAATTGAGATGGGTCCAGTAAATTAGATAAATGCCGGCCGCGTTTCAGATCCTCCGCCTGCAATTGCCAGCGTAAATGCGCCAATACATCAAAAGCACCCTGTAAATTTTGGTGCTGGCGCTGAGTCAGTACCGCCTGTTGCTGCAATAAAGCTAAGCGTTCTCTGGTATTGACTGCATGGATGCCTGCAGACAAGGCATACACCCGAACCAAATCGGTGATCAGGCTGATACCGCGTTTTTTTAAATCCAGACCTTTACGTTGTCTGCCATCCTGCTCCAATAAAAAGTGTTTAAAAAAGCCCAGAGGAGGCTGGCGCTCCGTCGCATTTTTCGCCAGATGATATAAAAACAGTTCGTTATTTTTACAGCGCGCTAATACGTCTTGCTGCAGCACATTAAACAAGGCTTTACTGCCATAAATAAGCCGCATATCAAAAAAGATACTGCTGCTTAACAGCGCCTGTGGTGCAGGGGTATTGAGCCATTTGGCAAAACGATTCGACCAGCCTTTGAGACTTAATCGTAATTCTGGATTGGACGCCATAATATGGCCATCACAAAGCGCCTGACCTGAAGAAGCCAGGCCGTTGCAGACTATATCTGCAAGAGCTGAAAAGTAGTCGGCTACAGCGCCGCTGGGCTCTTTTTCCAGCAGCAGCGCATTGTCCTGATCGGCGCTGGGCAACATATCCCGTCTGGCCTGAGAGCCAAAGCCTAACCAACTATAAACACAAGGGGCTGGGCCAAGTTGTTGTTCTGCAATCTGCAACCAGCTTTGTGCTAAGGCATCCATAATGCTGGTTAGCACACTGCTGACTTCATAGGAAGGGATCTGCTGCTCTGCCAGTTGCATGGCCAATTGCTGCACCTGAGGAGTAATGGCATTCAGACCTTCAGCCTGATGCTGACGATGAATATGGCTGATCAGATAAACAGGGTGTTCCTGCTGACTGCGAATTAAATCTGTGGTGGTTAACACCCCTATGGCTTTACCATCCTGTTCCACTGGTAAATGGTGAATATTGTATTGACTCATTTGCTGAATGGCTTCAAAGGCAAAACGGTCTGTTTCGATACTTTGTGGTGTTTTGGTCATGACCTCGCTGACAGTGGTAGAGGCAGGTAAACTTTTGGCCACTACTCTGCTACGTAAGTCGCGGTCGGTCAGAATACCTACCAGCTGTTCGTCCTGCTCAATTAACAGGCAGGACACCCGTTGCTCTGTCATCAGAAGCGCGGCTTGTTGCACTGTATTGCTGCTGGCAATTGACACCTTACGTCGGGTCACTAAGTCTGCAACTTTTAGTGTGGAGGTGCTTTGTTGTTTATTGCTTTGGTACAAATGCAAACGGCGGCTAAATAGGCGCTGGAAAAACAAATCAAAGTTTTTGTATTGATGGCGTAATTTATCAAAACTCTCCTGAGGCAAAAAATACACCAGTCCGTCTTCTTCACAAAGGATAGTGTCGGGGTCGGCGAGGCCTGTCAGCAGTAATTGGTAGCCATAAAAATCGCCACTTTGTAAATGAGTCAGACGTTGTTGTTCGGTGTTTAATGCGAATAAGCCGGAGCGGATCAGAAGCAACTGAGGTTCTGGCAGCAAGTGCTCGCCTGAGGCAAGGTACACCACACTCAGATCCCTGCAGACGCTCTCCAGCACATGAGGGGCTAAATCGTCAAAAGGGGGAGTTTGCTTTAGAAAAGACACTACTTCCTGAACCTGCATACAACCTTCCTGCTTTGTCAAAAAACAAGGCGTGTTGCCACGCCTTGTCAGGGTCTGTTTTTTTCCAGGTTTTTAGTGAGACTGAGCTTCACCTGCACCTTTGGGAAAACGGATTTTCTCAACAATATCCTGCACATCCTGCGGTACTTCTTTGGTGAATTTGCTGACAGCATAGGCCACCACAAAGTTCACCAACATACCCACTGCACCTATGCCTTCCGGAGAGATACCAAACAGCCAGTTTTCAGGTTTGTTTTCAGCAAATGGGGTGATGAAAATACCCTTGAAGTACAGGATATAACCCACAGTGAAAATGATACCTGCCAACATACCAGCGATAGCACCTTCCTTATTCATTTTCTTGTAGAAAATACCAAGAATAATAGCAGGGAAGAAACTCGCCGCAGCTAAGCCGAAGGCAAAAGCCACCACCTCCGCGACAAAACCTGGCGGGTTAATACCCAGGTAACCAGCAATCACTATAGCGACAGCTGCTGCGCCCCGGGCTGCTAACAGTTCTTGCTTGTCGGTGATATTGGGCATCAGATTTCGTTTCAGTAAATCGTGCGAAATCGATGTTGAGATCACCAGTAATAAACCTGCTGCTGTGGATAAAGCTGCAGCTATACCACCAGCGGCGACCAGCGCAATCACCCAATCAGGTAACTGAGCAATTTCCGGGTTTGCCAACACCATGATGTCACGGTCAATCGTCATTTCGTTGCGCTCATCACCTGAGTAGAACATACGACCATCACCGTTTTTATCTTCGTGTTTAATCAGACCGGTTTTTTCCCAGTTTTTGATCCAGGTTGGAGCTTCTGCTATTAACGTACCCTGAGCATCAGGACCATTGATGGTATCAATCATGTTGTAGCGGGCAAATGCACCTATAGCTGGAGCAGTTGTGTACAAAATACTGATAAAAATCAAGGCCCAGCCAGCAGATATACGGGCATCTTTTACCCGTGGTACTGTGAAGAAACGCACAATAACGTGAGGTAAACCTGCAGTACCAACCATTAAGGCTGCGGTAATAGCAAAGATATCTGCTGTGGATTTAGTCCCTTCGGTGTAAGCTGCAAAACCCAGCTCAGCCGATAGCCCATCCAGTCGTTCCAGCAAATGCATGCCTGAGCCGTCCAGCAAAGTTGCACCTAAACCTGTTTGTGGTAATACATGACCTGTGATCATGATAGAGATGAAGACTGCCGGCACCATGTAAGCAAAAATCAGTACACAATACTGAGCAACCTGAGTGTAAGTAATACCTTTCATACCCCCTAATACAGCGTAGAAAAATACCACGGCCATACCGATGATCACACCTGTCGTAATATCAACTTCAAGGAAGCGGGAGAACACCACACCTACACCACGCATCTGACCTGCCACATAAGTGAAGGAGATTAAGATGGCGCAAATTACAGCCACTGTACGAGCTGTCTGAGAGTAATAACGATCACCTATAAAGTCAGGTACTGTAAATTTACCAAACTTACGCAGGTAGGGGGCTAAGCATAAAGCCAGCAGTACATAACCACCTGTCCAGCCCATCAGGTAGACAGAGCCGTCGTAGCCCATGAAAGAAATTAAACCGGCCATAGAGATAAATGACGCGGCAGACATCCAGTCAGCAGCAGTTGCCATACCGTTAGCTAAAGGCGATACACCGCCACCAGCTACGTAGAACTCCTGTGTTGAACCGGCGCGAGCCCAGATGGCGATGCCAATATAGATGGCAAAAGTCACCCCGACCACTAAATAAGTTAAAGTCTGTAAGTCCATCATCTACCCCTTAGTCTTCGTGAACATCGTATTTACGATCAAGTGCATTCATCTTGATGACGTAAATAAAGATCAGCAGAACGAAGGTGTAGAGAGAGCCTTGTTGCGCGAACCAGAATCCGAGCTTAAAGCCAAAAAACTGCACCATATTCAGTTGGTCTACAAATAAAATTCCGGCTGCGAAGGATACTGTAAACCAGACCGCCAGCAGTTTGAGCATCAGCGAGACGTTCTCCCGCCAATAGGCTTTGGCTAATTCATTGCTTTGAAATGCCATCGTTGTCTTCCTCTTGTTGTTTGTTTTTTGTGGTTGTTATAGAAATTCTGTTGACTAGCATGCTTAATCTAGCAGTAGGTGTGGGAAGCGATAGCCCGACTTTAGTCGAACCTCAGACGCCAGATCATTGACTTTCTGCAGCTTTATGCCAAAAGTAACCTCAGAAATCAGAGGGGAGTGCGCTTTGTCAGCCTGGATAGTCGCCTTATTGGCCTTGTTGTATGTAGGTTTGCTGTTTTTTATCGCCAACTGGGGCGAACGCCATGCCGGCGATCAACTACTACGAAAGTATGGTGGGCTGCTGTATAGCCTGGCTTTGGCTGTGTATTGCACCTCCTGGACCTACTATGGCGCTGTAGGTACAGCTGTGACTCAGGGCTGGGACTATATTCCGATTTATCTCGGACCTATACTGGTGTTTCTGTTTGCTCAACCGTTTTTATTTAAGCTGTTGTATGTGGCGAAAAAACAAAACGTGGCCTCTATTACTGACTTTATCAGTGCCCGTTATGGTAAACGTAAGAACATTGCTTTAGTCACTGCCTTGTTATGTCTGGTGGTGGTGATCCCCTATATTGCCTTGCAATTAAAAGCCGTCGCCAGTTCCTATCAGGTGCTGCTGGGGCATGATTTATCTGATCAGTCCTTACCCTGGTGGCAGGACACAGCCTGGTTTAGTGCTATGGCTATGACTGTCTTTGCGATTTTGTTTGGCACCCGCAAAGTGCAACTGACGGAGCAAAACCGTGGTGTGATGGTGGCTATAGCCTTCGAGTCTGTGGTGAAGTTGTTTGCTCTGCTTTGTCTGGCATTCATGGCCTATTGGTTGCTATTGCCTGATCAGGTCGGAGTCCGCCAGTTTGTTGATCATGCCAGCCACCTGCAAAACAGCACACAACATAACAGCTGGTTCTCTTTTGCGATTAAAACATTACTGGCGATGACGGCTATCTTTTTACTTCCCCGTCAGTTTCATGTCGCTTTTGTTGAAAATGTCGATCACCGGCATTTACGCCATGCCAAACGCTGGTACAGCAGCTATTTGTTGTTAGTCACACTGGTGGTTATCCCTATTGCGTTAGCAGGTATGCATTTATTTCCGGGACAGGAGCATCTGGCTGATAGTTTTGTGTTGTTGATCCCGGAAAAATCCGGTTGGCATACCTTAAGTGTACTGGTGTTTATCGGCGGTTTTTCCGCAGCAACTTCAATGATTATTATCTCTACACTGGCATTGAGTACCATGATCAGTAATGACGTGGTGATGCCCGCCATTTTACGTCGTCCTGGCCATGGCCAGCGTATTAAAGACTACAGCGGTCTGATTTTGTTGGTGCGCCGCACCATGATTATTGTGGTGATGGTCCTGGCGTACGGGTACTACGCTTTATTTGCCCGTAATTATGAACTGGCTGAAACAGGGTTATTGGCTTTTGCCCTGGCTATTCAGTTAGCTCCAGCCGTCGTGGGTGGTTTGTATTGGCGTCATGGCAATGCCTTTGGTGTTTATGCCGGTGTGGCTGTTGGTTTTGCTTTGTGGTTTTTCTGCCTGATGGTGCCACAGCTGGCTGCTGTAGGGGTACTTGAACAGACGGTGTTGCAACAGGGTTTATTTGGTATTGAGGCTTTAAAACCAACCTCTTTGTTTGGTATGCAACTGGACACCTTAAGCCATGGTGTGATTTGGTCCTTAGGATTAAATCTGAGCTGTTATTTGTCGTTCTCCCTACTGGTCAAAGTGAATTTAAAAGACCGCCTGCAGGCCGCGGCCTTTGTGAAACCTACCTTGCCACTGGAACACAAAGAAACACCAGTCAGACGAGCACGGGTTCGCAGAACAGATATCACTATGCTGCTGGAACGTTTTATCGGTGCTCAACGATGCAGTGAAGCTATGGCAGAGTTTCAGCGTCGTTTTCCGGACCTTGACCTGACAGACAGTATTGCAGGGCCTGAACTTATTGCTTTTGTTGAGCGGGAGCTGGCAGGGGTTATAGGTGCTGCTTCAGCGCTGGCTGTGGTGAGCGCTGCTACAGAAGGCAGGCAACTGGAGCTGGAAGATGTTGTTACTCTGTTTGACGATACCACTCAGGCGATTCAGTTCTCCCGCAAAATTTTGTTCTCAACCCTGGAGCATTTAAGCCAGGGGGTCAGTGTGGTAGACCGGGATTTGAAACTGGTGGCCTGGAACAAAGCCTATCTGCAAATGTTTGACTACCCGGATGGCATGATCCGTATTGGTCGTCCAGTGGCGGATATAGTGCGCTTTAATGCCGAGCGGGGACTTTTTGGCGAAGGTGCACCCGAAGAGCATGTGGCGAAACGTATTGCTCATATGCAAAATGGCACTTCTCATGTGTTTCAGCGGGTCAGGCCTGATGGCTCTGTGATAGAAATGCGCGGCAATCCTATACCTGGTGGAGGATTTGTGACCAGCTTTACCGACATTACCGAACATGTGCGTGCTGTGCAGCAACTGGCTGAGGCTAAACAACATCTGGAGCAAAGGGTACAGGAACGGACTCAGCGTATCAGTGAAATGAATCAGGAGCTGGTGGAAGAGGTTACACGCCGCAGTGCCACTGAGTTGCAGTTATTGCAGGCGAAGGCCGAGGCAGAAGCGGCCAATGTCTCAAAAACCCGCTTTCTGGCTTTAGCCAGCCACGATATTTTACAGCCGCTCAATGCTGCCCGGCTTTTTACTGCGGCTTTGCAGGGGCAGAGTGCAGAAACAAGCCAGCAAAAAATTATTCATCAGTTAGATAATTCGCTGAAAGCCACTGAAGAGCTCATTGCAACCTTGCTGGATATAGCCCGGCTGGATGATGGCCGATTGCAGCCTAAAACCCAGGTGGTGGCGTTGAACAGCATTTTACAACCGCTGGCAGATGAATTCAGCTGGCTGGCTGATCAGAAACAACTGAAACTTCGCTCTCATTTTGGCGAATGGCAAGTGCAAAGTGATGCGACATATCTGCGACGTATTCTGCAGAACATTTTAAGTAACGCGATTAAATACACGCCATCTGGCCAGGTTCTGGTGTCTTGTCGTAAAAGAGGGGCGCTGCTGTTGCTGCAAATATGGGATACAGGCCCTGGTGTGGCAGAACATGAACTCAAACGTATTTTTGATGATTTTTACAGGGTTGACAGCACGGCCAGAGGGCAGCAGGGTGTAGGCCTTGGTCTTGCCGTAGTGCAACGAATGACAAAATTATTAGGCCACAAACTGGACGTTCGGTCTGTGGTGGGTAAAGGCACTGTCTTTAGTTTGTATTTGCCTCTGGCATCTGATCAGGCAATAGCAGCAGACCAGACTGTGGCAGAGACTCAAAGCTCTGTATTACCGCAATGGCAGGTGTTTTGTGTGGACGATGACAGTTCGAATCTGGCGGCACTGCGGGTATTACTGGAGCAGTGGCAGCTTGGGGAGGTGAAGAGTTATGTCCGTGCAGAGCAGTTGCTAGAGCAAGCTCCTGCCTTAACTAAACCAGACTTATTGATTCTGGACTTTCAGTTGGGGCAGGGACTAAACGGTCTGGAACTGTATCAACAGCTGCAGCAGTACTGGGGCAAAGTGCCCGGCATTTTAGTTTCAGCAGCGCCCGAGCCTGACTTAGCCTTGCGGGCTAAAGCGGCGGGTTTATTATTTTTAGCCAAACCTATTAAACCTGCGGCACTGCGGGCTGGTATTAATCATTTAAAAAATCAACGTTCGTAATACAGTTTCTAGGTGCTTTGCTGTCTTTGTGATTAAATGCGGCAAAGAGAATAAAATACAGCAATGGAGCGCTTTATGCTGGCTAAGTTAGAAGAACGGGTTTTTTTAGTGATGTTGGTCATTGTGACCCTGGTTTTTGGTTTGGTGTTGGAACCATTTTGGGGCAGTATTTTTTGGGCTTGTGCCATGACGGTCATTTTTTATCCGGTTCACATCAAAATTTTACATCTGATTGGCAACAAACCTAACAGGGCCGCTCTGTTAACGCTGCTGCTTTGCATGCTGGTTGTGATCCTGCCTGTGCTGGCTATTGGTGCCGCCTTTATTCAGGAAGGCGTGGCTTTTTACGGCAAAATTGAAAAAGGAGAAATTAATCCGGACGGATTTATCGAAGCTATACGTCAGGCTTTTCCGGTCGTCACCGAGTTTTTGGGGCGTTTTGGTATTCAAACCGATGGTTTGCGTGAAAAAATGTCATCCGGCGCAGTAGAGGCCAGTCGCTTGTTGGCAAAAGAGGCATTGGCGATCGGACAAAATACCTTTGGTTTTATCCTGAGTTTATGTCTGATGTTGTACCTGAGCTTTTTCTTACTGCGTGAAGGTCCTCGTTTAGTCGAGTTATTGGTTAAAGCTCTGCCTTTAGGTGATGAGCGCGAACGCATACTTTTTGCTAAGTTTGCTGAAGTGACCCGTGCCACAGTCAAAGGCAACCTGGTGGTAGCTATAGTACAGGGCGCTTTGGGTGGCTTCATTTTCTGGTTATTAGGTTTGCCTGCACCTATTTTGTGGGGCGTGGTGATGGCATTTTTGTCATTGTTACCAGCAGTCGGGGCTGCATTGGTTTGGTTGCCGGTTTCTTTGTATTGGTATGCCACTGGCGACTGGGTAATTGCTACTATTCTGGTTGCCTATGGGGCTTTAGTCATAGGTCTGGCCGACAATATACTGCGACCTATTCTGGTTGGACGCGATACGAAATTACCTGACTATTTAGTGCTGTTTTCCACTTTAGGCGGTATTACCCTGATGGGTATCAATGGCTTTGTGTTAGGGCCTATGGTGGCAGCGCTATTTTTAGTATTCTGGCAAATTTTTATCGATGAGTTTCAATTGCCGCACCAAAACAACGAGCCTGAATAATCAGGCCTGTTATGTTTTCTTTCTATTGAACTCTGTGTCGCTCAAAAACTATTGAGCGACCAACGTCTTGTCAGCAGGCGCTTCCAGTTGCAGACGCTGGGCCTGGATCACCACCTGAGTTCTGTTGGTGACGCCAAGTTTACGGAATATAGCGGTGATATGGGCTTTTACTGTCGCTTCAGAAATATGTAGATCATAAGCAATCTGTTTGTTCAGCCAGCCTTCGGTTAAATAAAACAATACTTTATATTGTTGAGGGGTGAGTTCCGCTACCTTAGCGGCCAGATCTAAATCGGGCTGATGTTGTTGCTGGTTCATCACCTGACTACGAATGGCAGGTGGAACCCACAGCTCTCCGTCAATCACCGCACTTAAGGCCTTGCCAATTTCTGCAGGATGGGACGATTTTGGAATAAAGGCTGAAGCACCAAAAGCCATCACACGTTTAATCACATCCACATCGTCACTGGCTGAAATGACGACTATAGGCAAGGTTGGGTATTGTTTACGAAGTTGGATCAGCCCCAAAAAACCACAGTTACCAGGCATATGTAAATCCAGCAGTAACAAGTCGGCATCAGGATGCTGTTGCAGGGCTTCGCAGGTGGCCTCAAAGCTATCAGTTTCTATAGTAGCTTTGGTCACAAAGGTATTACTGATCGCATGGATCAGTGCATTTCGAAACAACGGATGGTCATCTGCGACAATTAACTTTGCCATATAAAACTCCTAACCCAGCCTGTGCTAAAAAGCATAGGCTGGGTTCAGCTAAAGTGTTGTTGCTATTAATTAAACATTAGCAACTTATTGTCAACAGATTAGCGGTTTAATCTGTTTTGGATCAAATGTTCCACCACTGACGGATCGGCTAAAGTAGAGATATCGCCTAACTGATCGTATTCGTTGGCAGCAATTTTACGCAGAATCCGGCGCATAATTTTACCAGAACGGGTTTTCGGCAAGCTGGGAGTCCATTGAATAATATCTGGTGCTGCAATAGGGGAGATCTCACGACGTACCCAATCGCGTACTGCTTTGGTGAGCTCATCACTGGGTTCTACCCCAACACGAGGGGCGACAAAAACATAAATACCCTGACCTTTGATGTCATGTGGATAACCAACGACAGCGGCTTCAGCTATTGCATCATGAGCAACCAGACAACTTTCTATTTCAGCTGTGCCTAAACGGTGGCCTGAAATATTCAGTACGTCATCGACACGGCCAGTCAGCCAGTAATAACCGTCTTCGTCACGTTTAGCGCCATCGCCGGTAAAGTACATACCTTTATAGGTGCTGAAGTACGTCTGTTCAAAACGTTCATGATCACCAAACACAGTGCGCATTTGACCAGGCCAACTGTCCAGGATCACCAGGTTACCTTCAGCCACACCTTCAACTAATTCACCTTCGTTGGTCACAATGGCAGGTTTGACACCAAAAAATGGTCGTGTCGCAGAACCAGGTTTTAAATCTGTGGCTCCTGGCAGAGGGGTAATTAAAATGCCGCCCGTTTCGGTTTGCCACCAGGTGTCGACAATAGGGCAGTTACCTTTGCCGTAACTGGCGTGATACCAGCTCCAGGCTTCCGGATTAATAGGTTCACCCACACTGCCTAATATAGAAAGTGAAGATAAATCAGCTCCGTCCACAGCCACACTGCCGTGCGCCATTAAAGCGCGAATAGCGGTTGGTGCCGTATAAAGGATGTTCACTTTGTATTTATCAACCACCTGAGCAATACGTTTCACGCTAGGGTAAGTGGGTACGCCTTCAAATAAAACACTGGTCGCGCCATTGGCCAGAGGGCCATAGACTATATAAGTGTGTCCTGTGACCCAGCCAATATCAGCGGCACACCAATAAATATCACCTTCTTTATAGTCGAACACATATTGATGTGTCATCGAAGCCCAGACCATATAACCACCTGTAGTGTGCAGAACACCTTTAGGTTTGCCGGTTGAGCCTGAGGTATAAAGGATAAACAGTGGATCTTCAGCGTTCATGACTTCAGGTTCACAGTGCTTCGGCTCTTTTGCCAGAATTTCGTGATACCACAAGTCGCGGCCCTGATGGAAATCGATATTTTCACCAACATGCTTGACGACTATCACATGCTTAGCCGGGTTAGCGTCGCCTAAATGTGCTAACGCCTGATCGGTGTTGTCTTTTAAATAAGTTAAACGGCTGCCACGAGCGGCCTGATCGGACGTGATGACTAATTTTGAATCACAGTCCTGAATACGACTACCTAAAGCGTCAGGTGAAAATCCTGCAAAAACGACAGAGTGAATAGCACCAATTCGGGCGCAAGCCAACAACGAGGCCACTGCAGCCGGGATCATCGGCAAGTAAATAGTAACCCGATCGCCTTTGCCCACACCTAAAGTGCGCATTGCATTGGCCAACTGACAAACTTCGTCGTATAGCTCCTGATAAGTCACGGCTTTTTGCACGCCGGGTTCGTCCCCTTCCCAATAATAAGCAACCTGATTGGCTTTTTCTGGCAGATGACGATCCAGACAGTTGTAGCTTGCATTCAGGCTGCCATCGCTAAACCAGTTCACATGCACATTGCCTAAATCAAAGCTGGTCTCTTTTACCTTGGTAAAAGGAGTAAACCAACTGATCCGTTTGCCATGTGTAGCCCAAAATTGGTCTGGTTGATTCACCGACTCTTCGTACATCGCCAGATACTGCTCATTAGTCACCAAAGTCTTTGCTTTGGTGTGATCTGGTACCGGATAAAGCTGGGCGTGACTCATTTTAATATTCCCCTGTCTTGTAGGCTCGGTGGCTTAGTCCAATAGCGACAACCACCTGTTATGGCTGTGCTTGTTCTACCTTTTTTAAGTTGCTAACAACATTAGACCTTAGTCTAGCCAAGTCAACCTCAGACGTCTGTGATGCAACTGAATAAAAAACAATCTGCGACTAAAGGCTAATTGTCGCTTTGGCAAAAGCAAACCAAAGTTGAACGGTGGTACAGACAATAACAACATTTTAACTTGGACCAGGAGAAAACAATGCTGACGAAAAAACCTCTTGCCAGCTTAGTGGCATTATCTTTCAGCGCACTTAGTAGTCAGGCCTTTGCAGCGGTGACCTTTGGGGATACTGAGCTGACCTATGGCGGTTACATTAAATTAGATACGATGTGGACAGACACATCAGATGGACAAATTCCTACAGGTGTAGGACGTGATTTCTACGTGCCAGGTGTTACTCCTGTAGGTGGTACAGGAGAATCTGCGACCTTCGACGCCCATGCCCGCCAGTCCCGTTTCTTCTTAAAAACAGCAACAACCCTTGATAACGGTAAGAAGATTAACGGCACCCTCGAGTTCGATATGATGTCGACTTACCCTATTGGCGATGAACGGATCAGTAATGGTTATGCTCCTGAACTTCGACATGCGTTCTTAACTTATGACAACTGGCTGATGGGCCAAACCTGGTCCACCTTTATGGACCTTGCTTCCTTACCTGACAGTCTGGATTTTATCGGTAATACAGATGGTGTGATCTTTGCCCGCCAGGCTCAGGTGCGTTACACCAACGGCGGCTGGCAGGTTGCTTTGGAAAACCCTGAAACAACTGTGACACCAAACGGCGGTGGCGCCCGTATAGTGACGGACGATAACTCAGTGCCAGACGTAGTCGTTAAATACCACCATGCAGCGAATTGGGGTTCTGTTGCGCTGGCTGTGATGGCTCGCCAGCTGTCTATTGAATCTGCTGGTCTGGATGACAGCACCAATGGTTATGCAGTGTCTTTGTCAGGCAAATACAATATCTCAGCCACGGACGATATTCGTTTCACTATTAATAGTGGCGAAGGTCTGGGCCGTTATATAGGGTTAAACACCAGCAACGATGCAGTACTTGATGCCGCAGGCAAACTCGATGCGATTAAAGTCACTGGTTATGCGTTGGCTTATAAACATGCCTGGGCCGATAAATGGCGTTCAAGCCTGATCTATTCAGCTCAGCACATTGATAATGACGCACAGTTAACTGGTTTAGCTGTAACAGACAATACCAGCAGTTATGCAGTCAACCTTATTTATCAGGCAGCCAGTAAGCTGATGTTTGGCGTCGAGCTGCGTCACGCTACCCGCGAAATCCTGTCAGGAGACGAAGGTGATTTAAATCGCGTGCAGTTCAGTGCTAAATACGACTTCTGATTGCCTCTTCACAGAAAGGACGACTTTAGTCGTCCTTTCTACTTCTAAATAAATCCAGACTGAATCCTGCCTCGTAGAGTAATAAACTTACTTGAATGAGGATTGTATTATGCACAGACTGGAACACCTTAACCGCCAGGATGTGGTGATTAACGAGTTGGTGATCTATTCAGTTGAAATGGGCATCTATTTGGCTCAGGTAGACTATGATGACAGAGTAGCCTTTCTGGTAGACGCAGAGAACAGACCTCAACGTTTTTTGAGTGTGGAGCAGGTGAAGCAATCTTTGGCAGATGCAACGATCAAAAAAGCATGGTTACAACATCAATCTGCGTACGATGAAATGATTGGTGGCCCAGAAAAAGTCGATAATAGTCTGCGTATCCCTGTTTAGGAGAAGAAAAAGTCTCTTTTTTGGCCGTTTTGCTTTTTTTCTGAGCGAACGATCTCGAATATCATCAAATTGTCATTTTAGGGGTTGTGCAGGATTAAAAACTCCCTATAATGCGCGCCATGCCAACGGGGTAGTGCGAAAGCAGCTCTGGGGTGGTTTTGAAATGAAGTGAAAAATGATGGAAAACATCGCTTGACACGGAGTTGAAAATCACTAAAATGGCCGCCTCGAAGCGCGACCGAGTCGAAAGGCTCAAAAGTGAAGCGAAGTAGTTTAAGTGGTGTGTTTGATAAATAAATTCAAAACGCTGGCTTGACCCAAATTCTGGGAAGTGTAAGATACGCCTCCCGCTGAACGTCCCTGACGCATCAGCACTGCTCTTTAACAATAAGCAATCAATCATCTGTGTGGGC
>NZ_JAVDWR010000006.1:0-213052 GCF_031457405.1 Rheinheimera soli | reverse complement strand
ATGACCTCAACTTCCCGAACCGCCCTGTGCGGACCCGCATGCAGGGTGGTGTGGCAGGGGTCGATCAACAATATTGATCGCCCCTATGCCGATTACTGAAATCGCGGTTTTAAAAAGTTATTAGTGTACAAACTAATGCGTAAAGGCCGGACCGAAACCTGAGCTCCATAAAATAGCGGTGGCTGTCATCACACACACCAGCAGAATTAAGCCTGTAGTGACCACTGAGCTGGCATAAATAAAGCCGCGCTCTTCAGGAATATGCATCAGAATAGGCACACCTACATAAAGCAAATACACCGAATAAGTTAAGCCTGCCAAACCCACCAGCATCACAAACCAGAGTTCAGGGAATAAAGCAGCAAAACCTACCATAAACAGTGGTGTGGAAGTGTAAGAGGCTAATTCCAGTGTCTGGGTATAGGTAGGTTCAGAACCAAAAGTATGAGCCATCCAGTGTGCCAGATAAGCCAGCGCGAAGACTCCGCCTATCAATGCTACATACATAGCAACAGAAAGCATCATGGCGCTGTCTGCAGTTAAACGTATAGGTTCACCCACACCTATGCTCCAGCCGATGTGTACTGCCGAATAATAAGCACAAAGAGAAGGGATTAGGGCAATCAGCAGGATGTGAATTAAACTGTATCTGAAACTTTCGTGACGAGCGTCTATCGTATGCCATTCTTCTTTCGGATGGGCATACAGTCCCCATAAGTGGTTTAAAATCATAGTTGTTATCCTTGGCTACTACGTTGTTCATTACAGGGCACAGAACAAACCCTTACCTTTGTTATGGCTAATAGAACGAGGTTCGTCAAGTTTAAAGCAGAAAATCTATACTAAGCAGAGCAAAGCGTTATCAGAGCAGCAGAGACAGAGGTTTAAATGGCGAAAAATAACGGCCTTAAATGGCCGTCATGGGGGCACCGCTATGGAACTTAAAATCCGGATCCGGGCTTGAGATCAGTTCAGCTTCGAGCTTACCGAAAAAGCGAACCCGTTCGGTAATATCGGATTTGGAGATCACCTGAGCCAGTTCCAGATAATCAGCAAAATGCCTGGCTTCGGAGCGTAGCAAAGAGGTATAAAAGCTGGCTAACTCCGGGTCAACAAATTCAGCGAGTTTAGCGAAGCGCTCACAGGAACGGGCTTCGATATAAGCGCCACATATCAGTTTATCGATCAGAATTTGCGGTTCATGAGTTTTGCAATTCTGGATCAGGGTTTTAGCGTAACGACTGGCCGTGATATTTTCGTAGGGAATGCCTCTGTCCAGCATAATCTCCAGCACCTGACAAAAATGATGCAACTCTTCGCGTATCAACAACACCATACGGTCAATAATACGATCCGAGTGAACAAAATCAGAACGGCCTATAATACTTTTATTCAGTTTTTCAGCCTGCTTTAAACTTTGAATATCCCCATCAAAACGATAAGCGAAGTCTTCAAAAGGCTTTAGCCAGTTCAGTAAGGTTAAAGAGCTGTCTTTGTCACAGGCATAACGGCGTAGCAGATACATAGCGGTTTGAGCCGCTTTTAATTCACAGATCAAATGGTCCTGTAATAACACGGCCAAACGCTCTGGTTTTTGCGCCTCCACTAACCAGCTGTCCGGCGTTTCACACTGTAAAAATTGATGAATAGGCTGAAGTAATTCGGTAAAACTCATAAAAATCTCAGCATTAAGCCTGGGACAGCGGGTTAAAGTACAGTTGCCAGTCAGAGGCGGAAACATCCAGATAAGAGCTTTGGCTATACCAGTCACCTAACACATAACGTTGTGCTGCGCTGCCATCGGCACCTTGCAATGAATGTACTGCAGGTCTGTGGGTATGACCGTGAATTAAATGCTGCACTTGGTGTTGAGCCATCACTTTGGGCACTTCATCTGGTGTTACATCCATAATGTCGGATGTTTTGCCTTTTTTATCCATAGCACTGACACGGCGTGCTTTGCGTGCCAGATGTTGCCGGTACCACAGCGGTAACGACAGTATTAGCTTTTGCCACCACTTTTGATCCCACCAGGCCCGAAATTTTTGATAACCAATATCCAGAGTGCACAGCGAATCCCCATGCATCAATAAAGTAGGAGTACCATATAAATCGACCACAGTCAGAGGATCAAGCAACTGCATGCCAGAGCGCTTAGCAAATTTTTTGCCGAGTAAAAAGTCGCGGTTGCCATGGCAAAAATATACAGGCACAGCCTGAGCTGTTAAAGCTTTGATGGCTGTGGCAACTTCAGTCAGCAGAGGCGAGGGGTTATCGTCACCAATCCAGACTTCAAACAAGTCGCCCAGAATATAAAGCGCATCGGCTTCTGCGGCTTTTTGCTGTAAAAAAAGCAAAAACGCCGCGGTAATATCCGGGCGTTGTTCGCTTAAATGCAGATCGGCAATAAAAAGGCTGTGGCCTTTAGCCATGGATTTCTGCTTTTTCGATGATCACTGCATCATTTGGTACGTCAGCATGACCAAACTTGCGGCCAGTGGACACAGTTTTGATTTTGTTGATCACATCCATACCTTCCACTACTTCACCAAATACACAGTAACCCCAACCCTGAGAAGTTTCTGAGCTGAAATCTAAAAAGTCGTTGTTGGCTACGTTAATAAAAAACTGGCAGGTGGCAGAATGTGGATCGCTGGTACGGGCCATAGCCACAGTGCCGGCTTTGTTCGCCACTTTGTTATTTGCTTCGTTTTTGATTGGATTGCCTGGTTCTTTTTGTTCCATGTCAGGAGTAAAACCGCCACCCTGGATCATAAAGCCATTGATCACACGGTGAAAAATGGTGTTGTCATAAAAACCTTCTTTGACGTAATTCAAAAAGTTTTCGACTGTTGCAGGGGCTTTGTCGGCAAATAATGCCAGTTTTATAACACCAAAATTGGTATGTAAGCTAACCATGATCATCTCCTGTGGCTTAAAAACGGCGATAGTGTACCGCAGCTATTGGAGATCACAAAGCGAGGATAGCTCAAGACATTTGCTAATGTTACACTGTTGCACTTTGTGACCGATGATTTGATGATTTCCCGAGGAGCCCATGCTGCAGATTTTTAATACCCTGACCCGTAAAAAAGAGTCCTTTGTGCCTTTAGTGCCTGGCAAAGTTTCTATGTATGTCTGCGGCATCACTATTTATGATTTCTGTCATGTTGGTCACGCCCGTACTTATGTGGCTTTTGATGTGATGAACCGTTATTTACGTTTCAGCGGTTATGACGTCACTTATGTGCGTAACATCACAGATGTGGACGACAAAATCATCAAAAGAGCCAATGAAAATGGCGAAAGCTGTGACGCTTTAACGGCCCGTTATACGGTCGCTATGCATGAGGATTTCAAAGCACTGGGTTTAATGCCTGCCGATATTGAGCCCCGGGTCACCACTCATATGGCCGAAATTATTGAGCTGATTGAAACTTTAGTGGCTAAAGGTTATGCCTATATAGCCTCTGACGGTGATGTGCTGTTTGATGTCAGTAAATACGCAGCCTATGGCCAATTGAGTCAACAGAACCTCGATATGCTGCAATCCGGCGCCCGGGTTGAAATTGATCAGGCCAAAGACGATCCACTGGATTTTGTTTTGTGGAAAATGGCCAAACCTAATGAGCCAAGCTGGTCATCACCATGGGGCGAAGGCCGTCCTGGCTGGCATATCGAATGTTCTGCTATGAGTGCAAAACATTTAGGCAAGCATTTTGATATTCACGGTGGTGGTTCAGATTTACAGTTCCCGCACCATGAAAATGAAATTGCTCAATCCTGCTGCGCGCATGACACACCGTACGTTAATACCTGGATCCATACAGGTATGGTGCAGGTGGATAAAGAAAAGATGTCTAAATCTTTAGGCAACTTTTTTACTGTCAAAGATGTGCTGGCAGATTACAACGCTGAAGCTGTGCGTTATTTCCTGATCTCCAGCCATTACCGCAGCCAGTTGAACTATTCGGCTGAAAACTTGCTGCAGGCGCATTCGGCTTTAGGCCGTTTGTACACAGCCTTGCGTGAAGTCACTCCTGCGACAGACGTCGATATGAACAGTGACTATGTCAAAACCTTCCGCGCTGCTATGGATGATGACTTCAATACAGCTCTGGCTTTGCCTGTGCTGTTTGAGCTGGCGCGTGATATCAATAAAGAAAAAGCCACAGATCCGGCCAAAGCCTCACAGTTGGCTGGCCTGCTGATTAAGCTCGGCAGCGTGATGGGTATTTTGCAAGGTGATGCAGAGACCTTTTTACAGTCAGGTACGGATTCAGATGATGTGGCTGAAATTGAAGCCTTGATCACAGAGCGTAATACTGCACGAGCTAACAAAGACTGGGCTGCAGCTGATGCTGCCCGTGATGCTTTGGTGGCTAAGGGTATTATTCTGGAAGACAAGGCAGGTGTTACCACCTGGCGTCGGGGCTAATAACAGCCAATAAAAAGGGCAGAGTTGTAGCTCTGCCTATTTTTCATTCATACCTGTATCTGACTATTGATCGTGGAACTGCTCGCACGCTTCTAAGGTATTTTCAATCAGGCAAGCTACCGTCATAGGGCCTACACCACCTGGCACTGGGGTAATAAAACGTGCATGCTCCTTTGCTTTATCAAATTCAACGTCACCTACCAGTTTGCCGGATTCTAAACGGTTAATACCTACATCAATCACCAGCGCGCCAGGTTTAATCCAGTCGCCAGGAATAAATTCAGGCTTGCCTACAGCCACCACCACTAAATCAGCGCGGCGGACATGCTGTTCCAGCTGTTTGGTAAACTTATGGCAGACGGTTGTAGTACAACCTGCTAATAACAGCTCCAGCGCCATAGGGCGGCCTACAATGTTGGATGCGCCTACAACTACTGCATCCATGCCTCGGATTTGAATACCGGTGCTTTGCAGTAGTTTGATAATGCCTTTTGGCGTACAAGGGCGCAGGGCAGGCATACGCTGAGCTAATCGGCCAATATTGTATGGGTGGAAACCATCGACATCTTTCAGTGGATTGATACGTTCCAGAATAGCGGAGGCGTCTAAGCCTGCTGGCAGAGGCAATTGCACCAGAATACCGTCCACTTTAGTGTCAGCGTTTAAGCTGTCGATTAAATCGAATAACTGTTGTTGAGTTGTACCTGAAGGCAAATCATAAGAAAAAGACTCAAAGCCTACTTCTTCACAGGCTTTACGTTTGCTGCCTACATAGACCTGAGAGGCTGCATCCATACCTACCAGTACTACCGCAAGGCCCGGAGCTCTTTTTCCTGCTGCAAGGCGTTGCTGAACTCTTAATGCGACCTGTTGACGGGTAGATTGAGCTACCGCTTTGCCATCTATGATTTGTGCTGCCATAAAACTGCTCTGTTGACCTGAAACCTGAGGATTTGTATTTTCGCACAGCTACGGCAAAGAGGCCAAGCAGATCAGTTTAACTGGCGTAAAAAGTTAAAAAAACAGCATATTTTCGCGCTATTGATGCCTTTTACAGCAAATAGGTTCAAATATTAAGCAATCAGTTTTTTAGCTGCAAAAAAGGTTTGACGCTCCAAGGGTTGGGCTGTAATATTCCGCCCCGTTGCAGTAGTGTAGCGAAGTCGGTGATTAGCGCAGCTTGGTAGCGCACTTGGTTTGGGTCCAAGGGGTCGCAAGTTCGAATCTTGCATCACCGACCATTTAAGAGAGCCTAGCGGCCTCGAATTTGGCGCCCGTAGCTCAGCTGGATAGAGCAACGGCCTTCTAAGCCGTGGGTCATAGGTTCGAGTCCTATCGGGCGCGCCATTGCAACAATAGTAAAGTTCTACCGTGGTGGCTGTAGCTCAGTTGGTAGAGTCCCGGATTGTGATTCCGGTTGTCGTGGGTTCGAGCCCCATCAGCCACCCCATTTAGACTAGGTTATATGTCGGTGATTAGCGCAGCTTGGTAGCGCACTTGGTTTGGGTCCAAGGGGTCGCAAGTTCGAATCTTGCATCACCGACCATTTTCCCAGTAAAAATAACAGCAGCAATGCTGTTTTTTGCTTTCTGTAGTTCTGAAAATCTTCGATACAACAAACAACACTACAAACTCCACATTCTTTTGTTCCTGTTCAATGATCCCCTTGAGCTTATCTCTTTGTCTAAATCTCTGAACCATGCATTGCTACAGGCAAAAAAAAGCCTGCACAGGGCAGGCTCGATGTGAGCAGTTGCAACTTAAGCGGCAGCAGACTTAGCTTTTGGTTTTTTATCAAACAGTGACTTATCAGCAGCCAGTTCCAGTGGATCAAAATCATCCACGTTGATGGTGTGCAGACGGCCTTGTTCAGCCACTCGCAGCTTCTCTGCTTCAGCTTCAGTGATCACACCCAGCTCTAAACCTAAAGCTGCTACTTCGTGTAAGCGGAAGAATGGCAGACGTTTATTGGCTGCATGCACCACTTTGTCGAAGATAGGCTCAGCGGCGAGAATATCCGTCAGAGCTTTTTCAATTAAACCGATCTGGTTGTTTGGCTCCAGCGTCAGATAGACGTGTGTCGCTAAGCGGCTACGGGCTTCACAAGGTGTTTGCATAATACGCGACACCTGATGATCCAGCTGATCTGAAGGTTTACGTAAAGTACGACCCCAAGGGAATAACAGCTTACCAAGAACTGAACCAACGATACGATTCGGGAAGTTATCCAGCATTTCATCCAGTGCGACCTGAGCTTTGTACATATTGTCTTCACAAGCCCATTGCACTAAAGGTAGATCCTGAGCCGGACGGCCATCGTCGTTATAACGCTTCAGTACAGTAGAGGTCAGATACAACATGGACAACATATCGCCTAAACGGGCAGAGATACGCTCACGGCGTTTTAAGTCACCACCCATAGTACCCATAGCAACGTCAGACATCAGTGCCAACGCAGCGCTGTATCTGTTCATTTGTTTGTAGTACTTAGCTGTTGCATCCGAATACGGGCTGGCAGAGAAGGCTGAATTGCTTACCCCTAACCATAAAGCACGGAAGAAGTTGCTGATGCTAAAACCAATATGACCAAACAAAGCATGATCAAAAGCAGTAACAGCGGCACGTTCATCTTCTAAACCAGCAGCCTGTAATTCAGCCAATACAAATGGATGGCAACGAATTGCACCCTGACCATAAATAATCATATTACGGGTCAGAATATTGGCGCCTTCCACTGTGATGGCAACAGGAGCGCCCTGATAACCGCGGGCTAAATAGTTGTTCGGGCCCATACAGATGCCTTTACCACCATGAATGTCCATCGCATCAATAGTCACCTGACGCATACGCTCTGTCATATGGTATTTAGTGATAGCGGAAATAACAGATGGCTTTTCGCCCAAGTCGATAGAACCTACCGACATAGTAGTCGAAGCTTCTGCCATATAAGCATAACCACCAATACGGGCTAAGGCTTCTTCAATACCTTCCATTTTACCAATAGGCAGCTTGAACTGACGACGAATACGGGCATAAGCACCTGTCAGTAAGGCGGCAGCTTTGATACCACCAGTGCTGTTGGACGGCAGCGTGATAGCACGGCCTACAGACAAACATTCCACCAGCATACGCCAGCCCTGACCAGCCATTTTTGGACCACCTATGATGTAATCCAGTGGCACAAAAACTTCTTCACCCTGAGTAGGACCATTCTGGAATGGCACGTTCAGCGGAAAGTGACGACGGCCAATTTTAACGCCAGGGGTAGAAACAGGGATTAAAGCACAGGTGATACCTAAATCTTTTTTGTCGCCTAACAAGCCGTCCGGATCCTGCATTTTGAAGGCTAAACCCAATACGGTCGCAATAGGAGCCAGCGTGATATAACGCTTGTTCCAGGTCAGGCGCATACCAATAATTTCCTGGCCTTCCCATTCGCCTTTACAAACTATACCTACGTCCGGAATAGCGCCGGCATCAGAACCTGCTTCCGGGCTGGTTAACGCAAAACAAGGAATTTCTAACCCTTTGGCCAAACGAGGCAGGTAGTGGTCCTGCTGCTCTTTAGTCCCATAATGTTGTAGCAGCTCACCAGGGCCTAAAGAGTTAGGCACACCAACGACGCTGGATAACACCATGCTTTTGCTGGTTAATTTTTGTAGTACACAAGACTGGGCATAAGCAGAAAACTCCAGACCACCGTATTGCTTTTTGATGATCATCGCAAAGAAGCCATGATCTTTCAGGTACTGATACACCTCTGGTGATAAATCAGCACGTTCGTGAGTGGTATGCCAGTCATCGACTATGGCCAGTAATTCTTCACAAGGGCCATCTAAAAACGCCTGCTCTTCCGCACTTAAACGTGGCTTTGGATAGTTGTGCAACTTGTGCCAGTCTGGCGTACCACGGAATAAATCGCCTTCCCACCAGGTGGTGCCGGCATCAATAGCTTCTTTTTCTGTGGTCGACATTTCCGGCATAATTTTGCGGTACATTTTCAGCAGCGGCTTGGTTAAGTACTGTTGACGTATGCTGGCGACATTTAATGGTACTGCGACTATTAAAAACAGGATCCAGCTGACCACACCCACTGTATCAGTGAAAGTTGCAACAGCTAATAAAGCAGCGATCAACGCTGTAAACATAGTTAAACTTGCCCTGTGGTAGGCGAGCACGGCGACTGTGCCAAGCAAGGCTACCCAAAAAAATAACACATCCATAATTTACTCCTGAGAACTAGAGGTCTGACCACTGTTGGCTTAGAGTAGTGTGCCTGTTGCAAAGATGCAAGTAATTCCTTACTTTGCAGTCTGGTTTACTGTCAACTTTTGTTGCAGCTTCAGTCTGTCGTGTTACCAAGTATAGGAAGCTATCTGATCTATGTGTGAGTTATTAGGAATGTCAGCCAATGTGCCGACCGATATCTGTTTTAGCTTTAAAGGCTTAAGAGAGCGGGGTGGCAAGACGGGTCCACATAAAGATGGCTGGGGCGTGGCTTTTTATCAGGGCAAAGGGGTCAGTACTTTTAAAGATGCCGATCCGAGTTATCAGTCTGAAATTGCTCGGCTTATCAGTGACTACCCCATTAAAAGTACCGCTGTGGTGGCGCACATCCGTCAGGCGAACAGCGGTGGAGTGGGGCTTGAGAATACACATCCTTTTACCCGTACTTTATGGGGTAAATACTGGACTTACGCTCATAATGGCCAACTGAAGGGCTATGAGGGTTTGGCTGTCGGGCAGCATCTTGTGGTGGGGCAGACTGACAGCGAGCATGCATTTTGTTATCTGCTCAATGCGCTTGAGCAACAATTTCCGGTTGCTCCTGCAGATATGAAACAGGCATTTGATTATCTGGCTACTCTGTGTCCGGCGTTGCAGCAGTTAGGTGTGTTTAATTTGTTGATATCAGATGGCGATTACTTGCTGGCGTATTGCAGTACTAAATTGCACTGGATCACCAGAAGAGCGCCCTTTGGTGTGGCACTGCTGTCTGATATGGATGTAGATATTGATTTTTCAAAAGAAACCACTGAAAAGGATGTAGTGACTATTATTGCGACTCTGCCACTGACCTCAAATGAGCAATGGCAGATAATGAGCAGTGGCCAGTCACAATTGTTTAAGGCAGGAGAGCCGCAATAAGCGGCTCTGGTTAAGGTATTTTTACTGCTTTAAAGTCGCCAGCTGAATATCAAACTGTTCGACCTTTTCTTCAGCCTGCCATAAACGAACCAACAAATAATCCAGTTCCGGTGCTACCCAGGCCACTACTTGTTTGTCAGGGCCTGTGCCTGTGCGTTCAATCCGTATCGCTTTTACTTTGCCGTAGGGCAGAGATAACCATTCTTCGCCAGCCACTTTAAAGCTGTATTCACGTTCCTCACCATGACGGTTCAGCACCTGATACATAAATTCAGTCTTACCGGCTTTTAAATCCAATGCCAGTTGGCTGTGGTAACTCAAAGGGTCGAGCCATTGCTGGTTCCATTGCACAGCTTTGGCCTTTTTAGATTTGCCAACCCTTAGCTCTTTGTTTTCCCAGTTCAGGTTCAACTCGTAATAACGGTTTGGGCCCGAGCCAGTGCGCTGCATCACATAACGGCTGGGTTGAATACGGCCATCTTTGACACTAAAAAAAGATTGTTCAGAGCGTTTATCAGTGAAAATCAGCCAGCTAATATCACTGCTGTAGCCCAGCTCATAACCTTGTTCAGTGGTTTTTACATAACGTTTGGCTTCACCGTGTTTTTTGTCGGAACGCAATACATTGTAACTGGCTTCAAAGGTTGATAACTGAGCTGAAGGCACAGCTGCAGGTTCTTCAGCAGACAAGAGGCTTGAAAAGAGTAAAAAAAATGACGCACTAAGGCGCCATTTATTCGTCATCCTGGTCATTTGCATATCCATGGTCAGACAATAAAAGGCCATCTAACAATGCCTTATCTGACTGCTGTTGTAAACGGTTCTGACAAAACCAGCGTACAACTAATGGATAAATGCGATGTTCCTGTTCGTGTACGCGCTCTGCAACTGCATCAGCATCATCGCCAGGAAAAACCGGAACCTTGGCTTGTAAAATGACTGGGCCGCCATCCAGTTCTGCAGTGACAAAGTGCACTGAGCAGCCATGTTCAGTGTCGCCTGCATCAATAGCGCGCTGATGGGTATTCAAGCCTTGATATTTCGGCAATAACGAAGGATGAATATTCAGTAAGCGGCCTTGATAATGCTGGACAAATTCAGGCGTTAAAATACGCATAAAACCAGCCAGTACCACCAAATCAGGTTGATGCTGATCAATAGTTTCAATCAAAGCTTTGTCATAAGAAGTACGGTCTTCATAAGCTTTATGATCCAGCACCAAGGCTTTAGCTCCGGCTTTTTTTGCCCTTTCCAGGCCATACGCTTTAGCTTTATTCGATAACACAGCTGTGACTTTACCTGCGATAAAACCTGCACTGCAGGCATCTAAGATAGCCTGCAGATTGGAGCCACTGCCTGAAATCAGTACCACAATAGATTTCATGGTTGGGTTTAGCCTTCAATCACAACTTGAGCCTGGTCGGCAGCAACCTGATTGATTTCACCTAAGTGCCAGGCGTTTTCGCCTGCTGCTTTTAACTGGGCTAAAGCTGCATCTAAGTGAGTGGCAGGAACTACGACGATCATGCCTACACCACAGTTAAAGGTGCGGTACATTTCATAACGTTCCACATTGCCTTGCTGTTGTAACCAGCTGAAAATAGCAGGCCACTGCCAGCTGCTCTCAATGATTTTTGCCTGAGTGTTTTCTGGTAATACCCGTGGAATATTTTCCCAGAAGCCACCGCCAGTGATATGGCACAAAGCATGGACTGGCATGGATTTAATCAATGCCAGTAAATTTTTCACATAAATGCGGGTCGGTTCTAACAAGTGGTCGGCAATAGTTTTGCCTTCCAGCATGGTCTGAGGATCCTGACCGCTGACTTCCAGCACTTTACGAATTAACGAAAAACCGTTGGAATGAGGACCAGAAGCGGCTAATGCAATGAGCTGATCACCGGCTTTTACTTTGCTGCCGTCGATAATTTCAGACTTTTCAACCACGCCTACGCTAAAACCTGCGATGTCATAATCTTCGCCATGGTACATACCTGGCATTTCAGCAGTTTCACCGCCTACCAGAGCACAACCCGCCAGCTCACAGCCTGTCGCTATGCCTTCAACAACAGTAGCAGCAGTATTGACATCCAGCTTGCCAGTGGCGTAGTAGTCGAGGAAAAATAAAGGTTCAGCACCTGAAACCACTATGTCATTGACACACATGGCGACTAAATCGATACCTACGCCGTCATGGCGTTTTAAGTCCATCGCCAGACGCAATTTAGTACCCACACCGTCAGTGCCCGATACCAGTACCGGCTCTTTATAGCCAGCAGGGATTTGACACAAAGCACCAAAGCCGCCTAAACCGCCCATTACTTCTTTACGGGTTGTGCGTTTTACTGCACCTTTAATACGGTCAACCAAGGCCTCACCGGCATCAATATCCACACCAGCGTCTTTGTAACTTAACGACGTTTTTTGCTCGCTCACGGCAATCCCCAAATGGCTAAAAAGTGAAGGTCCAAAAAAATTGGCGGCATTTTACCTTGTAAAGCCGCCAGACAAAAGGATTTACTGCACAGCATATGCGAATGCGACCGGAACCGCCTCAGAACTCTGTGCCAAAGACCTGTTATTGCATCACATTGCTCATGGCCTGACCTACATAATTGCGTAAACTGGCACTTGGGGTTTTGGCGATCTGGTGATAAACCAAAGATGCAAAAGGAAACTCTTTACCATTGTAATGAACACAAATGTAAGGGGCTTCAGGAGCCGATTCATCGTGATACCACTGACCACCAACATGATGAATAAAAACTTCACCTGTATAAGCACCAAATACGTTGGATAAAGTAAACAACACCTCATCAGCATGACGTTGTTCCTGTTGACGTAAGTACAGCTCGCTTAGTATTTCGTCGACCAGGGTTAAGCTGTCCAGGCTGAAATCCAGCAGCACCTGATGCTCTTCTGCCGCATAAACAACAGCATCCTGTGCTGTCACTTTCATTAATTCAGTAACTTCTTGGTGATTCATTATTATCCCCTGACTGGTAGTTTTTATGTTCGGCTAATAACAGCTCTCGTAACTGACGGCTGCCAGGCCCCAATGTTTCTTCTTTGGGTGTAATTAAAGCTAAAGGCACAACACGGGCTGAACTTAATGGAATACTAAGGCTGACCAGAACGCCGGTTTTGACCAAATCTTCGATCAGAAATCCAGGCAACCAGCAAAACCCAATACCGCTTTTCAGTATATCTATAGCTTCAAAAAAATTATTTACAGTCCAGCGCTGTTCCGCCCGCAGCCAGCCTACATCTTTAGGTTTGCTGGCCGTATCCCGGATCACTATCTGTAAATGTTGACTCAGCTCATTTAAATCCAGTTCTGGCTGCTGTGCCAGCACATGAGCTTGCCCCACCACAGGCAGCATCTGGGTCACGGTCAAAGGTTCACCTATATAACCTTTAGGTACACTGGGTGACGCTGCTATGACTAAATCTGCCTTATGTTCAATAATCATTTCGGTGGAGCCAGTGATCACAGTATCTATAATCTGAATTCGGCTGCCACGGGAAACAGGATGGAACTTTGCCAGCGCCTGATACAGATATTTTTTCGGGTAAATTAACTCCACCGCAATGCGAATTTCTGGCTCCCATCCGACATTAATATTGGAAGCCAACAGTTCCAAATCTTCAATTTGTTGGGTTAACAACCTGGAGCGGCGTAACATCACTTCGCCCGCCGAAGTTAAAAAAGCTTTACGGCCTTTGACTTCCAGCAGTTCCACACCCAGCTGATACTGCAATTTTGCTACCGCATGATTCAGTGAAGACTGACTTTTATTCAGTAAATCAGCGGCCTGAGCATAACCCCCCGCATCCACTACAGCTTGTAGTATGCGCCATTGTTCCATGGTTGACTTGGGGCGGTATGGCATCAAGGTTCCTTTATTCTAAGCCTGAGCTACTATCACAGCACGCAGTGGCGCCGGATAGCCTTCAATGGTTTTACTATGATCAGTTGGGTCGAGAAAATCAATCAGACTTTCATTTTCCATCCAACTGGTTTTACGTTGTTCATCCAGACTGGTGACAGATAGATCCACCACTTTGGCGTTTTTAAAACCGACCCGCTGCAACCAAAGCAACAATGCCGCTGTACTTGGAATAAACCAGACATTACGCATTTTTGCGTAGCGGTCAGTGGGCACTAATACGGCTTGTTCATCGCCTTCAATCACCAGAGTTTCCAGCACCAGTTCACCGCCTGGGCGCAGTTGTTGTTTTAACTGAACTAAGAAGTCGACTGGGGAGCGGCGGTGATACAACACGCCCATAGAAAACACAGTATCAAAAGCTTTTAGCTCCGGCATATCGTCTATGCCAACAGGTAACAGATGCACAGTGGGATCGGGATTAAAATGTTTGATTGCTTCAAACTGGCAATAAAACAGCTGTGAAGGGTCAATACCTACGACAAATTCGGCACCTTCACCTGTCATCCGCCACAGATGGTAACCACTGCCACAGCCCACATCCAACACTGTTCTGTGTTGAAGCGGGCTGATATGAGGTAAAACTCTGTCCCATTTCCAATCAGACCGCCATTCAGTATCAATGGTTAATCCATGCACAGTAAAAGGGCCTTTGCGCCATGGCATCAATTGTCGCAACAGCACTTCAAGCCGCTGTTTCTGGCCGTCATTTAAATCTTCTGGCAGGCCAAATTCGACTTTATTTTTCAGTTCAACACAGTTTTTCGGTGCAACAGGCAAATGGTCCAGTACTTTTTGCCATTGCTTAAAATCGCCATGCAAAGCGTCCTGTTCCCAATTTTTCAGTTGAGCCGGTAATGTTTCCAGCCAGTGCACCAGCTTATTCGCAGCAATTTGCTGATAAAAACTTTGAAAACGGCTCATCGTTGCTCCTCTGTTGCTTTTATTGCGACCATAGAGCAAAAGTTAAAACACTGAAACCACAGGCTGATATGTTCAAAGCCTGCAGCAGACAATCGCGCTTTATGTTCAGCCAGACTGTCGGGGCGCATCACATTTTCAAGCGCAGTGCGTTTTTGGCTGATTTCCAGCTCGCTGTAGCCATTGGCGCGTTTAAAGTCGTGATGTAAATCAATCAGCAGCTCGTGCGTGGTGGTATCGGGTTCGATAATTTTTTCCGACAACACAAAAATGCCACCTGGTTTCAACGCCTGATAAATGCGCTCAATCAGGCGGGCTCTGTCTTCTTTGGCTAAAAACTGTAGCGTGAAATTACTCACTATGACTGCAGCGTTTTCCATAGGGATATTGCGTATATCTGCCAGCAATACAGTAGCTGGTACATCAGAGCGAAAAGCCTGTAAATGGCTGGTGCAGCGTTCTACCATAGCTGCGCTGTTATCCACGCCTATTAACTGACAACCAGATTCAGTGATCTGGCGGCGCATAGCTAAGCTGGCAGCTCCTAACGAACAACCTAAGTCATAATAATTGCTGTTGGCTTGCTGAAAACGTTGGGTCAGCTTGCCTATGGTCTGAATAATGGTTTGATAGCCAGGCACAGAGCGCTGGATCATGTCCGGAAAGACATCAACCACGGCAGAGTCAAAACAAAAATCCTGAATATGGCCCAAAGGGTCAGCGTAAATATGATCTTTTTGCATCAATGGAATAACTTCATACCTGTAATTGGCGGCTAGTTTAACGTATTTTGGCCTTTGGGCGAAATCAAAGCAGACTAAGCTGGCTTTGCTGTTCAGGCCAGGGGGCCTGTATTGGATGATCGATACCTAAATCCAACACAAACTGCCGGGCTAACTGCGGAGCAGTTAAATTATCCGGGCTATGAAAAAAACAAAAAGGCGTTTTACCTTCATCCAGCCATTGCCGGACTTTCCCCAGCCAGGGTTGATAATAATGCTGATTGATAGCCATATCATCAGTGCCGACGAAACGCAGCATAGGCTGTTTAGTCAAAGCCACAGCATGCACTGGTAAATAAGGCTTTTTTCGCTGCGCATCCAGTAATGCTGCAGTAGTAGCTGGCACTGAAAATAAAGCTCTGCTGTCAAAAATCACCCGCTCTGCATCAAAGTCACGCAATAAACGGTTCAGGCCTATTTCATGTTCTGCTTTATCAAAAAACACCGGATGGCGCACTTCTACGGCTACAGAAAAGGATGAACATAGGGCATTGAGCATTTGTTTGAGCCAGCTTACATGCTCTGGCGAAAAATATGCAGGCAGCTGCAAATGAACCATTGCTAATTTGTCCGCCAATGGTGCTATCAGATCAAGCCAAAGTTGTAACTCAGCATGCTGGAACTGTTGAAACTGATGACTCAACCGCTTAGGAACTTTTAAGGTAAAACGGAAGCCATCGCTACTTTGTTCCTTCCAGCGCATGACAGTCTGGGGGGAAGGATCAGCATAAAAGCTGGTGTTGCCCTCTACAGAGTTGAAATACCGACTATAGTTAGCAAGAAAGTCTGACGGATCCAGCTTGCTGTTAAATATCAGGTTTTTCCACTGGGGGTTGGCCCAGACCGGGCAGCCAAGATAAAGCATCTGCGATTTCCGTTGTAAGAGGTTTCAGGAACATTAAGACGCGCATTATCGCTGCATTCGGGCTGTTAAACCAAGGTGAAAATTCTATCTTCAACATGATAAAAAAGTTGCTGTTGTTGTTTGTGTTACTTATGGGCTGTACTTTGCAGGCGCAAGACTCTGCAGCTGTCAGTTCACTTCCTGCTTCGCTGAAAATAGGGATCTCCAGCGACACTTATCCCTATATGTTTGTTGATGAGCAAGGCCAGCCAGCAGGTTTAGTGGTGGATTACTGGCAAGAAATCGCCAGACAGCAGGGCATTAAAACAGAATTTGTGGCTGCTGACTGGGCTGATACGCTGAGTATGCTGAGCACTGGTGTCATTGATTTACACGGTGGCCTGGGGCGAACTGCTGAAAGGGAACACGCTTATTTATTAGGCCAAAGTTATCTGGATATTTTCAGCAATGTGTTTGTGCATCGCGATCTGGCCGGAGTTCATAACTTAACTGATTTAAGGCCTCATCTGGTGGGCGTGGTTGAGCGATCCACTCACATTGACAGCCTGACCCAACAACAACCCGATCTGGTACTCAAACATTACGACTCAGTCTCTCAAATGTATGACTCTGCTTTAAGAGGCGAAATTAAAGCTTTTACCGGTCTTGATCGATTACCACCCCGTTATGGCCGTTATAAAGAGCTGATGACATTTTATCCTGTCTATAAAAAAGTGCCGGTGCGAAAGATCGAGCTGACTTTTGCGGTCGGACAGAATCAAGCGCTATTGTTGCAGCAGTTAAACGCTGCGGCTGATGCTGTAGATATGGCGTTCAGAGATCAATTAGAGCGGAAATGGCTCGGTGTGGATACAGACCCGGATACCTTGTTAGTGGGCGTATCTATTGGCAACCAGCCTTTTATGCACGTCAGCTCTATAGGGGATGTACAAGGGGTTTTTGTTGATTTATGGCGGTTGTGGTCAAAAAAAACCGGCGTTGCTATCAGCTTTGTACCCAATCAGTCGGAAGATTCCCTGGCCTATTTGCGTAGAGGCCGTATTGATGTGCAAATGGCTCAGGTTGAAAATGCGGAAAAATTCACCGGTCTGAAACCTGCCTACCATTTATATAATATTTACTCCTCTTTGTTTTACAACAGTAGCTCTGATTTGACTGATCAAGAGCAACTCAAAGGTGCCACATTCGGCTTATTGCATACAGCTAGTCTGGGTCCGCAGCTGCAACAGCAATTTCCAAATGCAAGATTGAAAGTCTTTGATACCGTTGATCAGATGATTGAAGCAGTGTTAAAGAATCAATTAAGCGGTTTTTTAGCCTCTGATGTCATAGTTCGCGCGCGTCTGCAACAAAACAGCAGTCAGGGCAGCCTTAAAGTCTTTCCGGGAATTCGTTATGGATCTGCAGTGTACTCTCTGATCCGCACCGAAGATGAAGAGTTGTATCAAAAGATCCAACAAGGTTTTTCACAAATCAGTCTGGATGAAATGGTTGAGATTGAAAGTCGCTGGCTGGATAAAGAGGCTGGGGGCTATTTTCAGACATTTCGCGACAAAGTGCCTTTAACAGCAGCCGAGCGACAATGGTTAAATCAACATCAGCAGATCCGGGTTGGCGTGATGAGCAACTGGCGTCCGGTGGAATTTGTGGATGAAAAAGGCGAAGCTCAGGGCATTACTACTGATTTGCTGAAACTGCTGAATCAACGCCTGGGCGTGCATTTTGTGCCGCAGCCCTACAGTAACTGGGAGCAGTTACTGGCAGATTTTAAAGACGGAAAGTTGCATATGGTGGCCAATATTTCAGATTTACCAGAGCGTCGTAGTTACAGTGCATTCAGCATAGATTACTGGACTTTGCAATGGATCCTGATAGGTAAACACGATGCCAGATTTGACACCAAAGTGGCAGATATGGACGGAAAACGTATCGCTGTGATGCGTGACTACCAATATGCAAAACAGCTAAAAAAAGACTTCAAGCAGCATAAAATTATCCCGGTGGATAGCTTAGATGAAGGTCTGGAGATGGTCGTTGCGGGGCAGGCTGATTTTGCACTGGATACTGTAGTGGCTTCAGGCATTGCCATGCGAGATCCCCGCTATGTTAATTTAAGAGCTTACGTACCAACTGATCTGGCAGTTTACCCTTCTTATTTTGGTGTGCATAAAGATTTGCCTGAGCTTCTGCTGATCCTGAATAAAGGTATAAAAACAATCAACGATGCAGACAGGAAGAACCTTCAGGACAAATGGCTGCATCTGGAAATCAAACAGGGCTTGGATCAAAGCCGGGTGATCCGGCTTGTGCTGCAAATCGCCGCTGTATCACTGCTGGTTATTGTTGGCTTTTTAATCTGGAATTTCTCCTTGCGCCGTGAAGTGAATTTACGCCGTAAAATCGAAGAAAAAATGCGTTTTATGGCAGGCCACGATGATTTAACCCAATTACCAAACCGCAGTCTGCTGATTGAACGTCTGCAAACCGCATTGCATCAGCATGCCCGCCATAACGAAATGCTGGCGCTGATGTTTATTGATCTGGATGGTTTTAAGCTGGTGAATGATCAGTATGGGCATGATGTGGGCGATGAGATGCTGGTGAAGTTATCTGCGCTTTTGAGTCATTGTGTACGGAAAACGGATACCGTGGCTCGTTTTGGTGGCGATGAGTTTGTGATTTTATTAACAGGTCTGGTTGATAAAGATGATGCGGCCATAGTGGCAGAAAAAATATTACTTTATCTGCAGGAACCACTGGCTTTGTCGGTGTGCCAGGCCAGCGTAGGCGCCAGCATTGGCATAGCTATTTACCCGCATGACGGCACAGATGCGGCAACTTTATTAAAGTCTGCCGACAAGCTGATGTATCAGGTCAAGCAACAAGGCAAAAGCCAATATCGTTTTAGCCGCTAATCCTCGTTTTGCGGTCAAAGCACTGCTCAGACGAACAAAATTCAATTTCCAAACCTCAACAGACCTTAAGAGCAGTGACATTAAGCGTCTTTTCTATATAATTAGCGCTCATTTTCGCAGGCAGATTAAAGTTCGATTGAAAGGATAAGTTAATGCGTAGCCATTATTGCGGTTCATTAAAGGCAGAAAACATAGGTCAACAGGTTTCATTATGTGGTTGGGTAAACCGTCGTCGTGATTTAGGTGGTTTGATTTTTATTGATTTACGCGACCGCGAAGGTCTGGTTCAGGTATTTTTTGATCCGGACTTAACAGACTTATTCTCTCAGGCTGCAGATCTACGCAACGAATTTTGTGTGCAATTAACAGGCACAGTGCGTGCCCGTCCAGAGTCTCAGGTCAACAGCGAAATGGCCACAGGTGAAGTGGAAGTTTATGCCTCCAGCCTGACGATCCTGAATAAATCAGCGCCTTTGCCTTTGGATCCAAACCAGAACAACAGCGAAGAGCAGCGCTTAAAGTACCGTTATATTGATTTACGCCGTCCTCTGATGAGCGACCGTTTAAAGTTCCGCGCTAAAGTGACCAGCTTTGTGCGTAACTTCATGGATAGTAACGGCTTTTTAGATGTTGAAACGCCAATTCTGACCAAAGCGACACCTGAAGGTGCCCGTGACTATTTAGTGCCAAGCCGCACACACAAAGGTCAGTTTTTCGCTTTGCCACAATCACCTCAGCTGTTTAAACAATTGCTGATGATGGCGGGTTTAGACCGTTATTACCAAATCGTGAAATGTTTCCGTGACGAAGATTTACGGGCTGACCGTCAGCCTGAATTTACTCAGATTGATATTGAAACTTCGTTCATGACGTCTGAGCAAGTGATGGAAGTGACAGAACAAATGGTTCACCAGATGTTTCTGCAACTGTTGAATGTCGATTTAGGCAAAATGCCTCGCATGACTTACAACGAAGCCATGCGTTTATATGGTTCAGACAAACCGGATCTGCGTAATCCTATGCAGTTTGTTGACGTGGCAGACTTGTTAAAAGAAGTGGAGTTTAAAGTATTCTCAGGCCCTGCGAACGATAAAAAAGGTCGTGTTGTTGCGCTAAAAGTACCTGGTGCCGCTGAAAAAGTCTCAAGGAAAGACATCGACAACTACACAGCTTTTGTCGGCATTTATGGTGCTAAAGGTTTAGCCTGGTTAAAGGTAAATGATATTAACGCTGGCGCTGAAGGTATTCAGTCTCCGGTTGCTAAGTTTTTAACGCCTGAAATTATCAGCGAAATTTTAAACCGTACCCAAGCTACTACAGGCGACTTAATTTTCTTCGGCGCAGACAGCTACAAAGTAGTCTGTGAAGCTATGGGCGCGCTGCGTCTGAAGTTAGGTGAAGATTTAGCTTTAACAGTGCAGGGCTGGAAACCACTCTGGGTTGTTGATTTCCCAATGTTCGAAGAAAACGATGATGGCAGCTTCTCGGCTGTACACCATCCCTTTACATCACCTTTGGACACTGCGGAATTTCTGGCCACCGAAATGGATAAACTGGATCACAGAGCCTTGTTATCCAATGCCTACGATATGGTATTAAACGGCACTGAATTAGGCGGTGGTTCTGTACGTATTCATACCCCTGAAGTGCAAGCCAAAGTATTCCAGTTACTGGGGATCAGTGATGAAGAAGCCGCTGAGAAGTTTGGTTTCTTATTGGAAGCTTTACGTTATGGCGCTCCTCCACATGCGGGTTTAGCTTTTGGTTTAGACCGTCTGGTGATGTTAATGACAGGGGCTACTTCAATTCGTGATGTAATGGCCTTTCCAAAAACAGCCACTGCCGCTTGTCCATTGACTGATGCACCAGGTGAAGCCAATCCGGCGCAACTGGCTGAGTTGGGTATTCAGGTGGTGAAAAAACAATAAGCACTCTGTTTCGATCTGTCGAAGTAATAGTGTTTTGTTGTTTTAATGCTATTTAACTATCTGGAAGCGGCTTTAGCCGCTTCTTTTTTCATGGAGTATGCACATGGCTGGTCATAGTAAATGGGCTAACATGAAGCACCGCAAGGCTCGTCAGGATGCTAAGCGGGTTAAGATTTTCACTAAACTTATTCGTGAGCTGACCGTCTCAGCCCGTATCAGCGCTGATGTGGATGCTAATCCACGCTTACGCACTGCTGTGGCTAAGGCGCTTTTAAATAATATGACCCGTGACGCAATAGACAGGGCTATTAAACGAGGCGCAGGCGAGCAGGATGGCAGCAATTATGAAGAGCTGGTGTATGAAGGTTATGGTCCTTGTGGTGTGGCTATAGTGGTTGAAACTTTGACCGATAACCATAAGCGCACAGTGGCTGATGTTCGCAGTGCTTTTACCAAATACGGCAATATGGGCACAGCGGGTTCTGTCAGCTACTTATTCAGTAAAAAAGGTATGATCTCTTTTGCACCGGGTTTATCTGAAGATCAAGTGCTGGATGTCGCTTTAGAAGCTGGCGCTGAAGATGTGGTCAGCCATGAAGATGGCAGCATTGAAGTGATCACCAGCCCTGATAGTTTCAACGATGTACGTGAAGCTTTAGACGTTGCAAAACTGGTAGCTGATGATGCTGAAATTACTATGGTGCCTTCCGTCAAAGCTGAAATGGATGCGGAGCATGTGGTGAAGTTTTTTAAATTGATCGACATGCTGGAAGATTTCGACGATGTACAAAACGTTTACCACAATGCAGAGATTGCGGATGACGTCATGGCGTTAGTGCCTTAATGGCTGTCATCCTTGGTATTGACCCCGGCAGCCGTTTAACGGGTTACGGGGTGGTACGCCAGACAGGGCAGAAATTTGAGTATATGGCCAGTGGTTGTATTCGTTTAACTCTGACGGATATACCTGAGCGGTTAAAGCAAATTTTTGATGGTGTCAGCGAAATTATTCAGCAAACCCAGCCTGATGTCTTTGCTATAGAACAAGTTTTTATGGCGCGTAATCCGGACTCCGCTTTAAAGCTCGGGCAAGCGCGTGGTGCTGCTATTGTCGCTGCAAAAAATGCTGGGCTTGAAGTCTTTGAATACTCAGCCCGTCAGGTGAAGCAAGCAGTGGTCGGTACTGGAGCTGCCGACAAAACTCAGGTGCAGCATATGATCCGCACCTTGCTGAAGCTGCCAGGTAATCCGCAGGCAGATGCCGCCGACGCTCTTGCCGTGGCTATGTGTCACGGGCATACTCACCAAAGTTTATTGCACATGGCAGGGCAGGCCACCAAAACAGTACGCGGCCGCCTGCGCTGATTTTTTCTGTATTCTGGACGTCGATATAATGATTGGATTATTACGTGGTGTTATTTTAGAAAAACAGGCGCCGGATTTATTAATAGATGTTGCAGGTGTGGGTTACGAAGTTCAGTTGCCATTAACCAGCTTTTATAAACTGCCAGAAGTCGGCAAAGAGGCTGTGATCTACACCCATTTTGTGGTGCGGGAAGATGCACAGCTTCTTTATGGTTTTCACACCAGCCCTGAGCGGGCTTTATTTCGGCAGTTAATAAAAGCCAATGGTATAGGGCCGAAGTTAGCTCTTACTATCTTATCTGGCCTGTCAGCGCAGCAGTTTGTGCGTTGTGTGCAGCATGACGATATCAGCACCCTGGTGAAGTTACCTGGTGTTGGTAAAAAAACAGCAGAACGTTTATTGATTGAAATGCGAGATCGCTTAAAAGACTGGGGGCTGACTCCAGGCACTCCTGTCACTGATCATTTAGTACTGGCTGGTGATGAAGTGGATTCTTTTGAACTGGTCGAAAGCGCAGAACAAGATGCGATCAGTGCGTTAGTGGCTTTAGGTTATAGCCTGTTGCAAGCCAGCAAAGCAGTACAAAAAATTAAGCAGGCCGATATGACCAGCGAACAGCTGATCAAACTGGCTTTGCGCAGTATGATTTAAACCAGATCTAATCTTGATTTAACCAGGAAGACTCATGATAGAAGCCGATCGTCTGATCGATACCAAAGCCAGTCGCGAAGATGAACTGATTGACCGCGCCATCCGTCCCAAATCCCTGGCGGATTATACGGGGCAGTCCCATGTCAAAGAGCAAATGGCCATTTTTATCGAAGCAGCCCGCGGTCGTGGGGAACCTTTGGATCATTTGCTGATTTTCGGCCCGCCTGGTCTTGGTAAAACCACACTGGCTATGGTGGTCGCCAATGAAATGGGCGTGAATATTAAAAACACCTCAGGTCCTGTGCTGGAGAAGGCCGGTGATTTAGCGGCGCTTCTGACTAATCTGGAGCCCAACGATGTGCTGTTTATTGATGAAATCCACCGATTAAGCCCTGTTGTTGAAGAGATTTTATACCCGGCAATGGAAGACTATCAGCTGGACATCATGATAGGCGAGGGGCCTGCTGCCCGTTCTATCAAGCTGGAGTTACCGCCTTTTACCTTAATAGGCGCAACCACCAGAGCCGGTGCTTTAACTTCGCCACTACGTGACCGCTTTGGCATAGTGCAACGACTGGAATTTTATAAAGTGGATGAGCTGGCACAAATTATTTTACGCTCAGCGCACTATCTGAATTTAGAACTTGAACTGCCAGCAGCGACAGAAATAGCCCGGCGCTCCCGTGGTACACCTCGTATTGCTAACCGTCTGCTGCGAAGAGTCAGAGATTTTGCTCAGGTCAAATCCAATGGTCTGGTACCGGTGGAAATAGCCTCAGCTGCTTTGCATATGGTAGACGTTGACGCCAGTGGTTTTGACTATATGGACCGTAAGCTGATGCTCGCTATCATCGAAAAATTTGGCGGTGGCCCTGTAGGGCTGGATAACCTTGCAGCTGCTATAGGCGAAGAGAAAGAAACCATTGAAGATGTGATAGAGCCTTTTTTAATTCAACAAGGTTTTATCCAGCGCACGCCACGAGGCCGCATTGTCTCCCCAGCAGCCTACAAACACTTTGGTTTTGATTTACCAGAATCGAATTAACGATACCTTGACACTACGATAGAGAGAAAATAGCTGTCTGTTGGCAAGAAAGTATCGCAGATCGAATAACAAAATCGCCGGGAGCGATTTTGAACAATGCGAAGCATTGGCCCTTTAGGGTGAGCGCCATGGATGGCGGCGAATAAAAAAAGCCCGCTAAATTAGCGGGCGAATGCAACAAGTTGAAGTAAATCTTCAAAATCCAGGGAACATGTTGAGAAGCAACATAATCATCTTCGAACAGATAATCACATCACCAGTATTCATCACTAAAGTTGGGGCACAAGGGCCGGAACTTTTGCGCTAGCTCAGAACACGGAGGCATTTTAGGGAGTTAGTGCAATTACTTCAAACTAGAAAAATTGAGATTTGACATTAGGTTTACTAATCTGAATAAATATCTTCTTTGGGTGAATTTTAATCGAATTTATCTGACTGCAGCTACCAAAGCCTTGAAAATTAAGGCTGGCTGAATAAGGTGGATGGTTGTTGGGAATTACTAATTTTTACATGAAAAACTTTTGAACCGTGAAAAAAACCATTAGTCGCGGTTTTTTCCCCATCCATCGCGAAGATGAAACTTTTCGTGAATATCAGAACCATAGGTTTTTTAAAGACCCTGAAATAATCCCGGAATAAAAATATTTAGTGCTGAGCAGGGTCGCCCTGTTGAGTTCAGCTGTGGCCTCCAATATCATAGCGGCCAATTTGGATGACGAAAAAGTATGATGCTTGAGGTGTTTGAATTTCCGGTCAGAGTATATTACGAAGACACCGATGCTGGTGGCGTAGTATATTATGCTAACTATCTGAAATTCTTTGAAAGAGCCAGAACAGAATGGCTTCGAAGTTTAGGTGTCGAACAAGACCTGTTGCTTCGTCAGGATATTGGTTTTGTTGTGAAAAGTGTGCAGATGGAAAACCATAAGCCGGGAAGGTTTAACCAGCTTTTGTTGGTAAAAAGTGAGATTAGGCAGTTAAAAAAGGCCAGTTTGGTATTTTGGCAGGAAATCTACAACGCGGATGCAGAATTACTTTGTTCAGCGCAGGTTAGTATTGCCTGCGTGAAACTATCATTAATGAAAGCGAGTGCAATACCTCGCGATGTTTTAGGGGTGTTATCTGGTGACAGGCGGACTATCAGTTCTTGATTTAATTCTTCACGCTAGTGTAGTGGTGCAGCTGGTTATGCTGCTGTTAGTGGGCATGTCTGTCATGTCGTGGGCCATGATCATCCAGCGCAACAAGGCACTGAATATTGCAGTTGAAGAAACAAAGCAATTTGAAGACAAGTTTTGGTCGGGTATAGACCTGTCGAAACTCTACAATGAAGTCAGCGCTAAAGTCACAGTGAACGGTGTGGAAGCTCTGTTTAAAGCAGGTTTTAAAGAGTTTGCCCGTTTACATAAAAACAGCCGTCAATCTGGTGCTGTGATGGAAGGCACTCAACGGGCTATGCGTGTTGGTTTGTCGCGTGAAGTAGAGCGTCTGGAAATGCACTTACCATTTTTGGCCACTGTGGGGTCAATCAGCCCTTACATCGGCCTGTTTGGTACTGTCTGGGGCATCATGAATTCTTTTATCGCCTTAGGAGCAGTACAACAGGCCACACTGGCCATGGTTGCGCCAGGTATTGCTGAAGCTTTGATCGCAACAGCCATTGGTTTATTTGCAGCTATTCCTGCTGTTATTGCATACAACAAGTTTTCTCATAAAGTGGAAATGCTGGAAAGTGCCTACGCAAACTTTGTCGAAGAGTTCGCTAATATTCTGCACCGTCAGGCGATGGCCAACGGAGAAAACAACTAATGTACGTCCGCAAAAAGCGCCGTATGGTGGCCGAGATCAACGTAGTTCCCTACATAGATGTTATGTTGGTGCTGTTGATTATTTTTATGGTAACGACACCTATCATCACACAAGGTGTAAAAGTTGAGTTACCTAAATCAGATGCCGAGCCTATAGAGCAGATGAAAGATGGCAAAACCCCCTTGGTCGCGACTGTGGATGAAGGCGGTTTGTATTATTTTGAAAAAGATGGCGTGAACAAAGGTCCATTTAACACTCAGGAAATGCAGTTGGAAGTGGCTGGCACTTTGCAGTTAGAACCTGGCACCCAAGTGATTATTAAAGGGGATGGCCGTGTTAACTACTCTTCCATTATCCAGTTACTGAACTTGCTGAAAGATGCCGGTGCCCCTTCCGTTGGTTTAATGACTGACGATGTGGAGCAAAACTAAGATGGAACCAGCGTTTAAGAAGTCGCTGATCATCTCGGGTGGCTTACACCTTTTGGTTGTTGTGCTGTTGTTTGCGAATTTTAATTTCTTTAAAAGCAAAGAAGTTTTAGTAGTACCTATGCCTGGCGATTTGAGCGCGCCTCTGAACGCTACTGTGATAGACCAGTCGCAGTTTGACAAGATGAAGGAAGAAAATCAGCTGAAAAAAAAGGCTGAGGAAAAGCGCTTAAAAGACCTGGAAAGGAAAAAACAGCAGGAAGAGCGTAACAAACGCCTTGAAGAGCAGCGTCTGAAAAAGCAGGAACAAGAGAAAAAACAGGCCGAGATAGCAGAAAAAAAAGCTGTTGAAGAAAAGAAAAAACAGGCCATAGAAAAAGAGAAACAACAAAAGCTTGCGGCTGAAAAAAAGAAACAAGATGACGAGAAGAAAAAGCAGCAGGAAATAGAGAAAAAGCAAAAAGAACAAGCGGCTAAAGAAAAGGCTGCTAAAGAAAAAGCAGCCAAAGAAAAAGCTGAAAAGGCCAAAGCCGAAAAAGAAAAACGTGAACGCGAAGCTGCAGAAGAGATGTTGGCTGAGCAGTTGGAAGAAGAAGCAAATGCACGTCGGGCAGCAAAAGCCGGTCAGATCCTGACCGAGAAGCAGCGCTACCTTGCGATGATTATTGCGAAAATCCAACAAAATTGGTTTGTAGACGATACAATGCGTGGCAAAGAGTGTCGGGTAAATATTCGTTTGGCCAGCAATGGTTTTGTCACCTCCAGTTCTGTAGAGGGTGGAGACAGAGCACTTTGTGAATCGGCAATGCGTGCTATACAAAAGGCGGGTAATTTCCCTATGTCGCCAGACCCTGATGTATATGACGCGTTGAAAGATTTAACAACAATTTTGAGACCGGAACTGAGATAACAATATGCTGAAGTTGATAGGAAAAAGCCTGGTGGCATTAGCCCTGGTGCTAAGTGCAAAATCGTATGCCAGTTTAGAAATTGTCATCACAGATGGTGTGGACAGTGCTCGCCCTGTTGCCATAGTGCCATTTAAATTTGAAGGCAATACTCTGCCAAATCAACGTATTGCTGACATTGTGTCTGCGGATTTAATGCGCAGTGGCAAATTTAATCCTATAGCGGCTAGCCGTATGCCACAACAGCCGACCAACAGCAAAGAAATTGATTATCAGCGCTGGATGAAACAAGGTGTTGAAGCTGTAGTTACCGGTACTATCCGCGAAGTGGGTATTAACAGATACGCCGTGCGTTTTGAGTTAGTGGACGTGTTTAAAGGTGCTTCAGGTGGTGGTTCATCTTCCGCCATTATTGGAGGTCAGCTGACCACTGGTCTGACGCATGTCCTGGATGCGCGTGAAACTACCATTAGCGGCGATCAGTTCAGACAATATGCCCACCGTATCAGCGACATAGTCTATGAAAAATTAACTGGTGAACGTGGTGCTTTTTTAACTAAAATAGCCTATGTGTTAGTGCGTGACAAAGCAGACTTCAGATATCAATTGGTTGTCGCTGATTACGACGGTGAAAACGAGCAGGTTTTATTAAGAGCAAAAGAGCCTTTAATGTCTCCGGCCTGGTCACCTGATGGTACTAAATTAGCTTATGTGACCTTCGAAAAACGTCAGTCACAAATTTATATTCAAGATATTTACACTGGCCGTCGCAGTATACTAACCAGCTTCAAGGGAATTAACAGTGCACCTAAGTGGTCACCGGATGGTCGCAAGATGGCGATGGTATTGTCAAAAGACGGCAATGCTGAAGTCTATGTGATGGATATTGCTACTAAAGCCTTGACAAAATTAACGAATCACAGACGTATAGATACTGAACCGTCATGGTCGCCAGATGGTTCTAAAATTATTTTTAGTTCAGAACGTGGTGGTAATCCACAGATTTATAGCGTAAATGTAGCTTCTGGTGTTACTGAAAGGGTAACATTTGAGGGTGAAATGAATTTAGCTGCATCTTATACTCCGGATGGGCGTGGTATTGTTATGGTCAACAGAACAAATGGTCAGTATAATATCGCCCGCATGGATGTTGAGAGTCGCTATATGCAAGTGTTGACTCGCACTTACTTGGACGAGTCACCAAGCATTGCGCCGAATGGCTCAATGATAATTTATAGTACTTTGTACGGTTCGTCACAAGTACTGGCACTGGTATCCATGGATGGGCGCTTTAAAGCACGGTTACCGGCGACAAACGGCAGAGTTAAATCTCCGGCTTGGTCACCATTTTTATAAAAAACGAAAATTTGGTTAATTGATTTACTAAGGACAACAATTATGAACTTAAACAAAGTTTTAAAAGGCTTGTTAGTTGCAGTGCCAGTGTTAACTTTAGCTGCTTGTAGCTCAACTGATGAAGTAGCTGCTACTGATGCAAACACTGGTGCAAACACGAACCAAGTGGTTGAACAAGGCCTGTCAGCTGAAGAATTGCTGCGTCAGCAATTAGAAGCTCTGCGTCAGGACAACACTATTTACTTCGACTTCGACAAGTCTGAAATCCGTTCAGAATTTGCTTCTGTTCTGGAAGCTCACGCTGCTTTCTTACGTGCTCGCACTAACATCACTGTAACTGTTGAAGGTCACACTGATGCTCGTGGTACTCCAGAGTACAACATCGCGTTAGGTGAGCGTCGTGGTCAGTCTGTGACTCAATACTTATCTAACCTGGGCGTTTCTGCTGGCCAGATGTCAGTAGTTAGCTACGGCGAAGAGAAACCAGCTGTTGAAGGTAACGACGAAAGCGCGTTCTCTAAAAACCGTCGCGCTGTTTTAGTTTACTAATAACTGATACGAAGCAAAGCAGTGAAAAAATATTTAGTTACTGCGCTTTCTGTTATCAGCATTGCCTCGTGGGCAGATCCGGCTCCAGTAGCCGATCTGTCCCGCGCTGGCGGTGGCGCTATCCAGACTCCAAAATATGCTTCCACGGCTGACCGTATAGCTGCGTTGGAACGTATTGTTGAGGCCAGAGCTAATGCTCAGGTTGCCATGCAACAGCAAGTGTCCGCTTTATTAGACGAAGTGTCTGAATTGCGCGGCGTGACTGAAATGCATTCCTACAAATTAGAAGAAATATTGCAGCAACAACGCAATATTTATCAGGAAATTGACAGAAGATTAGGCTCAGGTGCCACTTCTGGTTCAACTTCAGCCACTCCGACATCACAAAATACCGCCACACCAGCTGAACAGGCGCCTACGGGCAATCCTGCTGCTTTGGTGAATGCTGGCGAGACCCAGGCTGCTGAAACCACAGCCAGTGCTGCAGCGTCGTCCAGCCCGTCGGAAAATGATACGTATGAAAGTGCAGTGAATCTGGTACTTAAAGATCGCAATTACGATGCAGCTATTCCTGCATTTGAAAATTTCGTTCGCTCTTACCCTGATTCCAGCTACGCACCTAATGCTTACTATTGGTTAGGCCAGTTGTTTTTTACTAAAAACGAACTGCTGAAAGCCAAAGCTCAGTTTGAACGTGTGGTCGCTCAGTATCCGCAGTCTGCAAAAGCTGCAGATTCTTTAGCTAAATTGGGCCAACTGGCAGAAAGAGAAGGGGATACAGCTGCAGCCAAACAGTTCTATCAGCTTTTAGTCAGCAAGTATCCACAGTCTAAGCCTGCAAAAGCAGCGAAGGCAAAGTTAGAAACTCTGTAAGCAAATTGCTGTGCTGAATAAAAACCTGGTGAATACCGGGTTTTTTTATGTACTTTTTTCGGAAAAGTACTCTTCATATTTTTCTTTTCACAGCATATGCCCATTATTTATCTGCTGAGGGTGACTTAAAATCGAACAAAAATACGATACATTGGAATTGCCTGACCTTGTTACGACTTGGTTATAACGGGCATTTTTCTGTACATAAATGCGACAGCTCGTTTCTGTTTAACCCGTGCCTGGTATTTTATGCTGGCATTTTAAGCAGTTGAACAAAGAAAATGGCCATTCTGGTAATTTTTGGTTGCACTGGAAATTTAAATAAGTAAGATATGCGTCCGCGGCAGGGGTCATTAGCTCAGCTGGTAGAGCAGCGGACTTTTAATCCGTTGGTCGATGATTCGAATTCATCATGACCCACCACTCCCGCACCAGGTACAACTTGAATTGGGTCATTAGCTCAGCTGGTAGAGCAGCGGACTTTTAATCCGTTGGTCGATGGTTCGAATCCATCATGACCCACCAATTCAACGCCTACTTTGGGTCATTAGCTCAGCTGGTAGAGCAGCGGACTTTTAATCCGTTGGTCGATGGTTCGAATCCATCATGACCCACCACTTTCTCGATTCTCCTTGCATGGGTCATTAGCTCAGCTGGTAGAGCAGCGGACTTTTAATCCGTTGGTCGATGGTTCGAATCCATCATGACCCACCATGCAATCATCGGCTTCTTTATGTTTCCAGCTACACTTTTTGTGTATAATGCCGCACTTTTTAAAACCGGGTGGCCGTTATGGATCAAGCACTGCACTTCAACGAACTTGACTTTGTATTCCCGAAAAAACCTTTGCCGTTAAATGCGGATCAAAAAGCTGCCTACAAAGAACGTATCAAGCTTTTATTACAGCAACGTGATGCTGTGCTGGTTGCACACTATTACACTGATCCTGAAATTCAGGCTCTGGCAGAAGAGACGGGCGGTTGTGTTTCCGACTCATTGGAAATGGCGCGTTTTGGCAATAAACATCCGGCGAAAACCCTGATTGTTGCCGGGGTGAAGTTTATGGGCGAAACCGCCAAAATTCTGAACCCGGAAAAAACCGTATTAATGCCAACGCTCGAAGCTACTTGCTCACTGGACTTAGGTTGCCCGGCAGATGCGTTCAGCGCTTTTTGTGATGAGCATCCTGACCGTGTTGTTGTGGTCTATGCCAATACCTCAGCTGCGGTAAAAGCCAGGGCTGACTGGGTGGTGACATCTTCTATCGCATTAGACGTAGTGGAGCACTTAGACAGCGAAGGCAAAAAGATTTTATGGGGCCCGGATCGTCACTTGGGTGCTTATGTACAAAAACAAACCGGAGCCGACATGCTGTTATGGCAAGGCGCTTGTATTGTGCATGATGAGTTTAAAGCCAAAGCGCTGGTGGAGCTGAAAAAGCAATATCCAAATGCTGCTGTGCTGGTTCACCCTGAATCACCGGCCAATGTGGTAGATTTAGCTGACGCTGTAGGTTCTACCAGTCAGCTGATCAAAGCCAGCCAGACCATGCCAAACGACACCTTTATCGTGGCAACAGACCGTGGCATTTTCTACAAGATGCAACAAGCTATGCCAGATAAGACCTTTATCGAAGCCCCAACGGGCGGTAACGGCGCAACGTGCCGCAGCTGTGCACATTGCCCATGGATGGCAATGAACGGTCTGAAGGCGATTGAGGACGCTCTGCTGCAATCTGAAGGCCACGAAATTTTTGTGGATGCAGATTTACGCGAACAGGCTTTAATCCCGCTGGATCGAATGCTGAACTTCGCAAAATCAGCGCAAATGCCGGTAAAAGGCAACGCCTAAGTCTGTGGTGGCAATAGTTGCTGAAAATTCCAGCAAAAGAACAGGCTTATGTATTTAACTGTTGCACGGCGCGGTGATTTTCAATAGGATAGCCGCGCTTGCTGTAGCAAGCCCCGGAGAGATGGCTGAGTGGCTGAAGGCGCACGCCTGGAAAGTGTGTTTAGGTTAATCCCTAACGAGGGTTCGAATCCCTCTCTCTCCGCCAGATTAAATGAAAAAGCCCCGAACGCAAGTTCGGGGCTTTTTCATTTAAACCGGAGAGCGAGGATTTGGTTCGAACCCTATGTTCGACAAATTCGCCGGGAGCGAATTTGGACGCACTTTAGTGCGGCCCGCAGGGTCAGCACCATGGATGGTGCTGACAATCCCTTGGTTCTGCTGTCGCGCAAGAAAGTTCGGGGCTTTTTCATTTAAACCTTCGATCGAGATCTTGGTTCGAACCCTTTGGTTCGACAAATTCGCCGGGAGCGAATTTGAACGCGCTTTAGCGCGGCCCCGAAGGGCGAAGCCGGAAATAGCATTGCCAACAGTTTGGCAATGCCCGGTTGAGCGCCAGTGGCTCTGCCCACTGGCCGGACAGAGGGCAGGATGCCCGGAATAATCCCGTGGTGCTGCTGTCGCCAAAAGCTCATGCCTTCCCCTTGCCCCATCCTAACCCCTAATCTATACTCCAAAGTATCTACAATGTATATCCATTAATAGAGGCGTATATGTCTATCGCAATAGCCAAATGGGGTAACAGTGCGGCGCTTCGTTTACCAAAAGACTTGCTGGACAGGTTGTCTTTACAGGTTGGCGACAAGGTTGAAATACAGCAGCAAGGTAACCAGATCGTGATTACACCCAGTAAACCTTCACTGGAGGAATTGCTGTCCAGGGTTACAGCCCAAAATAAACATCAATCACTTGTGGATGATGTAGAGGGTAGGGAGCTGCTATGAGCCAAACTCCTGATGCGGGTGATATTGTTATTATCGATTTTGATCCTCAGGCAGGGCATGAACAGGCTGGTAAAAGGCCTGCATTGGTATTGAGTCCAAAACAGTTCAATAAGATCACTGGTTTTGTCTGGTTGTGTCCAATCACCAGTCAGGTAAAAGGTTATCCTTTCGAAGTGGCTGTAGCAGGCTCACAAAAAACCAAAGGCGTTATTCTGACCGATCAGTTGAAGTCTTTGGATGCACAAGCCCGAAGACTGCAAAAGGTGGATCAGGTCAATGCTGATTGTTTGGCTAACGCGAAAGTATTGATTGCGACCATTCTCTCTATTTGATTTTGGGTTATCAGGTCTGTTATTAAACCCTATCTGCCAGATAAACCATCACTCCGACCAATACCAGCTAGTCAGGTTATACCTATAGTCGCCAGCAGTTTCACCATTCACAGCTTTTACCCAGTGTTCAGAGCCCGGTGATGAAGGGTCAAACAACACACAGCGGTTGTATAAAGGTGCGATAGTCACGGTTTTATCATCTTTCCCCATAAATACCAGTTCGCCGCCGCTATCACTTTGCCAGTCTTGATTTAAATACAACAACATACAGACTTCTCTTCCCGGTGAATCATCTGCGTGTTGATTAACAAAATCGCTGGCGCTTAAGCGGAAATAATTGGTATTAATCTCTGGCTTCGCTACGTTGATATCTGTTATTTGCACATCAAATATACGTGATAACAACGACATGAATTCATTGCCACGTAAAAATGATAAAAACTCCTGAGCAATAGCGGACTCAGGGTTATCAGCAGGATGCCCGGTACGGTCCCAAAGATCACGCTGCACAAAACGTTCTGTATCAGGAGTTTCTTGCCATGTCGCATTATTCACATAAAGCGCAGAGTAGCTGTGTTTTTGGGTTTTCCACTGCTGGTCTTGCCGTAAAACATGAGCGACCTGGTCGAGTTGGGCCTGAGCAAATAAGCCATCAATAACGACATGATGAGGAGTTGAGCGTACTAAAGCCTTTCGATAAGCACGGATCGCAGAAGGGATAACTTGCTGTTCATTCAGCCACATGGAAAGGACTCGCTTGTAGAGTTAGATCATGTCTAAAATCGCGATGATACAATATTTTGGGTAGGGTTTATCCAGTTAAATTGCTATTGAGCAACGACTCCATATTGCCACTGATCAAAAAGGCTTATCTTACAAAGTTATTGAAATAAATCATTTTTTTAATTACTTTAAAACAAGCTAGTTCATTTAGAACTGGCTCCAGTCCAAATTTTGCTGTTAGCAAAGCTGGTAGGATTTTTGGGATAACACAATAAATAAAAGGACTTCGTAATGAAAAGTATATTTTTCTTTGACGCCATGCTGACACCAAAAATTATTACCCTGGTGTATTGGCTGCTGTTGGCCGTTGCTGTATTCAGTGGTTTAGGTGCTATGTTTTCCGACTATGGTGGTGGTTTTTTAGTTGGATTGGGTATTTTGATTGGTGGTGCTGTTGGTGCCCGTATTTGGTGTGAGCTGCTGATTGTATTATTTAAGATCCATGAAAACCTGCAGAAAATTGCAGAGAAGAATGATCAATAAGGATTCTGTCTGGTTGTTTATGTAATAACGATACAGCAGGCCACTAATTGGCTTGCTGATCTTTGCTGCCGCACAGCTTCAACCTACCCGCCATTCCAGACCATAATGTGCAAATAGTTCCGCATCTTTAGCAAACCACAATTCAAAGGCATGCACATCAAAACCTTCTTGTCTGGCCAGCCTGAATATTCTGACAGACAGCTCAAGTAAATCACGATAGCCCCAGGCTTTACCTTGATAAATTACAGTTAAATCAGGATATTCGGCCAATATCTCTATGGCTTTCATCGTTTGATTCAGACGACGTAATTGCTCTGTGCGCCATGTTGTGCTCATCGTTCAGCTCCTGTTCGTTGCGGGTAAGCCTTTGGTCAAAATACTGTCAGTATCTGCTTAGTTCAGAATGCTGTTCAATATTTGTGCCATGGCGTTTGGCTGGCAGAAGAATTTAACGCAGCACCCGGCCCAGCAAAGAAAAATAACCAAGCCAGTGTTGGGCCAACAAGGAAGACAACGCAGAATCCGGGTATAAGCCCGCTTTAGCCGTTTTGCTTTTTAAGGTGCCACTGACCAAAAAGCTGTTTTTAAGCTGTTGTTGTTGCAACATATGCTCAAAAGCCCGCGCAGCCAGTTCTTCCGGCTTGGCGTAATAATAAATGCCATGAGTCTGATCAAAAGCAGCACAAGTTTTGACATAGCTATTGGACCCAGCTCCGTCGGCAGATAAAAACAATGCGGCAAAACTTTGATCCAAATACTGATTCAGCGGGTGAGGGGATAGAGTGGCATTATTCAGCCAGCTGGAACTGGCAAAAGCCGAAGATGGAAGCTCATCGCTGAATAATTTACTGCAAATGTAATGATCAAAGGCGTGGAACCATTCATGGGCTAAACTGCCGCCACCCGCATTTTTAGCTAACGCCAGTAAACGGCCCTGGGGCTGATAAAAAGCACAACTGCCTTGTTGGCCACCAATACCAAAATTCAGACTCAGGCTTTGATTCAGTGAAATCACCTGCTTGGGTACCTGTAACAGCAGCATCAAATCGGATAAAGCGTCAAAAAACAGGTTGGCCGCCAGTTGCTGTTCGACTGCAGTGACCCAGCGGCCGATTTTAATACTTTGGAAACCAAAAACTTTTACTATATCCAAAAAGCTGACGTCGGCACCGGATCTGTGTTCCGGACCGTTTCGAAAATAGGCCTGCTGAATGCGTGGTACTAAATCAGCCATAGGGTAACTGGTTCAAATTTAAACATTTTTTGAGTGCTTATGCTGGGAAAACACAGTTTAAGTCGTATACTGACAAGCGGTATAGTGGTTTTCAACCGAACTTGACGGCTTTTCTATGCCAAAGCCAGTTTAACAAGAGTGATTTTTATGTCCCTGCTAGAAAATTTACTGATTATGTTGCTGCTGATCAGTGCCAGCGCCTTCTTTTCCATGTCTGAAATAGCTTTAGCTGCTTCACGCAAAATTCGTTTAAAGCAATTGGCATCAGACGGTGAACCCCGCGCAGCTTTAGTGTTGCAGCTGCAGTCTAATCCCGGCAGCTTTTTCACCATAGCCCAGATTGGCTTAAATGCGGTGGCCATATTAGGTGGTATTTTGGGGGAAGCTGCATTTACACCTTATATTCTGAGCTTGCTGAATTTAATTTTTGAAAATCCGGCCAATGAAGGCATCGCCTTTGGTTTATCAGTGTTTTTTGTCACTGCCTTGTTTATTCTGTTTGCCGATTTAATGCCAAAACGGCTGGCGATGTTATCACCGGAAAAAGTCGCCATTTCTGTCGTGAATCTTGTATTACTGATGCTGGTTATTTTTAAACCTTTAGTCTGGTTTTTTAACAGCCTCGCAAATCTGGTATTCAAACTTTTTAACGTGCCAATGCAGCGTATCGATCAAATTACGCCAGAAGATATAGTGGCCATGATGGATGAAGGCGCTCAGGCTGGTGTATTACAACAGCAGGAGCGCACCTTGCTGGAGAACGTATTTGATATGGACTCCCGCACTGTCACCTCTGCTATGACAGCACGAGAAAGCTTAATTTACTTTAATTTAAAAGAAACAGCAGACAGTATTAAAAACAAAATTGCTGAGCATCCACATGCCAAATTTATTGTCTGTGATGACAGCCTGGATAAAGTGGTAGGTTATGTCGACAGCCGCGATATTTTGATGCAAGTCTTGCATCAGCAGCCGATTAATTTACTCAAAGAAGGCATGATCCACACGCCTTTAATAGTGCCGGATTCCTTGTCTTTATACGAAGTGCTGGCGCATTTTAAATCCAGCGGTATCGATTTTGCTGTAGTGTTAAACGAATACGCCTTAACAGTCGGCATGGTGACCCTGAAAGATGTGATGAGCATTGTGATGGGCGAGCTGGTGAATTCGGATGAGGAACAAATAGTACAGCGTGACGAAGCATCCTGGCTGGTTGAGGGGTTAACACCATTGGATGATGTGATGCGGGTCTTTAATATCGACAGCTTCCCGGATGATGAGAACTATGAAACCATTGCCGGTTTTATGATGTACATGCTGCGTAAAATCCCAAAACGCACCGACTTTGTGATCTTCCAGGGCTACAAGTTTGAAGTGGTTGATATCGACAGCTACAAAATTGACCAGTTGCTGGTGACTAAAGTGAAAGTTGCAGAAGATGGGTCAGAGCTTAAGCTCTGACCCTCCATGACTGAATTTACAGTCGTTGTGAGTGATGATTTAGGGTCAGGATTTTGAACCGGAACTCTGACCCGCTACCCAATTTTTCACTTTAGTATCCAGCACCGACATAGGCACAGCGCCTCCGAGCAGCACTAAATCGTGGAAAGCTTTGATATCAAAGTTGTCGCCTAACTGTTCTTTGGCATAAGAACGCAGCTCAACTATTTTCAGCATACCCAGCTTGTAGCCTAGAGCCTGACCAGGCCATGCCATGTAACGTTCAATTTCAGACACTACATCAGTTTCTGTGGTGCCTGTGGTTTCGGCCATATAAGTGATCGCCTGTTCACGGGTCCATTTTTTTGCATGCAGGCCTGTATCGACCACTAAACGCACAGAGCGGAATAACTCGGCTTTCAGGCGGCCTAAATCACCAAAAGGGTCGTCCTGGTACATGCCCATTTCTTTGGCAACCAGTTCAGAATACAAAGCCCAGCCTTCGACATAGCTATTGTATGGCGCAACACGGCGTAGCAGAGGTAAATGCTCCTGAGCCAAATTCAGCGCGACTTGCCAGTGGTGACCTGGGTTGGCTTCATGGTAGGTCAGGGTTTTTAAATCAAACTTCGCATTGGCTTTAATGTCGCGCAGGTTAATCCAGTAAATGCCAGGTTTGCTGCCATCAATAGCGGGTGAGCTGTATTGGCCACCTGCTGCACTGTCCTGAATTTCCACCGGAATACGGCGCACTTCCACCGGATAAGGCGGCTTAGTGGCAAAGAGCTCTGGCATACGCTGGTTAATTTCGGCTATGTATTTGTTTAAGTCATCCAGCACCTGTTGACGGCCTGCATCTGAGTCTTCGTATAAAAACCGTGCTTCGCCATTCAATGCTGTCATTCGTGCACCTACAGTGCCTTCTGCATAGCCCTGGGCTTTTAAGATGCTGTCCATTTCCTGACTGATACGGGCCACTTCATCCAAACCTGTCTGGTGAATTTGTTCTGGCGTAAGCTCGGTATCACCTAATTGTTTGACTGACCAGGCATAAAACTTCTCGCCGTTCGGCTGAGCCCAAATGCCGGATCCAGCTCTGGCTTTTGGCAGTTCTGCGCGCACTGTTGCTGCTAATTGCTGATAACCAGCCTGCACTTGTTGTTGCACCAAAAGGGCAGCTGAGGTCAGGTACTGCTGTTTTGCTTCTGCTGACAGCTCTTTCAGGTTATCCAGCTTGGTCGCAAAGTCTTTATACAACACATGCTCTGTGACGTCGCCACTGGCGTAGCCATCTAAAATAGAGAGGGATTTTTCCAGCAGTACTTTAGGTGCTATCCAGCCGCTGGCAGCGTCTGAGACAAAACGTTGTTCAACCGCTTTTAAAGCGGCGCCAAATTTCTCCAGCCGGCTTAAATAGTTTTTGGCATCCTGCTCAGAGCTTATTGGATGGGAATTTTGTATAGCACCGGCCATATCGATAGTAGGGCCGTTGATCTGATTGACCACAAAAGCCGAGTGTCCCATCCAGGAGTCGATATAACCCTGAGGGAAATCCTTGCTGCCAGCGTAGTACTGCATAATATTCAGCATCACGGCCTGGTTTTCTGCATCAACAGCGTCTGCTGGTACAGGCAACGCTGCAAGCTGGCTGATCACTGCGTTGAGTTGTTTGCGCAGTTGTGCTTCCGCTTCAGCGCTGTAATTTTCCAGTTCCGTATTAAAAGCTTTACCTACCACTTCTTCAGATAAACCTAAAGCCGAGGCATTTAAAGCGCGGGCCTGAAACAGCAGTTGTGTGCCTTGTTGATACAGTTGCTCTGCAGTTGGAGCCACTGCAGCAACTACTGCTGTTGCAGGTGTTGCTGTTGTGGATTGTGGTGTTGAAGGTGCATCCTTACAAGCCGTCAGCACCAAGCCGCTGATGGCTATTGTGAGCAGAGATAAACGCATATTTTTTTCCTTCTGGTTTGGGTGCGTAAACTGTGGCTTATTTTACGCTCTGATTTGTGTCAGTGCAGCAGGCATTTGCGCTAAAACAAAGTAAAAATTGGCTTATTCACGGTATACTTAGCCATCTTTGGTGAGTCGTTTCTCTGGCTCAATGTTGTTGACGAACACTATGATTGAAAAAAACACACCCGCTTTTTATGCCGCCAGTTCTGCGCTTTGTCTGGCTGCTGTATTTGTGTTTGCCAACCTGCATATGCTGCAACCTTTGTTGCCTTTGTTAAGCCGCGAATTTCAACTGACCCCACTGCAAACCAGCTGGAGCTACGCCATAGGCACTCTGGCTTTAGGTTTGTCTTTGCTTGTGTATGGGGCTTTGTCGGACGCCTACGGTCGCCGTGCTCTGTTGCTTTGGAGTCTGGGTGGTATGGCGCTGAGCACTCTGGCTTTGACTCAGGTGGAGTCTTATCAGTCACTTTTAGTACTTCGGGCTTTGCAGGGCTTTTGTTTAGGTGGTCTGCCCGCTATTGCTATCGCCTATATGGGGGAGGAATTCAGCAAAACAGCTATGGTGGTGGCTGTGGGCTATTACATTAGTGCCAATTCGTTAGGCGGTATTAGCGGGCGTTTATTGTCCGGCTGGTTCGCTGAAATGAATCACTGGCAATGGGTATTCTGGCCTATGGGGTTGGGCAGTCTGCTCTGCACTTATCTGGTCTGGCGTTATTTACCTAAATCTGCTTATTTTCAAAAACAGCCCTTTCAGCTGAAACAAGCTATGAGGGATAACTGGTTTCATTTACGTCAGAGAACTTTGCTACTGACCTATCTGATTGGTGGGTTTAACTTTTTTATCTTTTTAAATCAGTACACTTTTGTCGCATTCCGCTTGTCCGACTCCCCTTATTTGTTATCGAGCGGCTGGATAGGTTTGTTATTTATCACCTATTTAACCGGCACCCTGGGTTCTGCTTTATCCGGCAAACTAGGGCAGCGTATTCATCCGGCTTTGGGGATGGCGCTGGGCATTGTTATTATGATGCTGGGAACCATGCTGACAGTTTTTAACGCCTTACCTTTGATTGTGTTTGGATTTTTTATCAGCGCCTTTGGGTTTTTCCTTTGCCATTCGCTCGCCAGCAGTTGGGTGAATCAGCAGGCGGTGAAAGCCAAAGCCAGCGCCAGTGCTTTGTATCTGGTGTTTTATTATCTGGGCGCCAGTTCTGGTGGCTTGTATTTATCACCCTTCTGGCAGCGGTGGGGCTGGAATGGTGTGGTGTTTGGCTCTTTGCTGATGTTTATGCTGACTTTGTTTTTAAGCCTGTGGTTAAAACGTTGTGCGTTCAAAGCGCATTAAAATAACTTGCCACTACTTTGTCTGGCTTGTTAGCATAAGGCCACTTCCTGTATGAGTACCGCTGAAATGAACAACTAAGATCCCGAAAATTTGTAGCCGTTTTTACAAATAATCAGGAATGCTGTTGTTTAACAGGTAGTTATCGCTTTAGTTTTATTGTCTGTGAACACAGTCGTCCTGTATTTCAGGAGTCTGTATGTCTGAATTATCTGCTGTATTGTTATGTCGTCAATTCCAGTGGACCCATCCGGGCCTGGAATCATTACACCCTGCTATTGATCTGCAACTGGAAGCGAAAGCTCAGGCGTTGGTGGGCTTAAATGGCTGTGGTAAATCCTTATTTTTACGTGCTTTGGCTGGTCTGGAAACCCAGCTGAGTTACAGCGGCGAACTGCATTGGCAGCAGCCATTTTATTATGTGTCACAACAAGAGCCGGATCTGAGTCAAAAAATCAGCGGCTATCTGGGGGTACAGGCGTTGTTCGACGCCTTAGAACGGGTGGAGGCCGGTGGTGTGATTCAAGCCGATTTTGATTGCATTGGCGATCGTTGGTTAGCGAAAGCTGAGCTTCGGCAGTGGTTGCTCGACTTAAATTTGCCCACTGATCCTGCTTTGCCGCTGCGGGCTTTAAGTGGAGGTCAGTTGATGAAGCTGCGGCTGGCAAAGGCTTTTGCAACAGAGCAATTTTTGCTGCTCGATGAAGTATCAAATCATCTGGATCAACACACACGTTTATGGCTGCATCAGCAGTTAAAACGCTACAAAGCAGGGTATTTACTGGTCAGCCATGATGTGGAATTGTTATCGACGGTTGACTGTATCTACCAGCTCTCACCTTTAGCTCTGGAGAAATATCAGGGCAACTACCAAGACTTTTTGCAGCAAAGCCTCAGGCAACAACAGCAGTTGCAGCAGAAAAATGACAAGCTAAAACAACAACAAAAAAGCCAGCAACAGCAGCAACAGCGTTTGCTTGAGCAGCAACAGCAAAAACATCAGCAGGCGAAAAAAAACAAAGCACACACCAATCAGGCGCCGATTTTACTGGGCAGAAAAGCTCAGCAGGCAGAGCAAAGTCAGGGCCGTTTGCAGCTACAGGTGCAGGTTCAGCAACAGGCGTTGAGTGCGCAGCGTCAACTCCTGCAACGACAACTGGATTACCGGGAATTGCCCAAATTGCCGCATCTTGCCAAAGTGAAAGCCTGCAGCGGGCCAGTGCTGTATTGCAACGGTCTGGTGTTGCCTTATGGCTCAAAAGCAGCTTTGTCTTTTCAGTTGAGTATGCAGCAGCGCTGTTTAGTCACAGGAACCAATGGCAGTGGCAAATCGACTTTACTAAAAGTACTGGCGGGTTTTATTCAGCCGAAATCAGGCGTGGTACAGGTTAAACAACAGCCCTGGTATCTGGATCAGCATTTGTCTTTATTGGATGCTTTTCAGAATAGCGTAGAGGCTATCAAAGGCCTGACTGAACAGCGGCAGGAGTCACAGATCTGCACCTTGTTATCGGGTATTGGCTTTAGTGCACAGCGCTTTGCCGTACCTACGCAGCAACTCAGCGGAGGAGAGCGGATGAAGTTGCTGTTGCTTAGTCTGGCATTGCAGCCTTACGCCCCCTTTTTGTTGTTGGACGAGCCGGATAATCATCTGGATTTTCAGGCTCTGGCTATGCTCAAAAGCTTTTTACAGAGGTATCCGGCGGGTTTTATGCTGGTGACTCATCAGGAAGCACAATGGCAGCAGCTTGATGTCTCTGTTTTGGTAAGACTGGATTAGTCCAGTCTTTGCCAGGCTAATTCAGCCTCTCCCAGATTAATCCAGTCTTTGCCAGACCTCTTCAATTTTCATTCCATCTTCCATACCGCTATGCAGCCAGAGATTGTCTTTCAGTTCAGCTTTAAATTCGTAGGTTTTATTCAGCATACCAGGCACTGAACCTGTCAGAGGAGTTTCATTGTAGGACTCTCCTTTGTGTTGATAGCTGCCGGTTAAGGCGCTGCTGAAACTGCCGTCTTTATTGACAGTGACAAAACTAAAGTGTCCTTTAGATAAAATTTTGACGGACTTCAGATCGTCATCTGAAAGGGTGATCACAGTGCCATCTGCTTTGGTATAAACCGCCGATTGAAGTGTCCAGCTGCCTTGTAGTGTTGCAGGTTCTGATGCCAGTGAGGGTAAAGCTACGCAGCAAAACGCGCTAAAGATCCAGAGTGCTAAGTTCTTCATGTTGTCTCCTTTTTCAGTCATTTTTTCAATGGCTTACTCTACAACACAAAACAGAAATTGGTAACCTGCTTTATTTAGTGTTCAGGCAAACTGCTTTAAAACAGCCTTCAGCTAAATCGGCAAGTATAAATTCGGTGAGCGCAATACGTTTTAACTGCAGCACTTTGAAACCCTGGCTGCGGCACATATAGCGAATTTGGCGGTTTAAACCCTGAGTCAGCACAATTTGAAAGCTGTCAGAGCTAAGTTGGGTCACCTGACAAGGGCGGGATTGATAGCTATAAGGGCCGACAGTCCAACTGACCCCGGATGCCAGTTGCTCTAAAGCTTCGTTTGTCAGCGCTTTATCCACTGTCACCTGATAGGTTTTTTCATGATAAAAATCAGGATGTAACAGACGCTGTGCCAGTTCGCCATCATTGGTCAGCAGCACTAAACCGCAAGAGTCTTTATCCAGCCGTCCAACCGGAAACAGCCGCACAGGAAATTGCTGCAGTAGATGGTACAGGCTGTCGGCTTTATCTGGATTGAGGTTGCAGTCTATGCCCACAGGCTTGTGGTACAACAGATAGTGTTTTTCAGTGACGGCAGCAAAAGGTTGCTCATCGACCAGAATATGGTCTTGTGCATCTACATGATCAATAGGATTGGCGGGTCTGTTATTTACCAAAACCCGGCCTTCGTCAATCAGCCTCGATGCGGCTCGTCTTGAACAAAGGCCATGGTCGGCCAGGTATTTAGCTAAACGAATTTTCATCCGCCTTTTACCTGCTACACCTGAGTCACTTAAGCTGCGGTGGCGGCTTTAGGCTTTGGTTTAAAACGACGACGCTGACCGTTGCCGTTATTGTGTTCAGCTGCAGGTGTGGCCATATGACCGGCGGCCTGAGTCTGAATGCCAGGAGTTTTTGGAGTCTCAAAACGGCGCGGCGGCTTTGGCGCCTGCGCTGTTTTTTGACCCTGACCCTGGCCTGGCTTTTGACCTGAGGCTGGTTTTTGTCCGCCATTGGCTCGTGCTTTATTGCTGTTTGCGCTTTCACCTTGTGGCTTACGTACAGGGCGAGGTGGGCGGGGGGCTTTAGCAATAGCAGTCACTGCATCTGGCAATGGATCCGGGTTCATGCTTTGGCTTGGCAGTTTCATACCAATTAAACGCTCGACTTGTCTTAATTGTGGCACTTCATCAGGAGCGACAAAAGATACTGCTAAACCCGATTTACCGGCACGACCAGTACGACCTATACGGTGTACATAATCTGCTGGTGAACGTGGTAAGGCAAAGTTCACTACATAAGGCAGCTGCGAAATATCGATACCACGGGCTGCAACGTCAGTGGCCACTAACACCTGCAGTTCATTGGCTTTAAAATCGGCCAAGGCTTTAGTGCGGGCATTCTGGCTTTTATTGCCATGCAAAGCAGCAGAGGGAATACCGGCAAAAGTCAGCTGTTCGCTTAAACGGTTGGCTTCGTGTTTAGTTGGCATAAATACCAGCACCTGTTGCCATTTGTTTTCAGTAATTAACTGACACAAAGCTGCAGTTTTCTGGCCTTTGCCCAGCAAGTACACCTGCTGTTCAATTTTTTCAACTGTGGTGTTTTCCGGTGTGACCTGGATCATCAACGGGTTTTGCAACAAGCCCTGAGTTAAGCCTTTAATTTCATTGCTGAAAGTGGCTGAAAACAGCAGGTTTTGGCGAACCTTTGGCAGCAAAGCCAGAATTTTTTTCAAATCACGGATAAAGCCCATATCCAGCATACGGTCGGCTTCATCCAGTACCAGCATTTGTACCTGGTCCAGTTTTAAGGCGTTTTGGCTTAACAGATCCAATAAACGGCCAGGAGTTGCAGTTAAAATATCCACGCCACCCCGTAATGCCATCATTTGTGGGTTAATGCTAACGCCACCAAAGACCACATGGTGTTTTAATTTAGGGCTTAACTCTTTACCGTATTTCTGAATTTGTTCTTCAATCTGCGCCGCCAGTTCACGGGTTGGCGTTAAAATCAGCGCTTTGACCGGACGAGGTTTCTGGATGGGCTGTGCAGATAAAATTTGCAGTATAGGTAATACAAAGCTGGCAGTTTTGCCTGTGCCGGTTTGAGCGGCAGCCAACAGATCACGGCGCTGTAACACAGCAGGAATGGCCTGTTGTTGAATAGGGGTAGGTTGGGTATAACCGGCCTGATGTACGGCCTCAACCAAAGCAGGGTTTAAACCCAAAGCAGAAAATGACATTAAATTTCTCAAATAAAAGCGCGAACCCCAATTGGCCCACGCAAAAAGCCGCGCATTGTAACGGGAAAGCGCCAGTGCGACCAGCGCTATTGTTGATTTTTTGTGCAGCTTAGTGAATTGAGTGGAATTAAAGCTGCTTTAGCCGCCAAAACGTCATCAACCAAATCGAAGCGATGCCAGTTTACTTAAGCCCATAGCAACAGAGCCAAACTGATCACCGCGGATCACCGGTACATCCGGCAATAACTGCTGCAGCATTTGTTGTACGCCAGGCACTGCAGAAGCACCCCCTGTGACAAAAATACTGTCAGGTTTCACGCCAGCGCTTTGCAGGCACTGTTGAATTAGCTTACTGATACCAGATAACTCCTGATACAAGGCGTCCATCAGCTGTTGTTGCGACAGGTTTTGCACCAGGTTTTGTTCAATACGCTCCAGCACCACATCCACTGCTGCATCTTCGGTTAGTCCAATTTTGGCTTGTTCGGCTTTTTGATTCAGGTAATAACTTAAATGCTGCTGATACACCTGCACAAAGCGATTTAACAGCAGAGGTTCAGCTGCTATGTCTTTTAAATCCAGCAGTTCATCATAAGTTTTTTCAGCGTAAAACCGCTCCTGTGCATGAATATCGATAATATTTACCGCATCGCTGAACAAAGCGCCTGGCAGAGGTTTGCCATCCAGTGCCAGACTTTGACGGCCAAAGAGTTTCATTAAGCCATAAATGGTCAGCTTGATATCCATATCCACGCCACCTATACGTTTACCGCTGTGGCCTAAGAGATCGCTGCTGCGATCAAATTTCTGGCTATGCTCAGGCCCAAGCCGGATCAGGCTGATATCGCTGGTACCACCGCCAATATCCACCACCAGCACCAGTTGCTCCCGGGTTAAATGCCTCTCGTATTCAATAGCAGCTGCGACAGGCTCATAGGCAAAATCGACTTCTTTAAATCCAACCCGGCTTGCCGCCTGATTTAAAATTGCCAAAGCCCGTTCATCACCTAAAGCGAGGTCTATACCCTGAAAATGGATAGGGCGGCCAATCAGCACCCGTTCAACGGGATGCCCCAGTTTTTGCTCAGCGCCTTGTTTGATCCGGCCCAGCAATAAAGTCGCCACCTGGGTATAAATTTCAGTTTGAGCTGGTGTTAAACGACTGCCCAGCATCGACTTAGGTGAGCGGATAAAGACACCACCTAAAGGGTCCATGCTATAACGTTCGTGCGCGGCTTTACCCACCAGCACTGTACTTTTTTGCGCTAATAAGCGGGTCAGACTGGCTGACAGGTAGGCGTCTTCGTCTTCCGGATCACGCTGGCGTTCGATATACAAAGCCGAGCTTAAGTAACGGCTGCCGTCCTGCTCCAAAGCTAATAAATGCGGCTGTTGGTCCAGCATAAAACCGGCGGCACAGTTGGATGTGCCAAAATCAACAGCAAGATAAGGGGCAGACATAAGATCACCTGTCAGAAAAAAGGGCGGCGAGTATAGCTTTAATCAGCAAGCTTGTCAGGCGCCAGGGGCAGGATTTTGGCCTCTCCTGCAGGTTGCCTGAGCACCTGCAGTAAAAACTTAAGGGCTTGAGGTGATTGATAAGAGTTATGGCGCGATTGCACTATAATTTCCTGCACTGCTTTACTTTGGTGAGCGCTGAAAAAAGGCACCACACCATCACTGATTTGACTGCAGCTTTTTTCATCCTTGCAGGATAAAGCCCCATCGCTGCCAATCACTGAATATACAGGTCGTTGATAATCCAGTTTATTTAGGCCCTGCAATAATGGATGACGGGGCGACAGCACTTGCACTGAATGGGGGCCGCCACTGCCCAAATATTCACGCATAGGTAAAGTGACCTTATCCGGGCCCAGTTTTTGGATAAAGTCGCTCATCAATGAAGTGAAGTTTTTCGGTAAGTTAATAAACCAGCCTGCCATTCTGGCCAGCACTGATTCAGAGGATTCTGACCCACCATGAGGAGTATCCAGAAACACCACTTTGTCGATATAGGGTCTGGCATTAAAGATAAAAATATCCTGCACTTTGTCCAGTTCTTGCTGTGCATAACCCAGTTGCTCCGGCCGCGCTGTAAAGCTTAAATCCCACAGCTGGTAGTTGGTGTTTTGGATCAGGGTTTTACTGACAATACCACCCATGCTATGACCAACCACCAGCAGGTGATCCAACTCTGTTGTGCCGCCATTGGTTTTGAGCATGGCATGCAGCTCATCGAGTTTTTTACGTAAACGCATCGAATTATAAAAAGGCGGAGGGCCTGAAGGGTAATAAGCATGCCAGATCTGATAACGTTGCTTTAATTCTTCATCTTGCAGTACAGCCATGGTCAGCTCATACCAAATCAGTGGGCTGGAATTTAACCCATGGATCATCAATAGCGGCTGTTTGTTGTTTTGCAGCGGCGTCACACTGTAAATGCCCAGTTTATTGTCTGCCCGCTCTGCATTAAACAAACCCGGCAGTTCTAAATCCACCAGCCTGGATTGCTGCATTAGCCACAAATAGCTGCTGGCGGCGTCATACAACAATGGATAAGAAGCTGAAGCCAGTTGCAGTTGTGTTGCACCTTGCATCAGATGGCCCTGCAATGTCAGTTGAACCTGCATCTCTTTGGTAAATTTCAGCTCTTTGAGGCTGATAGTCACAGAGCGGAACACTCCCTCTGGCGGATAATTTTTATCCCAGCCTTTGCCGGTATTTTCCCGCGCGCCCACCAGGCTGACACCTAAACCAGCGCCAGAAGTTATTTGATGATGGCTTTTAATAGCCCTAAATTCGCTGGCTAAGACAAAGTGTTCAAAAGGCAGGTCTGTTTCATCTAAAGGAGGTTCCAGGACGATGCGAAGCGCAGGGTGACGATACTTTTGTTTCGGTAGCATCAGTTGTAAAAAGGCAGTCAGGCTTTGGTTGTATAAAGTAGTGGCTTGTTGCAGCTCCGAGCCGGATAGCTGAGATGAGGATAACCAAAGCTGGGCACAACCCAGTTGCAACAGGCTTTTATTGGCTGTGTCATCCGGCAAGCTCAATAAATCAGGGCAATACAAGGCAAGTTCAGCGGCTTGCATTTGTTGCATACGGGCATATTGGTAACTAAACAGCTGATTAGCTTCCAAGGCTCTTGTCGTGGATGGCAACAGTTTTAAAAAGTGAGGGCTGCTGCACCCCGCAAACAGAAAGAGGCAAAGTAACAGCAAGCTGCTTTTTTGAAGCTTTGTCTGCACCTGCAGCTCCTGTTTATCTGTCGATATAGCTTTAGTCTGTCAGATTTTCCTGCCTGATACCAAACAAAATTTATATTAAAAATCAGTCACTCAGCTATAGTATGGGCAGTCTTGTCCGGTAGTTTGAAAGTTTTTTATCAGTGCATTTAAACCTTTTGCCACTGTGCGTGCGACTAAACAGATAACAACAGCAATAAAACAACAGGAACAGGATGTTAAGGTCTGAATGTCCGGAACAGAAAGTGTTGCCCATGGATGATCTGGTGCGCTTATCACAGCAGGGCGACCGGGTGGCGTTCAGGCAGTTGTATCAGCAGCATTCTGGCCGGGTTTATGCGGTCTGTATGCGGCTGCTGGCCGATCGCAGTAAAGCTGAAGATGCCTGCCAGGAGGTATTTGTAAAGGTCTGGCAACAACTGCCAGTGTTTCGTGGGGACAGTAGTTTCAGTACCTGGTTGCATAGTATTGCAAGTCGCACCGCAATCGACTTATGGCGTCAGGACAAACTGCTGCGACTGGCTACGGAAGAGCTGCCCGAGATGACAGGCGCTGAATTAGGCCAGAGTCGTGAGTTAGAGCAATTAATTTTACGCTTGCCCCATCAGGCAAGAGCTGTGTTTGTGCTGTTTGCCTTAGAAGGCTATCAGCATCAGGAAATTGCAGAATTGTTGGGCATAGCTGAAGGCAGTTCAAAATCGCAATACCACAGAGCACGGCAGTTATTACGGGAGTGGTTAGATGAAAACTGAACATGAATTGGATGCTTTGATCGCCGGGTTATCTGCGGAGTTAAAACCATCCCGCGATTTATGGCCAGAGCTGGAACAGCGCTTAACTGCCCCTGAAACAATGACGAAAAAAGTGGTGCAGTTAAAACCAAATCGGTGGTTGTCTGTGCCTTTTGCCAGCGCTTATGTTGCCAGTGCTGCATCGGTTTTATTTGCTGTGACTTTGTTTTGGCAACCAGCGGCGCCAGTGCAACCTTTGGTGTTTAACCCTCAGATGCTGGATGCAGAAACCGCTATAGTTTACAGCTTTGAGCAAGCCAAAGCAGAGCAACTGGCCAGCATGAAAACAGTAGATCCGGCCTATGCCGACTGGCAGCAACAACTGGCCCAGTGGCAACAGGCGATAACCCTGGTGCAACTGGCGTTGAAATACAATCCGAATGAAGCGCTGTTATTAAAACAATTAAAACAATTGTATAGCCAACAGCAGAATTACTTACAAAAAGTGGTCCAATCGGGCCTGGTTTAATCTGGAGTAGCATGATGAAACAACAACTGATTTTAGGCCTCGCCTTCTCTGTATTCAGCCAGTTTTTGTGGGCAGCAGAGTCTGTAAACGAAAATCTGCAGGTGGCCAACAATGAAAAGATTTTTATTGAAAATATGCGTGGGGAAGTTGAAATAATAGCCACAGCTGAGAACCGCTTTAAAGTATCAGGCACTTTAGATGAAAAGGCGGATGGTTATAGCATGGAATCAAAAAATGGCTTTACCAGCTTTAAAGTAAAAATGCCCAATATGCGTAATTACGGTGGCTGGGACTGGGACGATAAAGATAACCAGGGCTCGCGTTTAAAAATTGAAGTACCGCTGGGGGCTGAGCTGGAGTTCCAGGGCGTGAACTCCAGTGTACGTGTTTCCGGTGTTCAGGGCAGCACCAAAATCAGTACTGTGAATGGTTCTGTGTATGGCGAAAAACTACAAAAGTTTATTCAGCTCGAAACCGTCAACGGTGAAGTAACCAGCGTCAATAACAATGGCCGTATCAGGCTCAGCACAGTCAATGGTGAAATTAAAGACAGTGGCTCCCAAGGCCGGCTGAGCATGGATGCAGTGAATGGCAGTATTGACAGTAAATCGTCAGCGAATGAAGTGTCAGTCTCGGTGGTGAATGGTGAAGCCGACCTGGAATTGACCAATGCACAGCAACTGGAAATGAGTTCGGTGAATGGTTCTTTGGATGCCGAACTCAAGGGCAGCCTGACACCACGCATAGAGGTCAGCACTGTCAGTGGTGATGCCAAACTGAAGCTGGATAAAGGCATCAACGCTAAATTTAATCTGGTCGCTAATGCCGGAGGCTCTATTAAAAATGAGCTGACCAGTCAGAAAGCGGAAAAAGCAAAATATGGCCCACGTCGCAGCCTTGAATTCAGCACAGGCAAAGGCGAAGGCCGTGTAGAAATGAGTACTGTCAGTGGTTCATTGAAGCTGCAATCAAACTAAATCAACAATGGGGCAGGCCTGGAGCCTGCCGCCTTCATTTAGATCACTCTCTTTACATAACTTTGCAATAGCCCAAGGGTGCTCAGTTTTATTTGATTTGTTAAAGGCTGTTATTAACTGTTGGTGTTGGTAAAAGCGCTAGGTTTTTCATGGGGCTATACATAATCTCTTGGCCAACTAACAACCAAGTTACAGGATAGCTTTATGAATATGATACAGCGCGCCAGTCGTCTGGCTTTGCCTTTGTTTTCGCTGATCGCTTTGGCCGCCTGCGGTGGCGGCTCAGATGATAAAGCGGAAGAAGGCTTTAATCAGGGCTATGTGCAGTTTTACAATGGCGCGGCCAATAGCGCAAACAGTGCTTTCACTGTAAACGACAAAGCTGCGGGTTCTGCCACTTTTGGTGATGCTTCTAATATGTTTGCGATTGATCCTGGTAGTTACAAATATCAGCTGAAAAACGCAACCAGCAGCGCTTTGATCAAAGAAGCGGATATCACACTGAATAAAGGTGAAAAAACACTGTTATTGATGGCGGGTGATGCGGCAAACCCAAGCATTTTGACCTTAACTCACAAGCGTGAAGAAAAGTTTGATGACCAGTTCCGGGTTTTTGTTGCTAACTTGTCGGCGAATTACGACAAAGTAGATATTTATACCGCCGCCGAAACTGACGATTTCAGCAAAGCGACCTTGTTAGAGTCTGTGGCCACTAAGACAATTACCACCACTGGTAAAATGCTGAAACGGGGTAAATACAAACTTTTTCTGACTACTGCAGGCAGCAACGCACCATTTTTTGAAGCTGCAGCTTATAACTTCCAATACACCACCAGCTATGTGATGGTGGTGCGTGACAAGTTAGGTCCAATGCAACAGCAAGTGTCGTTAGACATGGTTGGTAACTCCAGCACAGTTGAAGCGTTGGAGCATCGTCTGGCCAAAGGACAGGTGCGTATTTACAACAGCCTGGACAACCAGCAAGGTCAGATCGCCATCAACAACTTACCTGTGGCTGACTTAGTGCAGGATACGCTGACAGATTATATCCAGTTAGACAAAAACGATTACAGCATCGCAGTGTTAAACGAAAACAACCAGTTGTTATTAAACAACGTGTTACTGACTATTAATGCAGGTCAAAGCAAATCTGTGCTGTTGTTCCGTGATGCAGAGCAAAAAGTAGGTTTAGTGAATTTCACTGAAAAAAATCTGCCACAAGTTCACGAACATGAAATCAATGTGGTGAATCTGGTGCCTGATTTCAAAAATCTGCACTTCTATTTTGTCCGTCAGAACGAAACTATTGAAAGCGCCAAGTTTCATGTCAAAGCACTGGAATTTAAAAAGTACGCCAGTTTAGTCTTGCCAAAAGATTTCTACTCTATTTCTCTGGTTCAGGTGGCAGACAACGGCACTATTAGCCTGTTGGATAAAACCGAGACGTTGCAACTGGAAGCAGGTAAAAACTATATTCTGGCCGCAGAACCCTCTGCTGCAGCGCCGAGTGGTTACAAGATCACGCTGGTAAAATAATTCACTGGTAGGTGATAAGTTGTAGAACAAAAAATGGCCACAGGACGTGGCCATTTTTTTATCTTCGTTCTTTATGTGGGGATGGCGCACTGCTCTACAGTATGACCAGTAATGGATTTCACCAGTCCTGCCATAGCTGGCGCTAAATCCTGAGACGGAATAACCACTTCGACTAAAGCTGGTTTGTCCTTTAGCGTCATGATTTGCTCCAACGCCTGCAGCAATTCTTCGCCGCTTTGAACTCTGTACCCTTCTACAGCAAAAGCTTTAGCTAAACTGTGGTAATCCCATGTCGGCAGCAGGTCAAAAGGCGCGAAGTGGCCGCCTTTGGCAAAAGCACAGATATCCACAAAAGACTGCTCAATCGCATAAACCTTGTTGCTGATCACAAAAACCACAGAGTTTAGCTGGTGGCGGCTGATGGTCGATAAACACTGACACATCATCATAAAACCACCGTCTCCTGCTATGGCCATAGCGCGTTTATCACTGGCATAAGCGATACCTGTCACACAACCTGTTTCATGGCCCAGGGACCCCCAGGCTGCGTCAGCGATAAAGCTGTCCTGCGGCAAACCATAAAGCCTGGCTGACATATAAAGTGACGAGCTTTCTCCTAAGATCAGCGTGATTTTGTCCTGCAGTTGATGCTGTAACAGGTAGCCGTAGAACAAGTCAAAAAAGTTCTGGTAGCTTAAATCCTGTTGCAACAAAGCCGGAGTGATTTGTGGCTGAGGCGGTAACAGTGGCAACACACTATTCTGTCGTGGATACAAAGAGGATTTTTTAATCTCATCCGTTAACTGCAGAATAAAGTCAGCCAGAAACACTTGATGATAATAAGCCTGACCCAGACGTGAGGTTTCATCGTTATTGACCACTATCATCTGGTCAAACTGCGTGCTTAACATTGTCAGGTAATCATCGGTAAAAATAACCCCCAGCGCCAATACTGCATCTGCTTTTTCGACATAGTCCACTGTAGCCGGAAAAGAGGCGCCATCAGCATAAGTGCCGATAAAAAAGCCTTCGTTTTCACTGATCACTGTTTTAGCCAGGCTGGTGGTGCTATAGGGCAGACCACTGGTTTTCAACAAATCAAGCACAGCATCCTGCAAGCCAAATCTGTTGATTTCCACCCCCAGCAAAACCAGCGGTTGTCTGGCTGAATTCAGCAGTTTGAGCGTGTCAGCAAGTATGGCTTTCAGTGCTCCTTCTTCACTGATCAACGGCAAAGCTTTGAGTTCGCCTTCGGGTTTTTCGCAGGCTAAGCCCCAGACGTCCTGCCAGGCTTCCAGGTAAATGGGTCGGCGAAAGGTAATAGCCAAAGTCAGGGCTTTATCTATTTGCTGCCAGGCATCTGAGGGATCACTTAGTACTTCTGCTGCTACTGTGACATTGGCAAATACCTTGCTGTCAGCCAATAAATCACCTGTGCTGTGATGAAACAATACACCAGTTTCTTTGATGGTTTTTCTGTTGCCAGTGCTGGGGCTTGCTGTAATCACAACCACAGGATTGCGTTCCACATAAGAGCCAGCGATAGCGTTCAGTACACTAAAAGTGCCAACGCCAAACTGCACAGACACGGCGCCAATACCCGTTAAACGGGCATACCCATCGGCAGCATAACCAGCGCCCAGTTCAGTCAGATCGCCCACTGCCTCTACGCCGTCAAACTGTTCAAGCGCATCCATAAAGTTGGCGACATAATCGCCAGGCACCTGAAATACTTTACGCAGACCCAGTTGATGCAAGCGGGTTAACAAATAGTCGGCGACAGTAAAAGAATTAATGCTCGACATTGTTGATGCCCTCATATGCAAATTCTGTCACTTCATTTAATACTTCAGAGCAATCGCCGCAGACACAGCTGTTGCTGTTAGAGTGAAGATCAGGCGCAGGGCAGGCGGTCGGCAGGAAATTGTAATCAGGATTGTCCTGCAGAATCTTGGCAAAGGCCGGATCCTTTAACAACCACTGGGGTTTACTCAGGCCAAAAAATTGTTCCAACATAGACTCAGCTGTATTGAGTGCACCTTCTACCCAACCTTGTTCGTAGGAATAAGCTTCGCCGACAATATAAATTTCCTGATCGGCGACAGGATGGCGCATCCGGCACATGATTTGATCCAGGCGGTAATTCGCTTTCCATTCGTGCCAGCCGCCGCCATAAGGGTCATCACCCCATTCCTGATAGACTGCAGAATAAGGCGGTGGCAGTTGCTGCTGATTATGTAGTGTTGTGACCTGCTGATGAGCTGTTGCGACCATATCTTCGGTGATTTGGAATTCGTGTTTCAGTACCACCTGTTCCGGAGCACAGGATAAAGACTGTGGCACATAACCGGTAAAGGCTTTGCCCGCTTCCAGACCTTTCCAGAACGGCACTGTGCCTATGTCGTTGTAAGAGGCCATCAACAAGGAATGCAGGGTGGATTCGCCACCTGGCTGTTCACATTCAGTACCCATATAGTAGGTCTGGCGTATGGGTAAATCAGTCACAGAGCGGCCAGCCACTAAGCCCAGGCTGCGCCACCAGGGCTTTTCGTAGGCCAAGAACATTTTAAAGGCAGATTGGATCAGGACAGATTTAAGGTTTTGTTTCAGCCACGGATCATCAAAGAAAGATGATGAAATTAATTCCAGAGAGCGTCGTGGCATAGCCAGAATGATCTGTTTTGCCAGTACTTCTGTTGGTACACAGTCAGGCTTATCCGTGGTTTTTCCTGCTTCATTGGTTTCTGTAGCCTGAAAGATCAGGCTGTAGCGGTAGTCAGAGTCTGGGTTGTAGCGAATTTCTGTCAAACGTTGGTTCATTTGCACCCGGCCTGATGGCGCAAGCTGTCCCGGCATATCGGCAAACTGTTGTGCCAGCGTCAGTGGCAAACTTTGAAAACCATCTTTTAAGGTTAAAAATTCGGTGTCATCTTTGTATTCGGTAGCGGGCAACTGAGTCACGGCGTTGGCGTTAGCCACGTTCGCTTCGTAACCGCCAGCATCTTTCATAAACTGGTAACCTTCGTTACTCAGTACTTTGTACAGTAAATCCCAGAAACCATAACGCCAGATCTCCTTGCCAAAAAATTTCACCTGCATTTGCTGGTTGAGGCTCATATCGGCAAAACCCGGACAAATTAAATTCATCACTTTGACCTGCATATTTTCCGGACCATAACCACGCTCTGACCAGTTCAGGTTATAGGGAATACGATCCGGGTGCTCGGCGAAATCGCGGTAACGGAAGTACTGACCGCGCAGATAAAACAAATTGTTGTCTGCACCCGCCGCTTTGCCGCCGGGTTCGATAGGCAAAGTTGAACCCATAGGGAATTCTTTAGTGGGAAGTTGCAGCTCTGTCACCAGATTTTTCACCATCAGATGGGAACCAGGGATATACCTCATACCTCCGAGTTCAGCCACCACATTGGGCAAACCAGGTAATTTACGGCTGTATAAGCGGCCACCAATTCTGTTGCTGTATTCATATAACGCAATAGCGCTGTTGTGGCCTCTGTCCTGTTGCAGACGCCAGGCGCTGTAACAGCCCGATACTCCGCCGCCTATAATGGCAATATCCAGTTGAATAGGTTGAGTCATAAGCTTCTCCTTAAGTAATCAGCCAAAGGCTGCAGATGAATAGCCGTATAACTCAACTGCTCTGGCTTTAGCAGCGGGTAAAGCTGCGTTTTCCTTAAGTTAACGGTGAGTCGTACATCAGGGCAGGGAAAACGACAGCTAACACCAGTCCCTTTGATGTAAACAGTATGATGTCTCAGACTAAAGTGTTTGTCACTAGATTGACTACAAAATTATGCAGTTTTTATCAAAGATGAAAACTTTAATAAAACCGGGAAGAATCTTGTTGCGTGCGGATAAAAAAACCACCGTTTTTTACGGTGGTTTTGAGAAGCGGGTTTAAGGTTGTTCTGGCTTTAGAACTTATAGTTCCACTGCGCCGCCAGAACCTGGGCATTGTTGCGGTAGTTCGCTTGTACACCTGAGTTATAAATACGCTCGCCATTGGCGTTGTATTCATGCTCATCAATGCTGACTTTATTCATCCACATATAACCATATGCAAAATCGACGCTTTGAGCTGCGCTCAGATCCCAGGTTGCACCCCAGGTCCACCAGATCCGGTCCCCTGTGGGCACCCGGGCTGTTTTATGGCTGGTGGAGATAGGGTTTTCATCGTAAGCCAGACCAGTTCTTAACCTCAGCTCGTCGTTGTAGTGCACTGTAGTACCTAAAGAAAATGACCAGGTATCATGCCAATGCTCTGGGATATAGCCAATGTAACCTGCTTTATTCAGGTTTTGTGGCAGTTGAGTGCTTAATGAAAGACTGGGGCTGGCGTCATCGCTGACGATATCAATAGACTCAAAGCTGCTCCAGCCTGTCCAGGTTACACTGGCTTGCACAGATAACAGGTCGGTTATTTTCTGATCTGCACTAAAGGCCAGATTAGCAGGAGTGGTTAAATCCAGTTTGCTTTGCTCTGACAGATAGCTGTTAGCGGCCAGTTTTCCTGTAGCTACACTGACGGCAGGCAGCTCTGGACGAGCGATTATAAAATTAGGATTGCCAGCCACATTTGCGCCAGTAACAGGCGTATTAGTGATTTCTGAGTCACCTTTTAAGTTGTATTTCACTTCTGAGTGGTACACCAAAGCCAGTTTGGTTGAACCTAAGTCAGCATGAATACCAAAATTGTAACCGGCTGCCACATCATCGCCACTTACTTCGTAGTGGCTGTCACAATAAGCTGCGTTGTACACATCTGCGCCATATAAAGCATTGATATTGGTGCCCAGTTCACATAAACCTGAGTGGTCTTTGTATTTGGATAAAGTGCCTTCGGCGTAATTGATGTTAATACCCAGGCCAACAGACCAGGCTTCATTTAGTTTGTAAGCCACAGTAGGCTGCATGGCGACCACTTTGATGGCGGTTTCATCGGCAAAATAACGGCCAACCCAGTCATCATGGTAGTCAGACGACAGACCAAAAGGCGCATAGACACCAATACCCCAGCTTAAGTTATCGCTGATATGGTCAGTGTAAAATGCAAAAGGCACTAACTCAGCTAAGGTCAGCTTGCCAGAGTCGCGGCCTGAAACTGCCATACCATTTGCGCTTTGAGCTGACGCGTCAGTGTAACGGCTGGTTGCATAGATCAGATTTACACCACCGGAGAAATTCGCGCCTTCTAATTCAGTTAATGCAGCAGGGTTGGAATACAGCAAAGAAGCATCGGTGATCTGAGCGCCACGACCGGCATAAGCGTTACCGGCAGCGCTGACGGATTGCTCAAACAGTTTGTAGCCTTCAGCGAATGCAGACTGACTAACCAAGGCAAGGCTGATTGTCAAAGGGATGATTGTCAAAGGGATGATTGTCAAAGGTAATGAAGCTTTTCGTAACATTATTTTTGTACCCTGTAATGAATTTCGCGGCATTATAGGGGGACAAGGTCTTAGAGTACATGCTCTAAGTCTGGCAAAATCCGCTACTGGTCTGATCTTTCATTGACTAAAAAGTAGTGAAATTTGCCAAAATTTAAAAATGAACTCAGGCTGATTTTATGTTTTATTATTTTATCTAGTTGTTTTTAAACGGATTTATTCGTATTTTTCGAAATGGCACAGGGGATGCACTCCTTCTGCAACTGATTCGATTTTGTTTATTCAAGGATTAATTATGAAAAACCGCTCATTGCTTGCGACTGCTGTAACCACTGCCTTATTCGCCAGTTCTTTGGTCTTAACCGGATGCGGCAGCGCTGAAGGAAGTCCTGATGCTGCTAAAGTGGAAACTGTGATTAGCATTCCTGTTGAGGCCGCTGTAGTCAGTCGCGGTGAGATCAGCAGCTTGTACCGCACCACCAGCACACTGGAAGCCAAAGAGGACGCTGAAGTAAACAGCAAGTCCACTGGCATAGTGCAGCAGTTGTTTGTGGAAGAAGGTGATGTGGTCAAAGCAGGGCAGGTGATGGCGATTTTAGACACTGAACGTCAGCAACTGAATTTAGCCAAAGGCAAAGCTGAATTAGGTCAGTTGAAAAGTGAACTGGCGCGTTTAGAAACTATGTATCAGAAAAAACTGGTCAGTTTTGACTTGTACGACAAATTAAAATGGCAGGTTGAATCGTTGTCGGCTTCAGTGGCTTTGTCAGAACTGGCATTAAAAGAAACCCAGATCATTGCGCCTATCAGTGGTGTTATTGCCCGTCGTCATGTCAAAGTGGGTCAGTTGATCACTGAGTTTTCTTCCAAAGCTTTGTTTGAAATTGTGTCACAAGAGCGCTTAGAAGCTGTGATCAATTTACCTGAGCATCAGCTGCCTAACGCTAAAGTGGGCCAGGTGGCACACTTGCACTTTGCCGCTATGCCAGTTAAACAGGCCCAAATTATCCGTATATCTCCTGTGGTCGATGCGGCTACTGGTACAGCCCGGGTCACAGTGGGTGTGGATAACAGCGATCTGACATTAAAAGCCGGTATGTTTGCTCAGGTTGAAGTGCAATACGATGCAAAAGATGCTGCTTTATTAGTACCAAAACGTGCTGTGATGGCGATGGATAACAGCAGTTCAGTCTTTGTGGTGAATAAAGACGGTAAGGTTGAACGCAAAACTATCACGACTGGCTATGAGTCCGACAGCATGTTTGAAGTGGTGGAAGGTTTAGCCGAAGGTGATCAGGTGGTTACTGCAGGTCAGGCAAGTTTAAAAGAGCAAAGCCCTGTTCAGGTCATTGCGAAGAGCTAATCAATTCTCCCTCAGCAGTGGGGCGCAAGCCCCACCGTTATGAATAAATAAAAATAATTTAGGGATCTTCTATGAAACTAGTGGATATAGCCGTTGCACGTCCTGTCACCATGTGGATGTTCACTTTAGGCATTATGTTATTTGGTTTAGTTGCTATGGGGCGGCTGGCCGTCAATTTGCTTCCTGACTTGTCTTACCCAACTTTAACCATCCGTACTGAATACCAGGGGGCAGCTCCGGCTGAAGTAGAGCAATTGGTCAGTAAGCCAATTGAAGAAGCGGTTGGCATTGTCAAAGGTATTCGTAAAGTGCATTCCGTATCCAGAGCGGGTCGCTCTGATGTGATTATGGAGTTTGAATGGGGCTCAGATATGGATCTGGCAGGCCTTGAAGTGCGCGAGAAAGTCGACGTGCTTTATTTGCCGTTAGATGTGAAAAAGCCTTTGCTGCTGCGCTTTAACCCTAATTTAGATCCTGTGGTTCGTTTAGCGTTAAGCCGGGATGAAAAAAATGATTTAACCCCGGCTCAACTGGTGAGCTTACGTACTTTTGCAGAAGAAGATTTACGCCGCCGTTTAGAGTCTTTGCCTGGTGTGGCTGCAGTGCGGCCTGATGGGGGTTTAACTCAGGAAATTCAAATTCTGGTTAACAATGAAAAACTAAGCCAGCTGAAACTGGATATCAATACGGTAAACCAGCGTTTAAAAGAGCAAAATATTAATCAGGCAGGTGGTCGTTTAGAAACCGGCAGTCATGATTATTTAGTCCGCACTATTAATCAGTTTTCGAATTTAGATGAAATCCGCAATTTGTATATCGCCAAAGTGGGCGAAAGCCAAATCCGCTTGTCAGATATAGCCGAAGTGCGTGACTCCTTTGTTGACCGTCAGAGCATTACTTATGTGCATGGCAAAGAGGCCATTGAAATTTCTATCTATAAAGAAGGCGATGCCAATACAGTTCAGGTGGCAAAAACAGTGACTGCAAAACTGGGGGATTTACAAAAAAATCTGCCTGCCGGTTATCAGCTTACCTTAGTCTATGACCAGTCCACTTTTATTAAACAAGCCATAGATGAAGTGAAATCAGCTGCTTTTGCTGGCGGTATACTGGCTATGCTGGTGTTGTATTTGTTCCTGCGGAATGTCTGGACCACGCTGGTTATTTCTATCTCTATTCCGTTGTCGGTGATTGCCACTTTTAATCTGATGTATGCGCAGGATATCAGCTTAAATATTATGAGCTTAGGGGGGATTGCCCTGGCCATAGGTATGCTGGTGGATAACGCTATAGTGGTGCTCGAAAACATTGCCCGTTACAAAGAGCAGGGCATGGCCCCTATGGAAGCTGCGAAAAAAGGTGCCAGCGAAGTATCGATGGCGATAACGGCTTCTACGTTAACCACAGTTGCAGTGTTTTTCCCGCTGGTGTTTGTGGAAGGTGTGGCAGGGCAGTTGTTTAAAGATCAGGCCTTAACTGTCACTTATGCCTTGTTAGCCTCATTACTGGTGGCTTTAACACTTATTCCTGCTATGGCGGCCCGTGAGCGCACTGGTTCTGCTTCAACTGTGGCTTCTACTGCTGAAGCAAGCAAAATAACTATTAAACCATCCCGTTGGTATTTATGGCCGCTGGTGCCTTTCCATCTGCTGTATCTGGCTGTGCGTTTTTTATTTTTAGGCGTATTTACCTTGCTGACCATTTTGTTTCGTCTGGTGGCTAAAGCCTTAAGTTTTGTGTTTAAACCGCTGCTTCATCTGGTGCAGGTTTTTTTAGCCGCGCTGGAATCGGGCTACCGTGTGGTATTAACGGCTGCTCTGAAAGTAAAAGCTGTGGTGGTAGCAGCCACTATAGGCATCACAGCACTGATTTATTCACTGATCCCGGGTTTGGGTTTTGATGTGATCCCAAGTATGAGCCAGGGCGAGTTTTATGTTGAAGTGCAGCTTCCTGTGGGCAGCGCCATTGAGCGTACCGACAGAGTATTGAAACAGCTGGCTGCTGTGGCTTCACTGCAACCTGAAATTGATCGCAGTTATGCTCAGGCAGGTACAGGGCAGCAGATGACTGTGGATCCGAATGTGGGGGGCAGTCACTGGGGCCGTTTAAATATTATTTTAAAAGACAGCGCCACTAAGACCGATGAAGAACGCCTTATTCAACTGTTCCGTGATAGCGTAAGTTCGATGCCGGACCTGACTGCAAAAATTGACAGACCAGAGCTGTTCAGTTTCAGCACTCCGATGGAAATTGAATTGTCAGGCCATGATTTAAACAGCTTAAAAGCCACGTCCGATCAACTGGCAAAGCTGTTAGCCGCCAATAACAGATTTACTGATATCAAAAGCTCGTTACGTTCAGGTCAGCCGGAACTTACTTTACATTTCCACCACGACAGATTATCTCAGTTGGGTTTAACAGCGGCTGATGTGTCCAAACGTGTGGCCAATTATATTGGGGGTGAAGTGGCAGGCCAGTATTCGATTAACGACCGCAAAGTGGATATCCGCGTGCGTCTGGCGGAAAACTTCCGTAATTCAGAGCAGCAACTGTCGCAAATTATCATCAATCCAAATAGCCAAAACCCACTGCCTTTATCTGCTGTGGCTGATATTAAACGTGAAATTGGCCCAAGCGAAATTACCCGTATTGGTCAGCAGCGGGTGGCTTTGGTCAGCGCGAATCTGGCTTATGGTGATTTGGAGCAAGGCACAGCAGCGGCCAAAGCTGTATTGGCAGAGCTGACTCTGCCTTTTGGTGTGGGCGCCACTATAGTGGGTCAAAGTGAAGAAATGGAACGTTCATTTAATTCCCTGATGATGGCCTTGTTGCTGGCGGTATTTCTGGTGTATCTGGTGATGGCGTCACAGTTTGAAAATTTGCTGCAACCACTACTGATTTTATTTACCGTGCCTTTGGCTGGTGCTGGCGCTGTGCTTGGTTTATGGCTGACCGGTACCCGTGTGTCTGTTATCGTGTTTATTGGTCTGATTATGCTGGCCGGTATAGTGGTGAATAACGCCATAGTACTGATTGACCGTATCAACCAGTTACGTGCTGAAGGTATAGCGCTCAATGACGCCATAGTGCAGGCTGGCGCCACCCGTTTACGTCCGGTATTAATGACCACCTTAACCACTGTGCTGGGCTTATTACCTATGGTGCTTGGCAGCAGCGATGGCGCAGAAATCCGCTCTCCTATGGCTATTACTGTGATTGGTGGTTTAACCTTGTCGACACTGCTGACGCTGGTATTTATACCTGTGTTGTATCGCCTGACTACGCGTGACGTGCAAGCGGCTAAGGAGTAAGACTATGGATCATAAACCTTTAGCCATTACCCGTTTTGCCTTAACCCGGCCTGTGACTTTATGTATGTTGTTTTTGTCCTTGCTGGTGTTTGGTTTAATCGCCAGCCGTATGCTGCCACTGGAGAAATTCCCTGGTATCGACATCCCTGAAATTTATGTGGATGTGCCTTACCCAAACGCGACTCCCAGTGAAATAGAGCGTTTAATCACCAGACCAGTGGAAGAGGCGCTGGCCACTGTCACTGGTATTAAAAAAATGCGTAGTTTCTCCAGAGAAGACAGCGCAGGTGTTTCGCTGGAATTTAACTGGGAAGAAGACATCAATACCAAAAGTATTGAAGTGCGCGAACGTTTAGACAATATGCGCCATTTGTTGCCACGCGATGTGGAGCGGGTGATGGTGTATCAGTTTAATACCGCCGATATGCCTATATTCCAGTTGCGGATTTCCAGTGACCGCGACTTAGCCATGGCTTATGACTTGATTGAACGTGTAATTAAGCGTCCATTGGAACGGGTGCCTGGTGTATCCAGAGTAGAGCTCTATGGTGTGGATAAACGTCAGGTAACTATTCGCCTCGACCCACAACGTATGCGTAATTTACAGGTTGATCCGGCGCAGTTAGTGCAGCTGTTGCAGGAAAGCAACTTTGCAATGACTGCAGGAGAGCTGCGTAATCCCAATGAAAGCATACTGGTGAAACCTGTAGGTGAATTTACCAGTCTGGATGAAATTCGTGCTTTGCCTATACGTGCAGGTTTAACTTTGGGTGCAGTGGCTGATGTGGTACTGGAATTACCAAAACGTACTGAAGGCCGGCATTTACATCAGACCTATGCCGTAGGTATGAATGTATTTAAAGAGTCGAATGCCAATCTGGTGGATGTGTCCCGCGCCGCTATAGCAGTGGTGGATGGTGCAGGTAAAGATCCGGCCTTTAACGGTATTAACTTATTCCTGATGGATGATACCGCCAAAGGGGTAACGGATTCTTTATCTAACCTGTTAAGTTCAGGCGCTATTGGTGCTTTGTTATCTTTTGGCGTGTTGTATTTGTTTTTGCGTCATATCCCAACCACTTTAGTGGTGGTGTTGTCTGTACCTGTCTCTTTGGTTATTACGCTGGGCGCTATGTATTTCCTCGGTTACAGCTTAAATATACTGAGTATGATGGGCTTGATGCTGGCCGTAGGTATGCTGGTGGATAACTCGGTAGTAGTGACCGAAAGTATCTTCCGTGAACGAGCTGCAAATCCTGACATTAAAAAAGCCACTGAACTGGGTGTGCACCGCGTCAGCCTGGCTGTGCTGGCTGGCACTGCCACTACAGCTATCGTATTTTTGCCTAATATCATAGGGCAAAAAGTGGATGTGACTGTATTTTTAGAACATGTGGCTATTGCCATTACCATAGCGCTTGGTGTGTCTTTATTAATGGCGTTAACCTTAATTCCATTTTTGACCACCAAAATTAAGCAAATTCACAGCAGTGACAATGCAGCGCCAAGTAAGCTGGAACTATTTTATGGCCGCTGTTTACGTTGGGTGATGCGCTCACCTAAAGCCGCCACTTTCATCGCTTTTCTATTGTTGGCCAGCATTGCTGTTCCTATCAGCCAGGTGTCAGGTGGTGATGACGATGGAGGTGACAGCAACCGAGCATTCCTGAATTACAACGTGCAAGGCAATTACAGTCTGGCTGAGGTAGAGCAGGAAGTGGATCGAATGGAAGCCTATTTGTATCAGCATAAAGAAGAGTATGAAATTGAGTCTGTGTACAGCTATTACAGAGCCAATCATGCGATTTCTATCATTATGTTTAACGATCCGCTGATCAAACCTGTGGCTGAAATTAAAGAAAAGATCCGTAAAAACTGGCCGCAACTGGTGCGCTCTCAACCTACCTTTGGCTGGAGTGACAGTGGTGGTGGCATGCAGGTGCACTTATCTGGCCCATCCACTGAAATGCTGACTAAATTAGCCGCTGATATAGTGCCTGTTATTTCGCAAATCAAAGGCCTGGAAGATGTGCGCTCTGAGATATCAGATGGTCAGTTTGAAATGCAAATTCTGCTGAACAATGAAGAGTTACAACGTCAGGGGTTAGATGCGAGCTCAGTGGCTCAGGCTGTGAGTTTGGCGCTGCGTGGCACCAACTTACGCACCTTCCGTTCTGAAGATCAGGGCGAAGTGCAGCTTCGGGTCTTGTATGACGAAAAAGTCAGTCATTCACCTGCAGAGTTGGCCGCTATTCCTGTGCTGGTGAAAGACAATGTGGTGATCACTTTAGCTCAGGTGGCTGAACTGAAAGTAGCGCCGCTGCTTTCGGAAATCCGCCGTTTTAACCGTCAGACCACCCTTGCCATAGGTATGAATATGGGCAAAGAGCTGACGATGGACAAAGCCAAAGAAGAGCTGAAAACCCGTTTAAATCAGCTGCAATTACCAGCTGGTTATGCCTGGTCTTTTGAAGGCAGCTTCCAGTATCAGGATGAAGCTCAGGGCATAATGCAAATTAATATGTTGCTGGCTGTGGCTATGATTTATCTGGTGATGGCGGCTTTGTTTGAATCTTTAATTATGCCAACTGCGGTGATTGGCTCATTGCTGTTCTCTTTTGTTGGTGTGTTCTGGGCCTTTTTATTCACCGGTACTTCTATGGGCATTATGGGCATGATAGGTATGCTGGTGCTGATGGGCATAGTGGTGAATAACGGCATAGTACTGGTGGACCGTATCAATCAATTACGCCACGAAAGCCCGGATGCAGAGCTGGTGCCTTTGATTATCGAAGCCTGTGAAGCACGGTTACGTCCTATTCTGATGACGGTATCTACCACTGTATTGGGTTTATTACCTCTGGCATTTGGCGATGCCGCTATAGGTGGTGACGGCCCAAGTTATGCGCCTATGGCTATCGCTATTATTGGTGGTTTGGTGTTTTCTACCTTAACCAGTTTATTGCTGGTGCCATTAACTTACTGGGGTTTAATCCGCTTTACCATCCGCTGGTCTGGCTTTTTAGGCAAAGCCAGGGGGCTGGCGAATAAGGTGATTACAGCGCCTTAGTTAGCGAGGTGGACACAGGAGTAACCTAGGCATTATTAAGATTGGTAGTTTTTAAGAGGACTCTATGAACAAGTTTTTTAAATTGAGCATGTTAAGCCTTGTGTTTTTTGTATCAGGTTGCGCCAATATGATTGGTTTTACTGGCGCAGATACGGGTAAGAGAGTTGGTGGTTGGGTTGAATATAATATTAATCATCCGGGCCTGACTATCCAAATCATTGAGCCATACAGTGAAAATCTCATACCAATTTCGACTGTAGGAAAAACGTCACCATCACCTTTGCGGCATACGGTCTTGTTTGGCACGCAAACAAATCAGCATAAATTGGAAATAGTTGGCCGCTACAGCAAAGAGCTTTATCTGGATGGCAAGTTTTACGGCACGATTTTGTTTGGGGATATTTTAATTCACGATGGAAGTCTTTCAATAGGCGGTAACTTGGTATCAGCAGTTGAAAACTAACACGCCTTTGGGGTCATCAGATTAGACGAGAAACTCACAGAGGAGAACCAACAGAGTCAGGTCTTGAATGTTGCGTGGATTGAGTTGAATTATTTATAAAAAAATTCATAAATGCATGTGCCTTGTAAAATGCAATGCCTGACTCGGTTAGCTAAGTTCAAAGTAGTGCAAGACCAGCAGTGATTGCTGACCAAGAGCAAATGTCGCCCTTGCTCAGGCCATTTTTCCGTCCTTTTATCCCAGTCTGATAGCGCAGGCTAACTGCCTGGTGTTTACTTCCGGTTGCACGATGATTAACCAGGCATATTGTTAGTGTTGGGCGGTATTTAACCGCCCTTTTTTATTGGGGGCGTGGTATGAAACTATTCACAACAGTAGCCTGGCTGCTCAGTTTTTGGTGTTGGCACATTCAGGCGGAACAGTTATTAAGCCTTCAGCAGCAACAGGTATTTGCTGCCGAACGCGCTTTTGCCAAGTCGATGGCTGACCGGGATTTAAAGGCGTTTGAACAGCACTTATCCGATGAAGCCATTTTTTTCGGCGAAGCAGTGCTTAAAGGAAAAACTGCTGTTGTTGAAGGCTGGAAAGCCTTTTATCAAGGAAAGGATGCGCCTTTTTCGTGGGAGCCAACACAGGTTGAAGTGCTGGAGGATGGGACTCTGGCATTAAGCAGCGGACCTGTCAAAGATCCGTCCGGCAAAGTAATAGCGACCTTTTCATCCGTCTGGCGGCAGGAACAACCCGGGGTCTGGAAAGTGGTGTTTGATAAAGGTTGTGCTCTGTGTCACTGTGATAAAAAGACGTAAAAAAACCATCATCATTGTTGCTCGGATGAAGTGGCTTGTTGTTGTGTTTGATAGCGCTGCTACAACCAATAATACAGTTGCGTTCACGTTTATAGCTCAACAGTTACTGTTAGAATTTGAGTTTCCGACCTGCAGGATCATGTCATGAGCTACTGCTTTAGCTTACAAACTATTTGAAGTGACGCAGAGCATCCTGGCGGCCATGCAGCACTCTAATAATTTCAATCTGTCCGGCAGTCAGTCGATAAAACAAGGTATGGCTTTGAATGGCTAAACTTCTGATATCAGATAAAATTTCCGCACGCTCGACACCAATGAATGGTTGTTCAGTAAGCAACCACAGTTGATTTTTAATGGTAGACAGTAGCTTTCTGATTGAGCTTGTCCCCATTCTCTAATTCCGTACTTGTAGATATCTTTTAGGTCATTTTTAGCAGCAGGCGCAATAATGAGCTTGTAAGCTGCCATATGTTTAGCCTTTTATGTCGTCAAATAGTGAATCCAGCATAGCTTTGGATTCAATCGCAATATCTTCACCTCTGTCCAATTGATCAGTGCCAACTTTCAGTTGATCGCGCAGCAACGCGAGTTTCACCTGATGGATCCAGTCTTCGTGAGTATCCATAAAACGTAATGCTTCGCGGATCACTTCGCTGGCATTATTGTACAACCCACTTTCAACTTTGGCTTTGATCCGGGACTCTAATTCGGGCGTCAGAGATATATGCATGATGATCTCAAAAGGTAAAAATGACTATCTAACATGCTAGATATGGCTACAAAGATTGTCAATCTGTGTAGCGGTGTCAGTGGGATCTCTCTGTTTTAAGCGCTACTTTGTTGCTTCAGCCTGCAATTTTTCCAATTGCAGCCACAATTCTTCCGCTTCAGCTGTTAAATCGGCAAATAAACGCATATCACCTTTTCGCTGCGCCAGCATGGCTTGTTCTGCTTTGGCATCGTATTGTTGGCGTAATTTTTTGACCGGGTCGCGCTTTAAAAAACTAAACATAGATGGCTCTTGGGGTGAGGCTGAACTGGATGCAGTGTAGTACGCCCAGTCCAGCCGTTTAGCCCACTAAAAACTACAGTGCTTTTAAAATCGCATCCACTGTGGCTTTGGCATCACCAAAACACATCTGAGTATTGTCTTTATAAAACAAAGGGTTGCTTACGCCAGAGTAGCCAGTGTTCATCGAACGCTTAAACACTATCACGTTGTGAGCTTTCCATACTTCCAGCACTGGCATACCAGCAATAGGACTGGTTGGGTCTTCTGCCGCAGCAGGGTTGACTGTATCGTTGGCGCCAATCACCAGCACCGTATCTGTGTCGGACAAATCTTCATTAATTTCATCCATTTCCAGCACTATGTCATAAGGCACTTTGGCTTCAGCCAGCAGCACATTCATATGACCGGGCATACGACCGGCCACAGGGTGAATACCAAAGCGCACTTTGATGCCACGGGCTTTCAGCTTTTGGCAAATCTCCGCCACCGGATACTGCGCCTGTGCCACCGCCATACCATAACCAGGGGTGATCACCACAGAGCTGGAATTTCTAAGTAAATCCGCCACATCTTCCGGACTGATTTCACGGTATTCTCCTTGCTCTTCGTCGCCCGAACTTTGTTTTGCATCCACCTGACCAAAACCTCCGGCTATAACGGAGATAAAAGAGCGGTTCATGGCCTTACACATAATGTAAGACAAGATAGCGCCGGAAGACCCCACCAAAGCCCCTGTGACGATCAGCAAGTCGTTGGACAGCATAAAACCGGCAGCAGCAGCGGCCCAGCCTGAGTAAGAGTTCAGCATAGACACCACCACCGGCATATCAGCGCCACCAATGGAGGCAACCAGATGCAGACCAAATATCAAAGCAATCAGCGTCATGATCAACAGGGCAGGTTCTGCGCCATCAAAACTGACAAAATAAACCAGCAATACAGCAGATGCGATTAGCGCCAGTAAATTCAGTTTATGTTTATGCGGAATATTTAAAGGTTTTGAGCTGGCTATACCCCGAAGCTTGGCAAAAGCCACCACTGAGCCTGAAAAGGTGACAGCGCCGATAAATACCCCTAAAAACACTTCAGTTAAATGTACGGTAAGTTCTGCACCTGTAGTGGTGGCAAACTCAAAAAAGCTGTTGTAACCAACCAGAACTGCGGCCAAACCAACAAAACTGTGCAAAATAGCCACCAGCTCCGGCATTTGCGTCATTTCAACTTTCAGCGCCAGTCGAAGGCCTATGGCAGCACCTATCGCCAAAGCGATAAATAACGGCAGCATCGCATCCATGCTGACGCCTGCAATAGTGGCGAACAGGGCAATGGTCATACCCAGAATACCCAGCCAGTTACCACGACGGGCAGTTTCCTGTTTAGATAAACCGGCTAAACTCGCTATAAAAAAAGCGGCTGCCACTATATAAGATGCTGTGATTAATCCTTGTGTCATGGCTGTTACTCCCCGCCTTTACTAAACATTTTCAGCATGCGCTGCGTGACGGTAAAACCACCCACTATATTGATGCTGGCAATGAGCACGGCAAAAAATGCCAGTACCTGCACCAGCAGTGAGTCGCTGCTGATTTGTAGCAAAGCCCCCAAAATGATAATGCCGGAGATGGCATTGGTGACCGACATCAAAGGCGTATGCAAAGCATGAGTGACGTTCCAGACCAGATAAAAACCCACCACGCAGGATAATAAAAACACCGTAAAGTGCGCTAAGAAATCACTGGGTGCTGAGTAACCAATCCAAAGTAATAACAAGGCAGTAAAGCCTATAAACCAGTTGGTGTTCATGGATTTTTTCGGTGCTGCTACCGCTGCTGTTGTACTGGTAATCGCAGGTTTAGCTGCGGTCACACTGATAGCTGGCGGCGGGAAAGTGACTTCGCCCTGATGCACCACAGACATATTACGAATAATCACATCCTGCATATCCAGCAGAATTTGACCATCTTTGGTTTTGCATAACAGTTTGGCTAAGTTCACCAGGTTAGTGCCATACAGCTGTGAGGACTGAGCTGCCAAGCGGCCAGGTAAATCGGTATAGCCAATGACTTTAACCCCTGAACTGGTTTGGAAAATCTCACCCGCCTGAGTGTATTCACAATTGCCTCCTGTAGCCGCTGCTAAATCGACAATGACTGAGCCTGGTTTCATCGAATCGACCATGGCTTTAGTGATCAGCTTAGGAGCAGGCCTTCCCGGGATAAGCGCAGTAGTGATAATAATGTCGACTTCTTTGGCCTGAGCTGCAAACAGCGCCATTTCAGCGGCAATAAATTCATCTGACATCACTTTGGCATAACCACTGGACGACGAGCCATCTTCGGCAAATTCGAGTTTTAAAAATTCACCGCCCAACGACTCAATTTGTTCTGCCACTTCAAGCCGGGTATCAAAAGCCCGCACTATAGAGCCTAAAGAACGTGCAGCGCCAATAGCTGCAAGGCCTGCCACACCAGCGCCAATTACCAGCACTTTGGCGGGTTGTACCTTACCTGCAGCTGTAATTTGGCCACTTAAAAAACGGCCAAAACTATGAGCCGCTTCAATCACAGCGCGGTAACCGGCAATATTGGACATAGAGGACAAGGCATCCAGCGACTGAGCCCGTGAAATACGGGGCACCATATCCATCGCCAGTACATTAATACCCTGGGCGGCAAGGCGTGCCACTAAATCCGGGTTTTGTGCCGGCCAGATAAAACTTACTAAGGTGCTGCCTTTTGAAAGCAAACTGATTTCCTGCTCTGTAGGGGCATTGACCTTATAAATCAGCTCACTGGCCCAGAGCTTCGCGCCATCGGCTATGCTGGCACCGGCCTGACTATAAGCTTCATCGGTAAAACCTGCGCCAGTGCCTGCACCAGTTTCTACCAGCACAGTAAAACCTAATTTACGCAGTTGCTCTGTGGTGGCTGGGGTAGCTGCCACTCTGGTTTCGTCTTGAAGTGTCTCTTTGGGGATCGCAATAAACATCCTGACCTCGTCCTTTTTTTGTCGGGCCAGTAGTTTTCCGGCCCCTTATGGTTTTGATTTTGCGCACATTTGCTTATCGTACCTGCATTAAGCAATTTTATTCGCGTTAGTTTGCGTTAAAAAACACACTAACCTGCAGTCATTAATTCGATCATGTCACTGCTTAAGTCATCATCTTCAGTTGCAGCAAAAGCTGGCCCTTCAATATGATAAACCCTTGGATCTTCCGCGAAATAATCCTGTAAGCCTTCCATAAATACCTGGTGGTCTTCACTTGCCTCGAACCCAGGTCTGTGGTCTTCCAATGATTGCCATCGCACTATAAGGTTAAACATGTGAGGTGTTTCAATTCCCTGAGCGAGGAAATGACCTCGGTAACCTTTAGCGCGTCTGAGTAAAGGCGCAACTTTCGCAAAGGCACTGCGGAACATTGCAACCCGTTCACTGTGAACAGGAAGTAAAGCAATCTCGTAAATCATAGTCGTCTCCCAACAATAGAGCTAAAAATCAATAATTTGAATTTCTGTTATGGAATCAGCGTCGGATCAACAGCGATCGCAATTTTGCCTTTAAGACCGTTGTTAGGAGTCTCCAATAGCGCATGGGCGAGTGGGATATCCTCAAGCGAATAAGTCGCACCAACATAGGGTTTTAACTGACCGCGTTCTACTAAACGGCTCAATTCATCAAGCTTTCCGCGATTTTGTCTTGTGAATACAAAGTGATAACTCGCATTTTTCCCCCAGGCTTCAATTAAATTCTGAGGTTTAGCGATGTCTACTATGCTCACAACCCGACCCAGCTGAGCTAGCGTATGCGGGCTATGCGACAAGGTATCTCCACCAATGGTGTCGAGCACTACATCAACCCCCAGGCCAGCAGTTTCGCGCATAATGATGTCGGCATAATCCTCGTTTTTGTAGTCGATAGTTACATCTGCTCCCAAACTTTTTGCGAACTCAAAGTTCGTTTTGCGTACTGTTGTGAATACTCTGGCCCCCATTGCCTTTGCGAGCTGAATAGCAATATGTCCAACCCCTCCGGCACCACCGTGGATCAGAATGCTTTCACCCACTTTTAGCCCGGCTCGCTCTACCAGTGCTTCCCATACAGTTCCGCCCACCAGGGATAGACTCGCTGCCTCCAGATGGTTTAATGCCGCAGGTTTTTTTCCGATAATTTTTTCATCAGCAACGTGATATTCAGCATAACTGCCTTGTCCGGCAAATATCTGTGCGGTATACCAAACTTCATCGCCAGGGGCGAAGTTTGTTACGCCTGGGCCAACGGCTTCGACTACTCCTGAAATGTCGTGACCGGTAATGGCTGGTAGTGGCACCAGATCAGGATAATCCCCACGGCGGACTTGATAATCCAACGGATTGATAGAGGTTGCATACACCTTAACCAACACTTGTCCTTCTTGCGGTACTGGTTTAGCCAGATCACAAAGTTCAAATGCGTCCGGGCCACCAAATGATTTAAGTACTATCGCTTTCATATTACACCTCGATTCGGAAAAAAGGGATATCGATATTTATCGATATATTTTTGTAAAAAATTACAGTTCTCTGCCTATAAGCTCGGCAAGAGCACTAATGGTTGCTTCGTTTCGTTTGTAATAGGTCCACTGGCCAATACGTCTGACTTCAACCAGACCTGCACGTTGCAAAGTGGCAAGATAGTCAGATACGGTTGACTGTGACAGACCAACACCTTCCTGAATACTACTTACACAAACACCCACAATATTTACATCACCTTCATCCTGAGGAGGAAAGTTTTTTGCGGGGTCCTTCAAACCTTTCACGATGTCGAGTCGTGTACGATTTGAGAGGGCTTTGAATATATCTAGTAGTTCCATGTCGATATCATATCGGTATTTGCCGATATGTCAATGGTAAGATAGCAATTAAAAATTTAAATATATTAAAGGCCTACTTTTCTGCGGGCCAAAACAAAGCCACCTGCTATTAAAGGTGGCTTTTTACTTAAGGTGGCTGGGTAGTTATTCAGTTGTTGCTTCTGCCGCTTCAACAATCAGCTTTGCAACTTGCTGTGGGTTTGATGTCATCACCACATGAGAAGCATCTTTTACTTCAACAATCTTTTTGGCACCAGCGCGCTCGGCCATAAATTTCATGGCAGCGGTCGGGATATTCTTATCGGCAGTACCGTAAATGGCCCAGGATGGAATTTTTTTCCAGGCAGGAAGCTCTGAAGGTTCTTGCAGTGCTGCTTCAGTGACTGGGCGTTGAGTGGCAGCCATTAAAGCTGCTTCAGCTGCAGGCACATCTGCCGCGAACTGAGCATGAAATTTATCCTGCTGAATATACAAGTCTTTATTGCCATCTTTTAATACCACAGGGGAAGCCAGAGATGGGCCTAAAGTGCTACCAGGGTAATGTCCTGATAATTCGAAAATGTTTTCGCCTTGTTCTGGTGCAAAAGCTGCGACGTAGACTAAAGCTTTAATTTTTTCCTGATCGGCAATCTGATTGCTGATCACTGCGCCGCCATAAGAATGGCCTACTAAAACGACCGGACCTTTGGTGTTTGCCACAACATCTGCCAAAAATGCCGCATCGCTTTTTACACTGCGTAGTGAATTACCTACTGCGATCACCGGGTAACCTTGTTCCTGCAGTTCAGCCACTACACCATTCCAGCTGGATGATTCAGCAAAAGCACCGTGTACCAATAAAACCGTCGGTTTTTCTGCGGCAAAAGCAGCGGCGCCAAAGGTCAGGCCTAGTGTTGCTATAGCAGTGGTTAATAAAGGTGATTTAAAGTAATTCATATTAGTTTCCTTCTGGGTTTGCAAGCTTAGTGAATGAGTTGCGATCTTTTGGTCGCACTCAGTTGTTTGATTTTTCGCTCGCTTCAGGTGGAGTTGCTGTTTCCCCTTGTTCGCGGCTGTGATTATAGTAAGCCGCCTTGCTTTCTTTTTGGGTTCAAATAGTCTAACTTATGCAACAGATCGTCTAATTTCATTTATTAACACAAAGGATGTTTGTGGACCGTTTATCAACCTTGTTAGCCCAATTTGGTATGCACGCCACCACTATCTTTGCTGGCGTGTTAACTACTGAAATTGGTTTTGACGCCACGGACAGAACGGCCAAATTGCATTTGCTGCGCTCTGGTGATGCGGTATTGCAACTGGGGCAGCAAAAGGGTGTGCAGATCACGGAGCCCAGTTTGTTGTTTATTCCCAGGCCTTGTCGGCATAGTCTGAATGCTGCTCTGGGGCAGCGGCAGCTTCAACTGGTGTCGGCTGCACTGAGTTTTGATGGTGGGCTGGATAATCCGCTGACCACGGCTTTGCCTGCTTATGTGCTGATGCCTTTGGCTGAAATTTCTATGCTTAGTGGCAATCTGGATTGGTTGTTTGATGAAGCTTTTGCACAGCATTGTGGCAAAAATGCCGTGCTCAACCGACTGTTTGAGCTGGTGGTGATCCAGTTGCTGCGCTATATGATGGCCAACAGCAGTGTGTCTACCGGTATGATGGCTGGGCTGGCAGATTTGCGGCTGTCAAAAGCTGTGACTTTAATGCATGACCAGCCCGCTAAGGCCTGGACAGTTGCTGAACTGGCCACTGCCGCCAGCATGTCCAGAGCAAGTTTTGCTGCCAAGTTTCATAAAGTGGTGGGCATAACTCCAGCCGATTATCTGGTGAGCTGGCGGGTCAGCCTGGCACAAAAACTGTTGCGTGAAGGTCGCCCTATAGCTCTGATTGCAGATGAAGTAGGTTATGAAAGCCCGTCAGCTCTGGCCCGCACTTTCAGACGAAAAACCGGCAGCAGCCCAAGAGAGTGGCTGCAGTCGCAGACCCATTAATTTAGTGGCAACCGGGAAGGTGCCAATTCATAGCTATGAATTAGCCCATGTTGATCATGGGCTTTGCTTTATGATTACGCCTGTTCAAAAAGCGAAAGGGCAGCGATCAGATTGATTCTGAGCAGACTGCTGCTTCTTCTTGCTCTTTGTGTTTCTCTTTGTACTTTTGCGCATAAGTTAAAATAGCCATACTGATGCAGCTAAAAATTAAGAAACCAGCGGTCACAGGGATCACAGTGCCGTTATACATCTGACCTATCACTGTGCCTATGCTCATCGACATAATAGAGGAGGTTGAGCCAATAATAGCTGCTGCTATTCCCGCCACATGGCCCATAGGTTCCATCGCCATAGCGTTGATATTGCCAAACACCAGACCAAAGCAGAAAAACAGCACTGAAGCGTAAATCACAAAGCTCCACAGCTGTATTTCAATCACTAAATGAAGTGCTAAAAATAAGGCTGAGCTACTAATAATGCCCCATACAGCGCGGTTAGATAAATGCTGCATACCCCATTTTTGCACCAGACGGGAGTTCACCAGAGAGGCCGCACCAAACACAATAGCCAGTAAACCAAAGTACAAAGTAAACAACTCACCTGTTTTAAATAAGTCCTGAAATATTTGTTGTGATGAGTTCAGATAACCAATAAAGCTGCCAAAAAATAACCCCATACAAATCATGTAGCACACAGTGGGCACATTGCTGATCACTTCTTTAAAGCCTTCAGAAAAGCCCTCTGTGCTCATGGCAATACGGTGCTCTTTTGGCAAGGTTTCCTCTAAGCGCATAAAAATCCACACCACAATAAGCAGTGCATAAAACACATAAAGCACAAAAATATCGCGCCACGAACCTATCCATAATACCGCCTGACCTAAGCTTGGTGCTAAGGCCGGCACCATGACAAAAATCATCATCACCAGCGACATAATACGTGCCATATCATTGCCTGAGTATTTGTCACGTACTATAGAGATGGCCGACACATAAGGGCCAGATACCCCTAAACCCTGGACAAAACGGCCAAACAACAAGGTGTTAATATCCGTAGCGAAATAACAAATCACGGTGCCGACTAAAAACAGTGCTATACCGCCGTTTAATACTTTTTTACGGCCAGTGGCGTCGGATAAAGGCCCACAAATCAGCTGGCCTATAGCCATACCAAAAAACAAAGCACTGATCACCAGTTGCGCCTGATTCGGGTGACTCATGGCAATATCAGCACGAATAGCATCCAGCGCTGGCAATAAGGCATCAATAGAGATGGCAACAATAGACATCAACAGCGCCACCAGCAAGGTGAATTCGCCGGTAGAAATACGCGACTTCGGCGCATGAGTAGAGTAATCAGACATTCACAGCATTCCTTGTTTAAAACGGCCCGAAAAAGGCGTTGCCAGTTTAACGCTTTTACCTGACTAAAAGTGTCGGCAAATGTAAACAAATTTGAGGCTAGTCGGTTGTAGATAAGGCTAATCGACAGAGATAGCGGATAGAGTTAGCCTGGCTTTGTCCAAAGATGGACTGCCAGGTACCAAATCAAGCCGCTTTCCTGTTGCCTCTTGTTGCAGTCACAAATGTTTTACAGTAAGTGGCATTAGTAAAGGTAAAGGGAATTATCAAGAGGTGACAACAGGTTACAGCTTTAAGAACCCGGAAATGATTATCGCTGGTTCAGCACTGATCGTCAGTTTAATTACCGCCTTTGTCAGCACTTATTCGGCCTCTATTGACAGAGCCTATGCCAGAGCTTCGGTATGGCCAAGAGTGGAAATTCAACGTAGTTACAACGATAGCCGTTCCTTTTTTTATTATATGGTCAGTAACAAAGGAACAGGACCTGCGGTTGTTAAGCATGCCAGGCTAAGCTATGACAATAAAGCGGTAAAAAGCTGGCCAGATTATCTGCAACTGCGCAGTGGTCGTACCGTAGGTCATGTGCAATCACAGATAGGTTCTCTAGTGCTTTCGGCGGGAGAATCCACTAAGCCCATGGAACTGCGTGATGCCGAAGTGGCGAAGTTACTTGCAGATCAAGACAACTTACAGATAGAGCTTTGTTATTGCTCGATTTATGACGAATGCTGGATGGTAAACCGCGCTAATAACCCAATACCAGTAGCCCAATGCACTATCGAGGATAAAGAGCGGTTTTTACAATAAGCTCTGGTGCCCTGTCAGTTATTGCTGATTAACTGCAGTACAGGTTGCACCCTACGACCAAAATAAATTTGTACTGTGGTTTGCTGACCTGACGTCAGACTAAGCTCGAATTCCTGTGGAAAATACGGTTACAGTCATTCAGAACTAGCTCTTACGGATCGCTTAAAAAAACAGATTCGGCGTTGCAATTGCCAAGCCAGTGTTTTCCTTAAAAAAAACATACGAAAGTGGAAACACTTCTATACTGAACTTATACACAAAGTAACAGGTGTTGCAGGGAGGCTATAAGTGACTGACACCTACGGAGCATAGCCGTCTTATGTGGTTGGACGGGATGGCGCTTCAGGGGATCAGGCAGCCAACAAGGCTGCAGCTTCAGGTACGAAAGGACTCTCCCGTTAAGTATTCTTAAATTCTAACCGAATTAAGGATGTTAATTTTATGAAAGCACTTAACTTGAGTATCGTCTGTTTTACAACGTTCTTTACTTCACTTTTTTCTACTTTAGCTCAAGCTGACTGGCAGAGTGTCCAGCAGGCAGTAGCCGATAGCAAAACCAGTCTGAATTTGCGTTATCGCTTTGAATGGGTTGATCAGGACGGCCGTCCTGAGGATGCTTTAGCTTCTACGTTGCGAAGCCGACTGAGCTGGAAAAGTGGCTCAGCCAACGGCTTTTTCGTGCAGTGGGAACTTGATAATGTGGCTGAGCTGGGCGATGACAAGTTCAACAATACCCGCAATGGCCGGGCAGACTACCCGGTGGTCGCCGATCCTAAGGGAACGGATCTGAATCAGGCCTACCTTGGTTACAAATATGGTAACTGGTTAATGATCCTGGGCCGCCAGCGGATAAACCACAATGATGAACGTTTTGTCGGCGGTGTAGGCTGGCGCCAGAATGAACAGACATTCGATGGCTACCGGCTGCAATACGAGATCAACCAGGCTGTGTCACTGGACTACAGCTATATCTACAATGTGAACCGCATTTTTGGGCCAACAGGGCCAACAGCCAATTTAAATGGCGGCCTCCATCTGTTTAATGCGCTGCTTAAACTGGACAAAGCGCACCAGTTTGCCTTCTATGGCTACGATATGGACTTTGACAGTGCAGCTGCACTGTCGAACCGGACGCTTGGATTTTCCTACGACGGAACCTTTGACAAGGTGAAACTACATACAGCATATGCCCGGCAATCCGATACCGGTAATAATCCTGACAGCTATAGCGCCGATTATTGGAACCTGGAGATCGGTACCCAGCTTGCCGCATTCAATCTGGGCGCAGGGTATGAGGTGCTTGGCAGCGACAACGGCAAGGGGTTTATCACGCCACTGGCTACTTTGCATAAGTTCCAGGGGTTTGTGGATCAATTTCTGGCCACACCTGGCACCGGAATACGTGATCTTTATGTCAAGTTGGGCACCAAGGTTGGCAAGATGGCATGGACAGCAATCTGGCACGACCTCAGTGCCGATACCGGAGGGTTGGATTACGGCACAGAATTAGATTTGATAGCGGCTTACCCTTTGGCGGATCAGATCGGGCTTATGGTGAAATATGCCCACTACAGCTCCGATAGCTTCGCCACTGATACCAGCAAATTCTGGACAATGGTAACAGTATCTTTTTAGCGCCAACGTTTTGTATTCGTTGTCGCGCAGTAGTAATAAACGGAAGACTAGTCTTCCTTAAACTCTATATACCCTAAGTAATTGATGTTGCAGGGAGGCGACAAGATCGTGAGACCCGGGAGCATAGTGGTCCTATGTAACAGGGGGATCGTTCGACATAAAAGCACGCAGCTGACAAAGCTGCAGCTTCAGGTACGACGGGTATACAACAGGAGAACGATGATGAGCAAACTTGGGCAAATAGTAGGCTGTGCTTTGATAGCCCTGCCGCTGTGTTTCTGCGGTTCGGTATGGGCTGCCGATCTCGCAAAAATAAGTGATGAACTTACTACTCTGTATATGGCTGCGCGCCAGGTGGTCTCCGACAATCAGGCGCATATCAACAACCCGGATCTCGGCAATAAAGGTTTGTCGGCCGATGCTGTTGTCAGCAAGACGCTGGAAAACTATCAAAAAGCAACCAACAAAACTTTGGATACCACCAATCTGAGCAAAGCGCAAAAAGCGATGCTGGATGCGGTACGTCAGGCCATGGATGAAAACCAGGATCTGATTAATGAGAAAGGTACCGGATTCAAGGGATTTCTGCCTGCCGTTTTTGGCCGCCAGGTGGCGACTAACTTTACCAAAACCATGAACCAGTCCATGGAAATAAAACTCACGGCGCCTAAAGAATATGTGCGTAATCGCGCCAACCGCCCTGACAAGTGGGAACACAATGTTATTGAAACCATGTTTAAAAAACCGGATTACCAGACAGGTAAAGCTTTTTATGAGGAAGGTGAAGTCGGGGGCAAAAAAGCGTTCCGTTTTATCTTGCCTGAATACTACGGCCCTTCCTGCCTGAGTTGTCATGGGACGCCTAAGGGGGAGCGGGACATCACGGGCGGATTAAAAGAAGGTGCCGCGTTGAATGAGCTTGGAGGCGCTATCAGCCTGACCATTTATCAGGATTAACGGGATTAGCCATGAGCCAATTGAAATACCTGACCATTGCCACCAAACTGAATGTCGCCAGTATCGGTTTTTCGTCACTGGTGACTGTCGCTTTTGTCTACATTTTGCTCACGCTGGGGCAGATTTCTCAGCATATTGATGATCAGCAACAGCTGGTTGCCCAGCAATCGGCCGCTATTACGGAGCAGAGCCTGCAATTGGATGCTCAGGCTCAGGAGAGGAAAAAGCAGGTATTGATCATGGCACTGGACGTGGAGTTTCGGGATACACGACTATGGTTGCTGGATCTTTCGGTGAGTTGGCTGAACGAAGCAGAGCACAGGGCTGAGGCTTCCAAATTGCGTTTGGATACGTTGTTGCAACAATTTTCCCAGATTGATGCGGCTCAATCGCAGATGATCGGCGAAAAAACCACTAAATTTTACGACCTGATGATGGAGGCTGTGGACGCCTATGTGGATGGCAACCGGGTTAAGGGCAATTCGCAGGTCGCTGAGGGGCGGGTACTGGCCGAAGAAATAAGTCAGATCATAGCGCGGCACAAGGCCACTGTTGAAGCCAACCTGACATCGGAACAGGCTGCGGTCGTTGCGGCAGGGCATTCAGTGTTGGTTGCAGCCAGCCAGGTGCAGGAGTCATCCGACACTGTACTGGACAAAAACAACAGGATGTACAATGTAACCTGGGTGATTCTGGTGCTTGCTATTTTGCTGAGTATTGGCTTTAGCGTGGTGCTGAAGCGGGAGATTTGTGTGCCGATAGAGCGTTTGCGCGTTACTGTCGAAAAAATTCAGCAAAGCTCGGATCTTACCAGTCGCTTCGAAGTCCGTAGCATGGATGAAATCGGTATCACCGGTAGTTCCTTCAACGACATGATGGAACGTTTTGCTCAAATCGTTCGTGAGGTGATCTCTGCTTGTTCGGAACTGGATAATGCCACGAATGAATTAGTGGCATTGATGCAAAAAGCCAGAGAAGGGGTTAAAGCACAAGAACACGCCACCGATCAGGTAGCTACAGCTATCCACGAGATGGCCACTACTGTGCAGCACGTCGCAACTCACACCGAGACGGCAAGCCTTTCTGCGCAAAAAGCCAAGGACGCTGTGGCCAGCGGCCGCAAAGTGGTGCAGCTGTCATCTTCCGGCACCCACGAATTATCCAAGTTGCTGGACAATGCTAATCACGCCATCAGCGACGTTGAAAAATTCAGTGGTGATATTGGCAAGGTGCTGGATGTAATCCGTGGAGTGTCTGAGCAGACGAATTTGCTGGCCCTCAATGCTGCTATTGAGGCGGCACGGGCCGGGGATGCCGGACGAGGTTTCGCAGTGGTGGCAGATGAGGTACGAACTCTGGCTCAGCGCACTCAGCGATCTACCGAAGAAATTAATCATATGATTTCCAGCTTGCAAGGCGGGATCGGCAAGGCGGTCACTATCATGGGGCAAGGCAATCAGGAAGCCAGGCAGGTCTCCGAAGAGGCCCGGCACGCCGAAGCTGCCTTGGTTGAAATTGAACAGCAAGTTAATGAAATCAATGATTTGAATGTGATGATTGCCAGCTCTGCGGAAGAGCAGGCTGCGGTAGCTGACGAGATCAATCGCAATATCATTGCTATTAGTACGTCCTCAGCGACTACCACCCAGGCCGTGGAGACGACTGTCAGTTCCAGTGAAAAGCTGTTGCGGCTGTCACATGAACTGGCAAAGCTGGTCAGTCAGTTTAAAGTGTGAGCAGGGGGCCACATGCGATTCATCAGGAGCAGAGCATGTTAAAGCTATTCGCCACTTCAGGCTTTAGTTGGCCCCGTTTCATGGTATATGTTGCGGGGGGGCTGGCCTTTGTCGCCGGGATTGGTGTTTACCGGTCACTGCCCACCAGCAGCGCTCTGGATTGTCAGATCAGCTCTGGTTATAGAGCTGCGCCAAAAAAACTGTCTGAATCCTGCTTGTACAGCGATATAAGCAAACTGCATATTTCGACTCAACTGCGCAAGTTTACGCCCAATTACCAATTGTGGAGTGACGGCTCGTCTAAGTCGCGTTGGATTTACCTGCCGCCGAACAGCCAAATAGACACCAGTGATCCCGATCAATGGATTTTTCCGGTGGGTACTCAGGTCTTCAAGGAGTTTCGTCAGTACACTAATGAGCCACAGCCGCGGGAAATCAAAGTGGAAACCCGCCACTTGCAAAAAATTACCCCTGGCTACGGCGAAGACTCCTGGTTGCTGAGCACTTACCAGTGGAACACTGAGCAAACAGATGCTTTTAAACTGAGTGCTGGCGCCCGGCATGTGCTGAACACCGATCACCATATTCCTTCTGAGCAGGATTGTGTAAGTTGCCACAAGGGCAGCAAGGATATTCTGCTGGGTTTTGATGCCATTCAATTAAGTGATGCGCAAGCCAGACTGGCCTTCGGCCACGGTCCGGCTCGTGGTGAAGGGGAGTGGCTGCTGTCGGAATTGATGCGACAGGGCAAACTGACCGATGCGATGCCACTGCCTGTATTGCCAGGTGATGATTTGCAGCAGCAGGTGCTGGGCTATATGCACGCCAATTGCGGCAATTGCCACAATCCGCTGGGGCATGCCGCCGAACAGGAAGCCGGACACCTGAAGTTGAAACATCAGTTGGCCTTTGACAGCATAGAAAAAACCGACGTCTATCAAACCGCAGTCAACCAGCCGAGCAAAAATTTCACCGCAGTTCCTTATATTGCTCTGGGTGCCAGGCGAGACGAACTGGCACTGTACCAGAGTGCTATCTTTGTGCGGGTGAACAGCACAGATGAAAATTACCGGATGCCGATGCTGGCACGGGAAAAAGTTGATTACAAAGCTCTGGATCTGTTGCATCGCTGGCTGCTGAGCGTCCCGACACCAGATGAAGTGGAATTTAATAAAACAGGCAAGCAGGAAGAAGTGGCTGGCTCTGACAAGACCTATAGTGACCGCTCCAGTCCTTTGACAGGCAAGGGTTTACAACTGGAAGTGCAGTTTTTCAATGATGTTTTTGTGCCACCGGCAATGGTGATGTACTTACCGCAGGATACTAGCCTGCAGGCTACCCCGATCATGGATCATGAGGATGGTGATTTTACCGATACGCTGATCCTGGGGAACAGGGGCGATCAGTTGAGCCTGCGCAATTCCGACGACGTTGGCCATACGATCTACGTGAATGACAAGCAACATGACATCAAGTGGCAATTACAGTATATGCCACCAGGCTCGGAGTTTGAGCAGGAGCTGTTCTGGGACAACGATGTTTTCGTAGAAATGCGCTGCCGGCTGCATTTATACATGAGTGCATGGGTCGGATCGATCAGCAGCCGCTACCATACTATCAGCAAATTCGGCCCGGCTGAATCGTACAAACGAGTGGAAATGCAAGGTTACCCTGAGGACTTCGACCAGGTTAAAATCTGGCTTCCCAAATTTACGCCAATAGATACCCGGATCCGTGTTGGCGAAGAGCAACGCTTTGATTTATATCGGGGCCAGCAGTTGCAAGGACAAATCCGAATCAAACGTTTTCCTCAGTAAAAGCGGCTTTGGGTTATTTTGGCATGCATTGATGGCCGCTAACTATATGGTGTTCTAAGGCTGTTGCTATTTCAGAGGCTAACTCAGGCTGCAGCCTGCTGGCACTGAGTTAGCTGCAAACACGCATTAGTTGCTGCTGATTAACTGCAGCACAGGTTGTACCCGACGACCAAAATAAATTTGTATTGTGGTTTGCTGACCAGCCGCCAGACTAAGCTCAAAGGCTTGTGGATAAATACGGTTGCAGTCTGCCATCAAAGCCACTAAATGTTCCTGATTAAACATACGCTGACCGCCAGCGCCATTGGTCACAGTGATAATAGCAACACGCTCGCCGTTATCAGCGGCCAGCAAAGCATAGTTATCCAGGATCAGGTCACTGCGTCTGGGCACGATGTTTTTGTCACGCTGGCAATTAAGCTGCACATCTTTAAATGGCGAAGGTTCAAACCGCAGTACCTGATCTCTGTCCGGCTCATAGGCATGCACACTGGTACTCAGCAAGGCCAACAACAACCACTTATTCATCACTACCTCAAAAGATACAAAAGTTGCAAAAAAGTTACATTAGCTGATTTGTACACCTTTGCCAATCACTGGCGATACTTTTGAACGCTGTGTTCGCGCCCGTTAAATGTGTTGCATCCCTGACTGAGCGCAACTATTCGCTGCGCTGAAAGTCATCAACTAAGTTGCTGAGCTGATCCAGCTCTGTTACTTTTTGCCGTTTTTTTTGCTGCAAACGCAACATCATCAGCAGACAAAGTGGGCATACCACCAGACTGTAAAACAGCAGCAAGTCTGTGGGGATCTCTGCAAGTTTCCGCCACTCTAGCAGCCACAACAAACCGGAAAATAACATCAAGGCAACACAGGACAACTGGGTATAGAGGTAGTAACGCAGTGTGAGCTGACAGGCCCGGGCGCGAAATTGCACTAAACCACTGCTGCTCCAGTTGTCATAAGCCAGTATAGGTCTGTGCACTGTCCAGCCGATATAAGCTGTGCTAAGGGCCCCGAATGTGAGGAACACAGCAGCCAGATACCCCAGCCATCCCGGCATAGTAAAGGCTAACCAGCAAGCTGAGGTCAGCATCACTACTGCACTAAGCCATTCGCCGTACATCAGCCATTTTTGTTGGCGTTGACGCTTTGTGGCTTGTGCCAGATCCGTCTCGTTGGGCAACTGTTCGGTTGGGGTTTTCTGTTGTTGCCAGCTTTTTGTCAGGGCGGCAAAATCAAAGTTATCTGCCATTTTGCATGATCTCCATCAGTTCTGTTTTAGCGCGATTTAACCGCACCCGTACTGCCCCCTGGCTTAACTGCAGAATTTCTGCAATCTCAGGGGCATCCAAATCTTCCATCGCCAGCAAAATAACCTGGCGGTTGGCTGCGGATAAGCGCCGCACTGCCAGCATTAACTGCTGGCTTTGCTGTTGCTCATCAACTTCGGCCGAAGGACAATCCTGAACTAGCAGCTGTTGATGGTCTTCATCCAGCGGCTGCCATTGCTGGCGTTTTGCCCTGGCTATGTGATCCACAGTGACGTTGTGCACAATACGAAACAGGTAAGCGCGTGGCATTTCTGCACTCTGAATGCGCGCAGCCGATTGATGCAGCGCCAGAAAAATATCCTGCTTTAGATCCTGTCGTGCTGCCGGATCAGCCTCGGATGCCATCAGGGTACGGCTGATCGCGGCCTGATTTTGTTGCCATAGCTCCAGTAAAAACTGCTCAGGCGCTACAAGGCTGCTGGTGGATAGAGTCAAAAAAACCTCCCTGTTCAATATCTTATAGTTTTTATCAAAGTTATCACTCTGCTCTTAGTAAGTCTGCCCCTGTTGGCAAAGTGTTACAAAAATAAAAAAAAAAATTTTTGTAACAGCTTACAAAAACAGCACGACTTCTTAAGCAAACACAATAAGTTCACTTACCTTGGCTTTAAGGAGTCTTACTTTGAAAACAATGACTTTAAAAAAATCAGTCCTGTTTTGTCTGATGGCAAGCTGTTCTCTGTCACAGGCCGTTGCTGAAAAACCAGCTGCGCAGGCCGGGACAGTGTTGTACCACAATGCCACTTTATTAAATCCCGCTACAGAGCAGCAATTGAATGATGGTTGGTTGTTGGTCAAAGATGGTCGCATAGTGCAAATGGGCCAACAGCAACAAGGTGATGGCAGCTTACCTGCAGCGACTCAGCAGATTGATGTACAGGATCAGTATCTGTTGCCTGGCCTTATCGATGTGCATCTGCATCTGACCGCAGGGCCACACAGAGTTGAGATGCAGGATGGTAGACCGGTTATGACGCTAAAAGGTCATAGCGAACTGACCCGCTATCATGCACTCAGCACTCTGGCTACTGGTGTGACTACCGCTTTTAGCCCAGCAGGTGAACCAGAGGCTAACGCTGAATACGCCAAACAGCAGAGAGCTGGACACTGGCCTGGTCCAAAGTTGAGTTATGCCGGTTTTGTATTTGAACCTACTCCCATTTTAGGGGGATCTGTGCATCCAAAAGATGAAGCCGGCTGGCGAGCTGAAATCAACAGACAAAAGGCGCTGGGTGCGGAGTACATCAAACTCTATCAGGGCTTAACCAAAGAAGAAGTGGCAATGGGGATAGATTTGACCAAAGCAGCTGGATTGAAAACCATAGCGCATCTGGACGCTGTGAGCTGGCAATATGCCGCCGATCTGGGGATTGATGCCTTAACTCATGCTTTGCCTACCAGTGCAGAGCTATTAACCGGTGAGGGCAAAGCTGCTTATGTAGCCGAACGTAAAATTCCGCATAGCGCCCGCTTTGTTTATAGCTGGTTTAAGCATGTTGATTATGACAACGCACCTATGCAACAGCTCATCCACACTCTGGCCCGCCAACAAACCCGGATTGATCTGACGTTAGTCGCGAATGAACTGATGTACTTCGCCCGCGAGTTGGAAACCTTATACCCGGAACAGGAGATGTGGGTGTATCACCCACAAATGCGCAAGCGCTGGCGCGCGACATTGGCTGCCCCCAGTTATGACTGGTCAGCGGAGGAATTAGCTACAGCGCAGCAACAAATACCCAAGGTACAGCAACTGTTTAAGCGCCTGTATGACGCTGGTGTACCACTGGCAATTGGTACTGACAGCGTGGCCAGCGGGCCATTTTACCTGCGCGAATTGCAACTTAGCCAGGCTGCAGGCCTGACAAACTGGCAGGTTTTGCAACTGGCGACTAGCGGCGGCGCACATCATCTGGGCCTGACCGACCATGGTCAGCTCAAAACTGGTTATGTCGCCGATTTTATTGTGCTGAAAAGCAACCCACTGCACGATCTGAAAGCGCTAAATACGCTGCATACAGTGGTGCAGCAAGGCAAGGCCTGGTCAGTGGATGAACTGAAATCTCAGCTCGCATCCCTGTCTGGTATGAAACTTTAAGCGTGTAAAAAAACTGACCTGATGATCAACCCCAACGAGGACTATTTGATGGAAACTTTGAACTACTGCGTCTCAGCACTGACGACGGAGCTTCACTCCAGTGATGCTGAATTTATGGTGCTGTTTATCGTGTTATGGCTGGTGGCCTCTGTACTGCAAAACAAATTTGAAACCAATAACGAGGAGTAAGACATGGAAACTTTACAACAATTTTTAGCGGCTTTTACCGATGCCTGGCAACAAGCGGATCTGGTTTTTTTAGTGGTTTTTGGTCTGTTGTTTTTGGTGGTCTGGTTTTTACCAAGCCTGCTGGCTTTGGCATTTAACCGCCAACATGCAGCAAAAATTGCCTTACTCAACATTCCGGCAGGTTTTTCCTGGATAGCCTGGGTGGCGTTAGTGGTGTGGGCTGTAACTGGCAAGCTGGGCGATAAGCTGGCTGAAAAAGCCAGTTTAAAGCCAGTCGCCTGATATCCACAGCTTACAAAGCTACAGTATTCCCTTTATTTAACATCAGCAGCATCCGGCTATCCGGTTGCTGCTGTATATCTCATCACTCAGCTTTACAACTAAAGGTACAGCGTCGTATGTTAGGCATGAACTTTGAGCTTAGTTTTGTAAAGTTCGGCCATTTTTACCATTTCACTGCATTTCATCATTAAGGACAGATCATGAATATTCTGAAAGATAAAACAGCACTGATCGCCATCTCAGCCATAGCCGCTTTGTTACTGATGGGCTACGCCAACCTGCAGCAGGCCAACTCCAATAAACAGCTAAGCCTGCAGGTCGAAAAGTTAAGCACTCAGCTTGAACAACTCAACGGAAAATCGGCTGAGCTGCAGGAACAAGTTGATGATCTGGCACAGCAGTTAACAGCCAAACCACGGCAGTTGGTGGCGAACAGATAGTTTTATTGCGAAGAGGTGGTGTTCAGGGGCAAGTCGTAAGATTTGCCCCCGATGGCGGTTTTTTGTTATTGCAGCGCTCAATAGTGGCAGCTTTTTTTGTTATCAACTGCCATAAACAGACCCATCCTTTTTAATGTCAGCTAAGAGTCCAGCGCGGGCTTCGTTTAGTGTGGTCATTGCTGACAGCAGCGTAGCTTCATAACTGCCAACCTCTTGATCGACGGCGTAAAGCCGCTGTCCTTTGGTCAAAATTTGGTATTGCATTACTGTGGAGGCGGCACGAAAATCCAGTAAGTCCACTTCACAGTGCAGCAGCTCTGCGAGATCGCTACTGATATCCCATAAATCAATCACATCGGCATAACCTTGTACTAATACGGCTAAATCCAAATCGCTGTTTTTGTCTGCAGTGCCTTCGACCTGACTGCCAAAAGTATACACAGCCATCAGAGTGGGCAAGCGCTGTTGCAATAGTTTAACGATAAGAGGAAAGTTCAACATCATCACTTGTTTGCTGCATTTGTTCCCGCAATCATAGTAACTTTTAAACCCAGGTACGACAAACAAAGTTCAGTTTGACCAGAGACAGGTCTGAGCGGTGCCACACTTTCGGGAACAGGAGTGAGGTCAGTTGAAAACCTGAAATAGTCGACCTTTATCATGAAGGTGTTGGATGAGCTCTGAACATGCAGTTTTTAAGGAACAAAGTAAAAAACTCTACTGATTTTGCTCCTTATCTTTACAGGCAAAAACAACACACCTTCAGCCGGTCAGTTTGACTGAAGGTGTGTTGATTGCATCAGAAAATAAAGTCTATGCCTGCCGTAATAGCTCTGGCATCACCATGATAATTCCACTGTGAAGGGGCATAGCCCTGATCGGTGAAATGATCATACTGGAATTTGAACGCCACATTGCTATGAAAATCGTAGCGGAAACCAACACTCCACAGTTTATGTTCTTCCAAATCGTCTGTTGGTACTTTGGTTCTTTCGTGGTCTGCTTTGGAATAGGCAATAAAGGGCTGAATATTGTCCCAGTTATAGACTACTGAAAGCAGATAAGTAGGAAACTCGGTGCCGCGTGGATCATCATATTTAACATGGTTCCAGTCAAACAGCAGCGTAAAGGATGCCAGATTCACTGCACCTCCTATGCCCATAAAACGCTGGGAGAATGGAGCCGCATGTGTAATACTGCTGTCGTTAAAAAACTTAGTACGATCCCGGTCATTGGTAAAATACACCAGCCTGATATCAAAAAAGTCGCCTTCGATGACCCAGTTTACGCCGCTAATATTGGTCCAGAATTCGTCAACGCGATAGACATCGTTGCCATATAATACTTCGTAATACTGCATTTCTTTATTTTCTTCATCTCGCTCATCACCATGAAACGCAGTAACAGTATGGTTCAGGTCAGCGAGCTGAAAATTATAAGCGGCGTGAAAACCATTAAACTGGGTGATCTGCCACCAATATAAATTGGCTGGTGGCCGCATCCATGGATAGGCATAACCTACTTCGGAAAACTCTGAGTAGTAGTACATTGGAATATTGCGCCTGCCAGCCATAAAGGTCCAGTTTGCAGTGGGGCGATAGGTAACATAGTACCAGTCAAATTCAGGTTCAAAATCATCTACACCTTTAGCTACCAGCTGTGCGGTAACGCTGATTTCAGGGCTAATTGTATAGACACCTTGTACCGCCAGAATAGACTCAGCTTTAAAGGTAATATCGTTATTGTACTGGCCCACATCGTAAAAATCGGCCGTGAAAATCTCATCTCTTCGTTCACCCAGGTTAATAGGATCATCGACAGTGCCCAGGGTTTTACCTGCGATAATGGAACCATAACCACTGATCTTCACTTCTGCATTACTGGAAAATGTGCAGACCATGCCAACAAAAATGCAAATTAGTTTTACGTATTTCATTTGCTTGTTCCTTATTGAAAGGTTGCTACGACTTTAACGTTATCAGTCACGGCCGATGAATCAACGTAACCTACAGCGTCTTCATTGGCGGAAACTGTTGCAATAATCTCCTGATCAGTAGCAAGCTCTTTCGGAGGAGTGCCTTTACCTGTGAAAAGTAACTTTGACCAATAAGCATTTATCTGGGCGTCTGACCGTTCTATCACCAGTTTATTAAACTCTGCCCGTGTTGCTGCGCCTTTAGTTGCATTGATAGGCAAGGCTGCACGCCCGTTATTGAGATTATTTGTTTTGCCCATGTAAATGCGCTCGAGAGCACTTTTATCAAGAGCTGTGGTATTAGACGGATGCACAACAACGGCTATATCACCATAGGCACTTATGACTGTGAAGACGGAGACACAGGTGAGGACAACCCTTTGCAATATTCTGTATTTTAGAGCAGGCATATCTTATCCCTCGCATATTAAAAGTAGGCATGAAGTAAGTACTCTCTTCTTTTACACTATGACTATAGCTAAGAAAAATAAGAACGTTATGTTCCTTAAGGGAAAATAAATACTTGTTTTATATGGATTTTAAGCTAAGCATGGCGAGGGAGCGCTTTCATTTTGCAGCGTATTGATTCAAGAATTCACTAAATGTCCCCCATTTTGGGTTCTTTAATGTGCAACACAAAGCAGGTCTGGTTTTTATTGCTGGCTGCCTTCTCTTACTATTGGTAGTGCCAATCCCTGCTGTAACCAATCGAGCAGCAATCGTACTTTGACCGGTAAATGCCGGTTGAGTGGATACAAAGCCCTGATCCCTTCGTCAGAGGGCTGCTGCTCTGCTAACAAGGCCACTAAACGGCCATCCTCTAAATAAGGCTGTAAATAATAATCCGGCAGTTGGGTAATGCCTAAACCTTTAAGTACTGCATCTGTTAAAGCCACACCGCTATTGCAGCGTAAATAAGGCTGGGGTTTAAATTGCAGCTTTTGGCCTTGCTGTTCAAAGCGCCAGAAATCCACAGATCCCACTAAACAGCGGTGTTGATGCAGTTCGGCTACTGTTTCTGGTGTGCCAAATTTTTGTAAGTAGTCGGGGCTGGCGCATAAATACAAAGTGCGTTTGCCTAAGGCCTTGGCCTGTAAGCTGGAATCGGTAAGGGTTCCTAAGCGGATGGCGCAATCAAAACCACCTTGCACTAAATCCAGTTGATCGTTGGTCAGTTGTAAATCCAGCTGCACTTTGGGGTAACGTAATAAAAACTCGTGCAGCAAAGGCGCAATAAACTGCTCGCCATAATAGACAGGGGCGGTAATTTTGATCGCACCTGAAGGTTCATGCTGCAGGCTGGTCAAAAGCTGATTGGCTTGTTGCAGACCGTTGACCAAAGCCCGGCAATGTTGGTAATACAAAGTACCTTGCTCTGTTAAACGCACCTGGCGGGTGGTGCGAAGTACCAGTTTGCAGTTCAGCCGTTGCTCTAATTGCAGTACTGTGCGACTAACCTGAGCCACAGAAATTGCTAAGACTTTGGCCGCTTTAGAAAAACTGCCAAGTTCTGCTACCGCCACAAATTCGCTGATGCCTTGCCATTCTTTCATTTATGCAAAACTCATTTGTTATTTGCAGGGATTATCATCTAATAAGAAAAAATTACAATAAGCTATAGTAACTACTACTCTGGTTTGGAGAACAAGAATGAAAATGATCAAAACACGTGCTGCTGTAGCCTGGGGGCCGGGTCAAGCGTTAAAAATTGAAGACGTGGATTTAATGCCACCACAAAAAGGCGAAGTGCTGGTGCGTATTGTGGCGACAGGTGTGTGCCATACCGACGCTTATACCTTGTCGGGTCAGGATTCTGAAGGCAAATTCCCTTGTATTCTGGGCCATGAAGGTGGTGGTGTGGTTGAAGCTATAGGCGAGGGCGTCACCAGCGTGGCTGTGGGCGATCATGTGATCCCTTTATACACCCCTGAATGCGGTAAATGTAAATTCTGTTTATCTGGTAAAACTAACCTGTGTCAGGCCATTCGTGCCACCCAGGGCCAGGGTTTAATGCCGGATGGCACCACACGTTTTTCCAAAGATGGTCAGCCTATTTATCACTACATGGGTACTTCTACTTTTTCTGAATACACTGTACTGCCAGAAATTTCGTTAGCCAAAATCAATAAAGCTGCGCCTTTGGAAAAGGTCTGTTTATTAGGTTGTGGTGTCACCACTGGCATGGGCGCTGTAATGAATACCGCCAAAGTCAAAGAGGGCGATACTGTTGCTGTGTTTGGTTTAGGTGGCATAGGTTTATCCGCCATTATTGGTGCTGTGATGGCCAAAGCCAGCCGCATTATTGCCATCGATATCAACGAGTCTAAGTTTGATATAGCCCGTCAGTTGGGGGCGACTGATGTCATTAACCCAAAGGATTTCGACAAACCCATTCAGGATGTGATTGTTGAAATGACGGACGGTGGTGTGGATTTCTCTTTTGAATGTATTGGTAATGTCAACGTAATGCGTTCGGCTTTAGAGTGCTGTCATAAAGGCTGGGGCGAGTCGGTGATTATTGGTGTGGCGCCTGCCGGTGCTGAAATATCTACCCGACCATTTCAGTTGGTCACAGGCCGTGTATGGCGTGGTACTGCTTTTGGTGGTGTCAAAGGCCGCACTGAATTACCTGATTACGTAGAGCGTTATTTAAAAGGTGAGTTTGAACTCGATACTTTTATCACCCATACCATGCCACTGGAGCAAATCAACGAAGCTTTTGATTTGATGCATGAAGGCAAGTCAATTCGCACTGTAATACATTTCTAACCAGAGTAATTAGTCATTTATTAAAGCCCGGTTCGCCGGGCTTAGCACAAGGATAAAGCAATGACGTTAATTCAGTTGTCCGAACATAAGTTGTTTGCTGGCCGCCAGATTAAATATCAGCATCACTCAGACTCCGTTAAAGGTGTGATGCACTTTTCTGTTTATTTACCGCCAGCGGCCGAAAAACAAAAAGTGCCGGTATTGTATTGGTTATCTGGTTTAACCTGCACAGATGAAAACTTTTCGGTCAAAGCCGGAGCGCAGCGTGTTGCGGCTGAACTGGGCATCGCTTTAGTGATCCCGGATACCAGCCCCCGAGGTGAGCATGTGGCAGACGATGCCGCTTACGATTTAGGTCAGGGGGCAGGTTTTTATGTCAATGCAACTCAAGAGCCATGGGCAGCCCATTATCAGATGTACCACTACATCAGCAGTGAACTGCCTGCTTTGGTGGAAGCGCATTTACCTGTCAGCGCCGCTAAAGCTATCAGCGGTCATTCGATGGGCGGCCATGGTGCTTTGGTGATTGCTTTACGTGAAGCAGGGGCTTATCGCTCAGTGTCGGCTTTTTCACCTATTTGTCAGCCTTCAGAATGTGACTGGGGCAAAAAAGCCTTTACTGCTTATCTTGGCAAGGAGCAAAGCCAGTGGTTGCAGTACGACGCGAGTTTTTTACTGGCGCAAAAACAAAACAGTTTGCCAATGCTGATTGATCAGGGCGAGGCCGACCAGTTTTACCCTTCACAGCTTCGCACTGAATCTTTAATCGAAGCCAATCAGCGCAGCCAAAGCGGCGCGCAAATTCGTCTGCAAGCAGGTTATGATCACAGCTACTTTTTTATCAGCAGCTTTATAGAAGAACATCTGCGTTTTCATGCAAGGCACTTAAAAGGTTAGAGCGCGCAACACTGCTGTGATTTTCTGGTTGCCTGAACTTTGATGGCGCGGTTATACTTCTGCCCGCGCTTAGGGGAGTAATTTACAAAACCGCCAGGTTTTGTGTTGTTGTCAACATACTTGTACCTCACTGTACATGGCAACAACGTCCCGTTTGATCATCACTGATCAGGTACTAATGAGACCTAAGACAATGCACTAACCCCAGGCGGGAGTTGGTTTATTGTCTTATGTTTAGTTTTCCCGCCAGGTGCAGTTTATGTTTTTTGATGCCTTTGTTGCCTCCTTCGCTTCTGTTGCTGTTGCAGAGATCGGCGATAAAACTCAGCTTTTGTCTTTATTCCTCGCAGCCCGCTTTCGCTCCCGTGGCGCTATTATTGCCGGTATTTTGGTGGCAACCTTATTAAATCACGCCGCATCGGCCTGGTTTGGTGCCTGGGTGGCGCAGTTTATTCCAGAAGGCTGGCATGCCTGGTTGTTAGGCGGCTCTTTTATTGCCGTGGCGCTTTGGTTACTTATTCCGGATAAAGACGACAGCGAAGAAGTCAGCGTTTTAAAATACGGTGCTTTTTTTGCCAGCTGTATTTTATTTTTCCTGGCAGAAATTGGCGATAAAACTCAGGTGGCCACTGTGCTTTTAGCCGCTACTTACCCAGAAACCTGGCAGGTGATTTTTGGTACTACCATCGGCATGCTGGCAGCCAATGTGCCTGTGGTTTATGCAGGCAGCTGGCTGCTGGAACGTATTTCGTTAGACTGGGCGCGCCGTGTGGCCTGCGCCATCTTTATGCTGCTGGGTGTGCTGACTATTCTGATGTATTAGTTTAACTCTGCATGCTTTCACTGGATCGCCAGACTCAGTTTTTACCGAAAATCTGGCGATAACAGCGTGCTGAAACCTCAACCAGGCCTGATATTCTTTGTTGTTTAATTTGTGAACAACTCAACTCTGCCTTAATGTTAGTAATCCTTAACTTAAACAAGTATAATGCGCGGCCATTTTTGGCAGGCAAAACCGAGTGAAGCAACAGATGCAAATGAATCAGGTCCCTTTAAGAAAATCCGCAGCAGTGGACCGCATGTCGGCCGAGCGGGGATTATTTTCTTATCCTAAATACTGGGCTGAGTCCTTTGGTACTGCACCATTTTTGCCAATGAGCCGGGCCGAGATGAAACAACTGGGCTGGGACAGCTGCGATATTATTCTGGTGGTGGGCGACGCTTATGTCGATCACCCAAGTTTTGGTATGGCCGTTGTTGGCCGTATGCTGGAAAGTCAGGGCTTTCGTGTTGGTATGATTGCGCAGCCAGACTGGTCGTCCAAAGATGCCTTTATGACGCTTGGCAAACCCAATCTGTTTTTTGGCGTCTCTGCCGGCAATATGGATTCAATGATTAATCGCTACACAGCGGATAAAAAATTACGTCACGACGATGCTTACACACCCGGCAATGAAGGCGGCAAGCGACCTGACCGCGCTGTGCTGGTGTATTCGCAGCGCTGTAAAGAAGCCTACAAAGATGTGCCTGTGATCATAGGTGGTATTGAGGCCAGCCTGCGCCGTATCGCCCACTATGACTACTGGCAGGAAAAAGTTCGTCGCTCCATTATTTTTGATGCCAAAGCCGAGATGTTGATCTACGGCAACGCCGAGCGTCCGCTGGTCGAAGTAGCGCATCGTATTGCCAATGGCGAAGATATCAATACGTTGCACGATATTCGTGGCACTGCTGTGATCCGCAAAGAGCCTTTACCGGGCTGGCGTGGTGTCGATTCCACCGCTATTGATAAAGTCGGTAAAATTGACCCTGTGCCTAATCCTTATGGTGCAGATGACGTGGGTTGTGGCACTTTTTCTGAATTTGCTCAGCAAGGTATAGACCTAAGCAAAGCGCCTGAAGTCGAAGCTAAGCCGATACTGGTGCAGTCGCCACGCCAAAAGCCCTGGGAAAAAACTTATGTCAAACTGCCGGCTTTTGAGCAGGTCAGTGTGAATAAACCCTTGTATGCCCATGCTTCTCGTATTTTGCACCAGGAAACTAACCCAGGTTGTGCCCGCGCTATTTATCAGCGCCATGGCGACCGGCATTTATGGGTGAATCCTCCGGCTTTCCCGCTGACCACTGAAGAGATGGATGGCGTTTTTGGTTTGCCTTATCAACGTGTGCCGCATCCTGTGTATGGTAAAGCCAAAATTCCTGCCTATGAGATGATCAAAACTTCGGTCAATATTATGCGTGGCTGTTTTGGTGGCTGTTCATTCTGTTCTATTACAGAACACGAAGGCCGCGTGATCCAAAGCCGTTCGCAGGAATCGATTTTAAATGAAATTAAGCAAATTCGTGACAAAGTTCCGGGTTTTACCGGCGTGATCTCGGATTTAGGTGGCCCAACCGCCAATATGTATCGCTTACGTTGTAAAAATCCAAAAGCTGAGCAAACCTGTCGCCGGCCTTCTTGTGTTTATCCGACCATTTGTGAGCATATGGATACGGATCAAAGCCCGACTGTGGATTTATACCGTGCTGCCCGTAAAGTGGATGGTATTAAAAAGATTCTGGTGGCGTCCGGTGTTCGTTACGACTTAGCGGTTGAAGATCCAAACTACGTCAAAGAATTGGTGCAGCACCATGTAGGTGGTTATTTAAAAATAGCCCCTGAGCATACTGAAACTGGCCCATTGTCGAAGATGATGAAACCCGGTATGGGCGCCTATGACAAGTTTAAAGAAATGTTCGACCGCTTCAGCCGTGAAGCGGGTAAAGAGCAGTATTTGATCCCGTATTTTATTTCAGCCCATCCTGGCACTACGGATAAAGACATGGTGAATTTAGCGCTCTGGCTGAAAGAACGTGACTTTAAACTGGATCAGGTGCAGAACTTCTACCCAAGCCCTATGGCCAACGCGACTACCATCTATCACACAGAGATGAACTCGCTGAAAAATATCAAAGGTAATACCGAAGTGGTGCCTGTGCCTAAAGGTGAACGTCAGCGCCGCTTACATAAAGCTTTGCTGCGGTACCATGACCCGAAAGGCTGGCCTATGATCCGCGAAGCTTTAGTCAAAATGGGCTTAAAACACCTGATTGGCAGAAGCAAAGGTTGTCTGGTGCCGGAAGAAGGCAAAGAAGATCTATTCCTGCGTGGCACTAAAGTACCAGGTAAAAAACCAGGTCAGGTGGCCTTAACCCGTCACACTGGGGTAAATCCTGCGGCTAAGGCTGTTGAGAAAATAAAGCGCTCATCCGGCAAACCTTCTTTTAGCAAAAAAGCTAAGGGTTAATGCAATGTCGATACAGGCTGTACTTGAAACTCCTCGGTTAATCTTGCGCTCTTTTACGCTGGATGATGTCGATGCTATGTACCAGTTGATGACAGTGCCTGACGTGATCCGTTATGTCGGCAATAAACCAGCACAATCGAAACAAGACACTCTGGTTTATCTGCAACAGCATCCACTGCGGGATTATCAGGTTTATGGTTACGGCCGTTTTGCCTGTGTCTGGAAAGAAACGGGGCAGGTGATAGGTTTTAGTGGCATTAAGTACCTTGAAGAAATTCAGGAAACTGAGCTTGGTTATCGTTTTTTACCAGAATTCTGGGGCAAAGGTTTAGCGACAGAAGCAGGTTCAGCCGTGATTGAGTTTGCCCAGGCTTTAGGCCTGAGCCGCTTAGTGGCAGTGATCCATCCGGATAATGACGGTTCTAAACAGGTTGCGACCAAACTAGGTTTTAGTCTGGAAGGTAAAACACAATTGTCTTTGCTTGACGATATGGAACCCTTGCTGTTTTCCCGCGCCATTTAAACAAGCCGCTTTAGTACTGATTCAGGCTCTGTTAAACTTTGCCGCCTTTTGATTGGAGTTTGTATGGCGTTAAAGTTTCAGCTCAATTTACAATCCGCCTTAGCACAGACGCTGATCTGCCTGCTGTTGGCTGGTGCTGCTATTTGTGCTTATCAGGCCAAACCCTGGTTGGCATTTGTGCTGTTGCCTGAACCTATGACTCAATCTCAATTAAATCAAGCCAATGACTTTGAAGCAAAAAATCCTGAAGCGTCTGTGGTGCTGCACGCTTATTTAGGCGTCCGTGCTTTCATCGCCAGGGAAAAAGTTTTGTTGGAACACCATGCAAGCTGGGACGAGCAGGACAGGGATGAAGGCTGGGCAGATGCGACTGAATACCTGTTAGCCCATTTAGCTGTCACCACCACCAATAACCAGTTGCGTATTTTGGCCAGTGAATGCCGTAATACCTTGTGTCAGGTTAAATTGATGGCACCTGCACCTTTGACGAAAGAATTCACCGCTAAAATTCTGGATTACGCCAAAGTATTAAAAGCGGGTGAGCTGGAATATGCTGATCTGGAAACCTTACCCGGTGCTGTGTTATTAAAACTCAAAGCCAATAAGCGCTACAAGTTTGACGAAGCGACTAGCAAAGATTTATGGCCAGACGAGAGAACGCAATGGGAACAGGAGCTGAAAGCATGGTACAAAAAATAAAGTATCCGGCAGTTTTTCTGCTGGTGTATCTGCTTTGTGCTTTGATTGATTTTGGTACTACTTATTACCGTCAGGCAAAAATTCCGGCGACAGAGCACAGCAGTGCTGAACTGTCTGAAGCTATGCAGCAGTTGATGCAGCAGCACCATCTGACCGGGGCTGAATTGTCGCAGGCAATTAATGATCTGCAACAGCAGAAGAAGCGTTACCTCGAATAAAACCGCTGCTTTTTACTCCATATGCCTCGCTACAGAGCAGCGCTGAACAAGGCTTCATTTATTCAGCGCTGTCTGCAGTGTCATCCTGATAAACTACGACTTTATTGCGCCCGGTTTTTTTGCCCTGATACAAGGCTATATCCGCGGCCGATTGCCAGCGGACAAGGTCCAGTTGCAAATTGTCTAACTGAGCCACACCAAAAGTCGCCGTCACTAAAATTTGGTGTTCGTCATAGACTATATCCATCAGCATCAGGCATTGGCGTAGCTCTTCGCACACCACCAAAGCACCCTGCACTGAAGTGTCAGGTAACAACAAAATAAACTCTTCGCCGCCCCAGCGCGCCAGCACATCTTGCTGACGCAGACGCTGGTTTAAACTTTGGGCTACTTTTGCCAGCACTACGTCACCAGCATCATGACCATAGCTATCATTAATGGCTTTAAAGTGGTCTATATCCAGCAACACCAGGGTAAAAGACGACTTTTGCCGTATCGCCTGACGTTGCAATAATTCAAACTGTTCAGAAAACGCCAGCCGGTTAGGTAGTTTGGTCAGAAAGTCAGTGCGTGCTTGTTGGTTCAGCGCCAGGTTCGCCTGTTCCAGATCCGCAGTACGCTGGCGTACAAGCTCGTTAAGTTTAGAATTTTGTTGATGCAGATTGCGGGTGCGGCCTTGCCACATCAGCCAGAGCGATAACAATCCAACCAGACAAACAAATAACCAGAGTCTTTTGTCTTGCCACAATGGCGCAGGGATCACAAAGTGCAGTCTGGCCGTGCTGTGTTCTGAATGCTCCAGACTATTTCTGACTTCAAAACTGTAATGACCAGGTGGTAGTCTGTTGAAGCTGACCTGATGCTGGTGGCCTATGTAATGCCACTCGCGGTCTGAGCCTGAGAATCTGTACTGATACTGATGACCATCGGTAAAAAAATACTCCAGAAAGCTGAAGTAAATGCTGATTTCTTTGGTCTGAGCCGGGACTTCCAGCGGATCTTGTGCTGTGCTTTGCGGGTCCAGCCACTGTTTTTGATCGGCTTTGAGTTTGCTGATCACCATATTGGCGTTAAATTTGTAATCCTGCATCAGACGTGGAGTAAATTGATACAAACCCGCAGCAGTCCCTAACCAAAATTGACCTGAAGTGGTGCGGTTCAGCGCTCTGGTTTCCAGTAATAACGCATTGATATTGGCTTTTTCAGCAAAAAGCCTGAAGGTTTTACTGGTTAAATTCAGTTCAGCCAGACCTCTTTTGGTACTGACCCAGACTGAACCAGGCTCCTGCGCATTGATGGCAACCACTCTGTTGTCCGGCAGTCCTTGATCCACCTGATAAAGTTCACTGTGGTTTTGTTTTACATCCATAAAAAACAAACCCTGATTGGTACAGACCCATAACTGATGTTCATTCACCTTATCCAGGCAAAGCAGGACGTCTGTTGGCAGTTGTATCAGGCTATCGGTTCCGCTATGGTAACGGCTGATTAGCCCTGTGTCGCGTTCTAATCTATACAAACCACTGAAGCGGCTGACCATCCAGATGCTGTCCGAGGTATCGCTGATAATGCTGATCACTGCGTCACCGGGTTGCGAGGTGATACTGTAATGTTCAAGCTGTCCTTGTGGGTTTTGTTGTGGCCACTTCACCAGGCCTTTTTCCCATATGCCAAGCCATAACGAACCATCAGCGTCCGCTGCCACAGAAGTGATCCCAGCCAATTGTCTGATGGCGTCAGGTAAGCTTTGTTGGCTGAACTCCTGGTCCGGTGCAGCAGATACAAACAACCCCAGATCTGTGCCGACCCAGTACTGCCCATAATGATCCCGGGTTACAGCCTGAATTTGATTGTGGGGGCGACGGGTGGGTAAACGGTGTGTGTGCCAGCGTTGTTGCCTGAGATCGTAACTGACCAGATCATGATCCACCCCCAGCCATATCCTGTCATCGATAATGGTTTGACTGTAAATACGTCTTAAGGTTTTTTCTGCCATACCGGGTTTCAGGGGCAGCGGTACTGCTTTGAAATTTTCAGGCAAAGGGTTCATTTTAAAGACCCCCCTGTTGCGGCTGGCTACCCAAATGACCCCGGTCTGGTCTTTAAAAAACTTACGGATGTCTGCAGTTTGCAAAAAATGTTCCGGAGTTTGAGGTTGCGTCAATCCGGTGTTTATTTTGTACAAACCAGCACCGCTGCCGACCCAGAGCTGACCCGGTTCTGGTTGAAACAGGGTACTGATCACGCCAAATTCTGCCGGGTAACGTGAGGAGGCTTGCCCAAGCTCAAAACTAAAGAAAAATAAGCCTAGCTGAGTACCAAGCCAAAGCCCTTGCTCCACCAGCAGCAGGGTGCGGATCTCTGCAGGGTTCCGATTGGCATCTTCGTCTGAGAGTGTAGGCAGCGCTTTGTGCTCTACCTGTTGTAAATCATCTGACAAACTGTACAAACCTTTTGAGGTGGCCAGCCAAAGGGTTCCATCGTCAGATTGCGTAACTTGCCAGACCCTTAACTCAGGCAAGAGTTGAACCCGATGCAGCCTGGAGGGGTCTGCCGCATCAACATAACGCAGCCCTTCCACTGTGCCTATCCATATTCGTTGTTGCTTGTCTTCAAAAAAACTCTGAGCTCTGTCTGAGGGCAGTTGTTGGGCTGGACTGGCTTTAGTGTGATAACGCATGCTGATACTGAGTTGCTGATCCAACAAGGTCACACCCTGGCCCCAGGTGCTGACCCAAAGTCGCTGCTGGCTGTCTACAAATAATTGGTTGACATTGGCCATAGCGGACTGAAGTTCTGTCTCTGTCAGAATGTTCCTGCGGCTTAGCTCATAGCCATCAAAACGTTGCAGACCATCCAGTTCACTTGCAAACCAGATATAACCTTTCTGATCTTGTTTGATGTCGTAACTGATTAAAGGGGCGTCAGCATGTTGTTGCGCCAAAGATGAAAATTGCATGGAGGCGAATAAAGAGCAGGGAAGCAGCATCAGCAAAGCAGACAATAAATACCAAATCAGAGTTGGATGCATAGTAGGAAAAGCCTCGGGAAAACAAAGAAATGGGCTTAAATGCCAATGCCTTTCCAAAGCCTAGCAGTCAAAATTACAGAAGCAAAGTCAGGAGGGTAATTTGTTAAAAGAAAAACCGGCCACAGCCGGTTTTATGTACAGGAAGTACGGTACGTCGGAAATGCAGGAGCATATTTTCGACGCATGTACAGGAAGTACGGTACGTCGGAAATGCAGAGTGATATCGGTCTTTCGAAATGCCAACAGTTTGGCATTTCGCCGATATCACGCCATTGCCTCTGGCGATGGCCGGGGCATATTTCCGAAGTATGGCTTCACAAGCTATCAGCTCTTTGGACTAAAAAACCACGGCGCCCGCTGTTTTTGCTCCGGGTACAATTGGTTCATCGATTCTGCATCATACAAACGGCCGTTCACCATGCTGTATTTCACTTTGTCGCTGTCCATAATGTTTTTCAGCGGGTCGGCATCCAGGATTATTAAGTCAGCCAGTTTTCCTGCTTTTATTGAACCGAGCTGATGATCCATACCAAAGGTTTTCGCTGGGTTAATGGTCGCAGTTTTTAAGGCTTCAAGCGGGCTCATTCCCCCTTGAGCAAACATCCAGATTTCCCAGTGTGCGCCTAAGCTTTCGCGCTGACCATGAGCACCAATGTTAGTGACTACTCCCAAATCAGACAACTCTTTGGCCATTTGAGCGATAGCAACATGGTTGTAATGATGGTCCGGCGCTTTAGGGCGACGCATACTGCGTGGGCGCAGCTCATCAGCCGGTACATACTGGCTTAAACGAGGGTGTTTCCAGACGTCGGTTTTATCGTACCAGTAGTTTTCACCAAAGATACCGCCGTAGGCTACCACTAAGGTTGGGGTATAGGCTGTGTTGCTTTGTTGCCACAATTGCTTGACGTCATCATAAAGCACAGCGGCAGCCAAAGAGTGCTCCAGCGTGGTATGACCGTCGACCACCATGCTCAGGTTATGCTGCATTAAAGAGCCACCTTCAGGTACAACCATCATTTCCAGTTCACGAGCTGCTTCAATCACCTGCTGACGCTGATCGCGGCGTGGCTGGTTGTAGCTCTTGACTGAAAAAGCACCGACTTTTTTCAGCCGTTCCAGATGGAATTTGGCATCGTCCAGGCTGTCAATATGTGAGGTATAACCTGCACCATAAGCACCATACAAAATAGTACCAGTGGAAAATATCCGTGGTCCCACTGTGATACCGGCTTTTTGCATCTCACTGGCAGTAAATATTTCCTGAGTATCATTGGATGGGTCATGGATAGAAGTAACACCTAAAGCCAGGCTGGCGTAGTTCTTGTAGTTTTGTTGTGGGATCAACTGATTCACGCCCTGAGCGCCGTGCGCATGGGCATCAAATAAGCCTGGCAATAAAGTTTTGCCGCTGATGTCGATCACTTCAGCACCGGCCGGCACTGTCACATCATCTCTGGTGCCAACAGCTTTGATTTTATTGCCTTCGACCAGCACCACTGCATCCTGCAGTACTGTATCGCCTTCCATGGTAATGACCTGACCGCCGACAAAAGCGATTTGACCTTTGGGTTTATCCATAGGCAGGCTAAAGCCAATATTGCTGCCGCTTTTAGCGTCCAGTTTTACTTTGCTGTTGACGTCAAATAAACCAGCAATGCTGTGGTGGTACAACTCTGGCCCTAAGTGCCAGTACAAGCTGCTGCTGTCAGAGGTCCAGCTGATATCAGTGCCTGCCTTAACCGATAGCTGCTTCACCGGGAACTGCTTATCTGAGCCGCTTATGTCAATGACTGCGCCACGTTCAGTAAATGGAGTAACGTACACTTTAAAACGGTCAACAAAAGCTAAGTACTTGCCATCAGGCGAGAGTTTAAATTCTGTGCCGTATTTGGCTGTGTATAAAGTGCGCTGCTGCTCTGTGGCTAGATCTATGCTTAATAGTGTTGGTGATTCGCCATAATCCTGCGCAAACACTCTTTTATTGTCTTTGCCAAACATAGGGGCAAAACCATTGCGGCTGATCAATTTGGGTTGTTCTGCTCCACTGACATGGACCAGATAAAGGCCAGTATTCAGTGACCATTTTTTGTCCAGCAAAGAGCCTGCACCAGACTTGCGATAGACCACAGTCTGACCGTCCGGGCTGAACACAGGTTCGACGTATTTACCTGGTTCTGGAGTTAAATCCCGGCTTTGGCCTGAAGCTAAATCCAGCAATTTAACCCGACCTTGTTCTGTGTCATGCCAACTGACATACACCAGCTTACTGCCATCGCGGGAGAATTGAGGGTAAAACTCAAAATGGTTAGTCTGGCTGGTCAGCCGTTTGGCTAAACCTGATTTTAAGTCTTTGATATACAAATGACCCAAGGCCGAATACACAGCTTTTTTACCATCTGGCGATATATGCAGGTTACCCAGCACTTTCACATCCAACTGATCTTTGTCTAAATCCTGTTTGAACTTCACCGCAGTTTGTATGGTTTTGCTGCGCTCGACAGAAAACGGAATAACGGTTTTTCTTTTGCTGGCAATGTCCAGACTGTTGATTTTACCGCCAGCCCAGTACACCAGCTTTTTATTATCCGGTGTCCAGCTTAAGGTTGGGTAAACCCCATGAATAGCCCAGGTTTCCTGCATATCACGGTCAAGCTGGTTATCCAGTTGCCTATGTTCGCCACTTTCTAAATCGTATAAAAACAAGCTGGTCTGGAAATCGACACGGCGGATATAGGCCAGATATTTACCATCAGGGGACGGAGTAGGGCGGATAGCGCCACCAGCACCTTGCAACAGCACATCAATTTTGCCGGTTTCACGCTCAAAACGCTTAATAACATAAATGCCTTGTTCTGAGTCTTTGCTGTAATGGAAGGTTTTGCCGGGTGTATCATCCTGAGAAAAATAAATGTATTGACCGTCTGGTGAAAAGGCAGGTTCACCCAGATCTTTTTGATCATTGGCTTTGGCTGTTAACATCACACCAGCGCCACCTGATTTATGGTATTGCCATACTTCACCAGCACCTAAAGAACGGCTGGCGGTAAAGTGTTTACGGGCGACGATAAATTCGCCGTCCGGGCTCCAGGCCGGGCTATTCAATAAACGGAATGTTTCTTCGGTTACGGCTTTTTGCGCTGAACCATCGGCTTTCATCACCCAAATATTATCGCCACCGCCCTGATCGCTGGTAAATGCAATGTACTTGCCATCCGGGCTGAATACCGGCTGCATTTGCCAGCCTATATCTGAAGTTAAAGCTTTGGCTTTACCACCGCCAATAGGCATCGTATAAATATCGCCTAATAAATCAAAAGCAATGGTTTTACCGTCAGGACTGACACTGACATTCATCCAGGTGCCTTGTTGCACATCAATCTTGATGTCGGTAAATTTGCCCTGGGGTTTATCCACATTCCAGAGCGATTTTTTATCATCGGCTATGACCAGAGTGGAGCATAAAGCCAGGGCAATAAGACTGTAGTTATAGTTTTTCATCAATAGACCTCGTGTTGGTTGCCCGTACGCTGCCATAAAGCGAAAGCCGGGTAAAGTCTCTGCAACAAAACTGCGGTTAAAAGCCGGACTTTTCCGACTGATGACCTTAGTTTGGAGTAAAACTTTGGCCTGCATCAAAAAGTGGTTACACTGGAGTAAGTTAGAATAAAAAGCCGGAGCTGAAGTGGAATCTCCTTGTGTCGCCTGCTGCAGGCTGAACGAAGAAAAAATTTGTGTCGGTTGTTACCGCCATATGGATGAAATTGTCGACTGGCGCAAAAAAACGCCAGAAGAGTACCAACAAATTGCCAGCAACATTCAGCAGCGTAAAGCGCTGGCCCGTAGCTTGGGTGAAACAGTGCCCATGACAGAAGCTGAATGGAAAGCTGCCCGTGCGCGTAACGCAGCAAAATCAATAGCCGGGGGCGCATTATGATGCTGGATCCAGCCTGGTTTGATATCAGCCCTTTATCCTGGCAAGCCATAGGCGTTACCTTGCTGGCCGGCAGTATTGTTGGTTTGGAACGTCAGTTACGAGGTAAACCTGCCGGGATCCGGACTTCTATTCTGATTACGATGGGGACCTACTTGTTTGTGGCTTTGTCTTTGCCTTTAGGCCATTCAGTGCTTGAGTCCAGCCCTTTGGTTGGGCAAGTGGTGACAGACCCCAGCCGTATTATCGGCCAGGTAGTGACAGGTATAGGGTTTCTCGGTGCGGGTGTGATGCTGACTCGTGAAGGTATAGTAGTGGGCGTCACCTCGGCTGCCACCATTTGGGTGCTTGCAGCCATAGGGGTGGCTACAGGTTTAGGCCATTATCAGGTCGCGATTTGGTTGTCTGTTGTGGTCGTTGGGGTTTTAACCGGGGTAGATACGCTGGAGAACGCCAGCAGCGCATTGCGTCGTGGTGTACACAGAACGACAAAAGACTGGATCTCCCGAAAAACCGCAAAGGATTTGGACGAAAGTCAGGATTCAGAGCCTGATGAAGGTAGTAAATAATTAATACAGGACGGTTATGTTAGAAGCAGTATGGATAGGGTTTGCCTTTAGTTTAGGTTTGTTAGTGCGCTTAATTGGTTTGCCGCCACTGATTGGTTATCTGGCTGCTGGCTTTATGATCACAGCCACAGCCACAGATTTGGATCTGCCCAAAGAAGGCAATGCCATTATCGCCCATGTTGCCCACTTAGGTGTGTTGTTGCTGCTGTTTACTGTAGGTTTAAAACTTAATATCCGCAGTTTGGGCAAACCCGAAGTATTAGGCGGCAGTCTGGCGCATTTTGCCAGTTCAGTGCTGCTATACACCCCCATTATTTATCTGACCTTTGAACCCGACTGGTATTACGCCTTGATGCTGGCCGCCGCCCTGGCATTCTCAAGCACAGTACTGGCCGCTAAAGTACTGGAAGGTAAAAGGGAAATTAGGGCTTTTCACGGCCGGGTTGCCATAGGCATTCTGGTGATGCAGGACTTAATTGCGATGGGGCTTTTGAGTTTTACTCAGGGAATTACGCCATCGCCTTTTGCCTTGTTAGTGCTGCTGGTGCCTCTGCTCAGGCCCATGCTGTATAAGCTGATGGATTTAACAGGTCATGATGACTTACAAATTTTGTTTGGTGTGCTGCTGGCAGTGGTTATAGGCGGCTCAGGTTTTCATGCCATAGGTTTAAGCTCGGAGTTAGGCGCTCTGGTGTTTGGTGCTTTGCTGGCTGGCCATAACAGAGCAGGGGAGCTGTCTAAAACTTTATGGGGTTTAAAAGAGTTTTTCCTGGTGGGGTTTTTCCTGAAAATTGGCTTAGGCGGTTTACCGGATCAGCAAGCCTGGTTATTTGCCGCTTTGATGACAGTGTTATTGCCTTTTAAAGCTGTACTGTTTTTTGCCTTATTGGTGTTGTTCAGATTAAGAGCACGTAGTGCATTTTTATCGGGTTTAGCCCTGAGTAACTACAGCGAGTTTGCCTTGATTGTCGCCGCCAGTGTTATGCCACAGTTTTTGATCCCACTGGCCTTAACTGTGGCTTTATCTTTTGTGGTTTCAGCCCCTTTAAACCGTTTTGCACACCCTTTGTATGAACGTCTGGCGCACCGGCTTATTCCGTACGAGCGGGATATTCACCATCCGGATGAGCAACCTGTGTCTTTGGGCGAAGCTGAAGTCTTGATTATGGGCATGGGCCGCACAGGATCCGCTGCCTATGAATATCTTGAGCACAAATGCCATTTGGTGGCGCTGGATTCGGATCCGTCCAAAGTGGCTGAACATCAGGAAAAAGGCAATAACGTACTTTTCGCCGATGCAGAAGATCAGGTATTCTGGCAAGGTTTAAAACTGGGTGGCATTAAAGCTGTGGTACTTTGCTTAAATGATGTAGAAGCCAAAGTGATAGCGACGAAGAAACTTCGGCAAGCAGGTTTTGCGGGTTTGATTGTGTCACATAGCATGCACAACGACGAAGCTGCAGCCATTATGGACGCTGGCGCTGATCATACCTATCTGACGATGTCAGAAGCTGGTGTGGGTTTAGGTGAAAGGGTGCGACAGCATATTCATCTGTAGTTCTGTTATCAGAAAGGGCCGTTTTCCGGCCCTTTTTATTCAAATTAACTATTAAAACACAATAGTTTAAGAGCTGAGCTTTAAACCTATAATACCTAACAGTATCAAACCAATACTGATTAAACGCCCTGCAGTAGCAGGGTCGCCTAGCAGGTAAATACCGACGATGACAGTGCCAACAGCCCCAATACCAGTCCAGATTGCATAAGCTGTACCTACAGGTAAATCCCGCATCGCAAGCCCAAGCAGGGTGATGCTTAACAGCATAGCGCCAAGAGTCCAGACAGAGGGCCAGAACTTTGTAAAACCTTCAGTGTATTTCAAACCCACGGCCCAGCCGACTTCCAATAAGCCAGCCACAACAAGCAACAACCAGTTCATAAGGTATTCCAGTTTTTGAAGTTGGGGTCGTCCCCGGATATTGATGCGCTATTGGGTCGTCCCAACAGGCTTTTTGACTATAGCTTTGTAACTTAAAGCGCCGCAATTTTAACCATGCGGGCGCTTTAAGGCAAGCTTTGGGCTGAGATTTAGTCGAGTGTCCCTGCTGCTATTTGTAAATCTTCGGTGCTTTGCAGCGCCACAGGCAAACAGATTTTTAATGCCTGCACCACCATGTCTACAGGCATTGAAGCCACGGCTTTGCCTATGGCCTGTGCTGGTGCATAAGGAATATGTAAAAAACCGGCCCGCACTTTGGGGTTGTTTTTCAACTGGTGCATCAGGGCATAAAATACTGTATTGCAGACATAAGTACCGGCTGTGTAAGACACTGAGGCCGGTATGCCTTGTTGTTTCAGACTGTTGACCATAGCTTTGACAGGCAGAGTAGTGAAATAAGCAGTAGGGCCATCACTGACCACAGGCTTATCCAGCGGTTGCTGGCCTGCATTATCAGCAATACGGGCGTCGATAAAATTAATAGCGACTTTCTCAAAACAAAGTTCAGTGCGCCCACCTGCCTGACCCAGAGCCAACACCAGTACAGGTTTTAATTCCTCTATCGCCGTTTTAAGTTCCTGTTGGCTTTTTTCAAATACACAAGAGAGTTGCCGGCTGACAATCTGCACTTCATAGTCCAGTTTATACCCATCCAGTTGCTGCACGGCTTGCCAGGACGGATTGCTTTGTTCGCAGCCAAAAGGCTCAAAGCCGGTCAGTAAAATAATCTGCATTTGTGCTCCGTTAGAACATAAGGACATACATCAGGATAATATTGACCCCAAGCAACAGCACTGCTGTGGGAGCCTGAGCTTTAATCACGGCATTTTTATCCGGAAGCTCCAAAAGTGCGGCTGGCACTATGTTAAAGTTGGCTGCCATAGGGGTGAGTAAAGTGCCGCAGTAGCCACAAAACATACCTATAGCCGCCATAATAGCCGGGTTACCGCCGTGTTGGATCACTAAAAGCGGAATACCTATACCTGCTGTGATCACCGGGAAAGCGGCAAAAGCGTTGCCCATAATAATAGTAAATAAGGCCATGCCAATGGCATAACAAGCCACTGCCAGCAAAGGATGGTTTAAATTTAAATACAAGCTGGTCAGTTGTGACACGGTTTCACCGACACCAGCCTGATTAAACAACAAGCCCAAAGTCGCTAGCAGCTGAGGTAATAAGAAGGCCCAGCCTATGGCTTCAATTAAACGTGATGATTCTTTTAATGCTTGCTGTGGTTTTTCCCTTGTCAGATACAAAGCAGCCAGTATGGCTAAAAATGCAGCTAAACCTAAAGCTGATAAAGTGGCATTATTTTGGTTAAGTAAAGACCAGCCATCGCCCTGAATATGCACCAGAACCAATACAGAAAATACCGTCAGCAGTGGGATCATCAAAGCAGGAATAAATAACCTGTTACCAAGACGTTTCACCGAATCCAGCCGTTGTTGTAGTTCCAGCGTCGGATAGGCGCCACCTTTTACACCACCAAAACCAGCCACTAAAGCCATCAATACCACTAAAGCACCAACCAGAGCGGGCGGCATAAAGTCACCCAACAGGAAAATCAGGCCATAACTCAACCAGAACAACGCGCTACTGTATCTTTTATCTTTAGCACTAAAAAAGGCCACAGCAAAAAACAGTACAGAAGCGACATAATAAAGCAAGGTCATACTAATCATGGCGCTGCTCCTGCGGCTCTTGCTTCAGCTCATCTTTAAGCTGGCGTGCCAGATAAGCGTCAAATCGCAGTACACGGGTCCCATGAATTAAAAAAGCAGCGATAGCGGTTGGAATACCCCAGAGCGCTATATGCAACGGGTCGGTTTCAATACCGGATTCACGTAAAAAGGTGTGCATTAAAATAATGGCGCCAAAAGCGACAAAAATATCCTCACCAAAAAACAGCCCTATATTGTCAGTTGCAGCTGACATAGCGCGAATTTTGAATTTGATTTTATCCGGCAAGGTTAAATGTTTTTGTTCAAAGGCGGCTTCAGCCATAGGGGCGAGTAAAGGCCGCACCATTTGTGGATGGCCGCCTAAACTGGTCAGGCCCGCAGCTGCTGTACTCTCCCTTAATGCCAGATAAACCAGCAACAAACGCCCTGTAGTTGCCGCTTTGATGTTCTGGATCCAGCTCTGGGCCTTTTCGCGCAGACCATGACGCTCTAAGAGACCAATGACTGCTAAAGGCAATAACAAAATAAGAGGCAGGTTGCGGGTTTTAATAAAGGCAGTACCCAAAGACTCCAGCCAGATCAAGATGGGCATCTTTACTGCCATACCAGTGGCAAAAGCCGCTACTGTGACCACCAGCACTGGGTTAAATTTTAATAAAAAGCCAAGCATCACTACGGCTATACCAAGCAAAGGCCAAAGGCTGAAATCGGGCATAAAAAATCCTGTTGTTTTTGTTATCTCTGTCTATTGCTACACATAATTTGATAGGAAGGCGAGAGCAAAACGTTAAAAATCAGACGAAAAGCGATGCTTCGTATCTGCTGTTTTTATGCTTTCTGGCAGTGCCTGCAACGAAAAAAATAAAGCGAAATTAGGGCTCTAAGCCGCGCCATATCTGATGTTGTATCAAAAGCTCGACTCGGCGAAAAACCCTCGCTATAATGCCGCGTCCTATATAACAGGTCTGGATTGTGCAGTTGAAGGCAGAACCCGGACAAGCGAAGAGATGGCGTAGTCAGACGCCCGATTTGATTTTGAGGTAACAAGATGCAAGTTTCTGTTGAAACCACACAGGGTTTAGAACGCCGTTTGACCATTACTGTACCAGCTGCTGCAATCAGCACTGAAGTTGACAAAGAATTAAAAAAGATTGCAAAGAATCGCCGTGTTGACGGTTTCCGTCCAGGTAAAGCGCCTGTTGCAATGATCAAAAAAATGTTTGGTCTGTCTGTATTACAAGACGTGGCTTCACGTCAGATGCAAAACCATTTTTATCAGGCCATCATCGCAAACAAGTTAACTCCTGCTGGCGCTCCTACTTTTGCTCCTGGCCAACTGGCTGAAGGCAAAGACCTGGAATTCGCTGCAACCTTCGAAGTCTACCCGGAAGTTCAACTGAACGCCCTGGACAAAATCGAAGTGACTAAGCCAGTAGTTGAAATCACTGCTGATGATTTAGAAACTATGTTAGGCACTTTGCGTAAGCAACATGCAACATGGGCTAAAACTGAGGCTGCTGCAGCTTCAACTGATCGCGTAGTCATCGATTTCGTTGGTTCTATCGATGGTGAAGAGTTTGAAGGCGGCAAAGCCTCTGACTTCACTTTAGAATTAGGCCAGAATCGTATGATCCCAGGTTTTGAAGACGGTATCATCGGCAAAAAAGCCGGTGAAGAAGTGACAATTGATGTGACTTTCCCGGCTGAATACCACGCTGAAAACTTAAAAGGCAAAGCTGCTAGTTTTGCTGTGACTGTAAAAGCAGTTGAAGCTCAACAGTTACCAGAAGTAAACGACGAGTTCGCTAAGCTGTTCGGTTTAGCTGAAGCTACTGTTGACGCGTTAAAAGTTGAAGTGAAAAAGAACATGGAACGCGAGCTGAATAACAGCATCAAAGGCCGTGTAAAAGAACAAGTGATCAAAGGTTTGTTAGCCACTCATGAAATTGAAGTGCCACAAGCTCTGATCGACAGCGAAATTGATGTATTACGTCGTCAGGCGTTACAGCGTTTTGGCAACAACCTGGATCCAAAACAATTACCAGAATTACCTGCTGCTCTGTTCACTGAACAAGCCAAAGACCGTGTGAAAGTAGGTCTGTTATTAGGTGAAGTGATCAAAACAAACAGCCTGCAAGTTGAAGATGCCCGTGTTCAGTCTCTGATTGAAACTGTGGCTTCTGCGTACGAAGATCCACAAGAAGTGATCCAGTACTACAACAGCAACAAAGAATTGTTACAAGGCATGCGCAATGTGGCTTTAGAAGAGCAGGCCATTGACCTGGTTCTGACCAAAGCCAAAGTAACAGAAGAAAAAGCCAGGTTTGATGAGATCATGAATCCACAAGCAGCAAACTAAGATTTGACATCTGTTTGTCAGGCAGTTTTAATGGCTCGAGCATCATAGTTCGGGCCATTTTCATTTTTAGCCGTCGTACTTGAAGCTGCAGCATTGTTGATCGCGCGCTCACCCCAATCACATAGGACTACTATGCTCAAGGGGATTCCCGCACTTGTCGCCGCGCTGCAACATCAATTACTTAGGCTATGTAAGGTCCCCCACTTTTCAATTAAGGAAGTCGCATTATGGCATTTGAGCCAAGAATGAATGAGTTAGTGAATGCCTTAGTTCCTATCGTTATTGAGCAAACTGCTAAGGGTGAGCGTTCTTTTGATATTTACTCACGCCTGTTAAAAGAACGGGTGATATTTTTGACGGGCCAGGTCGAAGACCATATGGCCAATCTGATCGTCGCTCAGCTGTTATTTTTAGAATCTGAAAATCCGGAAAAAGATATTTATATCTATATCAACTCACCTGGTGGTTCTGTCACTGCTGGTATGTCGATTTACGACACCATGAAGTACATCAAACCAAACATTGCAACAGTGTGCGTAGGTCAGGCCTGCAGCATGGGGGCATTTTTGTTATCTGGTGGTACCAAAGGCAAACGTTACTGCTTACCCAATGCCCGTGTGATGATCCATCAGCCTTTAGGCGGTTTCCAGGGCCAGGCCACAGATTTTGAGATCCATGCCCGTGAAATTCTGTATATCAAAGAGAAATTAAACCGTTTGATGGCAGAGCATTGTGGCAAAACTTATGAACAGGTTTGTAAAGATACAGAGCGCGATAACTTCTTAAGTGCACAGCAAGCCTTGGAATATGGCCTAATCGATGCCATATTAACTCAAAGGGATGCGAAGTAAGTTTAATTCAGGGGTGGAGAAGGGCGCTAAGCTGGCCATCCCTATGTAGTGGAAGAGGAAGTTACATGTCTGATCATCGCTCTGATGGCGAGAAAAGCAGCAAGTTGTTGTATTGCTCTTTTTGCGGCAAATCACAACATGAAGTGCGCAAACTGATTGCAGGCCCACAGGTGTATATCTGTGATGAATGTGTTGATTTGTGCAACGATATTATTCGCGAAGAAATTAAAGATATTTCGCCAAAACGCGACAGCAATAAATTGCCGGTGCCAAAAGAGATCCGTGCTCACCTGGATGACTACGTCATAGGTCAGGACCACGCGAAAAAAGTTCTGGCAGTGGCTGTCTACAACCACTACAAACGTTTACGCAGCATGCAGCATAAACAGGACGTTGAGCTGAGCAAAAGTAACATTCTGTTGATTGGCCCTACAGGTAGCGGTAAAACTTTGTTAGCCGAAACCTTAGCTCGTTTGCTGGATGTGCCCTTTACTATGGCCGACGCCACTACATTAACTGAAGCGGGTTATGTGGGGGAAGACGTTGAAAATATCATCCAGAAATTACTGCAGAAATGCGATTACGATGTAGAAAAAGCTCAGCGAGGCATTGTCTATATCGATGAAATCGACAAAATTTCACGCAAGTCTGACAACCCATCTATTACCCGTGACGTATCGGGTGAAGGTGTACAGCAGGCTCTGTTAAAGCTGATTGAAGGCACTGTGGCTTCGGTTCCGCCTCAGGGTGGACGTAAGCATCCACAACAGGAGTTCTTGCAGGTCGATACCTCGAAAATTCTGTTTATCTGTGGTGGCGCTTTTGCGGGTCTGGACAAAGTGATTGAACAGCGTTGTGCCAAAGGTTCAGGCATAGGTTTTGGTGCTGAAGTGCGCGCCACCTCACAAAGCCGTACTCTGACCGAAAGCTTTAAAGATGTGGAACCTGAAGATTTAGTTAAATACGGTTTAATCCCAGAGTTTATTGGTCGTCTGCCTGTGGTGGCGACTTTAACTGAACTGGATTTAGCTGCATTAATGCAAATCTTAAGTGAGCCGAAAAACGCTCTGGTCAAACAGTTTGGTGCATTATTCCAGATGGAAGATGTAGAACTGGAGTTCCGGGAAGATGCGCTCAAAGCCATAGCGCAAAAAGCCATGGAACGTAAAACCGGTGCCCGTGGTTTGCGCTCTATTGTCGAAAACGTCTTGCTCGATACCATGTACGATTTACCGTCCATGGAACATGTCAGCAAAGTGGTCATTGACGAGACAGTGATCCGCGGAGAGTCTCAGCCCATATTGATCTATGAGACTGTGGAAGCTGCTGCTTCGCAGTAAGCAAAAAGGTCAGATCGCATCATTCAAAAATAATGTGATCTGACCTCGTTTTAGCAGTCCAAATTTTTTGCTAACTCATTGAAGTGACATAAACAGCCCCCATATACTGTTGAATCATGTCACCTGCAGTAAATAATTCGAGAGAGATTTCATGACAGTAGCAAAGACTGAACGTTTGCATATGCCTGTATTGGCATTAAGAGACGTGGTCGTTTATCCGCATATGGTGATCCCGCTGTTCGTTGGCCGGGCTAAATCCATCAAATGCCTGGATGCCGCGATGGAAAAAGAGAAACAAATCTTTTTAGTTGCGCAAAAAGACGCCACGCTGGATGACCCTAAAGATACTGATTTGTATCAGGTGGGTACTGTCGCCACTATTTTGCAATTGCTCAAGCTTCCTGATGGCACGGTTAAAGTGCTGGTGGAAGGAGGCAAGCGTGCTCAATTGGTTGAATTCACCGATACGGAAGACACCTTCGCCGCCTATGTTGATTTAATTCCGACACCGGAAATGGACAGCCGCGAGCAGGAAGTGATTTTGCGCTCTGCCGTCAATCAGTTTGAAGGTTATATCAAACTGAATAAAAAGATCCCACCTGAAGTGCTGACAGCCTTGTCTGGCATTGAAGATGCTGCCCGTCTGGCAGATACCATGGCAGCGCATATGCCGCTCAAAGTGGACGACAAGCAAAAAGTTTTAGAAATCATTGATGTAACGGAACGTTTAGAGTTCCTGATGGCGATGATGGAAAGCGAAATCGACATTCTGCAGGTGGAACGCCGTATTCGCAGCCGTGTGAAAAAGCAGATGGAAAAAAGCCAGCGCGAGTATTACCTGAATGAGCAAATGAAAGCCATTCAGCGAGAACTGGGCGAGCTGGAAGATACACCGGATGAATTTGAAGCCTTATCGAAAAAAATCGAACTGGCTCAGATGCCGGACGAGGCACGCACTAAAGCAACGGCTGAACTGCAAAAGTTAAAAATGATGTCACCTATGTCGGCGGAAGCCACTGTGGTGCGTAGTTATATCGACTGGCTCACCAATGTGCCGTGGAAAAAACGCAGCAAGGTGAAAAAAGACCTGGCTGGCGCAGAACGTATTCTGGACTCGGACCACTATGGTCTGGATAAAGTCAAAGAACGCATTCTGGAATATCTGGCAGTGCAGCAGCGAGTCAACAAATTAAAAGGCCCGATTTTATGTTTAGTCGGACCTCCGGGTGTAGGTAAAACCTCACTGGGTCAGTCTGTTGCCAAAGCGACAGGCCGTAAATATGTGCGTATGGCCTTAGGAGGCGTGCGTGACGAAGCGGAAATTCGTGGTCACAGACGAACTTACATAGGCTCTATGCCTGGCAAAATCATCCAGAAAATGGCCAAAGTTGGGGTGCGTAACCCGTTATTCCTGCTGGATGAAATTGACAAAATGGCGTCTGATTTCCGGGGTGATCCGGCAGCTGCTTTGCTGGAGGTCTTAGATCCTGAGCAAAACACCGCCTTTTCTGATCACTACCTGGAAGTGGACTACGACTTATCTGATGTGATGTTTTTTGCCACATCCAACAGCTTAAATATTCCGGCGGCATTATTGGACCGGATGGAAGTGATACGTTTAGCTGGCTACACCGAAGATGAGAAGCTGAATATTTCCAAACAGCATTTGATCAACAAGCAGATTGAACGCAATGGCTTAAAACCTCACGAAATTGAGATTGAAGACAGCGCTATTGTGGGCATTATTCGTTACTACACCCGTGAAGCAGGGGTGCGTAACTTGGAGCGCGAAATCTCCAAGTTATGCCGCAAAGCGGTGAAAAACATTCTGCTGGATAAAAACTTACAGAAAGTGGTGATTAATCAGGACAATCTGGAAGATTTCTTAGGTGTACAACGCCATGACTACGGTAAAGCGGAAGACAGTAATCGCATTGGTCAGGTCACTGGGTTAGCCTGGACTTCTGTAGGTGGTGATTTACTGACGATTGAAGCTGCTGCAGTGGTAGGTAAAGGCAAACTGACGTACACAGGCTCTTTGGGCGATGTGATGAAAGAGTCGATTCAGGCTGCTATGACTGTGGTTCGTAGCCGTGCTGAGAAGCTGCGTATTAACGAAGATTTTTATGAGAAACGTGATATTCACGTGCACGTACCTGAAGGTGCAACTCCTAAAGATGGTCCAAGCGCAGGTATAGCTATGGTGACGGCTCTGGTGTCCAGCTTAACAGGGAATCCGGTACGGGCAGATGTCGCCATGACAGGTGAAATCACCTTACGGGGTGAAGTCCTGCCTATAGGTGGCTTAAAAGAGAAGCTGTTAGCTGCACACCGTGGTGGTATAAAGCGGGTTTTAATCCCTCATGACAACGTGCGGGACTTAAAAGATATCCCGGATAACGTCAAAGGTGACATTGAAATTCGTGCGGTAAAATGGATTGACGAAGTGTTGGAATTAGCTCTGCAAGAGCCGCCAACAGGCATGTCGGTGCTTGAAGTGGAAAAAATTCCAGCAAAAAGCAAAAAAATCCAAAAAAATCCGGCTTAGGGGCTTTTCAATTGCTCTGGCTGTGTTAAGTTATGGGCAGTTTCGACGCAGCCCTTGTGCAGCAAGGGTTGTGGCCTAACAGAAAATTTTGTAGTGCGTCGTTTTGTGCTTGCAAGGCTACATCAGGCTTGATATAACAAACGCGCTACTACGACAAACCAAATTTACTGTAGTTGTTGAAAATAATAACAATTGAAGGGGATGATATTGTGAACAAGTCTCAACTTATCGACAAAATCGCTGCTGGTGCAGATATTTCTAAAGCGGCAGCTGGTCGTTCTCTGGACGCGTTCATCGACGCTGTTACTGAGGCTCTTAAGGAAGGCGATTCAGTAGCCTTAGTTGGTTTTGGTACATTTGCAGTTCGCGAGCGCGCTGCACGTTCAGGCCGCAACCCACAAACGGGTGAAACTATCCAAATCGCTTCTGCGAAAATTCCTTCGTTCAAGCCAGGTAAAGCGCTGAAAGACAGCGTAAACTAAGCTGAACGTCTGGCTGATCCAGCCGGGCTTATGAAGCTGATGGTTCTGCCAAAGTCATCATTGATACTGGCGGAGAAAAGCAAAACGCATTCAGCCTGACGCTGCCACAGCTTTTATGAAAAAGGCGTATCTGTTAAGATGCGCTTTTTTTTTAAGACAACCAAAAGTTGCCAAAAGAGACGTAGATATAATGTTAGAGAAGATCAGAGAAGGTTCGCAGGGTATGATCGCCAAGGTCATTCTTGGCTTTGTGATCGTGACTTTTGCTTTAGCCGGGGTTGGCAGTTATCTTGGCAGCAGCAACGAAATGCCTGTTGCTACAGTCAACGGTGATGAAATTACCAAAAGTCAGTTTGATACAGCCTACCAGAACGAAAGAGCCAGAATGCAGCAGCAGTTTGGTGAAATGTTTGGCATGTTGTCTGCTGACAGCAACTATATGAGCAATTTCCGTAATTCAGTGCTGGAAAAACTGATTGATGAACAGTTACAACGTCAATTAGTCACAGAACTGGATTTAATAGTCAGTGACGATGTGTTACGTGACACCATTCGTAGCATGACAGAGTTTCAGGTAGACGGCGTATTCAACAATGACCGTTACATTGCGCTGCTGCGTCAGAATGGCTATCAGCCAAATCAGTTTCGTGATTATTTACGAGCGCAAATGTCAGCTAACCAGCTAGTGGTTGGTTTAGCAGGTTCAGAATTTGCGACCGTATCAGAAATGCAATTGTTGTCTAAGTTACAAATGCAAAGCCGTGATATTCAGTACGCTGTATTAAAAGCTGCCGATTTTGCCGCTGCAGTTGAAATTAATGATCAATTGTTGCAGGACTATTATCAAACCAACGCCAATCAGTTTGTATCACCTGAAACAGTGTCTGTGGACTATGTGCAGTTAACAGCTGCTGATATAGCTGCAACAGTGGAAGTGACAGATGCTGATTTACAAGCTTATTACGAAGCCAACCAGGCTCGTTATCAGACAGAAGAGCGCCGTCGTGTTTCACATATACTGCTCGAGTCGGCTGACGACAATGCTGACATCGAAGCCAAAGCACAAGCTTTAGCTCTGCAATTGCAGCAAGGTGCTGATTTTGCTGAACTGGCGAAAAAAGAATCTGCTGATACCTTCTCAGCTGAAAAAGGCGGTGACTTAGATTTTATTGAAAAAGGCGTGATGGATGCTGAATTTGAAAAGGCAGCCTATGCTCTGGCCAAAGCCGGTGATATCAGCTCTGTGGTAAAAACAGAGTTTGGTTACCACATTATTCAGTTGACTGAAGTTCAGTCTGGTTCGGTGAAAGCCTTTGATGAAGTCAAAGATCAAATTATGGCCACAGTCAAAGACGATAAAGCCGCGGAAAAATTTATTGATCTGCAGCAGCAGTTAGGCGAAAAGAGCTTTGAAATCGCAGATAGTTTGCAGGAAGCTGCACAAGCTGTAGGAACTAAAGTAGTTTCAGTACCAGCCTTTAGCCGTTCCACTGCTCCTGCTGCATTAACTGCACCTAAAGTACTGGCCACCTTGTTTTCAGAAGACTTTATCAGTGCTGGTGTGAACAGTGATGTGATTGAAGTTGCACCACAACATGTGGTGGTAGTTCGGGTGAATACACATCAACCAGAAACCACTAAGAAACTGGACGAAGTGAAAGAGCAGGTTCAGGCCGCTGTGGTGGCGACTAAAAGTTCTGAGTTAGCCCAGGCAAAAGCTGAAGCTTTACTGGCTGAAATCCAGGCAGGAAAATCTTTGTCTGACGTAGCTGCAGCAGCAGAATTAACGCTGGAAACTAAAGCTGCTGTCACACGTTTTGGTGGTGATATAGATTCAGACATCCGTACCAAAGCTTTTGAGCTGGCTAAACCTACTGAAGCCCAACCTGCAACTGTGGCCATGTTAAATCTGGCGAGCGGTGATGCAGCTTTAGTGGCTGTGACTAAAGTGACTGACAACGAAGTGACAGAGAAACCTGCGGTTGAACAGCTACAACAGTTTGCAGATCAAAAAGCACAAGGTAGTTTTGGTGCTTTGCTGGCGGCATTAAAAGCCAAGGCTGAAATTACCCGTTCTTTACCTGAAGCCGCAGCTGACGAATAAGTTTAGTAGTCACCAGCGTTCAAATAAAAAAACCAACCTGCGGGTTGGTTTTTTTATGGGAGTTAAGCTTCAGTCAGCTTTGTGCGCTGTTAATCAGTTTTCTGCTGTAATCATGTTGAGGTTGCTCAAAAACCTGATGGGTTGGACCGTAATCCAGCGCTTTACCCTGATGCAAAACCAACATGCTGTCGCTGATATGCCGGACCAGACGCAGATGGTTGGTGATCAGCAGATAAGATAAACCAGTAGTTTGTTGCAGCTCCAGCAGCAGATTGACAATCTGAGCCCGTAATGACGGGTCTAACGCTGTTAACGCTTCATCCAGTATCAACAGCTTCGGATCCATAATAAGGGCTCTGGCAAGCGCTACACGCTGTAATTGCCCCCCTGAGAACATATGAGGGTAGTAGGCGGCGTGCTCTTCCATTAAACCAAGTTGGTGCAAGGTTTGGTGGATTTTTTGCTGTCGTTGTTGTTCGTCCAGTGTTGTGCTGTAGCGCAGCACATCATCCAGCATCTGCCCTACTTTATGGTGGGGATTCAGCGAGCGGGCAGGGTCCTGAAAAATATAGCGGATCACATGGTTATACTTTTTATGGTCGGTGATAGTAACGGCCTGACCTTCCAGCAGTATTTCACCTCTGTCCGGGCTTTCTATACCTACCAGCAATTTAGCCAGAGTACTTTTACCTGAGCCTGTTTCTCCGACTATAGCCAGCGTCTGGCCAGGATATAGACTAAAGCTGATATCGGACAAGGCCTGAATAGTTTTGCGGCCAAAAATCCCCTGAGCCTTCTGATAACTTTTATATAGCTGCCGGATCTCGAGTAAGGGAGCTGTCATGATTTTTTACCCTGCAATGGAAAATGGCAACTGAAGTAGTGATTTTGCATACGCTCCGGCACCGGGGTTTTGACACATTCCTTGCGGGCATTGGGGCAACGTGGCCCTAAACGACAGCCTATAGGTAAATGTTGTAAGGTCGGAATGCTGCCATGCAAGGCGTACAAAGGTTGTTTGCTGGCCAGTTGCGGCTGGAATTCAGGCACACTTTTGATCAGCGCATCGGTATAAGGGTGAAACGGAGACTTTAAAATAGCCGCAGTGTCACCTGCTTCAACCAACTGGCCACAATAGAGCACACTTATGGTCTGAGTATTGCGGGCTACAGTTTCAAGCTCGTGGCTAATGAGTAAAATCGACATGCCTTTGAGCTGGTTAAAGCTGGCTAATAAGCGAAACAACTGTGCCTGAGTGGTACTTTCCAGCGCTGTCGTGGGTTCATCGGCAATCAGCAGCTTCGGCTTTTTGGCAATGGCCATAGCGATCATGATTTTCTGACAGACCCCTTCAGGTAACTGGTAAGGGTAAGAGTTTAAAATAGCCTGGTGATCTCTGATCCCCACTTTGTGCAGCAGGGCTATGGCCTTTTTTCGCCGTTCAAAAGGCCGGCCCCACCAACTGCCAGTCAGCTCAGAATCCGGTATGGCTTCAAGTAACTGATCCAGAATAGGGGCCGTTGGATCCATGCTGCGGCTTGGCTCCTGATAAATCATGGCTATATCGCGGCCAATAATTTTGCGCTGTTCTTCATAAGATAAACGCAATAAATCCTGACCAGCCCAGCTGAATCTGTCTGCTGTGATATGCCATCTTTTATTCAGTACACCCACTATGGCTTTGGCAATTAAGCTTTTGCCTGAGCCGGATTCGCCCACTAAACCACGAATTTCGCCTTCACGTATGGTCAGGTTCACTTTGTCGACGGCACGAATTAAGCCTTCCGGGGTCTCCAGCTCTATCGTCATGTTTTTAATATCAAGCAAAATCATCAGTTTTCCCGCCGCTTTGTCATCGCAGTGCGTAAGCCATCGCCGACCAGATTCACCGACAATACTGCAGCAAAAACTAAAAGGCCAGGCAAGGCGATAGCCCAGGGGGCCAGATAAATTAAATCCAGCGCATCAGCGATCATCACACCCCATTCAGAGGTAGGGGCCTGAGCGCCTAATCCTAAAAAGCCCAGGGCTGCGACGTCAAGGATGGCGGTCGACAACGCCATAGTGGCCATCACGGTGATATGTTCCCAAATGTTGGGCAAGACAGCATAACGTAATACCTGCCAGTTGGAGGCGCCGTCCAGTCGGTAGGCCGCGACATAATCTTGTTTTAAGGTGTCTTGTATCGCATTACGAATGCCATGCACAAATTGTGGCAGCAGCGCCAGCATAATAGCCCAGGTGGTGTTCCAAAGGCCTGGGCCTAACACTGCCACTATGATAATAGCCAGCAGCAGGGAGGGGATAGTCAGGGCCAAATCCAGTACATGGTTAAAAATACTGGATTTCAGCCCTTTGCTCATGCCTGCCATAGCGCCTAAAGCCAGACCCATCAGCAAAGAACCCATCACTGTGACCAAAGCGATGCCAAAGGTATAAGTGGCCCCTTTCATCAGCCGTGACATTAAATCGCGGCCTAAATCATCAGTGCCAAAAGGGTAATGAACTAAACCTTGATCACTCCATGATGGTGGTAACAGCAATAAGTCTGAATTTTGTAAATAGGGGTCATGGGGGGAAAGCAGTGGCGCAAAAATCGTCAAAAGTAAAAAGAATACAAACATGACCAGGCCAAAAACTGCAACATGCTGGCGTTGAAACTGCTGCCAGAGTTGAGTTAAAGGTCCGCGGTTATGTTCCTCAAAATACAGCCGGAATTTTTTCATCTTAAGCTTTCCTGGCCAGAGGATTAAACAAGGTATGCAGTATTTCAGTCAGCATATTCACCACTATCACTAAACAGGACACCACTAATAACCCCCCCTGAATAGCGGGGTAATTACGCTGATAAATACTGTCCAGTAGCCACTGGCCTATACCTGGCCAGGAAAAAATGACTTCGGTAATCATCGCCAGCGTGATCAAAGTGCTGAACTGCAAACCAATCTGACGGATCACAGGTAACAGTGCGTTTCGCAAGCCATGGTGGTACAGCACCTGAGCCCGGCTTAAGCCTTTAGCCCGGGCTGTTTTAATATAACTTTGCTCCAGCACCGTCAGCATTGAATCCCGGGTAAAGCGGATCATCACAGTGGTCGGATAAGTGGCCAGTACTATGGCGGGTAACAACAAGTGCCGCAGAGCATCCTGGGTGGCTTCTGCTTTATAGGGGATATCTGAGAGCCAGATATCCGGCAGCATAAAACCTGTTGTTGTAGGTATATCAAACAATACATTAATGCGTCCTGCTGTAGGTAACAGGCCAAGGGTCAGCGAAAACATCATGATGAGCAACAGTGCCCACCAGAAAATAGGAATGGAATAAGCGACCAGCGTAATGCCGGAGATCAGCTTGCCGAAAATACTGTCGGCTTTGACTGCGGCAAATAAACCCAAAGGAATTCCCAATACAAAAGATAAAATCAGCGCATAACTTGCCAGCTCCAATGTGGCTGGAAACACGGCAATGATTTCTGCTAAAACAGGCTGTTGGCTGGAAAAAGACAGGCCCCATTCACCAGCCAGAATACGGTTGACATAAGCCAGGTACTGCATAAGTACAGACTGATCCAAAGCGTAGTATTGAATAAGCGCTTGCTGCTGCTCAGGATCAATGGTGGTCAGGCCTGAGACGTTATTCAGTACTTCGCCAGGGAATAAATAACTTAAACTGAAGGCCAGCACCGTCAGGGCAACAAAAACAAAGCCTATTAAAAAAGTACGGCGTAAAAAGTAGTGCAGCATCATAAGGACTTTCTCGCTGCTGCCATGGAAATACCACCATAAGGGTTAATGGTAACCCCGGTAATTTTGACACTTTTGGCCTGAAAACGCTTGGAGTGCGCAATACTGACCAGCGGCATTTGCTCATCAAGATAAAGCTGAGCTGTTAAATAAAAACTGCGTCTTTGCTTAATATCTGCTGTCAGCAGGGCCTGGTTAATCAGATTGTCAAAATTCGGGTCGCACCAGTTGGCTCTGTTACTGCCAGATTGTGCGGCGCTGCAACTCAATAGCGGCCGGAAAAAGTTATCAGGGTCTGCATTATCAGCTGCCCAGCCTATCAGCACTGAATCATGCTCAAACTCGGAAAGTTTGCGCCTGAAACTGTTCCATTCAAAAGAAACAATAGAGGCTTTGACGCCAATTTTTGCCAGGTCGGCTTGCATCAGTTCCGCCATCTTGAGCGCATTCGGGTTATACAAACGTTGCACCGGCATAGCCCAGATGTCCATACTAAATCCTTTTGGGTAACCGGCTTGTGCCAGCAACTCTTTGGCTTTGATCGGATCGTACTCTTGTTCAGGTAAGTCATGGTAAAAAGCCCATGAAGTAGGGGGAAGCAAAGTCTTCGCTTTGTCGGCATAGCCAAAATACACTGCGTCTAGAATGGCGTCTTTATTAATGGCATAAGCTAAAGCTTTGCGCACCAGTACATTATCAAAAGGTGGTTTTTGGGTATTAAAAGCCCAGAAACCAACGTTCATGCTGATCTGGCTTTGCACTTCAACATCAGGCCGCTCAGCGATGAGTTTCAGCTCGGCATTGCGTGGGTAGGCCACTACATCACATTCATGAGTCAGTAATTTTGCCATACGTTTGGCGTTGTCCGGCACTAAGTCAAATACCAGCTGAGTCAGTTCTACTTTGCCGCGCCAGTATTCAGGATGGCGGTAATAACGGATAAACTGATTTTTTTTGTATTCTTTAAAAAAAAACGGACCTGTGCCTATGGGTCTTTGATCCAATGATTCCGGCTGGTTTTGTTGCAACAACTGTTCAGCATATTCAGCAGATAAAATAGCGGCAAAGTCAGTGGCAAGATTGGATAAAAATGAGCTGTCAGGGCGGCTGAGTTCAAAGCGTACTGTGCTGCTGTTTTCCGCTACTACGGCTTTCACCAGCGAACTCCAGTCGACACTCTGAAAATAAGGATAAACAGTTCCACCAGCGGCATGGTAAGGATGATCGGTCTGGGTGATACGATTAAAGGTAAAAGTGACATCGTTGGCGTTTAAGGTTCTGCCTGGCGAAAAGAAAGCGGTGTGATGAAACTGCACATCAGGGCGCAAGGTAAACCAGTAGGTTTTACCATCGTCACTTAAACGCCATTGGGTTGCCAGGGCGGGTAACAGCTCACCGCTTGCCGGATCTATATCCAGCAGACGGTCGTAGAGTTGCTGACTGATGGCATCAATGGTGGTGCCCGAAGTGACCCGCTGTGGGTTAAAGCTCTCCGGAGAGCCTTCAGAGCAATACACCATACCTTGCTGAATAGTCTCAGGAATATCAGGCTGGCAGGCGCTGAGTATCAACACAGAGCCACAGGGGACCATCAGGCTCAGTAAGGCTTTGATCATTGTTGGCTGTCCAGCAGTTTGTACTTTTTCATATAACCACGTAACTGATGATAGGTCAGATTCAGTGCTTCAGCTGTTTTCTTCTGATTAAACTGGTTGGCAGCAAGTGCTTGTTTAATCAGATCCATTTCAAAGTTTTCAGACAAGACTTTAAAATCCTGCACCTGATTAAAATCAAAGGACGGAGCCGCTTTGACCAAAGCGGGCGGATTATCGCTGCTTTGTTCTCTGATAGCTACCACTGCGTTTTCTACTGCTGGTCTGCGGTCTAAAGTACGAACGCGGTTCCGGGGACGGAACGGAGACTCAAAAGGGTCCAACTGAATATGATGCACTGGTACATAAGGATTGTTGGTGCGATAGACACTACGCTCTACGACGTTTTTCAGCTCCCGCACATTACCTGGCCATTCATGCTCCAGCAAAATACGCTTGGCTTTTTCACTAAAACCGCTGAACAACTCAAACCCCAGCTCCCGTGCCATATTGACGGCAAAATGTTCAGCAAGAACCAGAATATCTTCCTGCCGCTCGCGCATCGGTGGCAAAGTGATGACATCAAAGGCCAGCCGGTCGAGCAAGTCAGCCCGAAACTCTCCTTGTTCGGCCATGGAAGGCAAATCTTCGTTGGTGGCGCAAATTAAACGTACGTCTACTTTGACAGAGCGACTGCCCCCCACCCGTTCAAATTCACCGTATTCGATCACCCGCAGTAATTTTTCCTGCACCATAGCTGGTGTATTGGCCAACTCATCCAGAAATAAAGTACCGCCATTGGCCCGTTCAAAGCGGCCTTCGTGGCGTTTGGCTGCACCGGTAAAAGCGCCGGCTTCATGACCAAAGAGCTCACTTTCCAGCAGGTTTTCGTTCAGCGCTGCGCAGTTTAAGGTTAAATAATTTTGATCCCAGCGCTGGGACAGGTAATGTAGACGGGCTGCAATCAGCTCTTTGCCTGTGCCCCTTTCACCAATGATCAGCACAGGTTTGTGCAAAGGTGCAATTTGGGACACCTGATCCAATACGTTTAAAAAGCTGTTGGACTGACCTATTAAATTATCTTGCTGAAAACTTCTGCTCATCAGGGCTCACGAAGTGGTGAATTTAACTAATAAGTAGTGTATTTCATAACGAAGGCTTGGCATAGCTTTTTTCGGATATAAATAAAATCAATATAAAACAATGATTTAAAATAGTTTGGCAAGTTGGCAAGAAACCTGAATAGGTTATAGCGAATCCAACAAGTCATTAAGAGGTAAATAGTATGGGTATCTTCTCTCGCTTTTCAGATATCGTAAACTCCAACATCAATGCTTTATTAGATAAAGCAGAAGATCCGGAAAAAATGGTCCGCCTGATTATTCAGGAAATGGAAGACACACTGGTTGAAGTACGTTCTACCTCAGCCAAAACTATTGCAGAGAAAAAAGAGCTGCAACGTGTAGTGTCTAAATTAGAAGCTGAAGTGGCTGACTGGCAGGCGAAAGCTGAACTGGCTTTGAGTAAAGAACGTGAAGACTTAGCCCGTGCTGCACTGATTGAACGTCAGAAATCAGCTGACCAGGCTGCAGCTGTAGCCGCCGACATCAGTCATTTAGATGAACATGTCAGCAAATTGCAGGACGAAGTCAGTCAGTTGCAGGATAAGTTAGCTGATGCCAAAGCTCGTCAGAAAGCCATGCTGATGCGTCAGAAAACGGTGTCATCCCGTTTAGATGTAAAACGCAGCCTGGACAGCAACCGTTTAAACGACGCTATGTACAAGTTTGAACGTTATGAGCAAAAAATCGATTCACTGGAAGCTCAGGTTGAATCGTACGATTTAGGTAAAAAAACCTTAAAAGATGAGTTTGCAGAATTGGCCTCATCTGACAAAATCGATAACGAACTGGCTGAATTAAAAGCTAAAATGTCTAAAAAAGATAACGCCTGATTATCAGGCGTTATAGGAGCTAAAGATGGAAATTACTGAGGTCATTGGTGTACCACTCATTGTATTCATGATTTTTGTGGCGCCACTGTGGGTTTTTATGCACTACAGAAGCAAAAACAAAATTGGTGAGGGTTTGGGTGACAGTGAACTGGCTCAACTGAATGAGTTATCTCATCGCGCCGAGAAAATGGCAGACCGCATCAAAACGCTGGAAGCGATTTTAGATGCGGAGTCACCTAAGTGGAGAGAGAAACATGACTAAAATACGCAAAGAGCTGTTGCGGGATGACCGCAACGGCAAACTGGCCGGGGTTTGCGCAGGTATTGCAGACTACTTCGGTTGGGAAGTGTGGTTAGTTCGGTTGATTGTGGTCACTTCGGTGTTATTAGGTTTAGGTGGTTTGTTGCCTGTTTTGTACGTGGCGGCCTGGTTTATTCTGGAGAAAAAGTCAGTGCATGAAGCGAAAAAAGGCTTCACTGAATCTGCATACGATGAACGCCCTGTAGAAGTAAAAACCCGGGTATGGCAACGCGGTGAAGTGCCTAAGTCAGCCTTACATCATCTGGTCAATCAATTTAATAGTCTGGAATTACGTTTACGCGACATGGAAACTCATGTGACCTCTGCCAAGTTTCAACTGAACAGAGAAATCAGCAAGTTATAGTGAGTCTGTCGAAAGACGCCATATAGGAACACTGCATGGATTGGTTTAAAAAGGCGCGCTGGCATTCAGAACAACTGACACAGCGCGCCTTTCACCGTCAGCTCAGGCTGGGCGTGACCGGCTTAAGCGGCGCAGGAAAAACTGCGCTCTTAACTGCAATAGTGCACCAGTTAACTCAAAGTCACTCTTCTCACTTACCTTTTTTTTCCGTGATGCAAAAACGTTGGTTGGGGGCTCGTATTGATGACAATCAATTGCCACAACTGCCTCGTTTTGGCTTCGAGAAAAACTTAAGTTATCTGCAGCAACAGCCTGCCTGTTGGCCGCCATCTACTGTCGGCTGGAGTCAGTTGACCTTAGCATTACGTTATCAGAGCGAATCCAGCTTGCGCGCCCGCTTTCAGGATTATCAGGAAACCGAACTGGTACTGGTGGATTATCCGGGTGAGTGGTTGCTGGATTTGCCCATGCTGCAACAGAATTACCAGCAGTGGTGTGAACAAAGCTGGTTGCTGTTTGCTCAATCCCACAGGGCAGCCACCGCAGAGGGCTTTAAACAGCGGCTAGAGGCCATTGATTTAAATGATGCCTCTGTGCTTTCTGTGCAAGAGCTGTGCACTGAATACGGCACCTTACTAAAGCAATTCCGTGAAGTTGCAGGGGCTTATTTAAATCAGCCGGGCCGACTACTGGTGCCTGGTGAATTTGAAGGCACCCCTTTGCTGCAATTATTGCCCTTGTTACCTGAACAGCTTACACAAGGTGGGGTTTTGGTGGATCTGATGCAAAAACATTTTGTCAGCTACCAACGTCAGGTGATTGAACCATTTTACCGTCAGTACTTTTCCGGCTTAGATCGTCAGGTGGTGCTGGTCGATATTTTAGGCGCACTGAATGCCGGTGAATCCGCACTTTTAGAACTGAAACAAAGTTTATTGCTGATTTTACAAAGTTTTGATTATGGTCCTGAACATTGGCTGCGGCGTATTTTTAAACCCCGTATCAGTAAAGTGTTATTTGCGGTCAGTAAAGCCGACCATGTCACTCCGGATCAGCATCAGGCGCTGACTTTGCTATTGCAGCAGCTCTTGTTACAGCATCTTCAGAGTGTGAAGTTCCAGCTCTGCCCTTACGAAGTAATGGCGATAACCGCTATTAAGGCCAGCGAAGCAGGTTTTGTGAAACAAAACGGCCTGCAGCAGCCTTGTCTACGCGGACTTAGCGCACAAACAGGAGAGGCGCTGACTTATTATCCGGGTGATGTGCCGCGCTACTGGCCGGATCATCAGCTGTTTACCGAACATCATTTTGAGTTTCAGTCTCTGGCACCTTTGCCATGGCCTAAACAGCAAGTGCTGCAACATATCCGTTTGGATCATCTGCTTGAGTACCTGCTAGGAGATAAACTGACATGAGCGATTTAAAACAAGCGAAAAGCTTTAAAGAGGCCGATTTTATTGGTTCAGATATGGTTTCAGAACTGCCTATGGCAAAGGCTGTGCAGTTTGAACAGACGGATTTTGTGCTCGAGCCACAAGTCGAACCAGAACCACCAAAACGCAAGCCTGTGTCTGCATTGCTATGGGCTGGCATCAGCAGTGTTGTGCTATTAGTGACAGTGGCTTTATACAGCGCCGTGACTACTATCCAGCAGGCTTTTACAGCACCTGGTATCAGTACTGTGCTGGAAGCCTTATTTTGTGTCGCTTTATTAACCTTAGGCAGCCTGCTGCTGCTGCGTGAATGGCGTTTATGGCGGCGTTTAGCAAAAACCAGAAAGTGGCAACAAGCGCATCAGCGTATTCATGCCAGTGTTCAGTATGGTGAAGCTGAACAGCTGTGTCTGGATATCGCCGCCGTTTTACCTGAATCAACACAACAGGATGTGGCAGACTGGAAAGCCCAAAAACAAACAGAACACAGTGATCAGGAACTGCTGGATTTGTTTGAATTAAAGGTGCTGAGTAAAGCCGATGCCCGTGTGCGTCAACAGATCCATCAAGCCTCTGCGGACACAGCTATGGCTGTGGCTGTCAGCCCTTTTGCGTTGGCAGATATGTTGCTGGTGCTCTGGCGCACCAGTAAATTATTACGCCAGATGGCAGAAAGTTATGGTGCTTCTTTGGGGCAATTGCGTAGCCTGCTGTTGATCAAACATTTGTTTGCCGCTTTATTATGGGCGGGCAGTTCAGAGCTGGCGCTGGATTTAGGCTCAGATCTGATAGGCGCTGAGCTGACCAGCAAATTGTCGATGCGGGCAGGGCAAGGTTTAATAGCAGGTATGCTGGTCGCCCGCTTAGGTTTAGCGGCGCAGCAGTTGTTACGGCCTTTGCCCCTGGCGCAAAGCCAAAAGCTAAGTTTGCTGGATTTAAGCAAAGCCTTAGTGCGGCGTCTGCTGGGCAAAGCTGCTCCTTTGTCAACTTAACGCTACATTTGTTGTTGTTTTTGTTAAAACTGACGGTGCTGCTTCAGACCGTCAGATGTCTATATGCCTTGTCGCTGATCTGCCTGCTCGGTATAAAAAACTCATAAAAAATAAAACAGTAGTAATGACAGGTGTTTTTATGAGTAAGCAGCAGTACAGTCATCCTGATACGGTATGTATTCATGCCGGAAAAACCGGTTTAAATCCACACGGCGCTTTAGCCACTCCTTTGTATCAGACCTCCACTTTTGTATTTGACAGCGCCGAACAAGGCGCAGCGCGTTTTGCCGGAGAAGAGCCGGGTTATATCTACACTCGTTTGGGTAACCCAACCACAAGAGAGCTGGAATTAAAAGTAGCAGCACTGGAAGGCATGGAAGATGCCGCCGCCACTGCCACTGGGATGGGCGCAGTCGCCGCTGCCACTATGGCCTTTTTACAGCAAGGTGATCATCTGATTGCCAGCAAAGCGATTTATGGTTGTAGTTTTGCACTCTTTAATCATCAGTTTGCCCGTTATGGCATAGACGTCAGTTTTGTCGATATGACAGATCATAACGCCATCAAACAGGCGCTGAAAGCCAACACCAAAATGATTTTTGCGGAAACACCTGTTAACCCGACTCTGACAGTGCTTGATTTAGACTTTATTGGCCAGTTTGCCAAAAAGCACCAGTTAATCTCAGTGATTGATAACACCTTTCTGACGCCTTTGCTGCAAAAACCGGCTGACTATGGCATAGACCTGATTTTGCACAGTGCCACCAAGTACCTGAACGGCCATGGCGATGTAGTAGCCGGCATTATTGTTGGTAGTGCTGAACGCATTACTCAGATTAAACTCACCACCCTGAAAGATATGGGCGCGACTATCAGCCCCCATGATGCCTGGCTGATTATCCGTGGCCTGAAAACCTTATCAGTGCGGATGGAGCGGCATTGCCAGAACGCGCAAAAAGTTGCTGAATTTCTCGAAGCCCACCCGGCGATAGGGCAGGTGTATTACCCTGGGTTAAAATCTCATCCCGGTTACAAATTTATCGGCAAACAAATGAAAGCTGCTGGTGGTGTCCTGGCCTTTGAGCTCAATGGCAGTCTGGATGATGGCCGTTATTTTATAAATCAGTGTCAGTTATTGAGCCTTGCCGTCAGCCTCGGCGATGCAGAGTCACTGATCCAGCATCCGGCTTCAATGACTCATAGTCCTTATACGCCAGAAGAACGCCAAATGGCGGGTATTAGTGATGGCTTGATCCGTATTTCTGTGGGGCTTGAGCATGTCGAAGATATTATTGCTGACCTTAAGCAGGCGCTGACATTAATGCAGCAAAAGCAGCAGAAGTCCCCCTTGTCGTTGTAACCATAGCTTTACAAAAACAGCAGAGTTGACGTTCACGTCAACTCTGCAATGGGTTAACAGCTGTTGTCCAATCCTCTAGTATCTGCCGCAACTAAAGGGTTCTGCCCATATAAGAGTGTTGAACAGGGTTCTATGAGTAAATCAAGCAAATATGTATCGCATCAGTCGGATAAAGATGGTTTTATCCACTGGTCGGCTGAAGAAAACCAAATCTGGTCTGAGCTTATGCAGCGTCAGCTTTCCTGTATTGAAGGCAAAGCCTGCGACGAATATCTGGATGGCCTGAAGAAGCTGAATTTGCCTGTGGATCGTATTCCACAGCTGGCTGAAGTTAATGCGGTATTAGAGCCAAGCACAGGCTGGAAAGTGACTGAAGTGCCGGCTTTGATTAGTTTTGATCGGTTTTTTCAGCTGTTAGCCAACAAAGAATTTCCGGTTGCCACTTTTATCCGCAGCAGGGAAGAGTTTGATTACCTGCAAGAGCCTGATGTGTTTCATGAAATATTTGGCCACTGCGCTATGCTGACTCATCCGGCTTTCGCTGAATTTACCCATACCTATGGCAAACTGGGCTTAGCAGCCAGCAAAGAAGACCGTGTGTATCTGGCGCGTTTGTACTGGTTTACTATCGAGTTTGGCTTATTAAGCAGCAAAGATGGCTTGCGGATTTATGGCGGCGGTATTTTGTCTTCACCAGGCGAAACTTTATACGCCATCAGCTCTGATGTGCCAGATCGCAAAGTGTTTGATGTGGTGGACGTGCTGCGAACGCCTTACCGTATCGATATTATGCAGCCTGTGTATTTTATGATTAATTCGATTAACGATTTATTTGATGTATCCCAACTGGATTTAATGGCTATGGTCCAACAGGCCCGATCCCTGGGTTTACATGCGCCTAAATTTCCGCCTAAAGAAAAAAAGGCGAGCTAAGCTCTGCCCATAACTGAGAACACACTGATGTCTGAATTAAAACAAGCCAAATGTGAAGCCTGCCGTGCTGACGCACCAAAGGTATCGGATGAAGAATTAGCCCAACTGATGCACCAAATCCCGGATTGGACTCCAGTGGCCCGTGATGGCATTTTACAACTGGAACGTGAGTTTAAATTTAAAAACTTTAAACTGGCCTGGGCTTTTCATCAGCAAGTGGCGCAGCTGGCTGAAGATGAAGGTCACCATCCGGCCTTGTTGCTGGAGTGGGGCAAGCTCACAGTGACCTGGTGGTCGCATTCGATCAAAGGCCTGCATAAAAACGATTTTATTTGTGCCGCTAAAACCGATGCGTTGTTAGTTTCTTAACCGCTTCTGCTGCAGGGGATGGGTTTGTCCCATCCCATCTCCTCTGCTACACACAGCCCCCACACTTTGATCCCTTCCAGCTGCAACTCCCCATGCTACACATAGCGTACAAAGCGGATGTGCATATTTCTTTACAAATAGTACTGGTCTGCCTGAGCCTCTTTACCGTATGATTAAACCTAAGCAAAAGCTTGAGGTGGTTTTTTATCATGAGGTTAGAAATTCATTGCCAGGACCGACTGGGTATTACTCAGGAAGTGTTAAATATCCTGGTCAGCTATCAGTTGGATTTACGTGGTATTGAAGTGGATCCGATCCTTGGCCGGATTTATGTGTCATTCCCGACCGTTGAGTTTGAAAAATTCCAGGAGTTGATGGTGAAAATTCGCCGTATTCCCGGAGTCGACGATGTAAAAACCACGGCTTTTATGCCGTCGGAACGGGAACACAACGAACTGACTACCTTATTACGCACTCTGCCAGATGGCATTATTGCGGTAGACACCCGTGCTAATGTGACCATTATTAACGAAGCCGCGCTCGAAGCTTTATCCATGGAGCGCAGTGCTATTGAAGGACAGTCGCTGACCGCTATGGTCAAAGGTTTTAATTTAAGCCGCTGGCTGGAAAGTGATGATGTGCTGGCCCAAACCCGCAGGGTAGAAATTCAGAATAAACGCTTTATCGCTGACTTATTGCCTGTGTTGGTGCCGGGTGATGCGGGCAAAGATATTCTGGCTGGGGCTGTACTGAACCTGAAATCTGAAAGCCGTCTGGGTGAGCAGATGGTGGTGTTTAAAAAAGGCGATCAGGAAAGCTTTAATAACTTGCATGCCCACAGTAATTTGATGCGAAAAGTTGTACGTGAAGCAAAAAAAATGGCTCAACTGGATGCGCCTATTTTGATTATGGGTGAAACAGGCACAGGCAAAGAAGTATTGGCGCGGGCTTGTCATGCCGCCAGCAGCAGAACAGGCAAGCCCTTTTTAGCGGTAAATGTGGCAGCTATGCCGGATTTAGTCGCAGAATCTGAACTCTTTGGTCATGGCCCTAACGCTTTTCCAGGGGCCAGTGAAGCGAAAAAAGGTATTTTTGAACAGGCCAACAAAGGCACTGTGTTTCTCGATGAAGTGGGCGAGATGTCGCGTGAGCTGCAAACCAAGCTCATTCGCTTTTTGCAGGATGGCAGTTTCCGCCGTGTCGGGGATGAAAACGAAGTCAAAGTGGATGTGCGGGTAATTTGCACTACGCAAAAAGACTTACCTGCCATGGTGCAGGAAGGTAAGTTCCGCGAGGATTTATTCTATCGATTAAACGTGCTGACACTGAACTTGCCACCGCTTCGTGAGCGTAAACAGGATGTTGTGCCTCTGGCCGAGTTTTTTATCGCGCGTTTTGCTGCCCGCCTGGGTCGTAAAGCTCCCAAACTGACCGATTCTTGTGCACATTTTCTGCAACATTACCCCTGGCCCGGCAATGTGCGTCAGTTAGAGAATGCCTTATACCGGGCTGTGACTTTGCTGGAAGGTTATGAGCTGGATAAAGAGCATATGCAACTGCCAAGTTACACCAGTGACTTTGGCTATCTGGAAAAAGATTTTGATGGCACGCTGGATGAAGCAGTACGGAGTTTTGAAGCTGACTTATTACGAAAACTCTACCCGGCTTATCCAAGTTCACGCCAGTTGGCGAAAAAACTCGGTTTAAGTCACACCGCTGTCGCGAATAAATTGCGCGAATACGGCATTAACCGTAAGAGCGTAAAAATTTAAATACGCTTTGTGTGATTTGCTCTACAAAGACCAGGCCCTAAAGCTCGTTTTAGGGCCTTTTTGTTTCTTATTTAAGCGAAAGGGCATTTTTGTCAGTTATTCTGTACAAAAATGCCCTTTTTTCGTCAGACAGTCATCCGTGGAGCCTCTCTTCCATTTTTTTCCGGCAAGCGCAAGATAAGCACAAATTAGCCTGATTTTTTTCTGGAGATACTGATGTTTGACCCTATTAACCCTTTGGGTACCGATGGTTTTGAATTTGTTGAGTACACTGCGGCCACAGAGCAGGGTATTGAGGATTTGAAGCAACTCTTTAGTTCTTTAGGTTTTACTGAAGTCGCTAAACACCGCTCTAAAGAAGCCTGGTTATACAAACAAGGTGATGTGAATTTTATTGTGAACGGTCAGCCAAATTCTCAGGCTGAACAGTTTGCAGCTGAACATGGCCCAAGCGTCTGTGCTATGGCATTCCGGGTGAAAGATGCAGCCGAAGCCTTACAACACGCTGTGGCCAACGGTGCTAAGGCCTACCAGAATCAGGTTGGTCCTATGGAGCTGAATATCCCTGCTGTGTACGGCATTGGCAGCAGCTTGTTGTATTTTGTTGACCGTTATGGTCAGAATTCTGTGTATGACGTTGATTTTAAATTCTACGACAACTGGCAAGCTGAAATGGCAAAAAACCAGGTGGGTTTAGAGGTGGTTGACCACCTGACTCACAATGTACGTCGTGGCAATATGGCGCTGTGGGCTGGTTTTTATGAGCGTATCGGCAACTTCCGCGAAATCCGTTATTTTGATATCGAAGGCAAGCTGACAGGTCTGGTGTCTAAAGCCATGACAGCGCCTTGTGGCAAAATCCGTATTCCAATCAATGAATCGTCTGATGATAAATCTCAGATTGAAGAGTTTATCCGTGAATACAAAGGTGAAGGTATTCAGCACATCGCCATGACCACTGACGATATTTATCAGACAGTGCGTACACTGCGTCAGCGTGGTATGGATTTTATGCCAACGCCAGATACCTATTACGAGCGTGTAAACGCCCGTGTTGAAGGCCATACTGAAGATCTGGAGCAGTTAAAAGAGCTGCGTGTACTGATTGATGGTGCGCCGATGAAAGACGGTATTTTATTGCAGATCTTTACCAAAACTGTGATTGGCCCTGTATTCTTTGAAATCATTCAGCGTAAAGGCAATGAAGGTTTTGGCGAAGGCAATTTCAAAGCTTTGTTTGAATCCATTGAAGAAGATCAAATTCGTCGCGGAGTACTGTAACTATGCGTAAGTGGGCGTCTTTTCCGGTAAAAGAAGGCGAAATTTCCCGTCAGGCTCATGCTGATTTTCCAGACAGAGCTATTTATGAGCGTGAAGTGGGCCGCAGTGGCTTTTTTGGTCCTGCCACCCATTTCCATCACACTCATGCCCCAACAGGCTGGAGTGACTGGGAAGGGCCATTAAAACCACGTTTGTATAACTTTAATGATATAGCGGGTAATCAAAACGTTTCACCCTGGCAGGTGCCCACTTTGTTGCATAATGCGCACTGTAAAATGCGCACATGGCGTTTAACAGAGTCGATGGATTACCTGGTGCGTAATGCCGACGGTGACGAGCTGTTGTTTGTGCATGAAGGTGCTGCAGAACTGTATTGCGACTATGGCCATTTAACCTTACGGGATGGTGATTATGTGGTGATCCCACGTTCCACCCTATGGCGTTTAGAGGTCACAGAGCCGCTGTTTTTATTGCTGATTGAAGCCACCAACGACTCTTTTCAGTTACCGGAAAAAGGTTTGGTGGGTAATCATGCTATTTTTGATGCGGCGATGATTGACACACCAAAAATTGATGATGCCTTTAAAGCACAGTACAGCGAACAGCAAAGTCGGGTGCAGGTAAAACGTCACGATCAGGTGTCGGTCATTACTTATCCATACAATCCACTGGATGCGATTGGCTGGCATGGCGATTTAACAGTGATGCGGATTAACTGGCGGGATATCCGGCCTTTAATGAGCCACAGATACCACTTACCTCCGTCAGCGCACACGACTTTTGTCGCGCAGCGTTTTGTGGTTTGTACCTTTGTACCTCGTCCTATTGAAAGCGACCCTGGTGCGTTAAAAGTGCCGTTTTATCACAACAACGACGATTACGACGAAGTGCTGTTTTACCATGCAGGCGATTTTTTCAGCCGCGATAATATTGAACGTGGCATGGTCACATTTCACCCTGCAGGTTTTACCCATGGCCCTCATCCTAAAGCTTTTCAGGCCGGTCGTGAGTATAAAAAGAAATTTACCGATGAGGTGGCTGTAATGCTGGATACCCGTGATGCACTTTTTGTAGGTGATGCGGCTTTAGCCACTGAAAACCCGGACTATGTGAATAGCTGGAAAATCAAACCGGCCACTTTGTAAGGATTAAAAATGAAGTTAGCAAGTTTAAAAAATGGTCAGCGTGATGGTCAGTTAGTGGTGGTTAGCCGGGACTTATCCCGTTGTATCGCTGTACCTGCGATTGCCGGTACTATGCAACAGGCGCTGGATCACTGGTCTGTGGCCGCACCACAACTTTCTGAAGTCTATCAGGCACTGAATTCGGCTTCTGTGCACGGTGAACAGCCTTTTGACCAGGCGCAGTGTGAATCTCCTTTGCCACGTGCTTATCAATGGGCTGACGGCAGTGCTTATGTCAATCACGTGGAGCTGGTGCGTCGCGCCCGCAATTCAGAAATGCCTCCAAGTTTCTGGACTGATCCTCTGATGTATCAGGGCGGTTCAGATGATTTCATTGGTCCACGCGATCAGATTGAAGTGGTCAGCGAAGACTACGGCATCGATTTTGAAGGCGAAGTGGCAGTGATCACCGACGATGTACCTATGGCAATCAGTGCTGAAGAAGCCCGCCATAAAATCCGTCTGGTGATGCTGGTGAACGACGTGTCTCTGCGCGGTTTAATTCCAAATGAACTGGCGAAGGGTTTTGGTTTTTTCCAGTCTAAACCTGCTTCGGCCTTTAGCCCTGTTGCTGTGACTCCTGATGAGTTAGGCGGCGACTGGTTAGATGCCAAACTGCATCTGCCTTTAGTGTCGCATTTAAATGGCAAGCTGTTTGGTAAACCAAACGCAGGTGTTGATATGACCTTTGATTTTGGTCAACTGGTGGCTCATGCAGCTAAAACCCGTAACTTAGGTGCCGGCGCTGTCATTGGTTCTGGTACAGTATCGAACAAACAAGGCACGGATTACGGTACTTCTATTGATGAAGGTGGTTTAGGCTACAGCTGTATCGCTGAGATCCGTATGATTGAAACCATTCGTGATGGTGCGCCTAAAACCTCTTTTATGAAATTTGGCGACAGTATCCGTCTGGAAATGCTGGATGCTAAAGGCCAATCGGTATTTGGTGCCATTGAGCAAAAAGTAGTGAAATACGGCGTCTAATTGACGTGATTAACTAAGCCAGTCGATTTCTCCGTCAGGGGACGACTGGCTTTTTTGTATCTGCTTTACAAGGTAAATCATAAAATGAAATTACATGGTTACTGGCGCTCCAGCGCAGCCTACAGAGTGCGTATCGCGTTGAATATCAAAGGTCTGGAGGCAGAGCATTGTCCTGTGCATCTGGTCAATAATGGCGGAGAGCAGCATAGTGCGGGTTATCAGCTATTAAATCCGGCACAACTGGTGCCGACTCTGGAAGATGGCGGGCTGAGTCTGAATCAGTCGCTGGCCATTATTCAGTATCTGGAAGACTGCTATCCTCAGGTTCCATTATTCCCTGCGGACCCAGCGCAGAAGGCAGCTGTAATGGCTTTTGCGTTAGATATTGCCTGCGATATTCACCCTTTGAATAACCTGAGAGTACTGCAGTATCTGACCGGGCCTTTGGCATTATCCGAACTACAAAAAATGCAGTGGATAAAACACTGGCTGGCTGTGGGTTTTGACGCACTGGAGAAACGGTTGTTGTTAACTGCCGATCGTTATTGCTTTGGTGATGAGATCACGATTGCGGATCTTTGTTTAGTACCTCAGGTTTATAATGCATTGCGGTTTCAACTGGATATGAAAAACTATCCTTTGATCAGCGCCATTTATCAGCGTTGCAATGAACTGGAGGCGTTCCAAAAAGCTGCACCGGAGCAGCAGGCTGATGCTGTTTAAATCGCATCGACCTTGCATTTTTGCTACTCTGACGCGACTGAATGCAGTAGAAGAGTGTAGAAGATGAAACTGCCAAAAAAACCTGTTAATGCGGTGCTGTTTTATGTTGGAACCCTGGGGTTGTTGACTCAAGTGCTGGTTAGTTTTTACTTATTGACTCAGGGCCGTACCATGGAATGGCACTGGTGGTTTCACTGGCTGGCGCCTACGCTTTGTTTGTTGTGGGGTCTGATCCCCAGACTGCAATTGCAAAAAGAACAGCAGGACAGGCGGTCATAGTGAGTTAGCGTCCCGGTGTAAACATACCTTCAATGCGAACTTCACTGACCCCGTCTTTATTAAAATGAAATTTGATTTGCGCCATATTTTTGTGAAAAAAGTACGGTGTATCATCAAACATCAGTACATAGCCACCACGGGCTTTATCCTGGTATTTAGGATCGGTGTTTTTACTGAGTTTAAAACTGTGTTTTCCCAGCGACCAGTCAAACCCTTGTAAAGGTTTGTTGATCCAATCCGTGACCCAGATTTGTTCATCCTGATGCAAAACCAGGGCTAAGGTATATTTGGATGGCAATTCAGCCACTTCAACCGCCTGAATACCAGCCTGAAATACTTCAGTACCATTTTGTTGTTTAAACGAAAAGCCAAACTGCAGGCTTTGTTTTGTTCCGTCCAGCAAGGTCAGCTGGCCTTGTCCTGGCACAGTAAAATAGGCCCATGTTGTGGGAACCCATAGCAAAAAGAGCAACATCAGGCTCGTTTTAACCATACAACACCTCAAACTCCATGTGAGACTTCAGTCAGTTAGCTTGTCAGATACAAAGTGAGTTCTTGACCAGGCTGTAAGTACATATTTGTTTTAATATTATTCCATTTCACGATATCAGCAACTTTTACCTTAAAACGTTGAGCTATGCTGGCTAAGGAGTCACCAGGCCTGACTTTATAGGTCATGCTTTTTGCCGCTGCTGTTGTTTGTGGCTTTGACTCACTGTAGTAGGTCAGCTTTTGGCCTGGTTTCAATTGAGCTGTGGTGCCCAATTTATTCCAGTTGCTCAGTTGCTCAGTACTGACATTTAGCTTTTTGCCTATTTCCCATAAGCTATCGCCACTTTTAACTGTGTAGGTTTGCCCCTCTGAAGCCAGGGTATTGGATTTTTTAGCAGTACGAGCGGTGACAACGGGTTCGTCAGGTTGTTCTAAGCCTGGGATGGTCAACAGCTGGCCAATTTTTAGTTGGCTGGAATTTAAATTGTTGGCGCGCTGCAGGGCTTTCACCGAGGTTTTATGAGCCGCTGCAATCTTACTTAAGCTGTCACCGGATTTAACCTGGTAGCGGCCAGTGGAAGCAACAGGGGCTACTTTTACCTTTGGCAAGGCTGCTATTTGCTGATCTATATCATCAGCACTGCGAAAAGGGACCACTAGCGGGTAACTGGCACTGGGTACTGTAGTGGTTTTAAAACCCGGATTCAGGCGTCTGAGTTCCGCGACCCTCAGGTTTAACAGGTCTGCAGCTTTGACTAAATCCAAACCTCTGTTGATTTGGATCACTTTGGTTTGTGGCTGATTCGCCAACATTGGCATAGGAATAGCGTATTTTTCCGGGTGTTTTAAAAGTTCTGCCAACGCCAGTAATTTGGGTATATAGCTGGTATTTTGTTTCGGCAAATTTAATGACCAGAAATCCGTTGGTTTTCCTTTGGATCTGTTGCGTTCAATAGCTTTAAAAACCCGGCCTTCACCTGCGTTAAAAGCTGCCACTGCACTTAGCCAGTCCTGATCAACATTACTGTACAGATACTGCAAATAATCCATAGCAGCACGGCTGGATTCAATCACATCACGGCGACCGTCATACCAGGCATTTTGTTTTAAACCAAAATTACGGCCCGTACCTTGAGTGAATTGCCAAATCCCCAGCACTCCGGAAAATGAACCCGCTTTAGGATTATAGGTACTTTCAACTATAGGTAGCAGTGCCAGTTCAAGTGGCATCTTGCGTCGTTCAAGTTCTGTGACTATATGGTACAAAAAGGGTTCTGCATTGTCCGAAGCAGTTTTTAACAACTTTTGATTACGGATAAAAAACTGCTTTTGGCTTTCAATATCATCGTTGTCAGGCACAGTTAGCGTCATTTGATCAGCGATACGTTGCCACAAATTATCGTATTGAGCTAATTCTGCATCAGGTTCTAATGGTGAATTATGCCTTAATAAGGCGTTGGCGACTTGCTGCGCAGTGGCCGCTTTGTCCTGAATCGGAGCATCAGAGGCTGATGTCTGGTATTGATCCTCAGCAGAGCCTGCTGTTTTATCCTGTGAGGTTGGAACGGCACAACTGGCCAGCAGTGCAGCCGCTACAGCGACAGATAATTTTTTCAGCATTCGCTTTTCCCAAAATCAAAAATCCGCCTTATGTTACCTGCTCAGCCTTCAAAAGCAAGGTTGTCGATCAAAATCGATCTTTGGCGGATCGTAACGCAGTAAACAGGTCCACTGCATTGTGTTGTTGCCAGCGGTGTTGTAATGCCGCATCTCCAGCCCTTAAAAAAGGGTTGATTTGCCGCTGTACAGCTAAAGGGGTAGGCAAGGTGGCTTGCTGTTGTTCCCTTTGTTGTTGACACCAGTGTTGATAGTCTGCAAGTTTGGTATTGTCCGGATCGGCCCAGCGGGCAAACTCCAGATTAGCCAGGGTATATTCGTGGGTGGCGTACACTAATGTTTGATCCGGCAAGGTCAGAATACGTGACAAACTTTGCCACATCTGCGCTGCCGACCCTTCAAACAAACGACCACAACCAGCATTAAATAAGGTATCACCGCAAAACAGAACGGGCGCTGAATAGTAGGCTATATGACCCAGTGTATGACCAGGAAGTTGCATCACCTGAAAAGTTAAACTGAAATCGGGCAGTTCAATCCGATCGTTGTCTTGCAACCAGACATCCGCATAAGGGATTTTTTGTTGTTCTAACGCCGGAGCATAAACCACAGCATCAGGCCAGAGTTGTTTTAGTTCATTGATGCCCCCTGTATGATCCGGATGATGGTGGGTGATCAGGATCACCGCTAATTGCAACTGCTGCTGTTGCAGATAGCGCTGCACTACGGCGGCATCACCCGGATCGACAATCAAAGCCAACTCTGCTTGGCGCAGGCACCAAATGTAGTTATCCTTAAAAGCGGCTAGGGCAGTGATGTCTGGCATAAATAATTTCCATAGCTGATGTTCTGATAAAGTGAAGTGTACCTGATGAAGCCTGCGTTAAGTTACCACAGTACAACAGTACCCCGACAGTGGCAGCAATTGCCGCAGGGCGAACTGATGGCTAAAGCTTTGGAAAAGCAGCTAAGTCAGTGGTGGCCAAAAATTTTTGGTTATCATCTGCTCAAAGTGGGCAATTTAAGCAGTGGCTTAGACACATCCGCCTGTAACATCAAGCACCAAATTTGTTTAAACGAACATCTGGAGCAAGCTTCTGTAGTGGCTGACCCTGATGCTCTGCCTTTTCTGGAACAATCAATAGACGCTGTATTACTGGCGCATTGTCTGGAATTTTACCCGGATCCTCACCATATAGTACGTGAAGCACATCGAGTATTGATGCCTGACGGCTACTTATTATTAAGTGGTTACAATCCGTTAAGCAGTGCCGGATTACTGAAACTCTGGCCCGGAGTTAAACAGCAATTGCCATGGGCTGGTCGTTTTTTTACGCCTTCCCGCGTGAAAGACTGGTTGCATTTATTAGGTTTTGAAGTGATGTACGAGCAACGCTTTTTCTGGTCCAGTTTACTTGGGCAGCACAAACCTGACAGCCGCTGGCAGAAATGGTGTGAAACTTATCTGGGGTATTTTGGTGCGTCTTATGTATTGGTTGCACGTAAAAGAGTTTTGCCTTTAACTCCAATACGACCAAAATGGCAAAGAGCGCCAGCTTTTCAAACTGCAGTAAAAGGCATCAGTGCCCGGCAAGAGGTCAATCACGATTAGGAACTTTTAGGCTGTTTTTGCAGCCACTGATCCAATTGATTGGCAAACTGTTGTTTATCCTGCGCTCCTAAAGGGGCGGGCCCTGAAAGCTGCACGCCACTGTTGCGCAGTTCTTCCTGTAAATTACGCATGGTGAGCCTGTCGCTGATATTGTCTGGCGTCAGTAGCCTGCCTTTGCTGGTAATACAAAGCGCTCCTTTAGCAACAACAGCTGCGGCCAGCGGAATATCATTACTGATCAGCAAATCACCTGATTCTATACGTTCTTCGATATAACGGTCGGCCACGTCAAAACCATGTTCAACCTGCACTGCTCTGATATAAGGGCTGCGCGGAATTTGAAAGCTGTGATTTGCAACCAGATAGAGCTGGACTTGTCGGCGTTCTGCTGCTTTAAATAAAATTTCTTTTAGTACTTTGGGGCAGGAGTCTGCATCAACCCAGATTGGCATCCTGATGTTCCTTTAATAGTTGTCTGGCTTGTTTGTGGCTTAATTTCATAAAAAACAGCAGTGGGTCGGCAATACCTGGTTGTTCGGCTTCAACAAAACCTAACTGACGATAACACTGCACCGCAATTTGGTTGTTCTGATAAACAAATAACGAAAAATCCCGTTGTGGCTGCTGTTGTAAACCCTGTGCAATCAAGCCTTTGATCAGCGTTTTGCTATGGCCCCGACCTCTGCTGTCCGGATGCACCAGTAAACGGGCCAGATGATTGCAGTCAAAACGATCACAAAGCTGACCAAAGGCAACTCGTTGTCTGTGCTGATAGAGCCAATAACTTTGTGTGCCCGGTAAATACAGCTGCTGTAAAAATTGTAAGGCTCTGATGGGAAACTGAAAGCCTTCACCACCCCACTGATCCAGACTTTGTTGTGATTCAAACCAGTTATGCAGATAAGCGGATTGCTCAGGTGTGACCGGGCTTAACTGGTAAGGGGCATGTTTCATAACTTATCCTTCAGCGGCGTGATCTGGTATCCCTGTTGAGTCAATTGTTTAATTAAGCCCTGATCCCCGGCCAGATGCAAAGCGCCGACCACAACAAAAAATGGCTTAGTCTTAGGTTCAGCGACCAGCTGTTTCACCCATGCATTGTTCCTTTTAACAATCAGGGTCTGATAAATAGCTGGGTAGTTCTTTAAGTCGTCCAGGTATAAGTGGTCTAACTGCTCGAGATCGCCGCTGCGCCAGGCTTTTCGCATTGCATCAAAGTCTTCGCTACTGTCTTTTAAATCATCCATGGTGCTTTTGATCAGTGTTTCAGCACCGCTGTTATTCAGCTCTGTAATCACATCCAAATGCTGTTGCATAGTTTCAAGGCCTGCTATCTTTTTGCCGGATTTTTGGGCTTCATCCTGCAAAAAGGCGTCGACTCCCGGCGCGGTGGCTCCCTGGGCCTGCAGTTGAGTTGTTGTCAGCATAATGGCGGCAAACGCAGGTTTAAAGCGGGTGATCTGCTCCAGCGGGATCTTATGTACTCTGCAGTAGTCAGCCAGTTGTTTTGCTAAAGGCGCAGAGAGGTGTTGCAACAAGTTTTCACCTGAAGGATAAGAGTTTAAAGCGATCATCTGTTGTATGCTCGCGGGGCTTGATAACTGCTCTAAATCCGTTTCCAGCACCAAAGTCTCACTCTGCTGCAGTGCCAGCAGGTATTCAGGTGGTAAAGGATAGTCCTTGGCACTTAGCATATGAACAGAGCCGGCCAGATAAAAAAGCTGTTTGCCTTTACTTACTTTCCATACGCCATCGGCGAATACAGTACTGCTAAGCAGCAGTAGAATAAAAGAGAAAAAAATACGGGTCACTACACAAAACCTCTGGTGTAAAACATCTGACTAATCAAAAGAGCCTACTTTGCCCCGCAGTTTTTTACGTTCTTTGTGCTGAGTTTTTTGCTTCAGCCTGTCCATTCGAGCACCAAAAGTGGGTTTAGTTGCACGCCGCTTTTTGGCTTCAAAACTGGCACTTTGCAGCAGTTGCATTAATTTAGCCACCGCATCTTCTTTGTTCATATCCTGACTGCGATGCGCCTGAGCTTTAATCACTATGACGCCACTTTTACTGATCCTGTCATCCGGATACTGCAGCAGTTTTTGTTTAAACTCATCCGGCAAACTGCTGCGCTCTATATCAAAACGCAGCTGTACTGCAGTAGATACTTTATTTACATGTTGACCGCCGCTGCCCTGAGCCCGGACAAAACTGAATTCCAGTTCATCCAGATCAAGCTCAAGATCCGCTTTGATTTCCACTAAAGTTACCACATTAAATCGTCCGGAATTTGATAGGCTGCGTACGGATCATCTTCCGCCTGCACTTCGGCACTTTGACCTGTGTTATGCAGTACTACGATAGTTTCAGCCAAACGTTGCTGGATTTTTTCCGCCACTTTCACCGGGATCACATAATACTGGTCTGCAAGTTTTGCTATGGCCGCCTGGCCTTTGGTCAGCTCTGCATGAATACGGTTGCTGACGTACAAACGTTTGACCAAACTGCCATCGGTAAAGTTAAAGGCGGTTTCACCTTTATGCGTGATGGTATTGAGTTCTACCAGCTGTTTAACCTGTGCTGCTAATGCTTTTTTATCCTGTTCGGCTTTACGCTGACGGTTTAATTCCTGATCGCGTTGCAGTTGTTGCTGTCGGCTTTGCTCAGCGAGCACTGAGGCTTCATTGACGACTGAGCCATTTTTTCCAGCTTGCACCCGCTCTTTATGCTTTTCTTTTTTAATGGCTTTTAATTTTTTCTCATTGCCTAAACCGGCTTTGAGCAATTGTTCCTGCAGTGATTTACTCATAAAAAAGTCCTGTCGATCTGATGAGGCTATTGTTTCATGTTCCGGCCACGCTGCAAAGAGCTGAAAGCCAGACTAACTGCCTATGTCAAAAATGCGTTATGATAAGGCACTTTTATTGAATTTCTCCGGGACCTTATCTTGTTATTTCACGATCTTGCGTTAGACCCTCGTTTAGTCCGTTCTATCCAGCACCTTGGCTTTGCACAACCAACGCCAATTCAGCAGGAAGCTGTGCCTGCAGCTATGACTGGCAAAGACTTAATGGTTTCTTCGCAAACCGGTTCAGGAAAAACTCTGGCTTATTTGCTGCCGATGATGCAGCGCCTATTACGCAGCAGACCTTTATCCAAACAAGATGCCCGGGCTTTAATTCTGGTGCCAACCCGTGAACTGGCGCATCAGGTGTATGCCAAATTACGTTTGTTTGTCGCTAATACGCCTTTAACCAGCGCTTTGATTGTTGGTGGTGAAAACTTTAACGAGCAGGAAAAAATCCTGAAGCGTCAGCCAACTATTATAGTGGCAACACCTGGCCGTTTTATTGATCACCTGCAGCACAAGACCTTCTTTATTCAGGGTTTGGAAATGCTGATTTTAGATGAAGCAGACCGGATGCTGGATTTAGGCTTTATGCCACAACTGAATGAAATCAATAAAGCCGCTGATCACCGCTTGCGCCAAACCCTGATGTTTTCCGCGACTTTAGATCACGCTGAAGTCAATGAACTGGCGATGTCATTATTAAAATCGCCACACAGAGTTTCAGTGGGCGCGTCTTATCAACAGCATGAAGATATAGAACAGCGTTGTTATTTTGCCGATCATTTGTCCCACAAAGAGGCCTTATTGGCTTATTTGTTAAAGCAGGAACAAATCAGCCAGCTGATTATTTTTACTGCGACTCGTGAAGATACCGATCGTCTGGCCAAAATATGTGACTCTTTAGGTTATCCGGCTGTAGGTTTAAGTGGCAAGTTAACCCAAGGCCAGCGTAATGCAGTAATGCAGGGCTTTTCTGCCAATAAACATCAGGTGCTGGTCACCACAGATGTCGCGTCTCGTGGACTGGATTTATTGCAGGTCAGTCATGTAGTTAACTTTGATTTACCTAAACATGCTGAAGAGTATGTACACCGTATAGGTCGTACTGGCAGGGCTGGGGCCAAAGGTATAGCTATCTCCCTGGTCGGCCCAAAAGACTGGGTCGCTTTTTGTGCCATTGAAAGTTTCTTACGCCGTCCTTTGCCTATGGAAAAAGTAGAATCTTTACCTGCCAAATTTAAAGGTGTGGATATGCATGCACCGGTAAAAGCAGTGAAGAAAACCAAGCCAGTGGTGAGAAAAGCTAAACCAAAATCAACGGATACCACATCGGCAGTAAAGGTCGCACCTAAACCTAATTTTTATCAGGCTGGCGATGACGGCATGACACCAGTGAAGAAAAAGATCAAATAATTTACAGTAGTATGTTTTTTATTCGAAAAATAGTGCTACACTCAAGTCGTTACTTTGTAGATTTGTTCGACAGTTTTTATTGCAAGCAATTGTTTTTGCTGAAGAATTATTTAGAGTAACTGGAACGGCCAAAACCAGAAAAACTATTTTTCTGTTGGATTAGTAATAGCTATTGACCACTTTGTCAGGTTCACTGATAATGGGGTCGTAATATGTACTAGCTCGAATACGGCCGGTAATATTTAAGTCGCCAAACAATTGGCAAATTTAGTTAAAGTAAGAGAATGTTATGTCACAATTAATTTCCGGTACCGTTAAGTGGTTCAACGAAGATAAAGGTTTTGGTTTCATCGAGCGTGAAGGCGGCAAAGACGTATTCGTACATTTCCGCGCTATCAATGGCACAGGCCGCAGAACTTTAGTTGAAGGTCAACGCGTAACTTTCGAAGTTACTGAAGGCCAAAAAGGTCCTCAGGCTGAGAACGTAACTGTTACCGGTTAATAGTTTTCTGAAAAAGAGCCAACTTTAAGTTGGCTTTTTTTATATCTGAAATCCAGAAGGTTTTATTGTAACTAATTGTTCTTATTGAGAAATTTTAATTTCGTTATGAAGTGATGATCAGAGTTCTAACGACAACTGAGCCTGAGCTTCCTGCGCTTTTAATCCAACATGAATTCCCACTAGCCGCACTTTTTTGCCATGACCTCTGTGCCAGGCTTGCTCCAGCAATTGCTTTAAACTGGCCATATCTAATTCGGGTTGTTGTTTCTCTACTGTGGTTTGCTGAAAATCGGCAAATTTGAGTTTAATGCCAATTTTCTGAATATGAGCACTAGCTTCACAGCGTTCAATACGGCGGCGGAGTTTTGGTAGTAACTCGGATAAACTTTGCCGACCGGCGTCCAGATCCGGTAAATCTTCTGTATAAGTATGCTCAACAGCGACAGACTTCCGTGGGTAGTCGTTTTGTACATCACGGCTGTCGCGGCCAAAACTGCGTTCTATCAAGGTTTCTGCAAAACTGCCGAAGTGTTTAACCAGCGTATGCAAAGGCGCGTTTTGGATATCGACACATTTATACAAGCCTAAAGTGGCAAGTCGTTCAGCGGTTTTTTTGCCTACACCAGGGATTTTATGCAAAGGCAGGAATTTGACGAAATCGCTGACTTTGTCTGGTGGCAACACAAATAAACCATCAGGCTTATTTTCGTCACTGGCAATTTTTGCGAGAAACTTATTCGGCGCCACGCCAGCTGAAGCTGTTAAACCAGTTTCTGCAAAAATGACACGGCGAATTTCTTCCGCTATAAGGGTTGCGCTGCCTGAAAACAAGGCGCTGTCACTGACATCCAGATAAGCTTCATCTAAAGACAGTGGCTCGACTTTGTCAGTATACCGATGAAAAATGGCCTGAATTTGCAAACTGGCTTCTTTGTATTTTTCCATATTGCCAGGCAATAACAGCAGATGAGGGCAGAGCTTTAGGGCTTGTCCTGTGGGCATAGCAGAACGTACACCATAAACGCGGGCAGGGTAGTTGCAAGTGCTGATCACGCCTCGTTCGGTGCGACTACCACCTATCGCCAGCGGAATGGTACGCCAGTCTGGTCTGTCCCGCATTTCTACTGCAGCGAAAAAACAGTCCATGTCGATATGAATGATTTTTTTCATTTACAAAGCACTGTTGGTTTATACAGTTACATAATTGACCAGTTTTCTCATTTTGTAAAGCTGGATACTGTTTATATTTACAGTTGACCATCTGACTCAACCGACCACTATCTAGATATTGATGTTTGGATGTTTAGATGGCTATTTAATAGCTGCATCTTTAGTAGATTCCATGTAGAATGCTGCGCAGTTTTTTGTAAATAGTCTGGCCCTTTTGGCCCACTGGGAGCAAGCATGTTAAAGCGCGAAATGAACATTGCCGATTTTGATCCGGAATTATGGCAATCCATTACCAACGAAACCCAACGTCAGGAAGATCACATCGAGCTGATCGCTTCTGAAAACTATGCCAGCCCACGTGTATTGCAGGCTCAGGGTTCTCAGTTAACCAACAAATACGCTGAAGGTTACCCGCATAAACGTTATTACGGTGGTTGTGAGTACGTGGACGTGGCTGAAGATTTAGCTATCGCCCGTGCCAAAGAATTATTTGGTGCTGATTATGCAAACGTGCAGCCGCACTCAGGCTCTCAGGCCAACTCAGCGGTGTTTTTAGCTTTATTAAACGCAGGCGATACTATTTTAGGTATGAGTCTGGCGCACGGTGGTCACTTAACGCACGGTGCTTCTGTCAGCTCTTCTGGTAAGTTGTACAAAGCTGTGCAATACGGCCTGCACCCTGAAACTGGTGTAATTGACTACGCTCAGGCTGAAGCTTTAGCTTTGGAACACAAACCAAAACTGATCATCGCTGGTTTCTCTGCTTATTCAGGCATTATCGACTGGCAGAAATTCCGTGAAATTGCTGACAAAGTGGGCGCTTACCTGATGGTAGATATGGCGCACGTGGCTGGTTTAGTGGCTGCTGGTTTGTATCCAAACCCTGTGTCAGTGGCTGATGTAGTGACTACTACCACTCATAAAACTTTAGCTGGCCCTCGTGGTGGTTTAATTCTGGCCCGCAAAAACGAAGAGATCGAAAAGAAACTGAACTCTGCCGTTTTCCCAGGTGGTCAGGGTGGTCCTTTGATGCATGTTATTGCTGCTAAAGCCGTTGCGTTCAAAGAAGCATTAGAGCCGGAATTTAAAGTCTATCAGCAACAAGTGCTGAAAAACGCTGTGGCTATGTGTGATGAAATGATCAAACGTGGCTACAAAATTGTATCTGGTGGCACACAAAACCATTTATTCCTGATGGATTTAATTGATAAAAACATCACGGGTAAAGAAGCGGACGCCTGGTTAGGTCTGGCTCATATCACTGTAAATAAAAACTCAGTGCCAAATGATCCTCGTTCTCCATTTGTGACCAGTGGCCTACGTATCGGTACTCCTGCTATTACCCGTCGTGGTTTTAAAGAAGCAGAAGCCCGTTTAGTCGCCAGCCTGATCTGTGATGTGCTGGACAGCCGCGGTGACGCTGGCGTCATTGATAAAGTACGTGCTCAGGTGTCTGAAGTCTGTGGCCGTTTACCAGTCTATGCCTGATTTGCCCGCTATGACTGAACAAAGATAGAGTGTTATGATGGCCGCCTGATGCGGCCATTTTTTTCGGAGAAATTCCGTGTTTTGTCCTTTTTGTCGTGCCGACGATACCAAAGTTATAGACTCCCGCTTAGTGGCGGAGGGGTCTCAAGTAAAAAGGCGACGTGAATGTGGTGCCTGCCATGAACGTTTTACTACTTTTGAAGCTGCCGAACTGGTGATGCCCCGTATTGTGAAACGTGACGGTTCCCGCGAACCTTATAACGAGGCCAAGCTACGCAGTGGCGTAATGCGTTCACTGGAAAAACGCCCAGTACCTACAGAACAGATTGAATCTTTGATCAGCAAAGTAGAAAGCTTATTACGTGCCACAGGCGAGCGGGAGGTGCCAAGCCAGCTGCTGGGCACTCTGATTATGGATGAGCTGGTGAAACTGGATAAAGTGGCTTATGTCCGCTTTGCATCGGTTTACCGCTCTTTTAAAGATATCCGTGAGTTTGGTGAAGAAATTGCCCGGCTTGGAGACACCTAAGTGAGTTTTACTGAACTCGATCATCACTATATGGCCCGAGCCATAGAGCTCGCCTCTAAAGGCCGTTTTACCACTGCGCCTAATCCTAATGTCGGCTCTGTCATAGTCCGGGATGGAGAGATAATAGGGGAAGGTTATCATCGTCAGGCCGGTGGCCCTCATGCCGAGGTGCTTGCCTTGCGTCAGGCCGGGCATCTTGCTTCAGGTGCTACCTGTTATGTCACTTTAGAACCCTGCAGTCATTATGGCCGCACTGGTCCTTGTGCTTTAGCGCTGGTAAACGCTGGTGTAAAAAAAGTTATAGTGGCTATGCTTGACCCCAATCCCTTAGTCGCCGGCAAGGGCATTCAACTGTTAAAAGACGCAGGCATTGACGTGCAGATAGGTCTTTTAGAAGACAAAGCCCGCGCTTTAAATCCAGGTTTTTTAAGCCGGATGGAGCGGAAAAAACCTTATATCCGGCTTAAACTTGCTACCAGTCTGGATGGTCGTATAGCGCTCTCGAACGGCAAAAGTCAGTGGATAAGCTCGGCTGAATCCCGCTCTGATGTGCAGCTGATGCGGGCTCAGGCTCATGCCATTTTATCGACTGCTACCACTGTGCTTTCGGACAATGCTCGTTTAACAGTGCGCTCTGAAGGACTTTCCATACCGTCTTTGGACGATGGCTCAGTGCGTCAGCCAATTCGGGTGATTTTGGACCGTTGCCTTAAATTAACAGGTCAGGAGCTTTTATTTTCACAAAATGGCCCCATAGTGCTGGTGCATGACAAGCAATTCAAACCCGCATTTGAGCATCCACAGCTTCGTTTTATTGCACTGGATGCCGATGAGTCAGGACTGAATTTAAACGACTTACTGAGCCTGTTAGCCGAAGAACATATCAACGACCTGTGGGTTGAAGCCGGTGCTGTGCTTGCAGGAGCTTTATGGCAAGCGGGGTTGGTGGATGAATTGATTGTCTATCAGGCGCCTGTGCTGTTAGGTGACAAAGCCAAAGCCATGCTGCAGTTACCTGACTACTCTGAGCTCACAGAAGCCCAGCATTTTGTATGGACTTCAGTCGAAACACTGGGGCCTGATTTAAAATTAACAGCAAGGTTAAAGCCATGTTTACCGGAATAATCGAAGCGACAGGTCGGGTAAGCGCTATTAAAGCGTCAGGTGTGGATTTAAAGTTGACCATTGAATCCGACAGTCTGGATTTTTCTGATGTCAAACTCGGCGACAGTATTGCCAGTAATGGCGTTTGTCTGACCGTCACTGCACTCAATGGTAAAAGTTTTAATGCCGATGTGTCAGGTGAAACCGTCAAACGCACTTTATTTGGAAAGTACAAAGCAGGGCAGTTACTAAACCTGGAAAAAGCCTTGTTGGCGACAGGTCGCTTAGGTGGACATTTGGTCAGCGGTCATGTGGATGGTATCAGCAGCGTTGAAAAAATTGAGAAATTTGGCGAAGCCTGGCAAGTCTGGATCAAAATGCCCAAAGAGCTGGCGCATTACATCGCTGAAAAAGGCTCTATTACGGTGGATGGCATCAGCCTGACCGTCAATGAATTAAGTGCTAGTGCTTTTCGTTTAACCATAGTGCCTCATACGGCACGGGAAACCACCTTGATGAGCCTCAAAGCGGGCAGTCAGGTGCATCTGGAAGTGGATTTAATAGCGCGTTATTTAGAACGTTTGCTGCAAGGCCGCGAAGGGGCGGGCAGTAAAGGCGTGACTATGGATTTATTGCAACAACGTGGTTTTTTATAACGCAGTAAGGCCCGGGGCCTGAGGTAAAGTATGCAACTGAATACACCAGCAGAAATTATTGAAGATATTCGTCAGGGTAAAATGGTTATTCTGATGGATGACGAAGACCGCGAAAATGAAGGCGATTTAGTGATGGCAGCTGAATACGTCACGCCTGATGCTGTCAACTTTATGGCTACTCATGGCCGTGGTTTAATTTGTTTAACGCTGACCAAAAAACGCTGTGAACAATTAAAACTGCCTCTGATGGTGGATAAAAACTTATCGCCATTTTCTACTGCTTTTACCTTATCCATTGAAGCTGCTGAAGGCGTGACTACCGGTATTTCAGCGGCCGATCGTGCCCGTACAGTAAAAGCTGCAGTCGCTCGTGATGCCAAGCCGACTGATATTGTGTATCCGGGTCATATTTTCCCTTTGATGGCACAGGACGGCGGTGTCTTGGTGCGTGCCGGTCATACCGAAGCGGGTTGTGATTTAGCCCGGATGGCGGGTTTAGAGCCAGCAGCTGTGATTGTTGAAATTTTAAATGAAGACGGCACCATGGCGCGTCGTCCGGATTTAGAAATTTTTGGTAAAAAACACAGTATTAAAATTGGCACCATCGCCGATCTAATCGAATACCGTAACCTGCATGAAACCACCATAGAGCAGGTGGCGAGTTGCCAGTTACCTACTGAATTTGGCGAATTTAATCTGGTCACTTTCCGTGACACTATCGACAATCAAATTCACTTTGCTTTGGTCAAAGGTGAAATTGAAGCCGAACAAGCCACCTTAGTCAGGGTGCATCTGCACAACACCTTCAGCGATTTATTGTTATCCGACCGCGGCGCCAATCGCAGCTTCTCTTTGCACTGTGCAATGAAGCGGATTGCCGACGAAGGTGGGGTGCTGGTGCTTTTAGGTAAAAATGAAAGCAGTGAAGAGCTGGTGCAGATGGTGCAGAATTTTGAAGCCGAAGATAAAGGCGAAAAAGCGAAGACTCCGGCCTGGAAGGGTACCTCACGTAATGTTGGGGTGGGTTCACAAATTCTGGCCAGTTTAGGTGTAAAAAAAATGCGTTTATTAAGTGCACCGAAAAAATACCACGCACTCTCCGGCTTTGGCCTGGAAGTAGTGGATTACGTTTCTGAATAGTGCGGTATACAGGCGCCATCACAGCCCAAGATTTACTAGCTGAGATTTGGCAATCTTGTGTTATCATGGCGCCCGTTTTTTTGAATTCTGGTTTTTAAAACCATTTTTTTGCAGCTCAATTGCAATAAGGACCTCCAATGCAGGTGATTGAAGCAGGGTTAACCGCTAAAGGTAAAAAATTTGCCATCGTTGTGGCCAGATTCAACAGCTTTATTGTCGAAAGTTTATTAGACGGTGCCGTAGATACTTTAAAGCGTGTAGGTGACATCGCTGATCAAGACATCACTGTGGTTCGTATCCCTGGTGCTTTTGAAATGCCATTAGCAGTGCAAAAAGTAGCAGCCAGCGGTAAATACGACGCGATCATCGCCTTAGGTGCTGTGATCCGTGGTGGTACACCTCATTTTGAATACGTAGCGGGCGAATGCACCAAAGGCCTGGCTCAGGTGATGATGCAGCACAGTATTCCTGTTGCTTTTGGCGTATTGACTGTAGACAGTATCGAGCAGGCTGTTGAGCGTGCTGGTACCAAAATGGGCAATAAAGGCGCGGAAGCAGCGATGTCCTCGCTGGAAATGGTAAACGTTCTCTCTCAGTTGTAGGATTTGTTGATGAAACCTAATGCACGTCGTTTGGCCCGTTCTTTGGCCGTTCAGGGAGTTTATAGCTGGCAGGTCAGCAAGAACCCTATTGGTGATATTGAGCAGCAGCTATTGCTGGAACAAAACACCAAGCATCTGGACGTGGGCTATTTCCAGGATATTTTGCGTGGTGTGGCCGTAAATCATCCGGTATTGGATGAAGCCGTAAAGCCGTTTTTAGACCGTCCTTTTGAAGAAATTGACCTGGTCGAAAAAGCCATATTACGGGTCTCGGCTTACGAGCTGAAATACCGTCTGGATGTGCCTTACAAGGTGGTGATCAACGAGGCCATCGAACTGGCAAAAGCCTTTGCGGCCGATGATAGCCACAAGTTTGTCAACGGCATACTTGATAAAGCCGTTAAACGCCTGCGAACCGAATAAAAAATGGAGAGCCGGCGTAAGTCGGCTTTTTTATGGGTGAATTTGAGTTAATTCAACGTTGTTTTGCCGAAGCGGGCCGTAAACGCACTGACGTTGCCATTGGTATTGGTGACGACGGAGCTGTGTTGCAGGTGCGTGAGGGCTGTGATCTGGTGATCACCACCGACAGCATGGTCCAAGGCATCCATTTTTTTCCGGACGTCGATCCGCGCTCGCTTGGGCATAAATTGGTGGCAGTGAATGTCAGCGATTTAGCCGCTATGGGCGCAGAACCCTGCTGGTTATCTTTAGCTTTAACTTTACCTAAAGTGGATGAAGACTGGCTGCTTGCTTTTGCCGAAGGTTTAAGTGAAACAGCGGATTACTACAATTGCCAGCTGATTGGTGGTGATACCACCCGTGGACCTTTGAGTTTAACCATGATTGCCAAAGGTTTAGTGCCTAAGGGCAAAGCTATTACCCGTGCAGGAGCTCAGAACGGTGACTATCTGTATGTGACAGGCACTTTGGGTGATGCCGCTTTGGGTTTACAACTGGTGCAAAACAAAGTCGAGATCAGCAAAAAACACCGGGCCCATATACTGCAGCGTTTTCACTATCCAACAGCCCGTGTTGCTTTAGGTCAGGCGCTGCGGAACATCGCAAGTTCAGCTATGGATATCTCTGATGGCCTTGCCGGTGATTTACCTCATATTTTACGTCGCTCCAAAGTAGGGGCTGTGGTGGATGTTTGCAAACTGCCGATGTCGCAAGCTTTAAAAGACAGCTGTAGTGCAGAGCAAGCCTTGAACTATGCCTTGTCTGGTGGTGAGGATTATGAACTCTTGTTCACTGTGCCGGAAAATCGCCGGGGCTCATTAGAAGTATTACTGTCTCCTTATGGTGTGCCTGTGACTTGCATTGGTCGTATAACAGGTGCTGTGGGTAAGCTGGACTTTAAGCAGGGGGAATTGCCCTTTGTGTATCAGCATCAGGGCTTTGAGCACTTTTAATGACATCCAGACAAAAATCCACCCCTAAATTTGACTTAAGAAAATGGACTCATTTTCTTGCTTTGGGTTTTGGTTCAGGTCTGGCACCTAAAGCTCCTGGTACTTTTGGTACTCTAGCGGCCCTCCCTCTGATTTTTCTGCAATCCTTATTAAATCCTCAATGGGCCATGGTTTGGATTTTGTTTGCTTTTGTATTGGGTTGTTATGTCTGTGGACAAACAGCCAAAGATATAGGCGAACATGATCACGGCGCTATTGTCTGGGATGAAGTTGCAGGTTATAGCCTGGCCATGTGGTGCATTCCGTTCGAATGGCAGTATCTGTTGATCGGTTTTTTACTCTTCCGCTTTTTTGATATCGTTAAACCCTGGCCCATTCGCTTGCTGGATAAAACAATCCACGGTGGTTTTGGCATTATGATTGACGATATGCTGGCTGGTTTCTTTAGCTGGCTGATCCTCTTCGCGCTGGTGCAGTGGCAAGCTTTTAGTTAATATAAATTTTTCCCTGCAACCTGGTGATCTGTGTGCGTTTTTCGCTCTTGATTTTTTTAGCCTTTTTCTCTAATGCCAGCTTAAGTCAGGGCCCATCTGGTTCCATTTATGATTTTGATATTAAGCACTGGAACAGTGCTGATGGTTTGTCATCAAATTCTGTTCGGGCGATCAGTCAGGACCAATTGGGTTATGTATGGGTTGGCACTGTATATGGTCTAAATCGTTTTGACGGCCATCATTTTACCCAGTTCAGTACCAAAACCAGCCGCCAGCTTGCCAGCAACTCCATTAATAAACTCTTGTTGGATCAACAAGGCTATATGTGGGTGGGCACCAAAGCCGGCCTTTCTGGTTTTAACCCCCAAACTCTGAAGTTCGATCGTTACCCTATTTTGGCTGAAGTGACCTCGATAGTGCAGGTGGCGCCGGATGAAATATGGGTCGCGGCGGAAAATTTATTTAAGGTAAAACAAGGTAAAGTCAGCCGGGTGCAAAGCATTAAAGAATCTGTAGTACAGATTGAAATGGCGGGAGACTCAGTATTAATCAGCACCACTAAATATTTATATAAATTAAGCTCAGAGGGCGAAATTCAACAAATACCCTTACCTGATGAGCTACAACAACATCCTTTGTACGATCTAAGCTGGTTTAACGATACTTTGCATTTCGCCAGTGAGTCTGGTTATTTCCATCTGGATAAAACGCAGCAGGTGGTTCGTTGTGATATTCACGGTGTGGATAATTCAGCTATTTATAAGTTGTTCAAAGACGGCTCAGGCAACGACTGGATCTCTGGTTACAACAAGTTGTATCACCGCCATGCCGGACAAGAGTGGCAACATATCAGTGCTGAAGAACTGGGCAGCTCGCCCTGGTTCAGTGATATTTTTGAAGACAGAGACCATAACATCTGGCTGGCGAGTTTCAGCGAGGGCCTATACCGTGCTTCTCCCGGCAAAATGCGCCGTGTGGTCGGTGTTGGCCAGCAGGACATGGTAGTGCGCAGTGTGCGTTATTCAGCGCGCTTAAATAGCCTTTTGGTGGCAACCCAAACCAATGTCGGGTTGTTAAAAGCCGATGAGCATTTTGTCGAGCTGGTGGATCATCAGTCGCTTGGCCAAAGTACAGTCTATGATTTTTACGACAGGAGCAATCAGCTGTGGCTGGGTACTGACAATGGTTTACTGCTGTATAACTTTGACGATGGTGAAGTCAGCCGGCCCTTTAAAGAGTTAGCTACAGCCTCTATTCGTGTGGTGCAACCTCATGCAGAGACGGGCTTATGGTTTGGTGGTGCCAATGGTTTGTATCACTATGACGGTGAAAGACTGCAAGCCGCTCCTTTTAATGCGGATCTCGAATCGGCTTTTGTGACCGTCATTGAAAGTCAGGGCCAGGACTTGCTGGTCGGCACGACCAGCGGTTTGTATTGGTATCAGCAGGAAAAACTTAACAGGGTTGGGTTGGGCACGCCTTTATTTGGCGCTTATATCACCAGCGTTTTAACCTTAGCGGATCAACAAATGCTGGTGGCGACGCTGGACGATGGTTTGTTTATCAAAACCCCACAAGGACAATGGCAGCAATATGACAGCAGCAAAGGGCTGCCTTTGGATCCGGTGATTAGTTTATGGTACGACAGAGATTCGGATTATCTGTGGGCAAGCAGCTTAAAAGGGGTGTTCAGGTTCAGACCTCCGGCCGCAAAAGACAGTGGCAAGGTACTTCATTTCGAGCTGGTATTGTCGCCCTATGATCGACAATTAGGCACTGCACCAGGGCGTTGTTGTAATGGTGCCGGTCACAGCAAAGTGGCTAAATGGCAGGACCAGCTATGGTTTCCCAGTTTAAAAGGTCTGGTGGCTGTACCTTTGCAATTGACCATGGCACCGGACAGACCCTTACAGCCTTTACTTCAGGATGTTACAGGGCAAAAGTCTTATGCTTTATTGCCAGAGCAGCAACAATTGGTGCTGGAAATCTCAGATCGTAATATCAGTATCCGTTACAGCGCGCTGGAGTTTATTAAAGCCAATGCCATTGAATTCCGCTATCAATTGAGTGGTTTTGATCAGGAATGGCAGCAAGTGGGTCAGAGACGCGAGGCCATTTATACCAACTTACCACCTGGTAGTTATCAGTTTGTGGTGCAGGCCCGTTATGCCAGCCAGGGCTGGACGGATCAACAGCAGTTAAAGCTGGATCTGGTGGTGCCCCGATTATTCACTGAAACTATAGTGTACAAAGGTTTATGGGCCTTATTGGTGGTTCTTGCTTTGTACGGTTTGGCCTGGTTATGGCGCCGTAATGCGGTAATGCAACAGCAGGAGTTGAGTAAACTGGTGCGTTTGCGTACGGCTGAGCTGGAGAACAGTAACCAGCGCTTGAGTGAGCTGAATGAGCAGCTGTCGCAACTGACGCATAAAGACACTTTAACTGGCCTTAGAAACCGTCGTTTTTTGTTTGAACAGTTGCCCAAAGACGTAGAACAATATCAGCACAACAGAGACACCATGCTGCAACAGGGCAAATGTATAGCGCTGTTGCAACTGGATATGGATAACTTTAAATCCATCAATGATCTGTACGGCAATAGCGCCGGAGACAGCGTGCTGCAGCAAATCAGTGGTCTGTTGTTACGAGAAAGCCGTGGTGCTGACTATGTAGTGCGCTTTGCCGGTGAGCAGTTTGTCCTGGTGCTGAGAGATGTTGAATTTGCCACAGTGCGTGATTTTGCATTGCAGCTTAATCAGTTGGTTGCACAAGCTAATTTTCAAATCCCGGATGGGCGAACCGTGTCTTTGACCTGCTCTATTGGTTACAGTTGCTTTCCGCTGGAGCTGTTAGGCGGGCAGCTGATTTCATGGGAAATCTCTTTGCAACTGGCTGAAATCGCACTGAGCAAAGTGAAGGAATCAGGTCGTAACGGTTGTGCTACTTTAGGTTTTGATCCGCAGGTCGATGCCTTTGAATTTGAAGACTCGGGGCATATTGAGATGCAGATTGAAAAACTATTGGCTGATGGTCTGGCATGGTTTGAAGTAAAAAGCTACCGCCCTTAGCCGTCGTCCTTGAAGCCACAGCGTTGTTGCCTGCGCTGCTCGCCCCAGTCACATAGGACAACTATGCTCCTGGGGTCTCGTGCACTTGTCGCCTAGCTGTAACTTCAATTACTTAGGCTAATAGCCGTTGTCCTTGAAGCCACAGCGTTGTTGTTCGCACACTTTACGTAAATTGGAATTTGAAACGGCGCGGGTAAACCGCGCCCCTACGGCAGGACAGAATTAACGACGAAGAAAAGCTTCTATTTTGGCCTGAATACCAACACAGTCTAAACCCAGTTCAGCGTAGATCTGTTCCTGAGTACCGTGTTTGATAAAAATATCCGGCAGGCCGATGTTCAACAGTTTCACAGGCATCTGTTCTGCGATGCAAAATTCGTTGACCGCAGAACCTGCCCCCCCCATCAGCGCATTGTCTTCAATGGTCACAAAATGGCTGTGGGTTTTACTCAGCTCTGTCAGCAACTGCTGATCCAGAGGTTTAACAAAACGCATATCCACCAAAGTTGCGTTTAACTGCTCTGCAACTGTGTGGCAAGCCTGCAATAAAGGACCAAAGGCCAGTAAGGCAACTTTTTCACCCTGACGGCGAACCAGACCCTTACCTAAAGCCAATTCGCTCATGAGGGCTTCTGGAGCTTCACCAGTGCCGCTACCACGAGGATAGCGTACTGCGGCAGGCCCTTTATGCTGATAGCCTGTATACAACATCTGGCGACATTCGTTTTCATCCGAAGGCACCATAATCAGCATATTTGGAATGCAGCGCATAAAACTTAAATCGAATGAGCCCTGGTGAGTAGGACCATCGGCTCCGACCACACCAGCACGGTCTATGGCAAATAATACATCCAGGTTCTGGATGGCTATATCGTGAATAAGCTGGTCGTAACCACGTTGCAGGAAGCTGGAATAGATTGCCACTACAGGTTTTAAACCTTCAATTGCCATACCGGCAGCTAAAGTCACAGCATGTTGTTCAGCAATAGCCACGTCAAAATAGCGTTCGGGATAGCTTTTTGAAAACTGCACTAAATCTGAGCCTTCACGCATGGCTGGGGTAATGCCCTGCAATTTAGGGTCTAGCGCGGCCATATCGCAAATCCACTGGCCAAAAATATTAGAAAACGTGGCTTTTCCGGCTTTTTTCGCAGGCTGACACTGGGCTGCAGGGTCAAATTTACTGACTGCATGATAACCAATAGGGTCTTGCTCTGCAGGCAAATAGCCTTTGCCTTTTTTGGTCACTACATGCAGCAGTTGCGGGCCTTTGAGGTTGCGCATATTACGAATGGTGTCGGCCAGACCTGTGACATCATGGCCATCAATAGGGCCTATATAGTTAAAGCCCAGTTCTTCAAAAAAAGTACCAGGGGTGACCATGCCTTTAAAATGCTCTTCGGCGCGACTGGCTAACTGATGCAAAGGCGGAACGCCGCTTAAAATCTTTTTGCCGCCTTCACGCAGGCTGGTGTAAAAGTTACCGGATAAAATACGGGCAAAATAACGATTCAGCGCTCCGACATTTTCGGAAATCGACATTTCGTTATCGTTTAAAATCACCAGCATATCGGGTTTGACTTCACCTGCATGGTTCAGCGCTTCAAAGGCCATACCTGCGGTAATAGCGCCATCGCCAATCACGGCAACAACTTTGCGGTTTTTCTGTTCGACACGGGCTGCTATCGCCATGCCTAAAGCTGCACTGATGGACGTGCTGGAATGACCCACACTTAAGGTGTCGTATTCACTTTCTTCCCGCCATGGAAAAGGATGCAAGCCATCTTTTTGGCGGATGCTGTGCATCTGATCGCGACGCCCAGTCAGAATTTTATGTGGATAAGCCTGATGGCCTACATCCCAGATCAACCTGTCAAAAGGGGTGTTGTAGACATAATGCAAAGCAACAGTCAGTTCAATAGTGCCAAGGCCTGAGGCAAAATGGCCACTGCTTTGGCTGACGGTTTTTAATAAAAATGCTCTTAATTCGTCGCTCAGTGTTGGCAATTGATCCTGCGGTAACTGGCGTAGTTCTGCGGGCCAGTTGGCTTTTTGCAGCAGAGGGAAATCGTGACTAGCTAGTGTCATGAGAATGCCTGTATTAAAACTGTCGGGCAATAACGTACCGGGCCAACGCCACCAGTTCGTCTGTTGCATAAGGGAGTTCGCGCAAAGCGGCCAGAGCCTCTTCAACTAATAATTGTGCTTTTTTTCTGGCTTGTTCCAGGCCTAACAAAGCCGGATAAGTGGCTTTGTTGGATTTTTGATCCGAGCCAGCGGTTTTGCCAAGTACTTGCGTGTCGCCTTCAATATCCAGAATGTCGTCCTGCACCTGAAAGGCTAAGCCTATGGCTCTGCTGTAGCGCACTAATGCGTCTAAATGCGCGGCATTATCCACTGGACTGGCCAGATAAGCAAAACGCACTGAACATTCGATTAAAGCACCGGTTTTTAACTGATGCATTTGTTCTAAAGCGTCCACCTGCATTTTTTGATTAGTGTGAGCTAAATCTATCGCCTGTCCGCCACACATGCCACTGTAGCCTGCATGTAATGCCAGTTGCTGTACCATAGCAAGGATGCGCTGTGGTGGAACCTGCTGATAGTGATGGCTGCTTAACAGTTCAAAAGCAAAGGACTGCAGTGCATCTCCGGCCAGAATGGCCGTTGCTTCATCAAAAGCTTTGTGACAGGTGGCTTTACCACGGCGTAAATCGTCATTATCCATGGCGGGTAAATCGTCATGGATTAAAGAATAGGTATGCAAGGCTTCAATAGCACCAGCCGGGCCGTCTAAATCGGCTAAAGAGGCGCCCAACATCTGACCGCAGCTATAAACTAAAAAAGGCCTCATGCGTTTGCCGCCCAGCAGCAAACTGTACGCCATAGCCTGATGCAGGCGCGGATCGGTCAGCGATTTTTTTTCTAATTGGTGTTGCAGCACCTGTTCCAGCCGTTGCTGGTACGAGGTTAAAGAAACTAACGTCAAATCATTCACCTTCACTTGTCACAAAAGGCTCCAGCTGGTCCTGACCTGCATCCTGGACTAATAACTGGACTTTTTGTTGTGCAGCCTGCAGCTGCTGCTGACTGGTACGGGAGAGTTCGATACCACGTTCAAATTGTTGCAAGGCTTGATCAAGGCTTAAGTCGCCTTGCTCCAGTTGCTGTACTATCTGTTCCAGCTCAGCAATGCTCTGCTCAAAGTGGCTGAAATCTGTTTTCTTTTTTGTCATATTTTCGCCTGATAATGGATGTCTGACCAAGCCCAGCGCGCTATTATGAGCAATCAGGACCGCGTTGGGAAAGGATAAATTTGTTTGAGGCCAGAATTTATAGTTAACTATCCCATACTTTTGCCGATAACTCACTATAAGCTAAGATAAAACCAGCTCAATGCTGGTACAAAACCAAATATTTGCATTCAGTTTTCCGGGAGATACGCAGTGGATTTAGCAACCGTCATAGGATTAGTCGCGGTCATGGGCATGATGGGCTGGGCGATGTTTTTAAGCTCCAGCGGCAACATTGGCATGTTTTACGATTTTGTTTCTATCGTTATAGTGTTTGGTGGCAGTCTGACTGCTGTCATCATAAAGTTCACTTTTACTCAGTTGGCCGATGCAATGAAAGCCATTGGTAAAGCCTTTATGTTTAAAATTGAATCGGCAGAGGAGCTGATTGAAAAAGCAGTGCAATTGGCTGATGCCGCCCGTAAAGGCGGTTTTCTGGCATTAGAAGAAGCCGAAATTCCCAATGCCTTTATGCAAAAAGGCATCAATATGCTGGTGGATGGTCATGATGCCGATGTGGTAAGGGGCACCTTAGAAAAAGACATCGAATTGACTTACAGTCGGCATAGCAGTGCTATCAATGTGTTTAAACAGTTAGGGGACTTAGGTCCGGCTATGGGCATGATAGGTACTCTGATTGGTTTAGTGGCGATGTTATCTAATATGTCCGATCCAAAGGCGATTGGACCCGCTATGGCGGTTGCTTTATTAACCACCATGTATGGTGCTATTCAGGCTAACTGTATCTTCCTGCCGCTGTCGGAAAAAATGGCGGGGCGTAATGAAGAAGAAAAAACCAATAATGAGCTGATTCTCGATGCCATTATGGGCATTCAGGATGGCCAGAACCCTAAGGTTATTGAAGGCATTTTGCGTAATTACCTTGCCGCCAAAAAACGTGAACCTGCAGCGCCTGCAGCAGAGTAGGAGTTTGTATGGCAAAGTGTAAAAAGTGTCCACCACCGGGTTTACCAGCCTATATGGGGACCTTTGCTGATTTGATGGCGCTGTTAATGTGCTTCTTCGTTTTGTTGTTGTCATTTTCTGAAATGGACGTACTGAAATTTAAGCAAATTGCAGGTTCAATGCAGTTTGCTTTTGGTGTGCAAAATAAAATCGAAGTCAAAGACATTCCCAAAGGCACCAGTGTAATAGCGATGGAGTTCCGTCCGGGCCGTCCTGATCCAACCCCTATTGATACCATTCAGCAGCAGACGGTCGAAATGACTCAGCAAATGCTGAATTTCCAGGCAGGCAAAGAAGATGAAGCGGGGGGCAGGCAAGAACAGCGGGAAGATAAAACCGGTGGTCAGTCAACCAGTACTGAAGATGAACCAGTTCCAAGTGAAGCCGTTGAACAGCAGGAACAAACCAATGAACTGCTGAAAAAAATTGCCGAGCAACTGGAGAAACAAATTATGGATGGGGCTATAGAGCTGGAATCTTTAGGCCAGCAAATCATTATCCGTATTCGTGAAAATGGCTCTTTCCCTTCAGGGTCTTCGTTTTTACAGCCAAGGTTTAAACCAATTATTCAGAATATTGGTGCTTTATTAAAAGATGTGCCTGGTGAGATCACAGTCTCAGGTCACACGGATGCCGAGCAAGTGTCGGATGAATTGCATAGCAATAACTGGGATTTGTCGGCTCAGCGTGCCGTGTCTGTGGCGTCTGAAATGATTAGAGCGCCCGGTTTTGATAAAAACCGTCTGGTGGTGATGGGGCATGCGGAAACCCGGCCTTTGGTACCCAACGACAGTGAAAGTAACAAAAGACGAAACCGCCGGGTAGAAATTTCTATTATGCAGGGCAAACCTAAAGAGTCAGAGCCTATTAGTCTGGAACCTGCGGCTCAGGGCACACCTAATCAATAAAGCCCCGGTCAATAAAAACTAAACTGTTGATGCAAGGCGCGGTATAATCCGCGCCTTTATTTTTTGTAGCGAGTTTATTGATGGAATTTTTAGTCAAACTGCACCCGGAAATTTCGATTAAAAGTAAATCGGTCCGGAAACGTCAGACCATGCTTTTAGAGCAAAATCTGAAGACCATTTTGTTGCGGTTAGACCCATCCGTTACTGTTAAAAATAACTACGATCATTTACTGGTGCAAACGGCGTCCAACAGTCCTAAATTGCGCCAGCAAATGATTGATCACTTAGCCTGCATACCTGGCATAGTGCAGTTTATGGAAATGCAGTCTGGTACTTACAGCTCATTGCACGATATTTTTGAACAAGTGCTGGCAGTGTTCACTCCTGAGCTTGAGGGCAAAAGCTTTTGTGTGCGGGTGAAACGCACAGGGGATCATGAATTCAGTTCACTTGAAGCCGAGCGTTACATAGGCGGTGGCTTAAATCAGCATATTCCTTCGGCCCGCGTTCAACTGAAGAACCCTGACTATGTGGTTCGGATTGAAATTAAACGTGACCAGTTGATACTGGTGCGGCAGGTGTTTGAAGGCATGGGCGGCTTTCCTTTGCCAAGCCAGAGTGATGTGTTGTCTCTCATCTCAGGTGGTTTTGACTCCGCTGTGGCCAGCTATCTGATGATCCGTAAAGGTTTACGTACTCATTACCTGTTTTTTAATTTGGGTGGTGCTGCTCATGAAACCGGAGTGCGGCAGATGGCATTTTATTTATGGCAAAAATTCAGTTTGTCGCACAAAGTAAAATTTATCAGTGTTGATTTTGCCCCTGTTGTGACAGAAATTCTGGAAAAAGTCGACAATGGTCTGATGGGCGTCATACTCAAACGCCAGATGATGCGGGCCGCCGCTATTGTGGCTGAACGTTTAGGCATTCAGGCCATAGTGACAGGGGAGAGTGTGGGGCAGGTAGCCAGTCAGACTATTGCCAATTTAAGTGTGATAGATAAAGCCACTGATACCTTAGTGTTACGCCCGCTGATTTATCAGGACAAACAAGAGATCATCGATTTAGCCCGGAAAATCGGCGCCGAAGATATGGCCAAAACCATGCCAGAGTACTGTGGTGTTATTTCAAATAAACCTACTATTAATGCCGATTTAAATAAGGTGCTACACGCTGAACAGCAGCTGGATCTGGCCGCGCTGGAGCAACTGGCTTTAGACGCCCATGTGCTGGACATCCGCACTGTGGAGTTTCAGGCAGAGCAGCAAATCAGCACAGTGCTGGATGAAAATGCGATGGCTTCTGACGCTGTTATTCTGGATATTCGCGCACCGGATGAAGTAGATCTGAAGCCTTTGACAGGAGTCAGTCATCAGGTGCAGCTATTACCTTTTTATAAATTGGCCAGTCAGTTTAGTCAGTTGGATCAAACTCAGCAGTATTATTTGTACTGTGAACGTGGCGTGATGAGCCGTCTGCAGGCGTTATTGCTGACGGAGCAGGGCCATGCAAATGTAGGGGTTTATCGCGGCGACTTTTGAAGCAACAGCTGATAAATCGCCTGATGTGCAGGCAGGTCCAGTTGATGTAGTCTGGCCTGCCTGAGCAAGAACCCTGTAATGTACTCCAGTTCAGAGCGGCGACCCTTAGCAAAATCCTGTTGCATCGACGAATAATTATCGGCCGTGTGCTTAATCACCAAAGCCACTCTTTGTTCTATAGCCTCAAGGCTGAAGTTCTGGTTTGACGCTTTTGCGACCAGCACAAACTCTTCAATCAATACCCGGATCGCTGAAGCGTATTTTGTTTCGCCAAGCTCGCCATTTTTACACTGATGTAATGCGGTCAGCGGATTGATCACTGCATTGACTGCCAGTTTTTGCCACAACGCTGGCCAGATATCCTCCAACACTGTGAGCGGACCTAAAGCAGCTTGCATGGCTTGTTCAATCTCAAGTTGTTGCGCCAGAGCTGCCTGATTTAATGCACCTGACACCGACTGTCCCATGCCGCTGTGGATCACTGTTGCATCATCCGATTTAAAAGCGCCATGGCTGGTGCTTAAAAACCACAACCCCTGGCTGGGTTTCAACAGCGGCAGCACTTGTTCTATGGTACCCATGCCATTATGGCTCAGCACCAGTTGAGCATTATCAGCCAGTAGGGGCATCAGCTGCTGCAGGGCTTCTATTACTGCATAAGCTTTGACGGGCAGAAGAACATAGGAAAAAGGTGGTTGCGCCTGATTTGGCAGATGGATCCGTTGCGAAGCCCCGGCAGACTGGAAAACAAATTGAAAAGGGCCCTTGAGACGACGATGCAGTTGCACCGGATAACCAGCCCTGTGCAACCGTGCTGCCGACAGAAGGCCAATGGCACCTTCACCTACGACAGTCCAGAGCGGGAAAATTACTGAGTGCGGTTGCGCCATTTTTTAACGGCGAAGTAACAGAGATAAAATGCAGCCATACCTGAAACATCAGCAACCCAGTCCATAAACTCGGCTCTGCGGTAGCTGGTCAGGTACTGTTGCAGGAATTCAATAGCGACACCATAACCCGCCATAATCACTACGGCTTGCCATAATTTAGGTTTGTAGCTCCATTGCAACAAAGCGGTGAGGCAGAAAAAAATCAAAAAATGCAGATGTTTGTCGTAGCTGTTTAAATTCAGACCACTACTTTTTACTTCCATCAGAAAGCCATAAGTGGCCCCGGTAAACACCAGCAAACAAATCGCATGGTAAAGATGACGTTTCACAAGATTCTCTTCTTTAAAAGACCTGCCCGGATTGTATCAGTTTTAAGGTTACAATCTCCAGCCTGAAACAAAGAGCTCTTTGTGCCTTCATTTGACTTAGTCTCAAAAATTGATCAATAAAACGTCTTGAACAAGGAAGATAATCCTAAGCCTGAATTGGCATGCGGTGTTGATTTCCGTGCCGTACAGGCCTGCAATGAATGAACAGACAAGTAAGTTTGTATCACTGCTGAGGCTGTGTTTCTTTAAAAAAATAACTTTATGGCTCTGTCGAAAGTTCATCTAAAAGCATTCGGGGCTTTTGCACCAGTGGGAGAAGTTGCCGTTTTTGTGGTTCGGTGTCTTCTCCCCTGGTGCTGCTCAGACCTTCAGAGAGCGAAATTAATCTCTGAAGTTCTTAAACTGGAATGGCTGACCCAGGTCAGTTGTTCTGACCAACTGCATGACGGCTTGCAGGTCATCGCGTTTTTTTCCTGTCACACGTAGCTCTTCTCCCTGAATGGCTACCTGAACTTTAATACTGCTTTCTTTGATCAGTTTAATGACCTTTTTTGCTATCTCTTTGTCAATACCCTGCTTGATTGTGACATGGCGCGTGATGTATTTTCCATGACGATCTTCTTTTTCAATTTTGAAACTACTGACATCTAACTGTAGCTTGCTTGCTTTAATGGCAAAAATATCGAACAGCTGCATCACTTGCTGATCGGCTTCAGCGGTCAGTTCAATGTGATCTTTATTCAGCTCAATTTTTGCATCAACCCCACGAAAATCAAAGCGGGTTTCAAGTTCGCGTTTCGCGTTCTCGACCGCGTTTTTTGCTTGATCCATATCGATTTCAGAAACAATATCAAATGAAGGCATGGTTCTCTCTTTTTTCCATTGAAATTTATTGGGCCATTATAAGCTAAACAAAGCAAGGAGCGAACCTCAGCTGCATCGAATTACAGGTTGTTTGCAGATTGCGGGCAGATTTTAACGCAGATCCAAAGCATCCGGATTTCTCTGTCAAATCAAGTGACGTTTTATAGCTTAGTTTTTTGTACATATCGACGAAAGGGACGTCTGGATTTCTGTTGACTTTGTGATTGCCGCCGCTACACTGAGGCCGCGTTTTTCAGGTGCCCGCAGCATGTTTTAAACATCGCAGGGTGAAACGGGAATCTGGTGAAAACCCAGAGCTGCCCCCGCAACGGTAAAACAACAGAGAGCTTTGCTCTGGCTTTAATCAAACCACTGTCTTTGGATGGGAAGGGATTAAAGCTGCTATGTATTGCTTGTTGTCAGCCCGGAGACCGGCCTGAAAAGTTCATTCACTATTCAGGACGCGGTGGGCGTCTTTGGGAGACATCATGTTTAAAAAATCTTTGCTGGCGACAGTAGTCGCTGGCCTGCCTGCTTTTGTTTTTGCCGTCAATGCTGATGACAGTTCAGACGATCCACTGGAACATATCAGTGTCTACGCCACTCGTCAGGCCCAGCCTGTACATCAGATTTTATCCTCAGTCACCGTATTAGACCGCGAGCAAATTGAACAAGCTCAGGTGTCTGATCTGCCTGCTCTGCTGCGTCAGGTGGCTGGTGTGCAAATCAGTCGTTCTGGCGGTAAAGGCCAGACCAATACTGTATTTTTGCGGGGTGGGTCTGCAGGTCATACGCTGGTGCTGATTGATGGAGTTCGGGCCGGTTCTGCTACTTTGGGTTATGCCTCTTTGGCTGAATTGTCGTTGCAACAAATTGAAAAAATTGAGGTGATTAAAGGGCCAAAGGCAGCCCTGTATGGCTCTGACGCTTTAGCTGGTGTGATTGCTATTAGCACCCGTAAAGCGGACAACACCTCGATACAATTAAAAACTGGTCGTTATCAAAGCCATGAAGCCGACATTGCCACCAGCCAGAGCTATGGTGCTTTAACGGTTCGCAGTAATTTAGGCTGGTCGGACAGTGAAGGCTTTGACGTCAGGCCTGGTACCCAGGCGGACAAAGACGGTTTTGATCAGCGTTACGGGAAACTGGGCGCTGAATACAATACAACTTATGGGGTATGGTCAGCGGATCACAACGTGCTCAGAAGTCGTGGTCAGTATGACTTCGACCCTGCATGGGGTCCTGGCGCGGATCAGGTGGAAACTCATACCAATCAAAGCCGTTTGGGTTGGGCTTTGGATGGGGACAAATCTAACCAGAAACTGAGTTTGTCCCACAACCAGACGGAAGACTTAAACTGGGGGGAAAATAGTCCGGTCAGTCTGTATGAAACGGAACGACTAGAACTGGATTACCAATACGGCCGCCAACTGACTAAGAGCTTATCTGCCCTGGGCGGTGTGAACTGGTATCAGGAAGATGTATCGGGTAGCGATTTAGTGTATGACGTGGATTCACGTATTAATAAAGCTATTTTTGCCGGTGTCAGTTATCAGTCTGGCCACTGGCTGGCTGATGTCACAGGCCGTCAGGATAAACAAAGCCAATACGGTCATTCCAACACGTACGAGTTGGGCTTAGGCTATCAACTGACCAACGAGTTATTGGTTCGTGCCAGTCGTAGCAGTGCTTTTAAAGCGCCAAGTTTTAACGATTTGTATTACCCCTCAGGTGGCAATGCTGATTTGGTGCCTGAAACTGCGACTTCCGATGAACTGGGTTTACGTTACCGCTCCGGTGATTTACAAATTGAAAGCTCTGTTTACCAGCAAAGCGTCAACAACCTGATCCAGTGGGCTCCTGTGCCTGATGGCAATTGGGTGCCACAAAACGTCGGTGAAGCCAAAATCAAAGGGGCTGAGCTGAGTGTCAGTCATAGCTGGCAACAACTGCATCAGCAACTGGCTTACAGCTACACAGACGCCAAAGACAAAACCACAGATGCCCCTCTGATTAAACGCTCTAAACACACAGTGCATTGGCAGGGCGCTTACCAGTGGCAGGATTGGCGGGTATTTGTCACCTCTGACTATCAGAGCGATTTCCGCACTGGTGACTTTACAACACCGAAACTGGGTGGCTATACCCTGTGGGGGGCTGGTGTCAGCTACGAGTTAAGTCACAGTCTGCAGATCGCAGCTAAAGCGGATAATCTGACCAATAAAGATTATTTGTACGTACCAGGTTATGCCACTGCAGGTGCTGAATGGTCGCTGCGTTTAAACTGGACCCCTGATTTTTAATCAGTTTTTTTGCAACAAGGTCAGAGCCTTGGCTCTGACCCACTTAAGCCTTCAATAAATTCACAAAAGTGTGACGGAATTTTGCCAGTTTGGGTGTGATCAAATACTGGCAGTAAGGCTGACTGGTATTCTGCACATAATAACCCTGATGATAGTCCTCAGCCGGGTAAAAGGTACTGGCCGGGCTTACCTCTGTCACTATAGGCGAATCAAAAAATGGCTGCGCCGTTTGAATGGATGCAAGCGTCAGTTGCTTTTGTTGTTCTGAATGATAAAACACCGCAGAGCGGTACTGGCTGCCTATGTCGTTGCCCTGACGGTTTAACTGAGTTGGATCGTGTAAAAACCACAGCACCTGTAACAACTGCTCAAAACTAACTTGCGCGGGGTCGAACTCCAGCTGTACTACTTCGGCATGACCACTGCTGCCTGTGCACACCTGACGATAGTCCGGGTTTAATGTTTGACCTCCCATATAGCCACTGAGCGCTTTTTTTACGCCTTGCAATTGATTAAAGGCCGATTCAATACACCAAAAACAACCTGCGCCAAAAGTGGCTAGTTCAGTTTGACTCATAGGGTGATGCTCCATTATTGATCTTAAGCTTATGATACAGCGTAAATCTGTGACCAGTTCAAAAGAAAAAACAACGATGAAAAAAATAGCAGTCATAGGCGCCGGCCTGACAGGTGCAACAGCGGCAGCAAAGCTAGTGCAACAAGGCTTCCAAGTCACTGTCTTTGACAAAGGCCGCTCAGCAGGTGGCCGTATGAGCAGTAAAAGAACAGAGCAGGGGTATCTGGATATGGGCGCTCAGTATTTTACCGCCCGCAGTGATGCCTTTAAGCAACAAGTACAGCAGTGGCTTGAAGCTGGGCAAGCAGAAGTCTGGCCTTGTACTACAGCACTTTTGTGCAATGAGGATGGCGTTGTATCACTGAAAAGCTCAAAGGACGAGCAAAGGCGTTTTATTGGCGTACCTTCGATGCAAAGCCCGGTGAAGGCTTTATTGCAAGATATAGCGTTGAACACAGGTTGTCGAATTCAAAAGCTTAGCTATCAACGGCAAAGCTGGAGCTTATTGAGTGACGAAGGGAAGACCTATACAGGTTTTGATGCGGTGCTTTTAACCCTGCCACCGGTTCAGGTGCAGCAGTTAATGGCTCAAAGTTCGCTGCCAGAAGTTTTTGACACAGCTGCCAATTTGCTTGAACCCTGCTGGGCAGTGGCTATGCAGGCTGAAGCTTCACCAGCTGGCGATGCTATTTTTTGTCAGCATCCGAAATTAAGATTTATCAGCCATCAGCAATACAAAAGTGGGCGAAACTGCTGTTATATCCTGCATTTTAATGCTGCTTTTAGTGCTGAACATCTGCAGCAGTCTGCTGACTTTTGGTTTGCTGAAGCCACTGCTGTTTTGCGCGATGAGTTGAATATAAAGCAGGCTATTGAGCCCCTAGTGGCGCATCGATGGCTTTATGCCAGTCAAAACGATCAAATCACTGCGCCTGGCTGCATTGCTCTGCCGGATCAGCAACTCTGGGCGGGGGGCGACTGGAGCTATGGCGGTCGGGTAGAAAATGCCTATCTGGCTGGATTAGCCCTGGCACAGGCTGTGATTGACAGTCACAATCTGGTACAGGAAAGCGCATGAGTGCAGTACTGATTATTGGCGCCAGCAGTGCTATAGGGTCTGCTTTAGCGAAACACTATCTGCAGCTAGGCGAGCAAGTGGTTTGGTTATCCCGCTTTGCCGCCGATTTTACCGACCCAAAGCTTTGCATCATCAAAGCTCCTGATTTGAACGGACAAGACGAATGGGCCTTGCATCAGGACTTTTTCAGTTCGGTGATCAACACACTGCAGCAGCATCAGGTGAGTGTTATTTTTAACTGTATTGGCTGGTTGCATCAGGGAGGTGAACTCAAACTCTTGCCAGAAAAAAGCTTAAGCCAAAGCTCGGCTTTGTTATTAGGTAAAACCTTTTTGTTGAATCTGGAACTTCCGGTGCTTTATTTGCAGGGGCTTTGGCCTTATGTAACAACAACACCACAGCTTCGTTATCTGCAATTGAGCGCCAAAGTGGGCAGTATCAGTGATAACCAACTGGGAGGCTGGTACAGCTATCGCTCTGCAAAAGCAGCATTAAATCAATGGATTAAAACAGCGAGCATAGAACTTAAACGCAGCAATAAAACCGCAGCTCTGGTTAGCTTGCATCCAGGCACTACAGACTCACTCTTATCTGCGCCTTTTCAGCGTAATTTACCCCAAGGCCAGCTGAGAACCACAGCTCAGACTGCAGGCTATCTGGCTGCGGTTGCACAGCAGCTTCACTCAGAGCAAAGCGGCTTGCTGCTGAACTGGGATGGCAAAGTTCTGAGCTTTTAAGCCTTGCTGTTGGCCTAAAGCAGAGATAAGCTCAGGCGAAATGGGTTCAATAAAGCCTTTGCATAAGGAATAGAAATGGGCCTTTTTAGTGGTTTATTAGGCAATGCCGGTCAAATTGATTTAGCGGATGTTGAAGAGGAATTCGGTCAGATTTTATTGCCGGATGAAAAACTGCAGCAGGCCTATAAAGTGATACGCGACCTGATCGTCTTTACCGACAAGCGTTTAATTTTGGTGGATAAACAAGGTTTAACAGGATCAAAAAAAGAGTTTATGTCTATCCCCTATCGCTCCATAGTGCGGTTCAGCGCCGAAACCAAAGGTCACTTTGATCTGGAGTCCGATCTGCATATCTGGTTAAGCAGCACAGATACAGCTATCACTAAAACCTTTAATAAGGACGGCTCTATTTTAGAGGTGCAAAAAGCGCTGGCCTTGTATTGCTGCCGTTAACCGCTTTATGAGGTTCTTCAGAGTGTTCCGACGGGTAGTTATGCTGCTACTGGCGCTAAACCTGTTGGCTTGTACCTCAGTGCCAAAGTCTGTATGGACAGCTGTGGACTTGCCTGCAGAACTCTCCGAAAGCTCGGGCCTGCTTTGTATTGGTGATGAATTTATCAGCTTTAATGACTCGGGTGGCTTACCTCTGTTGTACAGGATAAACGCCGCCGGACAAATTCAGCAGCAACTGGAATTGTCCGTCAAAAATATTGACTGGGAAGCCATCACGTCGGATGGCCAATTTTTGTATCTGGCCGATACCGGCAATAATGCAGGTAAACGTACCAGTGTATTGATCCACAAAGTACCACTTGACTGGCGCATGTTAAAGCAGCCTTATCAGCCTGTGACTTTGGAAATCAGCTTACCTGATCAAGGCAAGTTAAAAGCATATCAACACGATCTGGATTTTGAAGCTTTGGTGTATCAGCAGGGCGCTTTATGGCTGATCAGTAAAAGCTGGGCCAGCCAAAAACCAGCGCTTTATCGGCTTGATCCCAGCTTACATCGTCAGACTTTAGCTAAGGCTTTACCTTTAGAGTCACCGGATTTTTTAGTCACAGACGCCAGTTTCAACAGCAGCACTGAACAATGGTGGCTGGTGGGCTATACAGATCCACGCAAAGCCATCTGGGCCTATTTAACCAACTCAGGTTTTCAGGCGCAAATCGCCCGCTACGATAAAGAGTTTCAATTGCTGGAGGTGCAAGCATTGCCAACACCAGGTCAGGTGGAAGGGCTATGTATAGACCAGCATCAGCAAATTTGGATCAGCGAAGAAGCGGGCAAACAAAAACCTGCGCGCTTGATTAAAACCGGCTTAAGCAGTCGATAGGGCTGGGAAGAGAAAAAAACTGGTCTTAACCACCTAAGACCAGTGTATAAACGGCTGGCTTCAAGGCTTAAATGAAACCAGCTTATCAGGAGTAGTTACAACAGCAAATAAACTTACACTTTCACCGAGAACCGCAGTTCGCTGCCGGTATTGGCGGCAACTGATTCAGTTATATCCCGATCTTCAGTGGTTTTATCCGGGTTTAAAATCATTTCACGGAATTTGGCGAAACCGTCCTTGATCAGTGAATAGGTGCTGTCGATGTCGTCGGCAACTTTACCTTTCAGTACACCCAAACCGTCCAGAATACCGCGGGCATCTTCAAAGCCTTTGTCTACACCACCACCCACTAAAGCGATAAATTTATCCAGACGTTCTTCTTCTGGCATATCCGGGTTTTGTTCAGAAAACTTTTGGTAAAAAGCGGTAGCAAAACCAACGATGCGATCTGCCGTTGCTTGCGGTGAGGTATCGACACCACTGTTTTTAATTTTTTCAGCCGCATTAGGGCCAAATTCAGCTTCTAATTCGCTGTTAATGCCTTCAAGCGCAGTTTTGTACAATAACTTCATCGAGTTATCGTCGTCACCTGTGCTTAGCTTCAGCTGGTTTTCCATAATGGTGGCATTCAGCTTTTGCTTATTCATGCGTGACGATTCGTAGCCTGACAGTTTTTTCTCTTCAGTCGTTTCGCTGCTTTCTGCAGCTTTGCTGGCCGCAGCCTGAGCATTTGACGAGCCGACACCGTTAACAGATGACATAACACACTCCCTTTGGGCGTTAATGAGGTTCAGTATAGTTCTGACTAATCATGCTATCGGCCTGTGCTTAAATAACTTTAGGACTTTTTGGCAAAAAATTGCCGCGTCTTGTCTATGTCGGCGCAAAGTTGCCGCACACCTTGTAGCATTCTGCTTGTAGTGCGGTGTACCAGATCTGAGTCAGGCTGGCTAAATTGTTGATATTTAACCGCAGGAATAGCAGGCCAGCGACTCCAGTCGAGTAAAGCCCGTGGTTCATTCACTGACATTGGCTGAATAATAAGTTGCGGCTGACTGGCGACTACATGCTCTAAATTGACTTGCGGATAATCTCCTACGGCGGTGGCAAAAGGATTGGTTGCACCACAAAGTTCCAGTTGCTGCTGAGGCCAGGCGTTTTGCGCTACGGTAGACAATGGTTGTTGCCATAACTCGTAAAATACAATGACTTTAGTTTTGGATCTGTAGAGCTGACGTAGCTCTGCTAAACCTTGTTCCATCAATAAAGCTTGTTGTTCTGCCGCATCCACTGCACCTGTATGCAGGCCTAATACACGCAGTTCTTTGGCTATGTCTGTCAGTTGCAAGGGATTAGAGTCCACCACATGTAAACCAAACTGACGCAGTTTATTCAGATCGGCAGGGGGATTGCCGTCAGTCCATGCCAAGATCAGATCCGGTTTTAACGCCAGAATTTTTTCGACCTGCAGCTGGTTGTAATTGCCAACCCTCGGAATGTTTTTCGCAGCGTCCGGATAGTCGGCATGGTCTGTAGTGCCGACTATTTTGTCACCCACCCCAATGCTGTAGAGCTGCTCTACCAGATGAGGGGAGAGTGCAATAATACGTTGGGCTGGTGCGGCTTGTGCTTTGACTGCAAATAGCACGCAGCAGCACAATACAATACGTAGTACATACATTACCAATCTACTCCTTTCTGCACTTGAATGCCTGCATCAAAGGCATGTTTGATGGACTGCACTTCACTGACCGTATCGGCCATATCAATTAAAACCCGGTGTGCTGCCCGGCCCGTGATCACCACATGTTGGGTTGAAGGCCTGTTGTTTAGTGCAGTGACTATTCTGTCTAAATCAATGTAGTGGTAACTGATCATATAGGTCAGCTCATCAAGCAATACCAATTGAATAGTCTCGTCCTGTAAAAACTGCTCTGCTTTAGCCCAGACCAATTCAGCGGCGGCAATATCTGCGGCTCTGTCCTGGGTATCCCAGGTAAAACCTGTGTTCATCACGGCAAACTCAACGCCGTGTTGTTGCAATAAGTTGCGCTCGCCACAGTCCCATGTGCCTTTAATAAATTGCGCTACCGCAGCTTTTAAGCCATGACCCACAGCGCGGGCCACAGTGCCAAAACCAGCTGTAGATTTGCCTTTGCCATTGCCGGTGATTACCAAAAGCAAAGCTTTGTCGGTACTGGCGGCGGCGATCCTGCTGTCGACCTGTTCTTTCAGTTTTTGCTGGCGCTTTTTATGGTTTTGCTGTTTTACATCTGTTTTTTGTTCAGTCATAGGAGTTCTCATCGGAAAAGTTAAAAGCCAGCGCTGCCAATACACTGCACCTGCCATGGGCTTTGGGCGTTATAACGGCTGATGCGGCTGACACTGCCATAGGCAATCGACAAGTGCTGCAGCCACAGGCTTTGTTGTAAATCAATATCTAATAAGGAGGCGAGCAGTACGCGGATCACGCCGCCATGCAGCAGCCATAACGCCTGTTCGTTTTGATCCTTGCTATGTCGCTCAAAAGCCTGCAGAACGCGCTGTTGAAACTGAATTAACGATTCGCCTCCAGGTGGCGTTATGGCAAAAGGCTGTAACCAGAATTGTTGTTGCTCTGGCCAGTCTGGGCTTTGCTCGTCAAAAGGCACGCCATCCCAGCGACCAAAATTCATCTCTTTTAAATCTGCTTCGATGTGAAGTTCCAGCTGCAAACGTTTTGCCTGCTGTTCTGCGCTTTTACGACAGCGCTCTAAAGGCGAGGTCAGAATATGTTGATAAGACTGCGTAGAAAGCCACGACAGGCATGCGGGGGATGATTCCTTTAGCTCGACATCAGTCCAGCCATATAAAGCCGCAGGGCCGACGACAGGGCCATGACGCACTAAATCAATCTGCTGCATCAGAGCTTCCTTTTAAATAAAGCGGTAAGCCGGCGGCAACAAAAATCACCTCATCACAGACTTTTGCCAGTTGCTGATTCAGCCAGCCTTGCTGATCAACAAAAACACGATTCAGCTCGCCTATGGGCACCAGCCCCATACCCACTTCATTGCTCACCAGAATGAGCTGGCCATTGAACTGACTTATAACATCAGCTAACAGCTGGCGCACAAGAGTAAAATCCTGCTCTGGTTGATGATAAAGCTGATTATTCAGCCAGAGTGTTAAGCAATCGACCAGCACTGTCTGGCCGGAACCAGAAAGCTGCTGCAAAGCTTCAGTGAGTAATAAGGGGCATTCGAGCAACAACCAGTCTGTGGGTCTTTGCTGCTGGTGTTGTTTTATCCGAGCCGTCATTTCTGCATCAAAAGCTGTAGCTGTGGCTATATAAGTGACGCTCTCTGATGATGTAGCCAGAGTTTCTGCCAGACTGGATTTACCAGAGCGGGCGCCACCCAAAATCAGAGTTTTTTTCATCATTGCTGCCTCCACCAGATCAGCCAGACCAGATATAAACTCAGTTCAGTCAGTTGCTGAGCAGCCCCTAATAAATCGCCGGTATAGCCCTGTAGCTGACTACGGTAATAAAAAAACAGTAAGCTAAAACAGAACAGCAGGGTAGCGACAAGAGACAAGGCCAAAGACCAGGGAATAAAATACAAAAGCGGCAATACAAAAAGCCAGATCCAAAGCAAAGCACTTTTTTGCAGCGAAGTCGCTATAGGTTTGGTTTTACTGACGGCATCCAGTTGCTGATAAGGCAAGACAAAAGTCAGGCTGACTGCGGTTGCGCGCGATAATCCAGCCACCAGCACTAAGGCCCGGATGGCTTCTGTGTCTAAAGCCAGCAGGCTTTGCCATTTGATCAAAAAAACGGATAACAGCGCCACCAGACCATAAGTGCCCACTCTGCTGTCTTTCATAATTTCAAGCTTGCGCTCGAAAGTTAAACCACCGCCTAAACCATCAGCCGTATCAGCCAGGCCATCTTCGTGGAAAGCGCCAGTCAGCACCAATCCGGCCATTAAGGCCAATAACACGGCGATGGACAAAGGCAGCAACTGGGTAGTAGCTGCCAGTACTAAAGCTTGCAGGGCGCCGAGTAATAACCCCACCAAACTTAAATAGCGGCTGCTTTGATTCAACAGTTGTGGACTGTATGGCGTGGATCCAGGCACTGGAATGCGGCTGAAAAATGACAAAGCCAGACAAAATAACTGCCATTGTCTGAGCGGCCACTGCAGCATCTGCCTCATCACTGGCTTGCTCCTGTTTCTGCCACTTGGGTCACGCCTGCATCAGCAAAACTTGCCATATCGTTGTAAAAACTGATAGCAGCTTTTAATAGTGGTACAGCCAAAGCAGCGCCAGAGCCTTCGCCTAAGCGTAACCCTAAATCCAGCAATACAGCGGCGTCCAGAGCTTTGAGCACTGCTTTATGGCCTGCTTCTGCACCCTTGTGAGCAAAAATTAAATAATCACGGCAATCCGGAGCCATCTGACAAGCCAATAAAGCCGCTACCGAAACAATAAAGCCATCAATCAGCACAGGTTTTTGCATCTCAGCAGCGCCTAAAATAGCGCCACATAGCTGGACTATTTCAAAGCCACCAAATTCAGCGAGTATCGACTGCGGATCTTTGGCATAAGGCCGCTGTAACGCCTGTTTTATCAACGCCAGTTTTAATTGAAATTGCTCGTCGCTGATACCAGTACCTCGACCGACACAAGTTTCAACTGGTAAATCAGTGGCAGCCGCCAATAAAGCAGCGGCACTGCTGGTATTGGCGATACCCATTTCACCCAAGAGTAATAAGTCGCAGCCTGCAACAATGTGTTGGTTTGCGACATGACGGCCAAAAGTCAAACCTGCTTCCACCTGAGCCAGACTCATGGCCGGGCCCTGGCTGAAATCTGCAGTACCGCAGCCTAAAGATTGTTGGATTACACCTGTTGCATCCGGCAATGGTTTTAATATTCCGGCATCCACCACAAAAAGCTCAATGCCATTAGTGCGGCAAAAACAGTTGGCGGCAGCGCCACCTGCCAAAAAGTTCGACACCATCTGTTGAGTGACTTCGCTTGGCGCTATGCTAAGCCCATGGTTATTGATGCCATGATCGGCGGCAAAAATCAGCAGCACAGGTTTATTCAGTGACAAGCGGCTTTTGCTTTGAATCAGCGCCAGTTGCAACGCCAAAGTCTCCAGCAGACCTAAAGCGCCGGCTGGTTTGGTTTTTAAATTGATACGCTGCTGTATCACTGGCGTTGCCGTTTTATCTAAAGCAGGGATCACGAAACTCATCACTGGCTGTACTCCATTTCAATCGGCAATTAGCCGCGACGGTATTTAAATAACATGGATAAAAAGAACAGGCTGCCGATGGCTGAAGTAAGGACGCCAATAGGCAATTCCTGATCGGGCAGAAGGATTCTGGATAAAGTATCGACTCCTGTTAAAAACACTGCTCCCAACCAGACTGAACCCAATAACAAAGCCACGCTGGATAAGCCAAATAAAGAACGCACCAGATGGGGGATCATCAAACCAACAAAAGCTATACCGCCGCAAAAAGCCACAATAGCAGCGCTGACGGCGGCACAAAGCAGCAAGATCACTAAACGCAAAGGCCTTACATTCACGCCTAAACTGCGGGCACTTTCGTCCGTTAATACCAAAGCGTCCAGTTGGCGGCGATACAATAAACCCAGCAACAAAGTGATAAACACCAGAGGGCTGATAAAAGCCACATGAGTCAGACTGGCCTGACTTAAACTGCCCATCAGCCAGAACATGACGCGGTTGGCGGCGAAGGGTTCAGATAAATACAACAAGGTTGTCGTTATGGCGCTGAGCATAAAACTGACAGCGACACCACAAAGCAACAAGCTTTCCAATCGTTGCCAGCGACTGCTGGCGCCAATAAGCAACACCAGAAATACCGCCAGCAAAGCACCAAAAAAAGCGAAGAGTGGCGTGAGCAGTTGCCATTGTGGCAGCACTATAGTGGCTATTGTTGCGCCTAAGGCTGCCCCTGATACTATGCCAAATAAATAAGGATCAGCCAGAGGATTACGGCTGGCGTTTTGCAGCAAAGCGCCACAAAGGGCTAAACCTGCTCCAGCCAGCAAAGACAGCAATAATCGGGGAAAACGCAGTTGCCACAGCACTGTCTCTTGCATTTCATTCAGTGGTGCAAGGCCTAATAATCCGCTGGTAGCAACAGGGACCGAGCCGGTGCTTAATGCACAAAAGCACACCAGCAACAACAGCACGAGCGCAAGCAACAGACGCAAAGGCACAGGTAAAGCGGCTAATAAGGCTTTGCTCATACGTTGTCCTTATAGCCAAAACTGACGCGTGGGCAATCACCAAAAGGGTTTTGATCGATCAGACATGGAATACGGAACACTTCTGTCAGCAGGTTTTGAGTCAGTACTTGTTCTGCCGTGCCGTCGGCCACCAGTTGGCCTTTGCTTAGCAGCAATAAACGGTCGCAGTAACGTGATGCCAGATTTAAATCGTGAATGCTGGCGATGACGGTGATCTGCAGCGCCCTGGCAATACGCAGCACCTGATGCTGATAATACAAATCCAAATGGTTGGTCGGCTCATCCAGTAATAACAACAGTGGTTTTTGCATCACAGCCCGGGCCAGTAATACCCTTTGTTGTTCGCCTCCGGATAAATGGGCGAAGGAGTGACGTTCCTTATCAGCCAGCCCCACCAGTTCCAGGCTCTGTTTTAGTTGCTGCAGATCCTGTTCTGTGTTGGTTTGCCACAAAGCTTTATGAGGAATAAGCCCCATCAGCACCACATCAGCCACTGTTAAATCAAACAGAGGACCAGAGAGCTGACTGACCAGCGCCACTTTGGCTGCAAGTTCAGCTTGGCCAAAACGGCTAAGGGGTTGACCCTGAAATTTAATCTGGCCTGAAGAAGGTTGATATTCTTTTTGCAACAGTCTGAGTAAGCTGGTTTTACCGGCGCCATTAGGGCCCAATAAACCAACAAACTGGCCTGCCTGAATAGCAAAAGTCAGCGCCATTAAAATCTGCTGCTGATCAATGTGCAGCTGCACGTGCTGAAATTCGATGACCGGGGTTTGGTCCACTGAAAAGCTCCATTATAAAACGGGCAGGGACCAGGAAAAGCAGCTAAAAACTGCAAAGTTCCGGCACAGTGTAAGCCCGCACTGTGTGCTGCAAAAAGTTGCAACGCCTGAGGTTTGTTAAGGCAGGACATCTGACTTACCGAACCCTGAACAGGTCAGAGTGGTTTACAGTTGCGGGTACAGTACAGGATTTACACCTGTTTCCCTCTTCGGTTCGTTGCACTAGTTATTCACTGTTGCAGAACACCTTAAACAAAACCAGCGCAGTGTAGCAGAGCAGGGGGCCAAACGTCAGCAGAAATGTCTGGCTGTCTGGAAGGCTTAAGTGAAGTAAGCAGAGCCGAAAAGGCTATTCTGCAACCACAGTTTTTGCCAGTTCAGTACCATCGGCTTGTTTGATCAACAAAGTGACGGACTCACCCCGGCGTTTTTTCATCAGCGCTTTAGCATCATCCGCAGGGCAGCCTGGAATGCTGCAGTCAGCGATCTTCAGGATCTGATCGCCAACCAGCACCCCGGCTTTTTCCGCCGCACCACCAGCAACAATGCCTTTCACTTTAGCACTGGCCAGGGTGGGATTAAAAAAGCCACCTTCGACAGCAATATCCAGCGCCAGGCCCATTTTGCCTTTTTCGGCAGCCAGAGCTGAACCACAAAAAACAGAGCAACAAAATCCAACAGAGAACAACAGTAATTTTTTATTCACACCTATGATTTCCTATCTTTAACTTAACGAATAAAACCAACCATTTACATCACTGACAATAAAACGAATACAAGGCGGAAACAAGCAGAGCCTGAACAAATTTATCAAAGCCATAGCCTGGATTCTGGTAAAGCGGTTTCGGCCGTGCAATAGTAGAGTTGTCTGATCTGAGCGATGGGATAGTAAATGCTGAACCACCTATTGTCCGCTGTTGTACCTGTGCTGCTGTTGTATTGTGGCCTGAGCCATGCCTGTGTCCTGCGGATGGCGGCGGAAACTGACTTTCCCCCTCATTTGATTTTAAAAGATCAACACTGGCAAGGGCAGAGCATTGAACTGCTGCAATTGCTGGCAAAAGAAGTGGATTGTGAGCTGAAGTTTATCAACAGCCCCTGGTTACGTTCTTTGGCACAAATTAAATCCGGCGAGCTGGATTTGGTCAGCCACCTGTCTTACAGCGAAGGCCGAAAAACCGACTTTGCTTTTATCGGCCCCCATCATATTGAATCCATCTGGCTTATTGGTGATCCGGATAAACTACCTGAAGTATCAAGCTTAAAAGACTTAACCCATGATGTGGATCTGGGCCGCATCGCTGAACTCAATGGTGCTTATTACGGTGAAGAATTTGCTTTGCTTAAACAAAATCCTTTTTTTGCCAGGCAATTAGTCAGTATCAGCAGCATTCAGGACAAGCTGGTGTTACTTGAGGCGGGCAGGGTGAATGCGATATTAGAAGATCACTCTGTATTGCACTACTGGCAAAGCCACAAGTTTAACAATGCCAACAAATACCAGCCTTTAGTACTGGTGTATCAAAGCCCTGTTTATTTTGGTTTCAGCAAAACTACCTTATCCAAAGCTATGTTAGTCAAGCTGGAGAAGGCCTGGCAGAGGTTATATGACAGAGGCGACATCACAAAAGTGGTGCAGCGGTATCAGGCAAAAGATACGGAGCTGCTGACTCCTTCTGCTAAGTTGTAAAGGGTAACAGCATCACGGCTACAGCGCTTGCCAGCAGGCAATAGAGCGCCATAGGTAGCAGAGTGAAACGCATAATTTGCCCTTCCTGACCTGTTAATTTCACTACTGAAGCTGCAGCGACCACATTCACCACACACAGCATATTACCGGCATTGGCTCCCAGCATTTGCAGTGCCAGTACCAGCTGCAGCGGCAGGCCTGAGTCTGTCGCCAGTTGTTGCTGCACACTGGCAAACATCAGATTGGAAAAGGTAGCAGAACCTGCGATAAAGGATCCCAAAGCGCCTACCCAGGGCGCACACCACAACCAGACTTGTGCCAGATGTTCGCTGGCAATGGCGGCCAGATACATCGGCATAGCTGGCAGGTCAGCGCTGTTCAAATCTGAATGTAAAAACAATCGCACCATAGGCACAGCGCTTGCTAATGTAATAGCGGCAGGCCAGATCCTGCTTAAGCTTTCAGTTGCGGCTTTACGTAGTAAGTCGCGGCGCTGGTGTTGCCACGGCAACAGTACTAACACTGTGACTACAAACAAAGTTCCTGGCAGGTACAAAGGTTGCACGGTCGCGGATAAGGTAGAACCAAAAATACCTGACCACTGTAACTGCACTGCTTGCAAAGCGGCTTTAAAAGGCAAAAACTCCAGTCGGCTGAGGATCAACAAAGTGGCCAGCAACAGATAAGCACCCCAGGCTTTTAGCAGATGAAGTGTGCTCAGCACTGTGCTATTTTCTGCCACAGCTTCCTCTGTTTGAGGCTGACAGCGCCAAACAGTAGCAGGTACAGCCACACCAAAGCGCACCAATAAGGTCAGCAGAACTAAACCAGACAAAGCACCAAACAAAGAGGGAAACTCAGGACCCAGATAACGAGCGACCAAAAAAGCAGGCAGGCTGTAACAAAGTCCGGATAAAAAGGCCAGTGGTGCAATAGCTAAACCCGAACGCCAGCTTGGGGTATCACTAAAAAAACGGCATAACAACAGGCACATCAGTACTGGTATTAAACTGGCGCAAAGCAAATCAATGCTGGCCGCCATCACAGCGCTTTGTTGAATAAGCTCCGGTGACACACCGGGTAAACCATTGGTTAGTCCCACCAGTACCGGAGTGCCAATGGCACCAAAAGACACAGGCACTGAATCTGCAATTAAGGTCAATACCACTGCAGCCAGTGGCCTGAAGCCTAAAGCAATCAGTAAAGGTGCGGCTATAGCGGCCGGAGTACCAAAACCTGCTGCTCCTTCTAAAAATGCCACCAGCAGCCAGCCAACAAAAAGCAACTGAACACGTTGATCGCTGGAGATGCTGGCAAAACCACGACGGATCATCAGAAAGCTGCCATTGTTTTCCAGCAGGTTCAGCAGCAATAAAGCGCCAAACACCACCCACAATACAGTAGCTGCAATGACCAGCCCCTCAGCCATACTGGCGGCTATATCCAGGGTCGATACCGACCATACTGTGGCACTGAGTACAGCTGTACCCAGTAAACACAACGGCATAGCTTTACGGGCAGGCCAGCGTAAAACCACCAGAAAAAGCAACACGCTCAGCACAGGAAAAAGTGCACATAACAGCAGCCAGTAATCCATTTGCCTTTGTCCCATTCTTTACAATTTGTTTGTCGCTAAGGTAGCTGATTTTTACCTGAATACACCAGATCTATAACAAAGACGGATGAATCAGGCGGAGAAAGGAAGTAAACGGATGCATATCAACAGGATAAATCACAGCCTCTGCAGCACTGTAAAGGGTGCAGAGGCTGTAGTGAAGGGGATTAGTGTGGTTGTTCTGTCTTGGCTGGCGCTTCCGAGTCCAGTTGCTCCAATTGCTTACTGATGGCTTGTGGTGAACCTGTATGACGGGCCAACACCATATAGGCCACAGGCACCACATAAATGGTCAGCAAGGTGGCTACACCCACGCCCGCAAAAATCACCATCCCTATCACCATCCGGCTTTCTGAGCCCGGACCTGTAGTAACAATCAGCGGAATAGCACTGAATACAGTGGTAAAAGCTGTCATTACAATAGGGCGTAAACGTAAGGCGGAAGCGCGTTTAATCGCCTCTTCAAACTCCACTCCGGCGTCACGCAACTGGTTGGCAAACTCAACTATTAAAATACCGTTTTTCGCCACCAGACCTATCAGCATGACTAAACCTATCTGGCTGTAAATGTTCAGCGTCATGCCTGCTAAATACAAACCGGATAAAGCACCCACTAAACCCAGAGGTACAGTCAGCATAATGACAAAAGGATGGATAAAACTTTCAAATTGAGCGGCCAATACCAGGTAGGTGATCAGCAGTGCCAAGGCAAAAACAAGTAGTGTCGACTGGCCACTTTCCTGAAACAACAAGGATTCACCTTTGTAGTCTATGCCCACAGTGCCTTCGATATTGTCTCTGACTGTGGTTTCTAAAAACTCTAAAGCTTCACCTAAGCTGTAACCTGGTGCCAGGTTGGCCGTGATAGTGATACTGCGCATTCTGTTGTAACGGTTCAGGCTGGACGTAGTCGCCGCTTCTTTTAAGGTGACTAAGTTATCCAATGGGATCAGTTGGCCCGACTGGGTTGAACGCACATACACATTGCTGATGCTGCCTGGTTGCGCAAAGTCTTTGTCTTCGCCTTCCAGTATCACATCATATTCTTTACCTCTGTCGAGGAAAGTCGTCACCCTGCGCCCGCCCAGCATAGCTTCCAGTGCCTGACCTACAGCGCCAACTGAGATACCTAAATCAGCAGCCCGCTCGCTGTTTATTTCGACCAGAACCTGAGGTACTGTTTCTTTGTAGTCATGATCCAGCATTTGCAAATTGGGGTTTTGCGCCGCTTTCGCCAGCACTATATCGCGCCACTCTACGAGTTCCTGATAGGTATTGCCCTGAATGACAAACTGCACCGGACGACCACCACCACGACCGCCACCTAAACCGCTGCGCATAAAGGTAAAAGCTCTGACATCTGGTAATTCGTTGAGCTTACCACTGACTTCCTGCATCAACTCTGAGGTCCGTCTTTTACCGTTGGTCCAGTTTTCTGTGCCGATGATGGCAATGCCACCTGAATTACCCCAGCCTGGTACCCTGATCAATAAGCGGTTAAACTCACCTTCTTCATAGTAGGGCATCAGGATATCTTCAATCAGCCGCATATTACGGCTGTTATTGCCGTAACTTGCGCCTTCAGCACCACTCATATTGACAAAAAAGGTCCCTCTGTCTTCTTGTGGTGCCAGTTCAGAAGGAATAAGTTTCAGCAGCAGCAGAGTTGCAACAAAACTCAGCACTAACACGGCAAGTGTAGGCCAGCGATAACTCATCACGCCATTGAGCTGATTACGATAACCTGTTTCCAGCTTCACAAAGCCCTTGTGCATCGCAGCGCTGAATCGGGATTCACGCTTTTTGTGCGTCAGTAATTTACTGGCCAGCATAGGAGAAAGCGTCAGGGCTGTAATACCTGAGAAAACCACAGCTGCAGCTACTGCTAAGGCAAACTCAGTAAAAAGCTTGCCCAGTTCACCCTGCATAAACACCAGTGGCACAAAGACTGAAATCAGCACCAGCGTTGTGGCCACCACCGCAAAACCTACTTCACGGGCTCCACGGTACGAGGCTAAAAGCGGATGTTCGCCTTCTTCAATACGACGGTAGATGTTTTCCAGAACCACTATGGAGTCATCCACCACTAAACCTATCGCCAGCACCATCGCCAGCAAGGTTAATAAGTTGATAGAAAAATCGAGCGCGTAAAGCACAGTCACAGCGGCAACTAAGGCCACAGGCACAGTCACAGCCGGAATAAAAGTCGCACGTAAATTCCCAAGAAACAGGAAGATCACCAGCACCACCATACCCATGGCAATACCTAAAGTGTTGTACACCTCTTTGATCGATTCAGCGATAAACAAGGACGAATCGTAGCCGGGTTCGATCGTAGTGCCTGCAGGTAAAATAGCTTTTACTTTTTCCATTTCAGCCCGGGCATTTTTCACTACATCCAGCGTATTGGCTTTGGACTGCTTGATAATGCCGATACCCAACAGGTTTTTACCGTCACCACGGAATTCGTTTTCTTCATCTTCCGAACTTAAAATCACCTGAGCGACTTCGCCCAAACGCACCAGATAATTATCTTCACCACGTTTAATGGCTAAACGGTTAAAGTCCTGCTGGGTTTTATAAGTTCGTACTACCCGGACTGTAAAATTGCGGTCTTCAGATTTAATATTGCCGGCAGGCAGTTCGACGTTTTCAGCACGCAGCACAGTTTCAATATCCTGCACTGTGACACCACGGGCGGCCATTGCATCTTTATCCAGCCACAAACGCATGGCGTAGCGGCGTTCGCCACCAATTTGAATTCGGGCCACTCCATCGACCACTGAAAAACGCTCCACAATATAGCGGTCAGCGTAATCCGATAATTCAAGGTTGGTCATGGTTTCGCTGTTCAGCACAAACCAGGCAATAGTGTCGTCATCGCCGTCAGCTTTAAATACTTCAGGCGGGAAGGCCTGATCCGGCAGATTGTCCAGAATACGGGATACCCGTTCGCGTACATCGTTGGCAGCTGCGTCTATGTCACGATCCACATTAAATTCGATGGTGACATTAGAGCGGCCATCACGGCTGTTAGAGTTAATGTTTTTGATACCCTCAATACCTGAGATCCTGTCTTCAATAGGCTGAGTGATTTTGGTCTCAACAATCTCAGCGGAAGCACCAGGGTAGTCGGTACTGACTGTGACTATAGGCGCATCAATATCCGGGAATTCACGCAGTGGCAGCATAGTGAAACAGACAATACCGAAGATCAGTAAAATCAGATTCACTACAGTGGCAAAAACCGGTCTTTTGACCGAAACATCGGAAAGCCACATGCTTATTGCCCCACTTTAGTGATCAGTGAGCCAGAGCGGATTTTGGTGGTGCCTTCAATCACCACTTCATCGCCAGCATTCAGACCAGAGACTATCTCCACCAGACCCGGCATCCGCTGGCCTAACTGAACTTCGGTTTGTGTCACGCTGTTGTCTTTGTTCACTACAAACACATAATGTTTGTTTTGTAACGGTACTATGGCCTTTTCAGAGATTTGCAGCGCCTGCAGTTCATCCAGGGTTACACTGACATTCAGTAACATACCGGGACGCAACTCTAATTGATCGTTAGGCACTAAAGCATGCACTTTCACAGAGCGGGTAACAGGGTCTAAACGGGTATCAATGGCCTTGATCTGACCGGTAAATACTTTACCGGGATAGGCCACACTACTGGAGTTAACGGTCATACCTGGCTTTAACTGGGCCAGGTAATATTCGGCAATGCTGAATTCCAGACGGATCAGATTTAAATCGTCCAGCGTGGTCAGCACAGTGCCAGAGGTTAAGTACGCGCCTTCACTGACCTGGCGTAAACCCAACACACCGCTAAAAGGGGCGCGGATTGTCATTTCATTTAAACGGGCTTTTACCGCATCGAGCTGAGCCTGGGTGATGTTTACTCTGGTTTGTTGTTCGTCCAGTAAAGACTGAGCCGTAGCCTGAGTTTTAGCCAGATTTTTCACCCTGTTTAACTGACGTTTTTGATCAAGCAGAGAGGCCGACAGTTCAGCAACACGGGCACGTTCTTCCACATCGTTTAACTGTGCAATCAGCTGACCCTTTTCAACCCTCTGACCTTCATTAATATGCAGGCCTGTCAGGTAATCACTGTTATTTGTCACAATTTGTACTGACTCATTCGCAAGAGCAGTACCAAGGCTGGTCACCTGACGCACTAAAGAAGAAGGACTGACAATTTGGGTATTGACTAAAGTGGCTGAAGCTTTTGCCTTTTGCTCTTCTTCAGGTGATTGATTTTGAAGAAAAAGGTAGACAACAAATGCGGACATTCCTATCAATAAAACCCATATCAGGCGCGAATTTTTTTGCGTCACGGTAACTCCAGTCTGGTACTCTTTGAATAATGGGCTTTATTGTAGGGAATATTAGCCAATACAGTGTACTGGTTATCGCAATGACTCAGGTGTTGGTCGTATCGGAGGAGTGAATGTCGGAACATAAGTGTGAGTTTTGCCACAATATGCGTTTCTATCTGGTCTGGGTGCTGCTGATGATTGTTTTTTACTTCTGGTATATGGACTAATGGACAAATTGCAGTACAGAGCAGCTACAGCCCGGGGCGGAGTGAAAACCCTGTTGCTCAGCAGTATAGCGCTGCTGTTGTGGTTGTTGTTATTGCTGCTGATCCCCGGAGTGTTGCACAGCACTGCCTGGGTGTTATTGCTGATATGTTGTTTGTTGGGGCTCTTTGCTGGTTATGCCAAACTGACAGAACCTTTGTATGTAATTGAGCTGGACCAGCAAGGTTTTGCTTACGTGCATCATAAAGGCCGCTGGTTTATTCCCTGGCAGGGGTTCTCTTTTATCTCAATTCCTGAAGTCGCAGGTGAAGAATTAGCTTACATAGGCGTTAAACTGCGGGACTACGATGAGTTCTTGTTGCAACTTCAGCCCCGCTTAGCTGTTAATCTGATGGTGGAGCAGCGTCACCTGCTTATTGCTGCCTTAGGACGCAATTGTCCGACAGGGACTTGCCCTTCTGATCTGCTGATTGAAGTGGGAGAATTCAGCACTGCAACACGCAGCTACAAAGGCGCTATTGCAATGTTTGCCCGACGCATGCAATTATTGCGGCAATTAACTGGTTTTGATCTCTTTATTCCAATAAGTTCTATAGGCACAGAACCTGCTGATTTTTGCCGCAAAGTGAATCAAATCCGGTTACAATGTTTAAACAATACAGTCACCTAGACACTTGATGTGCGTCTGTATCATAATGACGCTATAAAATAAAATTAAAAACGGTATTACAGTTATGAATAATTACGAAAAAGCATTTTTAGTCAGTGGACGTAACACCTTGATCCACAAGCAGAAAAAAGTGGATTTAGTTATTGTTAATGATACTGGTGATCCGGTGATCGTGGCAACGCGCCATGGTGTCAAAATATTTACCGAAGAAGTTCCTTCCAGTAAAGTGGATGCCAAGGCTCGTTATCTGGAGTTGGTGGATATCGCCAGTTCGGACGTCTTCAGCGAAAACAAAACCTTGTTATTTGTGCAGGCGCTGAATAATAAAGAGTACAAAGTGGATTATAGTAAAGCGGGAACTGATTTATTTATCCGTATCCACCAAGAGAACTATATTTAATTAGTTATTAGGCACAAATCCTGCTCCCGGGTAAATACAGTCCTTTTGCCTGATGAATTTGTTTTAGTGGCGGCTTGCTTTAAAAGTGGTAATTGCTTGTGACAGTAAATGTGTTAGCGTGTCAGTTCAGCCTCAAAGACGACTTAGTCTTTATTCACATGCCCGTTACTCAGACGAATCTGACTGCTGACCTGTTAAAAGAGCAATTGCAACAAGCGGGTTACGGCCGTTGTTTGTTGTTGCCGGACCAGGTCAAAAATCTGTTGCTGGAGTACCAGCAAATTCAGCAAAAAATCAAACAAAAGCTGCAGGCCGAAGGTCATGTATTAAAATACAAAGTCGCTGAACGTATTCACGCTCAATTAAAAGTTGAAATCAGCAGTGACGCTATGCTGGCGGTCGCCGAAATCACGGCTGCTTATGGTGGCAATCCTGTCTCAGCCAACGAGGCGGTGAAAGCCGGACAAGAAGCAGGGATAGTCTTTGGTTTTAAAAAAGAACAAATTCTGCAGTTAGTAGCGCAGGCCAGCAGGGCCGAACCAGGCAGTAAAATCAGTGCAGAGATAGCCGCAGGCAAGCTGCCGACTCCGGGCCGTGATTCTGTGTTTGAGCTGCTGATCCGCGATATGTCCAATCGTAATAAACAGCCTGTTGCCCGTTCTGAAGGCAAGGTTGATTTACGTGACTTTGGTGCTATTGCCTCGGTAAAAGCCGGCGAAGCTCTGATGCGTCGCCTGCCGCCAACCAAAGGCAAAGAAGGCATGACTGTGACAGGAACCCGTTTGTCCGCACTGGACGGCCAGCAATTACCATGGGGTGCAGCTGAAGGTTCTGCTGTGTCCGCTGATAATCCTGATCTGTTAGTGGCCAGCCGTGATGGTATGCCACGTTTATTAGAAGCTGCTGTTGCAGTGGACGAAGTATTTGTCATTAATAAAGTGGATGCTGGCTCTGGCCATATTATTTTTAAAGGTGCAGTGGTCGTGAACGGCGATGTGGCTGAGGCCATGAAAGTCATAGCGGGCGGCAATGTGTTTGTCAAAGGTATCTTTGAAGGGGAGCTGATCGAATCCGGTGGTGATATCACCATAGGGGGAGCCATTATTGGTCATCAGGTCAGCGAAGTAGGTGAAGATACAGTGCTCAGTACAGTGGTTCGCGCTAAAGGCAATGTACAGTGCACTTTGGCGCAATACGCCAGCATCAAATGCGAAAACCGTCTTACTGTGGCAAAACAATTGCTGCATTGTCAGGTTGAAGCCGATTCGGTATTGGCAGGCACTGAAGAAAAAGCCAATGGCAAAATTGTCGGTGGCCGTTACTACCTTGGCAATGGTTTACGTTGTGGCAATCTTGGTGCTCCCTCTGGCAGCTTATTGCAAATCACGCTGAACAAGCAGATGGACCCTTTGATTGAAAAACAGAATGTGTTACGCGCCAGTTTAGTTGGCTTAAAAGCTGAAATGGAATTGGTGAAACAACATGTAGACCAGCTCAAGCAAATGGAAAAATCTCCGGCAGTGCAAGAACAAATGGCTGCTATGGTGGAGGAGTTTGAAGAGCACCGCAGTATAGCTTCGGCTTTTATTGCCGACATTAAACAGCTGGAAGAACAAAGACGGCAGTTATTGTTGTCGGTGTGCATTGAAGTGACGCAGCAACTTTTTGCCGGAGTGGAAAGCAGTTTTGGCAATGAAGTATTAAAAACTAAAAAAGAGTACGGTGCTTCCCGCATTCGTTTATCTGAACAAGGTGTGGTAGTCGAACCTCTGTAACAGCCATCTCCTGATAACAGGCCAGTATTTTCTGCAAAACTGGCCTGTTTTTTGCTTTATTTTCCCTGAATTACTTCTGACGTCAATTTTTTGTTGCGACGGGCGCTGACTGGCAGTGTCATCGCTGCATCTGGTGGAATAAAGGCAATGACCCAAATACAACGATGGTTTATTTTACTTTTGCTAAGCACTGCTTTGCTTGGATGTGGCGGCGGAGGTGGAAGCGATTCTGATACAGGTGGTTCTGCCGCCAGTGTCAATGCCGGGATAGATCAAAGTGTTGATGAGACAAACAGTTTTACGCTGAATGCTTTGGGTGATCCAACTGGCGGTACTTTTGCCTGGCGTCAGTTGTCAGGTATCAGCATCACAGGTATGCCCGCAAGTACCGCCTCTGTCACTTTGACCGCGCCAGCAGTCAAAGCCGACAGCGTTTTGGTGTTTCAGGTGACTTATACGACGCCCGCAGGGCAAAACTTAACAGATGAAACCCAGGTACGGGTGCTTGCTAAAAATCAACCTCCAGTTGCTGTGCTGCAAATTACCCAACCCTCCATACTGCCTGTTGCTCAGGGTTTAACTGCGACAGTGAGTGCCGCTTCCTCTTATGATTTAGACGCCGATGGCCGCATTGTCAGTTACGCCTGGACTCAAACCTCTGGCCCACAGGTGGTGTTGACAGGGATCAATACCGTGAATGTCAGTTTTGTAGCCCCACTGGTTGCCACTCAACAGAACATAGCGTTGGCGCTGACTATTACCGATGATGAAGGTGCTACAGGGCAGGGCAGCATTACAGTGCCTGTTCGTGCCAGCACACAACAAATTATTGCCGATGCAGGCCCGGATCAGCAGGTTCGTGAGTTTGCTGAAGTGTTTTTAGATGGCAGTGGTTCTCGTACTGTCGGCGGAGATTTCAGCTGTCGCTGGAACCAGTTAAAAGGCCAGACACTGGTGCTGAAAAATCCGGGCTCTTGCCAGGCCTCTTTTATTGCGCCCGATATTTCGGGTACCAGCCAACTGGAACTGCAACTGACAGTCACAGACCGCAACAATCAAAATGCCACCGACACTGTACTGGTGACCGTCAGTAATGCGGTTTTGGGAGATTTACCTGATACAGGAGTGATTGATTGTTACGACAACTCCGGCGAGATCCCTTGTGGCAGTGATGCATTTCCGCGTCAGGATGCTGATGGCGGCAGGGACAGTGTAGTGCAGTACCTGCGCAAAATTGGTAAAGGTGAAAAGGCTTTTGACTTCACCAAGCTGGATCAATTTGGTGACGAAGTACCAGATTCCTCAAATGAATTCTCCTGCATCAGAGACAATGTGACAGGCCTTATCTGGGAGCTGAAAGAGCCGGTTATATCAGCTCCGCCTGCAAGTACGCTGCGTGCGGCCAATAACAGATATAGTTTTGTTAATGCAGACCCGGGCAATGGCGGTGAAAGCGGTGAAGCTGCAGCTGCTTTAAGCAGCTGCCCCAGTGCAACAGATTGTGGTTTAGGTGCCTATATTGAAGAGGTGAACGCGACAGTGTACTGCGGCGGTGCCAACTGGCGTTTGCCAACCACCGAAGAGTTGATGTCTATTGCTGATTTTGGCCGTCTGGGGGAGGCGCATTTGCTGGACCCTGCGTTTTTCCGTTTTGAACCCGACTTCGCTATCCAGAATAATTTGTTCTACTGGACCAGACAAACCAGCGCTGAAGGCGGTGGTGGCATTAGTGCATGGGTGTTTGATATCAGCAACGGCAATGACAATACCTTGCCAAAGCAGCAAACTCAGTTAGGTTTTGTGCGTTTGGTGCGTTCGCCATAAGGGGTCTTTATGTCTAAATATCTAATGTTAGTACTGATGATGGCTTTACCCGCTCAGGCCGCTCAGGTTTGTTTTGGTAACATCACAACCACCAAAGCTTTGAGTAGTTTTCAACTGAACACAGATGGTACTGTGCTGGACACCACCACTAAGCTGATGTGGTCACGTTGCCTTGTGGGTCAAAGCTGGGACAGTTCCAGCCGCAGCTGTACTGGCACAGCACAGCAACTGGATTGGTCTGAGGCCTTGCTGGATGCACAGCGCAGTACTCTGGCAGGTTACGGCACCTGGCGTTTACCTAATGCCAAAGAAGTGCTGACCCTGATTGAACGCAGCTGTGTCGACCCTGCTATAAATCTGACTGCATTTCCTGCCAGCAATAGTGAAAACATCTGGACCAGTACCACTATGATCACTCAGCCAGAGCGGGCATGGGCCATTGCCATGTACAGTGGAAAAAATAACACCAAAGAAAAAATAACCCGTTTGTACGTGCGTTTAGTACGTTTCAGCGACGAATAGATGGTTTTGTCGGGTGGGCTTTTCGATGAAAGACCACCCTAATGCGTTACTTCCTGATGATCTGCCGGTACTTTTCACCTAAGCTAGCCTCACTTGCCTTGAGCATTGTCCCGAATGAGAGTTGATATCTTGCGTTTTATTCTGATCCTGTTACTTATGTTCTGCAGTTGGCCGGGCTTTTCAAACGAGTGCAATATGGCATTCCGTCACGGTATTCTGATTTCCCCAGAGCAAATTCGTATTCAGACCAGCAACCGTACTGTGTTTCAGATTAATCATGATCAGGACTTATTTATCCGGGGGGAGTGGATCACCTTAAACCCTGCAGAACAAGAACTGGTGCGACAATATGCCCAGGGCCTGCGTAAGTTTGTACCAGAGCTGGTCAGCATAGCTGTAGATAGCGTGGAGCTGGGTTTAACTGCTATTGAAAATATGCTGGCAGGTATTGGCAACAGTTCGCAGCAGCAGGAATGGCAAGCTTTAATCCGCGAAACAACCTATCAGTTGACCTCACGTTTTGTCCGAAGTGGAGACCACTTTTATCTGGCCCCCCAAAGCCTGAATGAACTGGACGCCTTTTTACATGGCGAATTAAAGACGCAGCTCAAAGATCTCGCCAAATACACTGTAGGCGCGGTCTGGGATGCGCTGCGTGATGCTCTGCGCCAGAGTGAAGACAACTTTGAACGCACTGAAAGCCAAAACTGGCAGCCAGCCGATGAACTACTGGCAAAAATTAACTCAGGGCTGGAGTTAAAAGCTGACGAACTGGAGCAGAAATCTGTATTGTTTTGTCAGCGCCTGACTGAGCTTGATCAGATTGAAACCCAGTTACAACAGCGTGTGCCGCAACTGCTGGCCTACGATGTTGTCACAATGAAGTAAGCTGTTTTAACCCCCATCTGCTCTAAAAGTATCTCAATCAAAGGCTGCTCTATGAAACACTGGTTATTTTTAGCAACCGCCATAGTGGCTGAAACCATAGCGACTTCATCTCTTAAGGCCAGTGAAGGTTTTACCAAATTCTGGCCTTCAGTACTGGTAGTAGTGGGTTTTGCTGTGGCCTTTTATTTCCTGTCACTCACCTTAAAAGTTATTCCTATAGGCATAGCCTATGCGGTCTGGTCCGGTGTTGGCATAGTGCTGATCACTGGCATAGCCTGGTTTTTATTCGGCCAGAAACTCGACCTTCCGGCCTTAATTGGCATAACACTGATTATCGCCGGGGTAGTGATTATGCAGGTGTTTTCTAAAGCTGTGAGTCATTAACAGCTGACGGTAGCAGGTCTTTATTTGAGCAATTTCAGCATAACCTGTTGAAATAGTGTTCTATCGACGCTAATTTGGGTTCAGCAAACTTTATCAAAAAAACAAGCCGTTTCACTTATTTGTCAGCAAACAGCACAGAGCAGGACGCCAAAATTTTCTGGGGACCTTGTGCTAAATCAGGATAAAAAAAGCGCTCCGCTTCTTGAGGATTAATTATGGCATTGATTACATTAATCTATGTAAGCTCAGCAGTCAGATCGGTTACCTCTTCAGATATACAAGATATTTTAAAACAGAGTCGTGAAGCCAACGGGAAAAAAGGCATTACGGGATTGCTGCTTTTTAAAGACGGAAACTTTATGCAGGTGCTGGAAGGTGATGCGGAGCTAGTGGATGCATTGCATCAAAAAATATCAAATGACCCAAGACACGGTGGAATAATTACTTTATTCAGAGAGCCGATACTGCAACGCAGTTTTAGTGACTGGAAAATGGGGTTTAAAGATATTGGTCATCTTACGGAAGACGAAAAAGCCGGGCACAGTAACTATCTGGATCGGCCCTTAAACGATGCTGTGTATATGTCCAATCCGAATGAGGCCTTTATTCTTTTACAAGCGTTTAAAAATACGGTTCGTTAGTAGTGCACTGTTTGTTCTATGAGCATAAAAAGAGCTGACAGTAGCAAGGCTACTGACGGATGATAAAGTCATTTATCTTGTGTGCTACATCTGAAAAAGGGAGTTTACTATATGGGTAGTTCTAGTGTTGTTGCTTTGTTAGGTTTTGTCTCATGGACGCTGTTTTTACTTATCCTTATGGAAGTGATGCGGGTGTGGTGGGTGGTCGCGAAAAAGTTTCCAGCCAACGAGTTTAAGCCTGATAACGCCAACATTTCGCCATTTTTGCAAAGGCTGACACGAGCTCACGCGAATTGTCTTGAGGGTTTTCCGATTTTCGCAGCTTTGTTGATCATCGCGTTAATCACGGGGCAGACTGCGGTCACGGATCCTCTGGCTTATTTATTTTTAGCCGCCCGCATAGTTCAGTCTTTAGCTCATCTTCTCTCGCTTAGTGTGATAGCTGTGAATGTTCGATTTACGTTTTTCTTCGTGCAATTGGTCATAGGCGTTTACTGGTTGTTTGAATTAATTTCAGTGTTTATACAATAAAGGGCAGTGGATAAGCCGCGCCATGTCTGAGTAGCCTAAACAAGCCAGAGGTAAAAATTACCTGTCCTGGCATAAAAGCATGAAATTAGTTCCGCTGCCAATACTGCCTGATGGTCGTGCTTAGGATAGCCCCCCGCACATTGCTTAATTCATTTATAAAACAAATTCAATAGCTTAAGTCTTAATCGGAGCTTTCTTTATCCCTGAATAATAGTCTGGCCTGTTCCCTGCAACTCTTTTATTGTCCTGTTGCCCGGACGAGTTCGCCCCCGGTTGCCACTACTGGCTACCCTTTATTTTTTCTTATCAAGGAGAACCTTTTTATGGCACAGTTAAATACCCCTCAGATCAACCATGCATCCGATATTATCCAGGTATTAAACAGCGGTATTGAATTTTACAGCGAAGCGAAAGAACAAGTTCGTGATCCACGACTGGCACAGTTCTTTGATCGCATGCTCAGTGCACGTCGGTCGGTGAAAGAACGTTTGCAACCCTTTGCCGTACTGGAAGAGGGTAAACGTGAAGAAGGCTCAGCTTTTTCTGTTGAAGTCCGAAAAGTGTATACCAAAGTAATAGGCGTTTTATCTTCTGATACGGAACATACCTATATCAGCCAGTTAGAAGCAGTTGAAGATAAAACGCTGGAAGAGTTACGTATTGCGCTAAAAGATAACCAGCCGCCGCAGTATGAAGCTGCACTGCTGCAATCTATGGCAACCATGCAGGACTGCCATGATGAAATGCGGGCGCTGAAACTAAGTGATAAGCACTAAGCCGCAGGCTGACTGCCGTCTTCTGTTCGTCAGCTAAATTACAGCTGCATCGGTCACTTCCTGGCTGATGCAGCTATTTTATTTGTGGAACAGAGCCTATGTTTGGCTGAGCTCCTGACTCCGCTTCTTCATCATTCCCTGTTATATTTTGCCAGAAAATAGCAGTCTTCCACTCATCCATGTAGAATGCGCAGTGAAAAGCTTATTCAGCTTTTACTTGTGTGGATCTGTAGGAATTTTGATGAAAAAGACAATAGCTTTAACCCACCCTAAACTGCAACCTGCTCGTTTGGTGGACTCCATTAAATATGATATTAAAAAGTATCTGAACAGAGAGCGTCGCAAAACTCTGCCTGCAGGTATGGACTACTGGACTTTCGATTGCCGCTTTGGTGCGTCAGTGGATGTTGCAGAAAAGATTTTTACTTCTGAAATCAATAAACATATCGATGCTGCCGCGGCGCAAGAACTGGCCAGCTTTTATGTGGAAATTCTCGCCAGAGCCTGTAAACATCAGCCGCGCGACACAGCCTTTGATGCTGACGAAGGTTAATAGTCAGGATGCTTGTCGCAGCAGATAAGCATTTCACTTATTAACTGAAAGTAGCCCTTACCAGGCATCTATAAATAACAGCAGTACTGCGTAAAATTCATTCAATGACAAAGAATTGTCTCTTCTACCGCTAAAATACTGTATATTCTGCGCTCATTTTTTTACTGTAGCTATATTCTACAGAGGAACTCTTATGCAATTTTCATCTTTAGATTTAGCCCCGGATTTACTCCGCGCCCTTGTAGAATGTGGCTACAGTGATATGACTCCGGTACAAGAACAGGCCATAGTGCCTGCGCGTCGTGGCAAGGATTTGCAGGTTACAGCGCAAACCGGCACAGGTAAAACTGCTGCTTTTGCTATTCCTGTATTGCAACGCATGCTGGATAAGCCAAAAGAGACAGCAGCGCAGCGCCCACGCGCCTTGATCCTGACGCCAACCCGTGAATTAGCTGAACAAATAGCTGAAGCTATTACTGCTTATGCCAAGTTCGTAGCTATCAGCGTGACTGCACTTTATGGCGGCGTAAAAATGGGTGGTCAGGCTAATAAATTAAAAGCTGGTGTGGATATACTGATCAGCACACCAGGCCGTTTGATAGAGCATATGGCTTTAGGTAACGTCATATTAAGTGATGTTGAATTTGTGGTGCTGGATGAAGCCGACCGTATGCTGGATATGGGTTTTGTTACAGACGTGACGAAGCTGATGCAAATGACGTCACAGAATCGCCAAACCATGTTGTTTTCGGCAACCACTTCACCAGCAGTGAATGAACTGTCGCATAAAATTCTGAAAAACCATCAGCAAATCCGTGTGGCGAAAACCAACAGCACAGCGGACACAGTGCACCACGTGGTCTATCCGGTAGAAGAAAGCCGGAAAATTGAATTATTTGAGCAATTGCTGGCAGAGAAAAACTGGTTCCAGGTGTTGGTCTTTACCAGTACCAAAGAACAAGCCGACCGTTTATTAGCAGGGCTGCAACAGCGTAAAATTGAAGCAGCAGTTTGCCATGGCGATAAAAGTCAGGGCGCTCGACGTCGTGCTATCGCAGATTTTAAATCGGCTAAATTACAGGTGTTGATTGCCACTGAAGTCGCTGCCCGTGGTCTGGATATTCAAGGTCTTGATTATGTAGTGAACTTTAACCTGCCGTATCTGCCGGAAGATTATGTACACCGTATAGGCCGTACCGGCCGTGCTGGTGCTGAAGGTCAGGCGATTTCATTTGTCAGCCGTGAAGAAGAACAAACTTTAGAGCGTATTCAAAAGCTGATTGGCAGCACAATCCAACGTGTCATCACGCCTGGATTTGAAGTGAGTAATCGTCAATCCCTGTTAAAAAGTATTTCGCGTAAGGTATTGTCAGGCCGTTCAAACAAGGCCAGTGAAACTCAGATCGATGTAGACAGTGCCAATAAAGTGAAGCCAAAAGCCAAACCTAAAGCTAAGCCGCGTACCGCTAAATAATCTTGTGTTCTCAAACCAGTCAAAGCCGCTGTGCTTTGACTGGTTCTCCCCACTTACATATAAGCTTTCGCAAATGCTTCTTTTGACTGCCTGATATAAGTACGGGCTTTTTGTGCGTGTTGCTCCCAAGCCGCTTTATCTTTAGCGTCAGTAAAGGGGTTTTGATCCGGCGCAACGGAGCGTTCAAATTTGTCGTAGAAGGTAATAGCGGACGAGGTAATTTGGTTAAAACGTTCTTTAAATTCCTGCATGCCTTCGAGCTGCTCTGAAGTTTTCAGCATGTATTGAATAAGCTGCGTGTTGTTGTTGGCAGCCAGATAGCCCTGAGCTTTATTGGTGACGTTTTCGCCGACCTCGCTCATCACCAGAGCACGAATAGATTCTTCTTTGCTCATTACTCTACTGTAATTTTCCTGAGTGCGGGCAAGTCCTGCATGCTGTATATAATTGCGCAGGTGTTTATCTAAATCTTTACGGAACAGTTCCACCATTTTTAGCATGCTTTGTAAATCATTATCCAGTGCAGACACCTGCACCAGTTCTTTTTCCAGCTCATTTAAAAACTTCTCTGCCTGCTCGTAAATTTTTAAACCGTTTTCCTCGGCGAACTTACGGTCTTTACGGTTTAAATCGGCATTTTCATAATTGGATTTATCAAAAGCTGTCGCCAGAAATGACTTAAAAGGTTCAGCAAAAGCGGCATATAAACCGCCGCTGACCACAGTTAAAGTGGCTGTGGTTAAATCACCAAAAGGTTTCACCATCGAATTTAACCGGGCTTGTTGCAGAGGTGAGGCCACTCTTTTGGTATCGGCTAAAATAGTGCGGAACGACGAATAGGCCATAGGATTCGACATTTTATTGCGCTCAGAACTTGCCAGCGCAAAAGTGATGGTTGAATAAATGGCGTTGGCGTATTCCAGATACTGGCGCTGACTTTCCAGCTGCGCCGCATAGTTTTTACCTATAGTGCGGAACGACTCGCTTTGCAGCTCATAGTTTTTATTGGTTTGCAGTTTATCCAGAATACCGGCAATAATTTTTTGCTCGTTTTTCTGCAGCGCCGTATCGAGCAAAATTTTGTCCAGAGTCACGTCATCCAATGCTACACCGCCATGTCTGGTTTCAATATCCAATCTCAGGTACTTGCGGCCCGGATCATCAATGGATATACGATGTGCCATGTAGTTTTCAGTACCAGGTGGGGCTTCCACCAGACCAACCTGTTGCCACTGTGCGTCTAAAGCCACAGAAGAAGAGGTTAAAATATTAATGCGGTAACTGCTAAAAGCCGACTGAGGTTTGACCCAAAACTCCAGTAAACCTAATTCTGACACCGGATAACGGCTGACCAAAGAGCTGCTGCCATCCTGACAAAACAAGCTGCTGACGCCAGTTCTGGCCATTTCAGAACTGCGCTGGCAACCGGCCAGAATGTTCCATTGATGAGCGTCTTGTTCAAAGTCGCTGGAAAATACCAGTTCACCGGGTTTAGCCACAGCAAAACCACTGAATAAACAAAGCAAAGCAACAGACAAACTACGCATACAATCCTCAGATGGGGTAAGTGGAACGCCTTTGGCAATCTTGCGTAAGGCTGACAGAATGAAGATTTATGGTAGCTGAATTTGCCTTGTAAAACAGCGCTATTTTAAGTGCTATTGGTTTTATCCGGTAAAGACATTGCTAGCTTACTGTTGGAGGCTGAACTATAAAAGGATTGGAGTCAGGGGCTGAGTTTGCTAAAAAAGCCCACAATTTGATGTGGGCTTTTGTGGGACTGAGTAGGAGCTTTAAAGCACGGCCTTAAGCTCTGATGCAAGCTCATAATGTTGTGCTATGGCTTTCTCCAGCAGCAGTTGGCCTTCGACTTTATCGCCCTGCAAAATTTTGCGCACACCAGACCAGGCTTGAACTTGTGGGTCGTTATTCTGCAGTAAATAGTTTTCCCACTGTGGTGAGAATGCGGCTAATTGTCGCTGTGCGTCCAGGCTGCCATTTTTCGCTGCCATACTCCACCAATAATGACCACTGTGCAACTGGGACAGTGTGATCACCGGCTCTACAAGAGCTGCTTTACCCGGATCACCCCAAAGTCTGTAGTGACCATGGCTGGCGTCTTCATCCAGTTCTTTTCCTATTAACAAAGCAGAAGCTTGCTGAAGTTTCATTTTATCTGCAGACAAGACTTCAGTAACAACACCTTTCGGATCGGTTTTCACTTCAGCGCTGCCATAAAAACCTTCGATTCTGGTTTTGAACGATGATTTGCGGCTAAAAAATTGTTCAGGTAATTCTGTACTCACTTCCAAAGGTAAGTCTTTGTCTACATTCACATGATAGTTGGCATTGGTTGCTAACAGATCCATCATGGTACCGAGCATATATTGGTGTTGGGGCGAGCCGGCTACCGCGTATTCAACCAACTTATGTTCTTGCATGAATTGGTTAACTCTGTGTTTTGACAGAGGTCCTAAGCTGTAGTGCAATGCCACTTTACCCTGATGCTTTTGACCAGTCGCTGCATATTTCCAGGATTTAATTGCTCTGGCGGATGCTTTATCAAAAGTTTTTGCCGGAAAAGAACCCAGAACTTCCACTGCGGACACATTGCCTTGTTCATCAATCACAAATCTCAGCACGTTGTAGCCAAATAGTCCTTTAGTGGCGGCCTCTTTCGGATAGGAAGGCGCTTTGCGGCTTACTACTTCAGGAAAGTCGATGAGATCTGATCGCTCATCTTCTATTTCTTTGATCTGCACCTGCGTCAGTAAGAGATGAGACTGCTCGTCTGCCTGTTGTAGCTCTGTGGCAGATAATTGTTTAGAGATGGAGCTGATCACTCCGGTCGCTCTGCTATCACCAAGCTCGGCTGCCAGTTGAAAATAAGCCAGGGCTTTGACGGGATCTGCGGCTGCACCTTCACCTTTATAAAACATCACTGCCAGATTGAAAGCTGCAACCTCGTTACCAAGTGGCAATAACTGAGTAAATTCAGCAGAGGCTTTAGGGTAGTCTTTTTGCTCGTAGTGCTGCAATGCATCCAATAAGTCTGCTTGTGCCCAAGTGCTGAGCAGCAGGCTGGCTGCCAACAATGATTTGCGCATGGTTTCGTCCCTGTAATCAATGAAATGGTGAACACAAGGTTAACATTTGGAAAGCTAAAAACACAACCTTTAAAACAGTAAGGCAATAAGCCTGAATACTCAGGCTTATTGCCTTGTAGAGAGTTAACCGAAATGATTAAAACAGAGTTTATTGTCATCTAAATCCCGCACGTAAGCACCGTAAAAGGTCTTCTCAATACGTTGTCCTGGTGCACCCTCGCAACTTGCGCCCAGTGATATGGCTTTGTGGTACAGCTCATCTACTTTTTCTTTGCTGCCCGGAGCTATAGATAACATAGTGCCATTGCCGGGTGTCGCTGGTTCTTTGTTAAACGGAATGCAAAGCGCCAGCATTGGGCTTTGCATACTTTTACCAATAAATACAATACGGTCCATTTTGATGAGGGTTTTAGCGCCTTGCTCTTTTAATAGCTCCAGATAAAAATCGACTGATTTATCCAGATCATTCGAACCTAAAGTGACATAACTAAACATAAAAGTATCCTGTTGGTGGGAAATTGTTCATCAATACGTTTGCTTAGAGTAAATGGTTGTATTGAAATAATTGGTGAAAAAAAATGGCCCGCTAAAGGGCCATTTCAACAGAAGCAGATATTATGCAGCTTTCACACTGTCTACCCAGTTCTGTACACGTTTTTCCAGTACCTGCAGAGGCAATGCACCACCACCTAAGATGGTGTCGTGGAAACCACGGATATCAAACTTGTCACCTAACTGCTCTTTGGCTTTGGCGCGAATTTCTAAAATTTTCAGCATACCAATTTTGTAAGCTGTAGCCTGACCTGGCATCACCAGATAGCGGCGTACTTCAGAAACCACTGCACCTTCAGCCACAGGGGTTTTCTCTTTAAAGTACTCAACAGCTTGTTGTTCAGTCCAGCCTTTGCTGTGCAAGCCTGTATCGACCACTAAACGCACTGCACGCCACATTTCAGTGATTAAACGGCCAAAGTCAGAGTAATCATTCTGGTAAGCACCCATTTCTTTAGCCAGTAATTCAGAATACAAACCCCACCCTTCGATATAGGCAGTAAAACGTGCCTGAGTACGGAAAGTAGGGACTGAGGTTAGTTCCTGTGCAATAGATAATTGCATATGGTGGCCCGGGCTGCCTTCATGGTAAGCAATAGCTTCCATTTCATTTTTTGGCATTTGTTTCATATCAGACAAATGCGCGTAGTAGATACCAGGGCGTTTGCCATCCGGTGTGCCAGGGAAATAATGCTGAGCTGCGCCCGGTTGTTCACGGAAGGCTTCCACCCGTTTTACCACTAAAGGTGCTTTAGGCAGAATACCAAAGTATTCAGGCAGTTTTTTCTCGATAAAAGCTAAGTAGGCTTCAGAGTCTGTAATGTAACCCTGACGGCCTTCATCTGTATCCGGATAAAAGAACTGAGAGTCTGTTTTAATAAAGGTAAAGAACTCTTTGAGTGAACCTTTAAAGCCCACTTTGTCTTTGATCGCAATCATGTCTTTGGTGAGGCGGTCTACTTCAGTTAAGCCTATCTGGTGAATTTCATCTGCGGTTAAATCCGTCGTTGTTGACTGAGCTAACCTGTGGTTGTAGTACGCCACACCATTTGGCTGAGTGGATACACCAGTCACATTTTCCTGAGTTTTATCCAGCTCGCTGGTTAAAAAGGTTAACAAAGCCTGATAAGACGGCTGAAATTGCGTGGTTAACGCAGATTTTGCATCAGCCAGTAACTGCTCCGCTTTTTTATCATCCAGTTTGTCGGCTTTTTTCAGCGCTTCTACTTTGGATTTTGCATCTGTCCATAAAGGGGCGTCTTTATCGCTTTCCTTAAATGGCGCACCGTTCAGCAGATTATTTACCTGCTCTATCACGCCTTCATAGGCAAAACGTGGCGGACGTACACCAGCTTCAGCATAACTGGCAGCGCGTTGCTGTAAATCTGCAATAGCTTTGGCTATGCCACCAATACGCTTCACATAAGCTTCCATATCAGCCACTTCTTCTACTTTATGGAAGTTCATCATGACCTGAGGTAAAAACGAATGCAGGCCCTGCATCTGATTAAACACATAGGCATTGGCGTTAAAGGCGGCAGCATCGCGGGCTTGTTCGTATTGGTAAATCCATAAGTCGTACGATGTTTTGGCTTCAGTGTCTAATTTGCTGTAATCAAACTGAGTTTTTAATGCCTCCACTGTGGCAGCCTGCCATGCCAGTTGCTCTGTTTCTGCGGCTTCTGTCATGTCATCAATCTGGTCGTTTTTATCCTTGCGGCCTAAAAATGTCATGCTCAGCGGGCTCATTTGCAGCTGTTCTTCGTATTTGGTTTCAAACCACTGGTTTAAGCGTTCTGATTCAGATAAAGCCGCCTGGGTTTCTGCTGCTGTAGCCGTGTTTGCTGTGGTCGTGGTGGTGGTGGATGTGTCCTGGGCCGGATTGCAGCCTGCCAGTAATGCGGCAATGCTAAGAGCTAATAATGAATGGCGCACTTTGCGTTTTCCTTTTAGTTATTAATTATGGGCATCATCAGGCCGGGTCAAAAATAGCTGATGACAGCAGTACCAGACTAACCTGATTTACTGCCAGAGTCGAAATTCATTTGTAAGCTTATCTTACAAAAAGGCCCGCCAGAGGCAAGCCGGTATGGATGAATCACTGAATTATTTATTGTTTAGGCATCAGGTCCAGTAAGGCGACTACTGTGGCTTCCACACCTGCTTTTATCGCGGGCTCTGGTGCAATCTTAAATAATGGGCTGTGATGGCTTGGCACCGGATCACCGCCTTGTTTCTCACGTTCGAAGTCTTGCTTCGGTGTGCCGCCTATCTGGAAATACACGCTTTGAATAGTTGGGTTCATTATTAAAAACGGATAATCTTCAGCGCCCATGCCCAGTCGTTTGTAATTCTGATCCAAAATGTCGGCACCAAAGTGACTGACCCAGCGCTGCTTTAAACGTTGTGTCAGCGGAATATCATTGACTGTAGGAGGGGTGGTTTGTGGATCCACTGTGACTTCCGGCAATTTATCTTCAGGCAAACCTGCTACCCGCCCCATATTGGTTGCCACTCTTTTAATGGCGCTGATCAGTTGCTCCCGGGTTTCTAAGGTGTCGTTCCGTACCGTCAGCTGTAAATGGGCCGAGTCTGGAATAATGTTGTGTTTTGAGCCCGCATGAAAAGAACCCACTGTAATAACACTGGGTTCTTTGGGGGCTATTTCGCGGCTGACAATGTTTTGCAGCGCCAGTACTATTTGTGACCCTAGGACTATAGGGTCTATACCACGGTGTGGGCTGGCACCATGAGCACCTACGCCGTGAATATGAATATCAACCGAATCCACGCCAGAGTAGGGCGACCCTTCAACAGCGACAATTTTTCCTGCTTCAATTTCACTGGATACATGCAAAGCCATAGCGTAATCCGGTGTGCCAAAGCGCTGCCAGATGTTGTCATCGCGCATGCTCTGAGCGCCACCTACATATTCTTCAGCAGGCTGGCCAATCAGCATCAAAGTGCCTTGCCATTGATCTTTAATTTTCACCATCTGCCGTGCTGTGCCCACTAAGCTGGTGATATGCATATCGTGACCACAAGCGTGCATCACTGAGACTTCGTTGCCGTTCCAGTCTTTGCTTTTTACTTTAGACGCATAAGGTAAACCACTTTTTTCTTCTACCGGCAAAGCGTCCATATCAGCGCGCATCATCACCAGCGGGCCTTTACCATTTTTCAGAATGGCGACCACCCCTGTTTTGCCGACACCAGTAGTGACTTCAAAACCTGCAGCTTTTAACTCTTTGGCTAAACGTTCGGCCGTTTTGAACTCCATAAAAGACAGTTCCGGGTTTTGATGAAAATGCTTAAACAGCGGTTCAAGGTGGTGTTGGTAATCGGTCTGAATAGCTGCAGCTAAGTTTTTTGGTGTAGCCAGACTGCTGGTGCTGATAAAAGCTGAGCTGATTAAACAGGTGAGGGGAAGCAGGCGCATTCTGAAATCCTTTTTATTCTGTTCTGAGGAGATGTTGTTTTTCCATCACAGCATAAAAAAGCAACAAAAAACAACAGGCGCTGTTGAATATGCGATTAAAGCCACGAGATCAATGATGGTCTGTTTCTGGTCATAGGATATTCAGCTTTGTTTTAACATAATTGCTGGTATAGTCAAATTGCCATCTGGAGTTGGGTTTTAACTGCGAATTATGAAGTACTTAAGTCTTGTCGCCTTGTTTTTTTACTTAGGCTCATTCTGTACCGCAGTGTCGTATTCTTCTGTCGAAAACGCCCTGGCTTTACAGAGCACAAGCAAAGGAATGGCACTGGTAGCACATGCGACTGGGCCAGAATTAGTCAAGCATGCTGCTTATTCGACTGATCCTGAACATACTGCGGTGTTGTGGCATCAGTTTGGCTTTAGTGCTGTTGTAGGGGATCTCTGTTCTGCTGTTGTTGGCTTTGTTCAGACTACAATAACCCGGTGTTTTTCCGCCCGGGCACCTCCATTATTACTGAGTTAGTTCATACTCTTTGTCGTGCAGACAGTGCCTCTTTAACAGATGGACATGAGGCTGCGAAATTAAGTTCTGCTGCAGGTCTGTTGTGCAGCTTTAGTGGTGAGAAAGCTATTCATGTTTGTGATTGATCAAATTATTTTATTAGCCGCGATTTTAATTATCTTCGGCATTGTTTCCAGTAAATTGTCGGCCAGGCTGGGTTTGCCTGTGCTGGTATTGTTTCTTATGGTGGGCATGCTGGCTGGGGAAGATGGCCCTGGCGGTATTGTGTTTGATAATGCCGAAATAGCGCATGCACTCGGGTCTTTGGCTTTAGCCATTATTTTGTTTGATGGTGGTTTGCAAACCCCAATGACCTCGGTCCGGCAGGTATGGAAACCGGCTTCTGTACTGGCGACTTTTGGGGTGCTGGTTACCGCTATTATTACCGGTGTAGCTGCTGCTTATATTCTGGATCTGTCTTTATTTTATGGCTTGCTGATTGGCGCCATAGTAGGTTCTACCGACGCTGCAGCTGTGTTTTCATTGCTGCGTAATGCCGGTATTCATATTAATCCGCGCCTGAAAGCAACGCTGGAAATTGAAAGTGCGACCAACGATCCTATGGCGATATTTTTAACCGTAGGCTTATTAGAAGTACTGGTGAAAGGTTTAGAACCCGGCACTGGGCTGTTGATGTTATTTGTGCAACAAATGGGCATAGGTTCAGTGGTAGGTTTGGCTGCTGGCTGGTTGTCCGTGCGTATTATTAATCGTATTCACCTGACTACTTCTGGTTTATACCCTGTGATGGTGGCGGCTTTTGGTTTACTGGCCTTTGGTGTTGCCGCCAATTTGGGCGGCAGTGGCTTTTTAGCCATCTTTATTGCAGGGGTAGTGATAGGCAACAGTCGTTTTGTGTTTCAGCGCAGTACCTTCTTGTTTCACGACGGTCTGGCCTGGTTGGGGCAGATTATTATGTTTGTGATCTTAGGTTTACTGATTAACCCTTCTACCTTGCTGGATGTTTGGTTTGAAGGCCTGTTAATTGCGCTGGTGCTGACGCTGCTGGCCCGGCCTTTATCCGTGCTGCCAGTGCTGAAGTTATTCGGTTTTAGTATGAGAGAAATTACCTTAGTGTCCTGGGTTGGCTTAAGGGGGTCAGTGCCTATTATTCTGGCTATTTATCCGCTGATGTATGGTTTGCCCGGCGCCGAACTGATTTTTAGCGTGGTGTTTTTTGTGGTACTGATTTCGGCCACAGTGCAGGGCTCAACTTTACCCTTGATGGCCCGGGTTTTAGGATTAACAGAACCAGCTCCGGCCACTCCTGCCGCTACGCTGGAAATTACCGCTTTAGGTGATGTAGATGCCGATATAGTGGAGTATCAGTTGGGAGACAGTTCGCGGGCTTCAGGCCGTCGTTTATCCCAAATGGCTTTGCCAGACGGCACTGTGGTGGCGATGATCACCAGAGGCAATGAGGTGATCCCACCACGGGGTTCTACCTTCCTCTATGCAGGCGATCATTTATTTATTGTGATGAAACCCGATGTCCGTGATTTTGTGGATCTGGTTTGTTCTGGTATAGCCAAAAGCAATTACCTGCATTTACCTGCAGGTGAACTGAAATTAAAAGGCTACACCAAAGTGGAAGACTTATCCCACTCTTATGGCATAGAGCTTTCTGCTGACGGGTATTTGTCCCTGGATGAGGTATTGCGTCAGGCTTTAGCCCAATCGCTTGCTGTGGGGGCCAGTAAAAACTTCGGCGAAGTCACACTTTATGTGCGTGAAATGGTAGGGCAACGTATTACCACTGTGGGTATAGCGCCAACCATCAACGCCAACTAAAGATAGCAACGCAGGTCAGAGTGATAGTTCTGACCTGCAGTGTTACACCACGCCCAGAACTGGCGGCATGGCAGCGTCTACTTCGTCGCTGATCGCATCCAGGGTTTTTTCTGCCTCATCCAAAGAGCTGACTTCGGCTATATGAAACAAAGCTTCGCCTTCGTTCACCAGAGGTAAGTTGTTTCGGCCTATCACTATGCCGTTAAAGCTGGCTTCTACTGCCACTTCAAAGTCAGAGTAGGGGCTGTAGATATGGGCCAGCACATCACCTTGTTGTACAGTTTGGCCTAAACCAACGTAATAGCGGGCTATACCGTCGTGTTCAGCTCTGATCCAGCTACTTTTTTTGCTAAACAAAGACCCTGTTTTGATGGTTTTTTTGCTGGGGCTGAACATGCCTAAATCCTGCATCACGTTCATAATGCCGCGTACACCCACTTTGATCGATTGCTCATCAAAACGCAAAGCTTCACCCGCTTCATACAAAATAATAGGAATGCCCAAACTGTTGGCTGTACCCCGCATTGTGCCTTCACGGCTGGCGGCTTTAATGATAATAGGGGCGTTAAAAATTTCGGCCATTTGCAGCGCCACTTTGTCTTTAGCACTGGCCCGTACCTGAGGCAGGTTGCTGCGATGAATAGCACCTGTATGTAAATCAATGACATGAGTGCATTGTTTTAAAATACGTTCGGTAAACTGAAAGGCCATACGGCTGCCGAGCGAGCCTTTTTCGCTGCCTGGAAAGCTGCGGTTTAAGTCACGTCTGTCGGGCAGATAACGGGATTGCTGCACAAAGCCATAGGTATTGACTATAGGCACCACGACTAAGGTGCCTTTGAGCTGATTCAGCTTGGGCCATTTCAGCAAACGACGGCAAATTTCGACGCCGTTAATTTCATCGCCATGCAAAGCTGAGGTGATTAAAAGCACAGGCCCTGGTCTTTTACCGTGCACCACATGAGCCCCTATATTCAGCTCGGTGTGGGTATAAAGTTTGCCAAAAGGAATATCAACCACAGCCCGCTGGCCAGGTTCTATTACAGTGCCACCTAAAGTAAAAGCCTGTCGTTTATCCGTAAGCATGGGGTTGCCTTTTGTTATCGAAACCTACTTTTTGGCCAGTTTTTTCTGCTGTGTTTTTTGCAACGCTTTTTGTTGCATTCGGGCCTGATGCAAAGGCACATGTTTCTCCAGATGTTGGATCATAAGCTCAGCCACATCAATGTCTGTTGCTCCTTCTATACCTTCTAAGCCCGGAGAACTGTTGACTTCCATCACCACAGGGCCATGGTTAGAGCGTAAAATATCGACACCAGCCACTTGCAAGCCCATAGTTTTAGCAGCTGCCAAAGCAGTGCGTTTTTCATCTGCGCTAAGTTTCACAATAGAGGCTGTGCCGCCTCTGTGTAAGTTGGAACGAAACTCACCGGCTTTGGCCTGACGTTTCATTGAGGCGACTATTTTAGAGCCGATAATAAAACAGCGGATATCAGCGCCATTGGCTTCTTTAATGTATTCCTGCACCAGAATATTGGCGTTCAGGCCCATAAAAGCTTCAATCACACTTTCGGCTGCTGTGCGGGTTTCCGCCAGCACTACACCTATACCCTGAGTGCCTTCTAAAAGCTTTATCACCAGCGGTGCGCCACCGACCATATCTATTAAATCGGGGATATCACCTGGTTTGTCGGCAAAACCAGTAATAGGCAAACCTATACCTTCACGGGCTAATAATTGCAGGGAGCAGAGTTTATCGCGGGCGCGGCTGATGGCGCTGGATTCATTCAGCGCATAGACGCCCATCATTTCAAACTGACGTAATACAGCAGTGCCATAAAAAGTAATGGAAGCACCAACACGGGGGATCACGGCATCAAACTGCTCCAGCACTTCACCTTTGTAGTGAATGCCGGATTTAGTTTTGTTGATGTTCATGTAACACATCAGCGGGTCTATCACCTCGATTTGATGACCCCGCTCTTCCGCCGCTTCAACCAGACGGCGGGTAGAATACAACTCACTATTGCGCGACAAGACCGCAATTTTCATAACAACACCATCATCAGGCCCGGAATTTATCTGTTGAGACTATTCTAGTGTGCTTTGACTGCCAAGTATCTGTAAAAAATCAAAAAATTTACACTAAAGCTTTACCACCTTACAGTAAGAACAGTGAACCTAAACCGAGGAAGGCAAAAAAACCTATCACATCTGTCACTGTGGTTAAAATAACCGAACCAGACAGGGCTGGGTCTATTTTCATTTTCTCCAGCCAGACCGGGATCACCACACCACTGAAGGCTGCCACACAAATATTGATGACGATGGCAAAGCTGATCACGCCTGCGATAATCCAGTCACCAAACCAAAGGTAAGTGATGCCTGCAATGACCAAAGCCCAGATCACACCATTGATAGCACCTATGCTCAATTCTTTGCGCATTAAGGTCCAATAGGTTTGAGGGGTAATTTGGCCCAAAGCTAAACCCCGGATAATTAAGGTTAAGGTTTGGCTGCCGGCAATGCCGCCCATAGAGGCGACAATAGGCATCAATACCGCCAAAGCCACCACTTGCTGCAAGGTGGCTTCAAATAAGCCTATGGTCCATGCCGCTAAAAAGGCGGTCAATAAGTTAATACCCAGCCATAAAGCCCGACGTTTGGCGCTGTTGACTATAGGGGCGAATAAGTCTTCCTCTTCGTCTAAACCCGCTGTGTGCATAAACTGGCCTTCAAGGCTGCGCCGCACGTTTTCCAGCGCTTCACCTATAGATAAACGGCCTAAAAGTTTGCCTTCACTATCTACAACCGCCAAAGCGCTGTAACCGGAACGGGCTACTAAATCTGAGCCTGTATCGAGCTCCATATCGCCTTGTACTACAGGGGCTTCTGCGTCGATAAATTCAACCACAGGCATATGATTGGGCTGGCCTAATAAACGTATGCCTTGCAACAGCCCCACATAACGACCTGTGCGGTCAACGACAAACAAAGCTTCCTGATATTCGGCATCTTCGGTTAATTTCTTAAACAGCCGTACTGCGTCCCGCACTTTGGCGTTCTTATTAACAATTAATACATCGTGATCGGCATAACGACCACATTGCTCGTCGTCATAAGTTAGAGCCTGATCGAGCCAGCGTTTTTCGCTTTGGTCCATCCGCGAGCAAGCGTATTGATAAATAGCGTCCGGTAATTCGTCCAGTAACTCAATCAGGTCGTCTACATCAATTTCTTCAACCAGATCATGCAGCTGTGCTGTTTCCAGTTGTTTAAAGATGTTGCTGCGAGCGTCAACCCTCATGTAGGTCAAAGAGGCAATTTGCTGCTCTTTTTCCAGAGTCAGCCAGGTGCTGACCCGCTGCTCGAGCGGCATGGCTTCCAACGCAATAGCAATTTCTTCCGGCTCTAACTGGTCCAGTTTTTCTGCCAGCTGCTCAGTTTCATTTTCATCAAAACTGTCCCGGACTATTTCTTCAATATCCAGTGGGGTATTTTCAACCATTAAACCGCTCCTGCTGTCTGCATTGTCGCTACAGCTTTACCACCAACGGCGGATCTTAAATAAGGCTAACAGGCCCAAAGCTAATCCAAGCATCAGACCCCAGGTAATATAGTAGCCGAAAGGATTATCCAGCTCAGGCATATACTTAAAGTTCATGCCGTACACACCCACAATAAAGGTCAGTGGAATAAACACAGCACTGAGCATGGTCAGCACTTTCATTTTTTCATTAATTTGGTGTGATGAAGTCGACATATAACCATCCACCAAATCACTTAACTGGTCATAATACATCTGCGTCATACTGTGCAGGCGCTCAAACTTTTCGTAAAAATCGCGCAATTCTATAGGCTCAAAATGACGTTTAAATGGATGACTGGCGTCTTCTTCGTACAACAGGTCGGAAAACATTTCTTTCTGATAGGCCAGATTACGGTCAATTTTACGAAATACTGAGCGGTATTTCATAATTTGCGCCATCTTCTGATCGTTACCATTGCTTTGCATGCTGTCTTCTAATTCACCTAATTCATCTTCAAACTGCAATAGCTTTTCCAGATAAGTACTTGATATAGCGTAGATGTACTTCTTCACCCAGTCTTTAAATTTATTGCTTGCTGCAAAGGCAGAAAAGGGCAGATCAATTTTGCTGTCATCCAGTGGACTATGGTATTTCACCAAAATCACCTGATCGTTAAACAGCACCGAAATTTGACTATGGCCCGGATAGTCACTGAAATCGGGTGCAGAAAAACCACGCAAAATCAGCAAACTAAAACTGTCGCTGAATTCCATCTTCGGCGGATGCCGTTCACGCAGAAAATCTTCGGCAATCACAGGGTGAATACGAAAAAACTCCAGCACCTGACGTTGTTCATCCTGATGGGCAGCAGTTAAATTGATCCAAATTTTAGTATCGGACAACAAAGGGTAACGCAGCGTTTGAAAATCGCTGATCTGCCATTGTTGTTGCTCTGGACAATACTGGTGAAGTTCTATCATAACGTCGGCCTTTAGTGTGCTTTTGGCAGCATAAGCAAAAAGGCTACACGAATGCAAATGCTGTTGTGGATCTTGGACTTAGATTAAAGAGTTTGGTGGAAAAAGCAGCAGAAGTTTGTGTCTCGGCATCTGCAAAAGCCAGCGTATTTTTGAATAGCGGTTAGTTTGTTTTTTCTGGCTTATGCTCTTTTGGAATTGTGCGAACAGCAAAAAGTACCAAAACAAAATCCAGGGCTAGATATTTCAAAAGGCCAGTATAAAACGTCGTAGTTCCTGCCAGATATTTGGTGCCTCCGGCAGAGATGACATAGCCTTGTGCTAATTTGTCCAGAATCATGTTAGCAACAACAAAGGCCAGACTAATAAAAATAAATCTGATGGGCCAGACATAAGGTTTCGCAACTAGAATACTGATCATTTAGTTACTTCGCTTTAGTTTGTGCCAAGTGGCTTTATCGGTGAGTTGCAGTGCTCCATTCACAAAAGAAGCATACTCGACTTTTACATTCAGCTCTAAAGCCTTGTTCAAAATGAGTCTTTCAGTTTCTTCAGTTGCAATAGCGCCAACTATCAGACTAGATATAGTCAGACCATTTGGCATTTGGGTTACTTGGCCTTTTGCTTTGTAGTGAACAATTCTAACTTCAGATTCGTAGGCCCAATCTGCGTGTTTGGTCGCAAGAACACGTTTTAGTGTTTCATGAGGAGCAAAAATACATTCTGCCAAACTGATCTCTGGTAGCTGATTGACATAAATAACGTTGTCAAAATGGCAAGTGCCGCGATTGTCAGTTGCTATTGTCCACTCTTTTGCCAGATATTTAATAGAGTAACCACGATACCCGTCTGAGTAGTGTGCCCATGACAGAACAGAATTCCAATGTCTGCTGAAACACTGTATGCCAAAGGTACTTATGCGCTGGTTCATTAGTCTTACTAAATATTGAGACGGAATCAGATCATCGAAAATTTGTGCGATATCTGTAGAACTGGGTAAGAGAGGACTATCTAAGTTTGGGCTTTCATTCTTGAGAAAGCCCTCTAAAACTGAAAGATAGAGCTTTTCATTGTTGTCCCAATCATTTCCGCTTTTGATCTTTAATCTGAGATCTAAAGGGTCATTAAAATTGTTTGGATCAGAAATCCAGATTTTGTCGTTTTGCAATGCTTTAATGCGATTGATATTTTCACCAACTGGTTCAGGCTCAAAACGATACCAAAAGATTTCCTGAGTGGTAGACATCAACAAATTCCTGAATTGTTATAAAAAATGGATACGGGGTAAGTTTTTGAGTTCTCTGGTGTAGACGTTCTTAGAGCCATCAGTGCAGAAACACAGTCATTTGCTTGGGTTAAGCTCGGACCTAACTCGAGATATCAACGCTGCATAAGATTCGCTAATTTCATGTTCGTCAAACGCCGTAGTAACAAAGAGAGTGTAAAAAAATCTGTGTAAGTGGCATTCTACCTAACTCCTTGGAAGGGATAAAGAATGCCAATTACAGACCAATTACTGGATCAGCTGTT